>JAFGSI010000017.1 GCA_016934715.1 Anaerolineales bacterium
ACTGGAGGTAGCCGTTGGCGTTCAACCCCAGGGAATAGCCGCTGGCCTGGTAGAAGAAGAGGTTGTTTCGCCCGCTGGCAACTCCTTCGGGGGAAACCCAGGTGGAGATGGTGAAACTGCCAGAAGCCGGGAAGTCGGCGTGATAGGGAACGGTCATATAATCATCCGTTCCATCGAAGTGGACCGCCGAGCCGGATTGCCCGCCTGAGGCCGGGGTGGCCCCCGAGAGGGTCCCGGTGTGATTCCGGCCGGAGCTGTCGGGAACGCTCGAGCCGCTGACGTAATCGAAACTCCAAAGGGCCATCAGGTGGCTGTCCGGAAGCGCGGTGGCGGTTGCCGTGAGGGTTGGTGTCGCGGTGCTCGTCGGGGTGGGCGTCGGCGCGGAAGGATTGATCTCGAAGTACGCGCGCCCATCACCGCCATTGTACAACCAGGCAATTTCCAGGGTGGTGAGTTGACGGTTGAAGACCGCGATCTCATCCAAGAGGCCGTCATAATAGTAGGCTGAGCCGGTGTTGTAATTGCGTCCGACATTCAACCCGGCAATCCAGTACAGATCAGCGGAGGCGCGGGTGAAGGTCTGCTGGACGCCATTGATGTACAGTCGGGCAGTGGAATCCGAACTCTGGTAAACAACTGTCACGTAATACCAGTTGCCGGTCGCGATGATGTTGCTACTGCTCAAGTAGGTATACGATATTTCACGGTAGAGGCGGATCGCGCCGGTGGATGTCAGGGCCACCTGCCAGTCGCCGATGTTCCCGGCCGCGCTGCGGTAAGAGGTGATGATCCCGGCGCCATAGAGGTCGCCGCCAAGCGATTCAGGCCTCATCCAGAACGAGACGCTGAAGTCGCCGTCCGTGGCGCTCCCGAAGGGGGCACCGCTGTACAGGTATTCCGCGTTATTGCGCTCCATGTCGGCGGCGTTGGACTGCCTGCCGGTGGCAGAAGTAACCGTGTTGTAGTCGGCCAAGTCCCGGCTGCCGTGCAAGTCGTCGCGCACGCCGCTGGTCTCGTCGAGCGACCACCAAGCCAGCAGACCAGAAAATGGAGTCAGATCGTAAACCGTAATGGCATCGATATCGGCGAAACTGCCTGTCTTATGGACGACGCGAATTGTGTGCGGGCCACCTCCAAGGTAACCACTGGTCCAGGTCTGTTGCCAATCAAGAGTGGTGCTGTATTCATTAAGCGTGTAATAAAGCCCACCATCGATATAAATCTCTGCTGTGCCGCGATTGGTGTTGGCGGTGTAAGTCAAAGTGAAAGCATCACCGTTAATGGAGAATTCTGCTTCACTGTCCGTCTCGGATGAATAGTGCACGGTGTCACCGTAAGGACCTGGACCGGAATAAGCCGTCCAGGTGCCGGTATAGAGGATTGCCGTATTGCTGTCATCGTAAGTACCTGCAGTCAGAGGGGTAACGGGCGTGGCCGTGGGCGTGGCCGTGGCCGTCGGGAACGGCGTGTTGGTCCCCACAGACGTGGGCGTTTCTGTGGGGGTCGGAGTCTCGGTGGGCGGCTCCTGCAACGCCGGGGACTGCCAAGCGATCGGCCGGGTGTCTTGCAGCTCCGCAGGCTTGCTCAGCGACCCATTGAGGTACGGCACCAGGCTCACCGGCCCGTTCGTCACCGCCAGGATGTTGCCAACCTGGTCGTAGTCGAAGGCCTGCTCGTAGACCGTCGAGGTGGATTCCTCCCCCAGGGCGTAGACCAGCCGGTCGAGGCCGTCGTACTCGTAAGTGTGGGTCTCACCCAGGACATTGTCGATTAACTGGATGATGTTGCCGTTGTCGTCATAGGTGTACTCGTAGTCGATCAGGGTCGTACTGCTGCTGTTGGTCGCCGTGCGGGTCTCCAGGCGCAGCGATTCGTCGTAGGTGTTGGCAATCACGATGACGCTGTTCCCCAGGTCGGTCTGGGTGATCTGGCCGAGAGCGTTGTAGGTCAGGTCGACCAGCGTCAATCCGCTGAAGGCATCGCTGGCGAAGCTGTCGGGGCGGCCGAGGGCGTCGTAGGTGTAGGTCAGCACGTTCTCGTCCGGGTCGGTGACGGTCAGGACTCGCCCGAGCCAGTCAGTGGTGGTGGTCGTCGAGCGGGTGAGGGCATTGATCGTCTGGGAGGTGGTCACCGTGCGGCCGTAGTCGCTGTAGGTCCAGGCGGTCGATCCGCTCTGGTCGCTCATCGCAGTGCGCATGCCGATCGTGCCGGTCGTTGTTCCGTACGTGTAGCTCGCCAGGACCTGCTGGGTATCCGCGTCGTTCTTCTGGACCAGGCGGCCCAGGTCATCGTAAACAAAACTCAGATCCTGGCCGTTGGCGTCGGTCTGTCCGACCAGGGCGCCCGTGGCATCATATTCATATAGCCAGCCAGCCTTATCGGGTTGCTCGGGAAGCCAGCCCCCCATATCGGGATCGTCCATGCTCAGCTTCTGGCCAAGCCAGTTGTATGACAGCAGGGTCTCGTTCTCGGCCGCGTCGAGCACCCGCACCAGGCGGTCGGCCGGATCGTAAAAGTAGCGCGTGGCAGCATAGGGGCTCGTCGCCTGGTATTCCTGGATCACGACCATGCGCCCGAAGCCGTCCGCTGTCTGGACGGTCAGGTTGCCGTTCGGGTCGGTGACAGTGGTCACCAGGCCGTTGTAGCTGGTCTGCGAACTGATCCCGCCTGGCGCGGTGACCTGAATGGCCCGCCCCAGGCCGTCGTAGGTGTAGAGGGTGCAGGCCAGGCCCGCCCAGGTCACCGGGTCAATGTAAGCGCCTCCGCTGCCGGACTCATAGTGCGGCAGGCTCTGGCGGGCGACCTGGCCCAGAGCGTTGAACTCGGTTTCGGTGACCAGCAGCTGATCTTGATCGGCGTCCCAGACCTGGTTCTGGAGGATCCGCCCCAGGCCGTCGTAGATGCCCCACACCGAGCGATATGTGCTGGCGCTGGTATCCAGGATCTGCATCTCGATGAAGTACGGCGCGGCGACCTGGCCTTCGCCGTCTGGCTCGGGGTAGTCGTAGACGATCCCGGCCTGTCCCACCCCGGGCGGGGTGACCGACAGGACCCGTCCCAGCCCGTCGTAGGCGGTCGTGGTGACCCAGCCGTTCGGGTCGGTGACCTCATAGGGCACGCCCAGGCTGTACAGGTAGGCGGTGTACGCGATGTCGCCGAGCGCATTCTGACTCTCGACCGGGTAGGTATGCAGCGAGGAATTATCGTAGGCGACGAGATTCTCGCGGTACGCGCCCGTCGGGTCGGTATTGACCGTGCCGAAGCTTTCGTAGGCCCGGCTGGTGGTCGGGTTTCCGTAAGCATCGTAGACCGTGGCCGAATCGACCGTCTGGGTGGTCGTCTCCCCGGTCAGGACCTGGATCAGGGTGGCGTCGCCGCGGGTCGGGGGCGCGTTGATCCCGCCGTCGTAGTGGGTGCGGATGTCGGCGTAGAGCCGGTTGTCGGGGCCGACCCGCACAACCCGTGACACCCGGTCGAAGATGTGGACCTCCGGGTTCAGGATGTACTCGTAGTAGGTGCTGCGATAGAGGGTCGCACCGAGATAATCGTGCTGGACGACCAGGTTGCCGGTCGTCGGGTCGTTGCGGCGCACCACCCGGGTTGTCAGGACCAGGGCACCATCCTGCAGGATGTAGGTCTCCGTCTGGCTCAGGTAGCGGTAATTCCAGCCGACGAAAGGCGCCGCGCTGTTGTCGGTCACGTAGGCGTTGACCGTCTTGCTCTGCACAACCCCCTCCAGCAGTACTTCCGTGACCAGTTCACGCCCCACATCCAGGTCCGCGACCCCGAAGGTGTGGCGGGTGCTCGAGAGCACGGCGTCGTTGTTGTGGAAGTCGAGGCGGTTCTCGCTGACGGTGGTGTAGCCGGTCAGTTCGCCCAGACCGGGATTGGTCCCGATCCCGACGTAGACCGGTGTTGCGTAGGTGTAGGTCTGGACAACGGCCGTTTCCAGGCCGCTGTCGACCTCCACCCGGCTGACACGGTAGTTGTACCAGGAATCGGCCCCGCGTCCGTCGGTTTCATAGGTGTAGCTCAGGGCTCCCCCATAGCCGTTGTCGATCCCCACCAGGCGCGGATAAACGAAGGGATCATTGCTCCCCGAGACCGCTCGATTGGACTTGTTTTCGTAGGTAAAGCGTACCACGGCCGATTCGGTGGTCGGGATCTCGATCTCCCCCTCACTGAAGCCTCCCCCGCTGATGGCGATGCTCTCGAGCAACAGGGTCCCGTTGGCGTTGGGCGCGGCCGTCAGGCTGTAGCCCAGATCGTAGGTCCGGATGGTGATCGAGCCGCTCACCCCGCACGGCCCGTAGCAGATCTCGATCTTGTCAAGCAGCCGGGCGTCGATAAAATCGTAAACCTGAAAAGTTGTTGGCACATCCCCGACCGTACCACGGTCGGCGGTGACGAAGCGGATCTGATATCCCGGCTCGAGGTCATCTCCCGTGCCGGTCGTGTCGTATCCGGTATAAGAGATCGTATCCAGGTATGACTCGCGGTCGAAAGCCGGGACCAGCGATGCGGATTCCGGCTGTTCTTCGGAATAGACATATTCGATGTAGTTGCCGTGGGTGTCGGTGATCCGGTCCACCCGCCAGCGGCGGGCAACCATGTCCTCGGCCAGTCCGGCATAACCCGATGAAGCATACGGGCCATCGGGCGTGTAGCACAAATCGTCGTTCACCGTGCAGGCATAGCCGTACATCAATGCCGTTTGCTCGGAATCCTCGTTCCAACCCAGACGGTAGCGGGTTCCGTCCGAGGTGACCACCTCCCACCATTCGCCGGTGGCGTTGGGCGGTGGGGTGTCGTTGGCATCCAGGGCATTGCCCAGGGCGTAGTTGTGCAGCTCGACGTACAGGAATCCATTGCGCTGGACGTAGTAGCGCGCCGGGTTGTTGGCATCCCGGATCAGGGTGTACATCGCCCCGTTGAGGGTCAGGACGAAGCTGTTCTCGTACCCGTACCCGCTCGGGCCGGTCGTGATCCGCCGGACGATCTCGATGCTGTCCATATTCCAGCCCATGCCGACCCACGGCGCCTGGACGTCGCCCAGGACCCCGTCGACAGTGCCGCTCGAATAGGACAGGCCCACGCTGGGGGCCAACCCGGCCCGCCCGGGCGGGGCCCAGACCGGCACACTGTAGACCGCCGAACCGTTGAAGAGCGAGGTGTAGGGCTGGCTGAAGAGCAGCGCCCCGGCCCCGTTCTGCGGCAGGGAGCTCCCCAGTCCCGCCCCCCAGGTCGAGAAGTGTTCGGCCCGCACGGTCAGGGTATTGGCCTGGTAGTCGATCTGCTGCAGCGGGACCTTGACCCAGATCTCGTATTCCTCGTAGTAGGTCGCCACGTAGGGTTCCATCCCGGCCGGGATCTGGTCCAGGTCGGCGTAGGCGGCGTAATCAAGGGTCAGAAAGACCGGGCGCGAGAAACCGGCCGCGACGACCTGCCCGGCCGTGACGACCTGCTCGACCAGCTGGCCCCGGTCATCGGTCGCCAGCGGGCCGGTCGTGACCAGGTCAAGGCTGACCTGCAGGGCGGGGGCGTCCTCGCCTGCGATCACCGCCGGGGAGGCCAGCAGGAGCGAATCCTGGCCCACGGAGCCGGATTCAAGGTAGACCGACACGTCCCCCAGGTCGTGCCAGCCGCCGGACGGCTGGACGGCGGCCAGGTGCGACTCTTCCCCGGCAAAGGCCAGCCCGACGCCAAAGGAGGCCGCCGCAGTCAGCCGGGATCCCCCCCCCGCCTCGACGAGTTCGGCGGTATGGATCCAGACCTGGCCTGCGTCCATCCCGGATGCCGCGAGGCGCAGGGCGTACGTGAAGGAGGTCTCCTGCCCGGCTGCAAGGTCCGCCAGGGCGTAGACCACCTCCCCGCGCTCCGGGTCGTAGCGCACCAGGTCGCCTGCCTGGGGCAGGAAGTCAAACCCGGCCTCGAGCTGGTCGCGGAAGACCAGCCCGGTCCGGGTCTCTTCGGAATGATTGTGAATGCTGACGGTCAGGTCGATCCGGCCATCCGTGCCCACCAGGGCGGAGATGGGCGTCAGCGCGAAGGAGAGGGCCTCCTGTGGCGGCAGGTCCAGCGCGACCGGATCCGCCTCGGGTGAGCTGCGGGTCGGCTCGGGGACCGCCGGAGGGGTGTAGTACTGCGGGTCGAGGGTGCGCATGCTGTTCCCGCCCGCCGGGTCCGGCATGCCAGGCACGGCGGCATGTTCGGAGGGTTGGCGAACCTGCAGTGGACCGATCACCCCCAGCAATAGGACGAAAGCCAGGACGACACGCGCGATCCGCTCGACACGCCGAGTCATGGTGTTGGTGGACATAAGCCCCTCCCCGATCAGGATGATGGATGGTTGTTCATTCTACCCATGGAACTTGCTGTCGATCCCACCAGTAGAGGCTTGCAGGCGAAACCCGAATACCGATCAGTCCCCAACCCAAAGAAAACCCGCGCCATTATAAGTGAATTTGCCGGAATCGGGGACGGAAGTTTTGTCTTTTGTCCTGTTTTTCTCCGCCTGTGGGGAGGTGTCCCCGATCTGCAGTGCGCACCCGTGATCGTCTCTGGGCGCTCGGGGGCTGCGTCTGCCTGGCCCTCCGGCAGGAGGCACAGGTCATTTCCTGGCGACAACGGCCATCAGGTCGCCGCTGTGTTCGTTCTCCTTGCCTTCCAGGGATGCGTGGAAACGGATTTCCTGGAAGCCGCAGGTCTCCAGCAGGGAACGATATCCTGCGGAGCGATAGGCCTGCATGCTGGAGGCGTAGGAGGTCACCTCCCCGGTTTCAGCGTCGACGATGTAGTATCGCTCGGTAGCCGCGCAGGCCGCCTCATCCCAGAAATTCTCGGTCAGACACAGGTGGGGGCGCGCGCAGAACAGCCCACCCGGAGAACTGTACCAGGCGGGCGGGGATTGCCCGATCCGCTGGACGGCGGCGAAGCGATGCGGCTCGAGGAGCAGAAGACCTCCAGCCACAAGGGCGGCGTGGGCCTTGCGCAGGATGCGGCGCGCATCTGCTGTCTGGAAGACATTGAATTCTCCGAAGACGAACATCGCCAGCCCATACCCGGAACCATAGTCCACGCTGCGCAGGTCGCCTTCGCTGTAGCGGCAGGCCAGGCCCTCCCTGGCGGCCGCGTCCCGGGCATAGGCGATCGAAGCCGGGGAGAAGTCGATCCCGGTGCAGTCGTGGCCCCGGCGGGCCAGCCGGCTGGTGTACAGGCCCGGGCCGCAGCCCAGGTCGAGAACCCGAGCGGTGCGCCCCGCGAGCACACTGGCATGGATCCAGTCCACATGGCGGTCAATGACCGCGAAGCGCCGGCTGGCGGCGTCGTGCTCCTGTGAGAGGTGCTCGGCCAGCATGCGGGCGCTGAAGCCGGGCTCGTTCCATGGAATTTTTTCGCCCTCAGCCCAGGGTGCGGGGCGGGGGGTGCGGGTGAGGAGGCCGGTGAGTTTCATGGTCCTGTCCTTTTCAATGTGAATTCAATGAACGCGAAGGTATCTTGCTGCCCAGCGAATGTCCGGCCGGGCTCCCAGGCTACTGCCTGGGCGGCCAGCCCGGCCCATGGCGAGCCGAGGGTCTGCACAGCCCAGGTAGCCGCCTGGGGTTTGGATGCGATCCGGCCATGTTCCAGCACGTACAGCGAGCGGCACATGGTCAGGACCGCGTAGGCCCGGTAGGCGTCGCTCTGGAAGCGCTCGGGGGAGGGAAACGGCGGCGACCACCACTCGCCCAGCGAGCCGCGCACCGCCGCCCGCAGGTCGTCGCCGCTGAGCGGGTCGATCAATGCATCGAGCGGCGGCCCGGCGAGGACGATCCCTTTCTCGCGCAGGATCCAACGCTGGAGGATCCAGTCAGGCCCGAGCGATTCCCGGGCGAAGTGCCCGTCCACGCCCAACCAGGGGACCGCGGGATGATCAGGGGCGTGGCGGCGCAGGGCTTTTTGGGGGATGTACGCGCCTTCCAGTTTTTGTGTCCAGGATGTTCCTTCTGCGCGCAGGCGGGCGTGCATCGCCTGCAGGGCGGAGAAGACCTCGTTGGGCAGAGGCCCGCCGGTTACGACCAGGAAGTCCAGATCGCTGGTCTGGGGGGTGAAATCTCCGTAGGCCAGCGAGCCGTGCAGGTACAGGCCGACGAAGCGCGCTTCGAGGGCAGCGCGCACCCCGACCAGCAGCCGGTCGAGGACGGCATTCACATATGGATAGGGGGTCGGAAAAGCGTCGCCTACCATTCCTTGACCCAGGACACCGAGCGGTCGCACTCGGGCGAGAGCACCGACGCATACAGCGCGTCCGGCCCCGGTTCGTACCCGCCAACGTAAGCCCGCACGGCGCCCAGGCGCTGTGCCCGGCGCAGGCCCTCGCGGATGGCGGCCCGGGCCAGCCCCTTGCGCTGGTGCTCGGGGACAGTTGCCACCGGTTCCACGGCGACCATGCGGGTGACATCGTCGAACCACAGCGTGGCAAAGGCAACAATCTCATCGCCAAATGCGGCGACCATGTCCAGGTCCCGGCGGTAGAGCGGGCAGCGCTGGATGTCGCAGTACCACTCCCAGCCCGAGTAGTCTGCCTCTGGTTCGTCGGGGTGGAAGCCGCGCCAGGAGGCCCAGGAACGGGCGGGGAGTTCGCGCTCGTCGCCCAGGGCGCGGATGGTGTAGCCCTCCGCTACCGGGACCTGCGGGATGGGCCCGTTCAGATCGCGCCGCCACTGGCTCTCGGTGGCTTCCTGCATGTGGAAGCCATGGGCACTTAAGAGCTCCTGGCGCGGGATGTCCTGCGAGTCGGCCCACAGGTGGAGTAGTTGCCGGTCGCCGCGGGCGACCGACAGGTGCTCTCTGGCGGTGGCGATCATTTCGTCCTCCAATTCCTTCGTCTTGAAGGCAGGATGGACCTGCATGAAGCAGTCGCCCATCTCCTCCGGGTTCAGCACGGCGGCGATCTGCCCGCCTGGCGTCTCCCACAGGAAGATGATCCTGGGCAAGACTTCTCCCGGATGGACATGGTTCATCCCGAAGAAGCGCCAGTAGTCCAGGCGCTGGACGCTCCAGCTGAGCGCCCGCAGGCCGTTGGCGATCATCACCTCCCGCAGGAACTGGCGGATGCGCCAGTAGTCGTTCTCGTCGCGATAATTACGCAGGGTGGGTTTCATAATTTTCTCCGGTGTCTCAGCCTGTGTGGACGTGTTCCAGCGTGTAGCGGATAAAATCCAGGGTCGCCTGCACGGCCGGCGGGGCTGCCCTCGCGCCCGGGTCGTGGCGCCCGGCCCAGGCGCGCTCGATCAGGGCGTTCCACGGCTCACCCAACTTCGCCTGTGCCCAGCGGGCAGCCGCCTGTTTCGAAGCGATGGCTCCCTGCTCGAGCGTGTAGAGGGTGCGGCAGAGGGTCAGGACGATGTAGGATTGCCAGCCGCGCTCCTGGATCTGTTCTGGTCTGGCAAGCAGCGGCATGATCCAGCCTTCCAGGGTAGCCAGGGCGGCGCTTCGGAGTTCGTCCGCAGGGACAGGGGCGATCCAGGTCCGGGGATCAGCGCCTGCCAGTGTGAGCCCGTGTTCCCGGAGGACAGCCCGCAGCAGGACCCAGCCGCCCCACCAGGCCCGGCTGAGACCGGGGTCATCGACCTGCATGCGCTGCAGGCGTTCGCCCGGGCCGCGGTCGATGTGCAGGTGCAGGACCTGCCGCGGGTCATAGGTGCGCAGCGCCAGCCGGGGGGTGTAAAAACCGTCCAGCTGGTTGGCACACCAGGAGTCGAGTGTCGCGATGTGAGCATGCATGGCTTGCAGGGCATCAAAGGCCGTCTCAGGAAGTGCTTCGGCTGTGAGGACGATGAAATCCACATCACTCTCGCGGTCGAATCCACCGCAGGCCAGCGAGCCGTACAGGTACATGCCGATGAACCGCTCTCCCAGAATGGCCCGCGCCTCCGGCAGGAGCACCTCCAGGACGGCATTGACCTCAGGGTAGGGGGTGGGAGAAAGCATCCGCTTGGACATGGGGCAAGATCCTCTTCTTTTCAGTCAGAGCGCGTGACCGCCGGAGACCCATACGACCTGCCCGGTGGGCCAGGCCGCTTTCGCAGAGGCCGGGAAAACGGACCCATCCGCAATGTCGGCCGCCAGCAGGTTTTCTTCACGTCCGCTGCTGATGGTGCCGGTTTGCACAGGCCCGGGCGCGACAGTGTTCACGGGAATTCCCAGGAGCCCGACCTCGATCGCCGGGCTGCGCGTGAAGGTTTCCAGGATTGCCTTGCCGGCGCTCTGGCCGATCTGGCCGGCAAAGACCTGGGCAGCACGGGGATGCGCTTGTTCACTGCAAGGTCGCGCTCCCGGCCGCTGGCGGAGGTGGTGAAAAAGTATGTTGGGGCCCTCCCGATAGGCCGCATTGTCGACCAGGATGGCGACCGGGCCCAGGCTGGCTTCGACCCAATCGAAGAACTGGGGCACGCTCTCTAGATCGGCCAGGTCGGCCTCATAGGCTTCAGCCCGACCGCCTGCATCGCAGGTGGATCGAACGACTTCGGCTGCCGTTCTGGCGCGCAGACCGTGATGCAGGGGCAAACCCGGAACGGCCGCCTGGTGGGCCTCGGCGGCCTGGATACCCAATCCCTCGGGTGCAAGCCGCAGGCAGGAGACATCGACCAGCGCACCCGCACGCCTGCAGGCGCGCGCGGCAGCAGCGACCCCAGGCGGATTGTCGGCGCCGGTGATCCGGACGACTTTGCTCTTCAAGCCAGTATCGATCATCTTCACTCCTTCCCGGCTGATTCCTGGACTTGCCAGGGTCCGCAGCCTAGAGGGCACGGACCCTGACCTGGCCAGCCTCCATTTCCCACAGGCTGGTGGCGAACTGCTCGATGAAGTAGCGATCGTGGACCACGGCCAGCACCGTCCCTGCGAACTGGCTGAGGGCCTGTTCGAATTGGGCCCGGGAGGGGATATCGAGGTGGTTGATCGGCTCGTCGAGCAGCAGGAAGGTGCAGCCCTGGGCGATCAGCAGAGCCAGCTGGAGGCGGGTCCGCTCGCCGTAGCTCATCTCGCCGCAGGGGCGCAGGGGGGCCTGACCGCTGAACAAGAAGGCGTGCAGGAAGCTGCGCGCGTTTGTCGGGTTGAACCCGCCGGTTTCCTGGATGATCTCGAGCGGGGACCTGCGGGGATCGAGCTGCTCCTGTTCCTGGGCCATGTACCCGAGTCTGGCCGAGGCCGCCAGCCGGACGGATCCGTCCAGCGGTTCCAGCTGGCCTGCGATGGTGCGCAGGAGGGTCGTCTTGCCGCAACCGTTCGGTCCGGTCAGGGCCAGGCGTTCGCCGCCGCGCAGGCGCAGTCGCAGGCCGGTCAAGAGCGGCGTGCTCCCGGGGTAGCCGATTGCCAGGTCCTCGCAGACCAGGGCCTCACGGCTTTTGTGGGCCGGCTCGGCAAAGTCGAGCTTGATCTGCCAGGAACTGCGCGGCCGGGCGACGATCTCGTCCGACTCGAGGAATTGTTCCAGGCGCTTCTCCCTGGATTTGGCCTTCCTGGCGACCTTCTTGGCGATGCCCTGCTGGTAGGACTTGTAGCCCTTGATCTTGTAGTCCGACCCGCCGACGCGGATCGAGGCGGCCTCGCGCTCGGTGCGCAGGGCCTGGGCCTTGGTGCGGACGATGTCGGCCTGCAGGCGGCGGATCTCAGCCTGCTGGTCGCGGTAGCTGGCCCACTGCCCTTCGATCTCGGCCTGTCGCCGGTTGAAGTAGTCGGTGTAGTTGCCGGCGTATTCGTGCAAACCTTCGCGCCGCGGGTCCATTTCGAGGATGCGGGTGACGGTGTTGTCGAGGAAGGCCCGGTCGTGGGAAACGATCAGGGCCGCGCCGCGGTAACCCTCGAGCCACGCCTCCAGCCACTTGAGCATGGCGATGTCGAGGTGGTTGGTCGGTTCGTCGAGCAGCAGCAAATTGGGCTCTTCGAGCAGCAGGCGGGCCAGCAGGAGGCGCGTCTTCTGACCGCCGGAGAGTTCCCCGACGCGCTGTCCGAGCGGCAGGTCCGCCAGCCCGAGCGGAACGAGGATATTTTCAGGGGGAACGTTGGCGCTGGACAACTGTGCGAGGAGTTGGTCGTACTGCTCCTGGAGGGCCGGATCATCGGGGCGCGTCGAGAGGGCCGTGGCCAGTTCGGCGACCTGCTCTTCGAGGTGCACGGCACCCGCCAGGGCCTCTGCAAGCGTCAGGGACGGATCGAGATCGAAGCCCTGGGGGAGATAGCCGAGGCGCAGGTCGGGGCGGGTGTGGGCCACAGAACCGGACTCGGGCGGTTCCAGCCCGGCCAGGATGCGCAGCAGGGTCGTTTTACCGCAGCCGTTGGGGCCGATCAGGCCGACCCGCTCGCCGGCGGAGAGATTGAGACTGATGTCCTGGAGTACGGTCTGGATGCCGTAGGTCTTGCCGAGGTGATGTGCAGAGAGCATGGGAAACCCTGTGTAGCAACGAAAACCGGGGGCATACGCCCCCGGCCGAATCCAAATTCAGCGGGTGGTTTGCCCGGAAATCGGCGGGATTCTACAGGGTGTCTGTCATTCCTTGAATGCTCCTGAACCTTTACGATGGCAGAATTATATCACGCTTCCTCCAGCCTGCGGATGGATGGCGAGAGCAGCCCGAGCAGGCCGGTCACGGCCAGGGAGGGGGCCAGCAGGCGCGAGGCCGACTTGCCCAGCCCTGTGCAGGCCCGGAATAAAAAAACCGCGGGCTGGACGAAGCGCCCGCGGGGGGAGAGAGCGTCAGGGATCGGGGTCACCCCTGCCAACAGGCACGCGAACAGGCATCCCCGCGCGACCCGCTCATGTTGATCGCCTGTGGCAGAGGAAGAGGGTTCAGCGGCGCCAATTATCTCGTAGATTCAGGCAGGGGAGCTCCGCGGGGCGAAGATCTCCTGCGCCAGGTGCGCAGGCGGACCCACCACAGGCGGCGCTTGATGCGTGTCCAGGCGCCGCTCGCCTGGCGGAGTTCTTCCAGGCCGGGGGTCTGGTCAGCGTAGAGCATGCGGGTGTACAGATCGGTCAGGCTTTCCAGATCGGCCAGGATGCCGTCCACCTCCACGGCCAGCCCTTTGCGTTCCCGCAAGGGCGCCAGGCTGCCGGCCAGGGCGGCGGCGAACTGGTGCGGGGTCAGGGATCCGGCCCCGGGCAGATCCCAGCGGTGGCCCAGGCGGTACAACCGGCGGTAGATGGCCGTCACGGCCGGGCCAGCCGGGCGCAGGCGCAGCAGGAGCGCGTCCAGCGGCAGAAGCCAGGCCAGCAGGAAGATCACCAGGGCGCTGCCGATCAGGGCCAGCGGCCAGGCCACCCACTGCCAGCGGAACCAGCGCCGGGCCGGGATCGGTGGAGGCGAAGTGTCGGACCCGCCGAGTCTGTCCGAAACCGGCAGGTCCCCGGCCGGGCGGGTGATGCGCGTCTGGCTGGCGGTCGGCTCGAACTCAACCCAGCCGATGCCCGGGAAGTAGGCCTCCACCCAGGTGTGCGCATTCAGGTTGCGCACGACGAACTGTTCGGTGATCTCGTCGTACCCTCCGGTCGAATAGCCGGTCACGATCCGGGTCGGGATGCCGACCGCCCGTCCCAGGACGGCCATCGAAGTGGCATAGTAGTCACAGTAACCGGTTTGCAGATCGTACAGGAAGAAGTCGACGGCATCCCGGCTCAGCGGCGGTTGGGGCACATCCAGGGTATAGGGGAACTGGCGCAGGTAGCGTTCGATGGCTTCCAGGCGGTCGTAGGGATTTTGCTTGTCGAGGGTCAGGTCGATGGCGATGTCACGCACCCGGTTGGGCAGGTTATCGGGCAGGCGCAGGTAACGCTCGCTGATCTCCTGCGGGTATTCGGTCCCCGCCTGGCGCATTTGGGCGATGGTCACCTGGGGCAGGGCCGAGATGGCCGTATAGGTCTCGGTGGTCACCTGGGCGTAGACCAGGTCGTCCTCGGTCCGCCAGGAGACAAAATAGGGCTGGTCGGCCTGGAGCAGCCCGCCGGCGGTGAACAGGGCCTCGTCCATCGTGGCCAGGCGTTCAACGTGCTGGGTGACCAGCAGGACCTCGCCGGGGGGAAGTTCCAGGTCCGGATAGAGCGGCTGGTCGGCGGCGTATTCGCGCGGCCGCGCCGAGGAGGCTGTCCAACCGCTGCCGGTGTACAGGTCATAGGTCTGGGCGCGCCAGTAGTAGCGCACCGGGTCCTCGATGCCGGCCTGGATGCGTACGCTGAGCGGGATCGGTTCATAGCCTTCGACGCGCACCAGCATGACGATCTCCTGGGTCAACTGGGGTCCGCCCCGGATGACGTGAAATTCGGAGACACCGCTGGCGCCTGTGGGCCGGCCCTCCCCGCCTGGTGCCGTGCCCGGACCCGGCATGGGAGTCTGCTGCAGGCCGAGCGACTCGGCCAGGGTATCGTCACCGCCGCGGAACACGTCGTTGAAGGTCTCGCGCATCTTTGCGATCGAGAACGAGGGCATCAGGGCCCCGGCGATGATCAGCGCGACTGCCAGGCTGCCGACAGTGATGGCCAGCGACGGCTCGACATCGGCCCGGTCGAGACGGGCGGCCTGCCAGCGCTGGCGGGCCAGGGTGTACTGCTGTACAGCCTGGGACATGATCAGGCAGGCACCGAGCAGCAGCAGCCAGGGCAGCCCGGCCTTGGAATTGGTGTAGTAGACGTTGAGGGCCAGCAGGATCGCTGCCGGCAGCAGCCCGAGCAGGACGGCCTGGCGCCGGCGGGTCATCCAGGCAGCCCACAGGGACAACACCCAGACGAACAGGCCCCAGACCATGCTGGCAGCCATCGGGTCGTAGATCAGCACGTCCTGGGAGGTCAGCCGCAGCCAGGCGGCGAGACGGGCGGCCAGCAAGCTCAGGACCGTCCCAACCCCGGCCCAGGCCTCGGCCAGGGCCGGCGAATCGATCCCTTCGCTGCGGAACGCGGCGACGAGCCAGGCGAATGCCGCCGAGATCAGTTCCACCAGGGCCCCCCCCAGACGGCCGACGGTCAGGGCCAGGACCAGGAAGCCGATCAGCATCCCGATCAGGGTTGCCTGCCAGCCCTTTAATTTCCGACGGGCCAGGTGCCAGCCGGTCAGCAGTCCCAGGAAGACCAGGGCCCCGGTGGCCGAGGCATCCGTGTTCTGGGTCAGGGCGGCCAGCCCGGCCCCGACGCTCCACAAGGCCATGAAGAGCACCCCGAAGCGGATCATGGTCAAACCGCCCAGCTTGCGTACCACCCAGCGCAGCAGGCGCCCGATCCCGTTGAGGATCATCGCAGCCGCCTCCATTCGACCTGGACCGGCTTGCGGACCGGGATGGCCTTGCCGCGCCCGTCAATGCGCCATTCCCAGTGCCCTTCAGCGCCGGGCTGGGCGTCGGGCTGGTCGAGAAGGTCGGCTGTCACCAGGGTGAAGGTCAGGTTATGGGATTGTAGCAGGTCGACCATCGGCCTGGACGGCTGGGTGCCGCCGAAGGAGGCCGGGTCGAGCAGCAGGGCGGTCGGGGTGATGCCGTTGCGGGTCAGGCCGAACAACGGGCTGACCCAGTCGGCATTCATATTGGGGGTGATGACGATCAGGCTGGCACCGTTGCGGATCGAGCGGCGCGCCTGGAGAAGCAACTGCTCCAGCGGACGCCTGCCGGTCTCGACCAGCGCCAGGGCGCGCAGGATCTTCATCAGCTGGCCGGGGTCGCGCTGGGGTTCGATCCAGACCAGCTCCCGGCCGTAGACCACCAGCCCGACGGCATGACCCTGGCGCAGGCCGCGGTCGGCCAGCGAGGCAGCCAGGATGATGCCGTGCTCCTGGGTTGAACGCTCCTCCGCACCGGCCTGGACGCTTTCCTGCAGGTCGAGGAAGATCCACCAGTCGCTGGCGGGCATCTGCTCGAACTGGCGCACGAACAGCCCGTCACGCCGGGCCGAGGTCGGCCAGTGGATCGCCTTGAGCGGGTCACCGGGAATGTACTCGCGCACCGTCTGGACGCTGACGGTTGTCTCGAGGGCGGCGCGCCGGTGACGGGTGCCCTCCCCGGCCCGCCCGCCGGAGGCGACCTCGATCGTCGGCAGGTTCAGCACCGGCGGCAGGACCAGCAGGTCGGCCGTATCGGGGATGCCCATCTCGACGGTGTAGAGCCCCAGCGGGTCGCTGGTCAGCAGGCTGGTTGGCCCCAGGGTGTACAGGCCGCGCCGGGTGCAGGCCCCCTCGGTGCTCCACTGGGTGACCTCCTCCGGCCCGACGGCCGTCACCCGGCTGGCGCTGTATCCCGGCAGGGTCGAATGGTCCTGCACCTCCACCCAGATGGCCGAGGCGAAGGAGAGATTGGTGAGCGTGAAGCGCTCCTGCAGGCGATCACCGACCTGGGTCCAGCCATACCGCATCTCGCGTTCGGCGTACAGGTTGCGGGCCAGCGAACGGGCCCAGATGTAGGCGATCAGCCAGCCCCCGCCCAGGACGCCCAGCAGGGCAGTCCAGGTCTTATGCGGCCAGAGCAGCTGCAGCACCAGCATCACGATGGCCAGGGCTGGCCAGAGACGGCTGTGCAGGTGAATGCGGGGCTGGTCGGGGAAGGAATGCATGGTTTGGGTTTCCCGGATCGGACAGGACTCAGGAAGATCAAGGCGCGTGTGGCGACAATCTTACATGAGAGCCTCTCCGGCGTCAATGAAACTTGCAACAATTCTTCAGTCGAAAGTGTCAGATTAAAAATGAGACATTCCGCTCGAAAACGTATTCGCCCCCTATAGCGATTTTCCTTCAGACAGGAAACAAGTACTGTTGTACGTTGGGCGCCCAGGTTCCTGATGGCCTTATTAACAGACCGGCCCCCATATATGGGGGTCGGGAGGCGATCGCTCGCCATAGTTCAGGGGTGCCTGACGGGGCTCGAACCCGCAACATCTTGATCCACAGTCAAGTGCTCTGCCATTGAGCTACAGGCACCACGAACAGCGGCCGGATTATACCATCAGGGCACTCTGCTTTCAAGGAGCCGCTTGACCGCCGCGGCGACCTCGGCCCGGGCGACCAGTTCCTGGGTCCCGCTGGCCAATTCCTTGACCGCTACCCGACCCTCGGCGGCCTCGTCGGGTCCGACGACCAGGGTGACGGCCACCCCGGTCCGGTCGGCATACTTGAACTGCTTGGACAGCTTGGCCGGCTCGGGATAACAGGACACCTTGAGGCCGGCCTGGCGCAGGTCAGCGGCCAGACGCAGTGACTCGAGCTGCAGGTCCGGGGAGAAGACGGTCACCAGCACTTCTGCCGGTCCGACCTGCAGGTCAGCTGGCAGCAGGCCGAGTTCCTCCAGAACGATCCCGATCACCGCGTCGCCCATGGCGAAGCCGACTGCCGGCAGCGGCTCACCACCCACATCAGCCAGCAGGTTGTCGTAGCGTCCGCCGCCCAGGATCGAGCGGCGCACACTGCCGGCGACGTCGAATGCCTCGAAGACGGTCCCGGTGTAGTAGAGCAGGCCGCGCATGATGCTCGGGTCGTACTCGACGTACTCCTTCACGCCCAGCGCCTCCAGGCAGGCGAACAGCCGCCGCAGTTCAGCGGACTTCTGCCAGCGGGAGCGGTCGTCAAGCAGGGCCCCGAGCCCGTCCAGCTGCCTGGCGCTCAGGCCCAGTTCCAGGGCGTAGGCCTGCCAGGCATCCGCTTCCATCTTGTCGCGCCGGTCGACCAATCCGGCGACATCCATGCGCCTGTCGGGTGCAACGCCCAGGGCCTCGAACTCGGCATCCATCAGGCGGCGGTCGTTAACGTAGATGAGGGCCTGGGCCGGTCGCAGGCCAACAGCCTTGAAGAAGCCAGCCGCGATCGCCACCAGTTCTGCATCGGCCTCGGGCGAGTCAGCCCCGAGCAGGTCGATGTTCCACTGGAAGAACTCACGCGAGCGGCCCTTCTGGGTTTGCTCGTAGCGCCAGAACGGGCCAAAGGACCACCAGCGGACCGGGAAGACCAGCTGATTCTGCTTCTGGGCGATCATGCGCGCCAGGCTGGGGGTCAGTTCGGGGCGCAGGGTGATCTGGTTCCCGCCCCGGTCGGCGAAGACGTAGGACTGCTTCGTGACCAGCTCCTCACCCGATTTGGCGGCGTACAACTCGAGGCTCTCGAGGATCGGCGCCTCCCATTCCTGGTAACCGAAGGCTTCCGAGACCTTGCGGACGGTTTCGTACAGCCAGGTCCGAACAGCCATCTGCTCGGGATAGAAATCGCGCGTGCCTTTCACGGCGGGAATAATCTTTTTCATCGTTCACTCCAAAAAAAATGTCAAGCTTTGGAGCGCATTTTAGCACATTTCCGCTGAATGGCATGGACGGAAACGGTCGGACTGGTTATACTTGTTACAAATTTCACGTTTGGGTCTACCCCGAGAGGAGGCTGCAATGGCAGACCGGGAGTTAATTGCTTTGCTCAAAAAGATCCCGTGGTTTGAGAGTCTGAGCCAGGAGTATCTGGAGCGCATGGTCGGGATCGCCGTCCTGCGCCAGGTCCGGGCAGGCGAGGCCCTGTTCCGCGAGGGCGACAAGGAAGACTACCTGTACGTCGTCCTGGAAGGCCGCATCGCCCTGGAGATCTTTGTACCCCACAAGGGCAAAGTGCGCATCAACACCTGCGAGCAGCATGAGGTCTTTGGCTGGTCGAGCGTGACGCCGGTCGTGCATCAGCGCACCGCCGGTGCGACGGCCGTCATCGACAGCACAGTGGTCGGCCTGGACGCTGAGAAACTGCGCCAGCTGTGTGACGAGGACCACGACCTGGGCTACCGGGTCATGCGCCGGCTTGCCAATGTGGTCGCCAGCCGCCTGCTGGTCACCCGCCTGCAACTCCTGGACATGTTCGCCGACCCTGAGGAAATGAAGAATGCTTGATACCACTCTTAACCTGGGGAGCAGGGTTGTGCTCCCCAAACCCGAATTCGACCTCCTGCTGGCCGACCTGCGCCAGAGCGGCTACCAGACCGTTGGCCCGCGCCTGCAGGACGAGAGCATCGTGTACTCCGGGATCGATTCCCTGGCCGACCTGCCGCGCGGCGTGACCACGGAACAGGCCCCCGGCAAATTCCGCCTGATGCGCACTGACAGGGAGCGCTATTTCGACTTCATTCCGGGGGCGCAGTCCTGGAAGCAGTTCCTCTTCCCGCCGCGCCTCAAGCTCTTTTCGGCCAGCAAGGAGAAACGCTGGGAACTTGACCGCAGCGACGACGCCTGTCCACGCTACGCCCTGGTGGGCGTGCGTGGCTGCGAACTGGCCGCCATTGAAATCCAGGACAAAGCCTTCCTGAGGGACGACTTCGAAGATCCCACCTACCGCGCCCGGCGTGAAGGCCTGTTCATCATTGCCATCAACTGCCTGCAACCCGCCGGGACATGTTTTTGCGCCTCGCTTGGAACCGGACCGCGGGTCGAGCGCAACTTCGACCTATGCCTGACCGAACTCGACGATGCTTTCCTGGTCGAGATCGGTTCAGACCTGGGCCGCAGCCTGATGGCCGGTCGGAACTTTGAACTGGCCTCGGCCTTCGTCCAGAACACCGCCGACCAGGCCCTGGCCAGGGCTGCCGGGCAGATGGGCCGCACGCTCGACACAAGCGATCTGCCCGACCTGTTGACCCACAGCGCCAATCTGGATGCGCGTCACTGGGACGAGGTCGCCAGGCGCTGCCTGTCATGCGGCAACTGCACCCAGGTCTGCCCAACCTGCTTCTGCTGGGATGTCACCGACACGGTCAACCTGACCGCCACGACGACGGTCCGCGAGCGGGTCTGGGACTCGTGCTTCAACCCGTACTTCTCCTACCAGGCCGGTGGCAACACCCGCCCGACGATCCGCTCGCGCTACCGCCAGTGGCTGAGCCACAAATTCGGCACCTGGGTGCAACAATACGGCTCGCTCGGCTGCACCGGCTGCGGGCGCTGCATCACCTGGTGCCCGGCCGGGATCGATCACGTGGCCGAGATCGCCGCCCTGCGCGAGGAGGTGAAGGAATGACGCCCACACTGCTGCCCCAACCGGCAACCCACACCGCTGGCCACCACGACACACCACTCACCCCCGACTGGGCCGAGATCGTCGCAATCACGCCCGAAGCGGACGGCATCGCCACCCTGTGGTTGAAGTTCACGGACCCGCAGGTCGAGCAGCAATACCACTTCCAGCCCGGCCAGTTCAACATGCTCTACGTCCCCGGCGTGGGTGAGGCCGCCATCTCGATGAGCTCCGACCCCGACGACGAACGACGGCTGGTCGGCCACACCGTGCGCTTTGTCGGCAACGTAACCCGGGCGATCGGCCGGCTCAAGATCGGCGACCAGCTCGGGGTGCGCGGCCCGTTTGGCACCGCCTGGCCGATGAAGACGGTCGAAGGACGCGACCTGGTCGTCGCCTGCGGCGGGATCGGCCTACCGCCTCTGCGCCCGGCCCTCTATCACGTCGTCCGCAATCGCGAGAGGTACGGCAAGGTGACCCTGCTTTATGGAGCCCGCACATCCAAAGACCTGCTGTACCCGGGAGAATATGAGGCCTGGCGAAAAGCCGACATCACCGTCGAGGCGACCGTCGACCGCGGCGACGAGCACTGGGACGGACGCGTCGGCGTGGTGCCCATGTGGTTCTACAATTTTCGCCTCGACCCGCGCAACACGATCGTCCTGACCTGCGGCCCGGAGATCATGATCCGCTTCGTGATTTACGAAGCCCTGGCCCGCCGCGTCCCCACCGACCGCATCTACGTCTCGCTGGAGCGCAATATGAAATGCGGACAGGGTTCCTGCGGCCACTGCCAGATGGGTCCCTACTTCGTCTGCAAAGACGGCCCGGTCTTCCCCTTCAGCGCACTGGCCAAATACATCAACGTGGAGGAGTATTAATGACCCTCACACCAAAAACGACCTCCAGGCCCAAGGTCGCAGTGTACAAGTTCTCATCCTGCGACGGCTGCCAGCTCTCGCTGCTCAACCTGGAAGACGAGCTGCTCGACCTGGCCGATGCAGTGGACATCGCCTACTTCCTGGAAGCCACCCGGGCGGTCAAACCCGGGCCCTACGACGTGGCCCTGGTCGAGGGGTCGGTGACCACCCCCCACGAGATCGAACGCATCCGCCAGGTCCGGGAGGAGGCCCGATTCGTCATCGCCCTGGGCACCTGCGCCACTTCTGGCGGGATCCAGGCGCTGCGCAACTTCGCCAACGCAGAGGAGTACGCCCGGACCGTCTACGAACATCCCAACTTCCTGGAATATCTCAACACCGCTTCACCGATCTCCGAGACCATCAAGGTCGACCTGGAGATCTGGGGGTGCCCGGTCAACAAGTACCAGGTCCTGGAGTGCATCGCCGCCCTGCTGCAGAACCGCCGGCCCAACCTTCCGCAGTATTCGGTCTGCCTGGAATGCAAGCGCAACGGCACGGTTTGCGTGCTGGTCTCGCAGGGCATCCCCTGCCTGGGGCCGGTCGTCCAGGCCGGCTGCGGAGCGATCTGCCCGGCCAACGGACGCGGCTGCTACGGCTGCTTCGGCCCCTGGAGCCAGGGCAACTTCGACTCGTTCGTCCCGACCCTGGTCGAGGCCGAACGCTACCCGGGCGAAACCGCCCTGCTGCTGCACAACTTCAACGCCAACGCCAACGCCTTTCGCAAGGCGGCCGACGCCGCCCGCAAGGCGAGCAAGAAGGAGGCCTAGTCCATGAAAGAGAATATTGAAGTCGGGGCCCTGGCGCGCGTCGAAGGGGAAGGCGGCCTGTACATCGGCCTCAAGGACGGCGCCATCGCCGAGGTCCGGCTGGACATCTACGAACCGCCGCGCTTCTTCGAGGGCTTCCTGGAGGACCGTTTCCTGCAGGAGGTCCCCGACATCACCGCCCGCATCTGCGGTATCTGCCCGGTGGCCTACCAGATGAGTTCGGCCTATGCGCTCGAGGCGGCCCTGGGCGTGACAATCAGCCCGCAGGCCCGCCAGCTGCGGCGGCTGATGTACTGCGCAGAATTCATCGAGAGCCACACCCTGCACATCTACCTGCTGCAGGCTCCTGACCTGCTCGGAAAGCAGTCGGCCTTCGAACTGGCCGCCGAGGCGCCTGAAGTGGTCAAGGGCGCCCTGCGGATGAAGAAGATCGGCAACGACCTGCTCAAAGCCATCGGCGGACGCTCGGTCCATCCGGTCAACGTCTGCGTCGGCGGCTGGTACCGCTGGCCGGACGTCGCAGCCCTGCAGGCCCTGCTCCCCGAGCTGGAATGGGGTCTGGAGGCGGCCCGGGCCTGCGTCCGCTGGGCGGTCAGCCTGCCCTACCCCGACCTGAAGATCGATTACGAGTTCGTCGCCCTGCATCACCCCGACGAATACGGCGTGATCGAGGGCGAGGTCTGGTCGTCGAAGGGCCGCAAGACGCCCATCCCCGAGTACGAGAAGAACTACATCGAAAGCCACGTCAAACACTCCAACGCCCTGCACTCGCACACTGTCGACGGGAATCCCTATCTTGTCGGCCCACTGGCGCGCCTGAACATCAACCACAGGCAGTTGGGACCCGAAGCCCAGGAAGCGCTCAAGGAGTCGGGACTCAGCCTGCCGCTGTGCAACCCTTATTGGAGCCTGGCCGCCAGAGCCGTCGAACTGGTCCACTTCTACGCCGAAGCGCTCGCACAGATCAAGGCCTACAAGCCCGACGGACCGGCCCAATCGACCTTCACCCTCAAGGCCGGCGAGGGCTGGGGCGCAACCGAGGCGCCGCGCGGCCTGCTCTACCACCGCTACGGGATCGACAGGACCGGCCACATCCGCACCGCCCGCATCGTCCCGCCGACCGCCCAGAACCTGCCGCGCATCGAGGCCGATCTGTTCGCCATGGCCCCGAAATTGATCCAGATGGAACAGGAGCAGGCCACCCTGACCGCCGAACACCTGGTGCGGGCCTACGATCCTTGCATCTCGTGCGCCACACACTTCTTGACGCTGAAGGTCGAAGAGATCAAATAGAATGACGACCGCCAGGAGGCTCTCCTGGCGGTAAAATTACGGGATGAGCATCGTCCTGATCGGCATCGGTCAATCCTTGCGCCGCGACGACGGCGCCGGGCCGCGGGCTGTCCGTCTGTGGCAGGCCCAGCACCCGGGCACGGCCGCCCGGGTGCGGGTCGAGGTCAGCGAACTGCCCGGGCTGGGATTGCTCGCCCTGCTGGCCGGGATGCAGGCCGCGCTGATCGTGGACGCCGCCCGGCTGGATACCGCCGCCCCCGGGACCCTGGTCCGGCTCGGCCCGGACGAACTGGCCGCCTTCACCCCGGGCTCGGAATCTGCCCACGGCTGGGGAGTCGCTGAGACCCTGCAACTGGGCCGCAAGCTCGACCCGGCTCTGGGATCCTGCCGGATAACCCTGATCGGGATCGTCGGGGCGGATTTCGGCATGGGCGCCGGGCTCAGCCCGTTCGTAGAGCAGGCGCTGACGGAGGCCGTCGCACAGATCGAGCAGACGATCCGCAACCTGCTATCATCGAACCCGCAAGAATAGTCGGGAGGAAACATGGACAGCCAGACAAGCCTGGAGGAGATCAAGAAAAACATCTCCTTTCCATTCCGGGGTTCCAGCTGGGGCCCCAAGGCCCTGATCGGTTCAGCATTGTCCCTCGGAAATTTCATTTTCCCGCTGCTCCCGCTGATCCCCCTGCTGGGTTACGCCGCCCAGGTGATGAAGCAGATCCTCCGCTCCGACCAGGAACCTTCCCTGCCGGAATGGAGTGACTGGAATGCGATCCTGGTCGACGGGTTGAAGGTCCTCGGCGTGCAGATGCTCTACGGCCTGCCCGGCGGCCTGCTCTACGCGGCAGCCATGCTCCTGTTCATGGCTCCCGCCTTCGTCATGCCGCTGCTGACAGTTTTCTCTTCTTCGCAAGTCCAGGCCCTCTCCCTGTTCCCCCTGATGCCGATCGCCATGATCCTGGCCATGATCCTGATGCTGCTGGGCACGCTAGCGATGCTCGGCGCCATGGTTCTCATTCCGCCTTCCCTGGGCCACATGGTCGCGAAGAACGAATTCTCTGCCGCTTTCCGGGTCCGGGAGTGGTGGCCGGTCTTCAAGGCCAACCTGGTGGGTTTTAGCCTGACCATCGTTCTGCTGATGGGCCTGAGCGTGTGTGCGACCTTCGTCGTGCAGATCCTCTACTTCACCCTGATCCTGTGCGTCCTGATCCCGTTCGCGCTTTCTTTTCTCTCCTACATCCATGCAGTGCTCAGCCTGGCACTGTACGCGATCGCCTACCGCGACGGGACCCGCAACCTGGCAGAGATCGCCCTCCAGCAGCAGGCAGCCTGACAGCTGCTGCGCACTCTATCCGTCTGTCGGCGCTCAGGCACGACCAATGCAGATGCTGCTTAAGCCTGAAGCAGCACAGGAAAATCCCGCCGCGATCACTTGTTAGGGATCCCGATCTCGACGACCCCCTCCCGAACCCGGACCGGGTAGGCCGGGATGTCCCGGGTTGCCGGGAGGCTCAGGACCGCCCCGCTGCGCAGGTCAAAACGGGCCCCGTGACGCGGGCAGATCGCCTCGTAGCCCTCGAGCTCCCCGTCCCCGAGCGGGCCGTCGTCGTGGGTGCACAGGTCGCCGATGGCGAAATATTCCCCGGCCAGGTTGAAGATCACGATCGACTGGCCATCGATTTCGACGAACAACCTCTCACCAGATGGGATCGCGTCGACGGGGGCAATCTGGACATAGGCGACTTTTTCTTCGGCGTAGATCGTGTAATTGAACATGCTCACCTCAAGATGCCCTGATTGGGAGCGGTCGGGCTGCGTGATCCTCTACTCCACCAACGCATCGCTGGACTCGCCCAGACCGTAGACCCCCGCCTTGAGGACCTTGAGCGAGAGCAGGGCGCACTTAAGGCGCACCGGGCCGAGCTCGATGCCGAGCAGGTCGAGCAGATCCTGCCTGCCCAGCGACTTGACCTGCTCCAGCGACTTCCCGACCACGGACTCCATCAGCAGGTCGGCCGAAGCCTGCGAAATGGCACAGCCCTTGCCGTCAAAGGCGGCCTCGGTGATGCGGCCATCCCCATCGGTGCGCAGGGTGACCTCGATGTGGTCACCGCACAAGGGGTTGTCGTCCTCGAACTGGATGTCGTGTGGGTCGAGGTGGCCGCGGTGCTGCGGGTTCTTGTAGCGGTCGATGATGATTTCCCGGTAGAGATCTTCCATAATCCATCCTGCACCGGCGGGCCGGTGCGCTCCCCATTAACCGAAAAGCTTCTTGACCTGGTAAATCCCTTCCACCAGCCGGTCGACTTCTTCCTTCGTATTATACAGATAGAAACTGGCCCGCGTGGTGGCCAGGATCCCGAACTTCTCGTGCAGCGGTTGGGCACAGTGATGACCGGCGCGGACCGCGATCCCGTCCCGGTCGAGGATCTGGGCCACATCATGCGGATGGATGCCCTCGAGCGTGAAGGCCACCACCCCGCCCTTATGCTCCGCCGTGGGACCAAAGACCCGCACGCCGGGTACCTCCTCCAGGCGTTCGAGCGCGTAGGCAACGATCTCCCGCTCGTGAGCCGCGACCGATTCCATCCCGACCGCTTTCAGGTAGTCGATTGCCGCAGCGAAACCAACCGCCTCGGCAATTGCCGGGGTACCGGCCTCGAACTTGTGCGGCGGGTCATTGGGCACGAACGTCCGCAGGTGGACGGTCTTGATCATGTCTCCGCCGCCCAGAAAAGGCGGCATGGCCTCAAGCAGGCCCGCCTTCGCATACAGGGCGCCGATGCCGGTCGGGCCGAGCATCTTGTGGGCTGAAAAGACCAGGAAATCGGCATCCAGGGCCTGGACGTCGACCGGCAAATGCGGCACCGACTGGGCCGCGTCGACGAGCACCACCGCCCCCACAGCGTGCGCCTGGCGGACCATGTCGGCGAGCGGGTTGATCGTCCCCAGCACGTTGGACATGTGGGTGAAGGCAACCAGCCTGGGGGTCCGGGTGAGCAGCGCCTGGTAGACATCCAGGTCGAGCAGGCCGTCGGCGGTCACCGGGATGAAGTCGAGTTCCACGCCGCGTTCGGCGGACAGCATCTGCCAGGGGACCAGGTTGGAATGGTGCTCCATCTCTGTCAGCACGACCAGGTCGCCGGACGCAAGGTTGGCCCGCCCCCAGCTGTAGGCCACCAGGTTGATCGCTTCGCTGGCATTCCGGGTGAAGATCACCTGCCTCGCCGCCGGAGCGTGGATGAACTCCGCCACCTTGCGACGGGCATCCTCATACAGGGTGGTGGCCTCCTCCGCCAGGGTGTGCACGCCGCGATGGATGTTCGCGTTCGAGTGCCGGTAGAACTCGTCCATCGCCGCCAGCACGGACAGCGGCTTCTGGGTCGTGGCGGTCGAATCGAGATACACCAGCGGAACCCCGGGACGTACTTCACGGACCAGGATCGGGAAAGCGCTGCGCAGGCGGGCGACATCGAGGGCCATTAGAAATCCGGGATCTCTTTCCTGCCCGCCTTCTTGGTCGGCGACGGGCGCAGATGCACGGAGTTGAGCGGATACCACAGGATGCGGTCCGGGACCATCCAGCCATCGGTCAGGTAGACATTCGAGCGGAACTGGACGGCGACCATCTTGTTGTCCACCTGGACGACGATCCCTTTAATCCAGCCGCGCACCCGGTCTGAGTTCTTCTCGTGGTCGCAGAACACCTCGACCGTATCCCCGACCTCGAATGTGTGCTCGGTGCTCGGTGCGCGCATGAAACTATATGCCATAGGGGCCTCCCCATAAATGGGTTTTAAATTCAAGAAACAGTGCGATCGATTGTCGTGGAAGAGGACGATGCCTGCCGTTCAGCCTGGAACGAAGTATTATCGCACAAAAGGGGGCGAAAAATCAAGACCCAAAGTCATTGATTTTCATCAGCAGCCATCTTGTCCAGAATGGCCTGCTGAAAGCGCTCACGCACACCCTCGAAGGGGATACGCTGCATGATCGGGTCGAAGAAGCCTTCCACGACCAGCCGCGCGGCTTCCTTCTCGGGGATGCCGCGTGATTGGAGATAGAAAAGCGGCTCCTCTTCCAGCGTACCGACCGTGGCACCGTGAGAGCAGCGCACATCGTCGGCCAGGATCTCCAGGCCCGGGATCGAATCGGCCCGGGCATTGCGATCCAGGATCAGGTTGCGGTTGGCCTGATAGCCATCGGTCTTCTGGGCGCCGGGAGCGACGTAGATCATCCCCTGCCAGACCGTCCGGCTGGAGCCCTTCAGGGCGCCCTTAAACAGGAGGTCGGATGTGGTGTGCTCAGCCTGATGATTCTGCTGCGTATCCAGGTCGAGATGCTGGGTGCCGTCTGCAAAGAAAAAGCCAGACATTCGGCCGGAGGCGCCCTCGCCGTCCAGGTCCATCTCGGCGAAGGTCTTGGTCAGGTGCGAACCGACCGCCCCGTAGATCCAGTCCAGGTTGCCGTCGCGCCCCACCTGGGCCCGGGCATGGGTGAAGTTCCAGATTTTGCGGCCCCAGGACTGCAACTCGACGAACTTGAGCGCCGCCCCGTCCCCCACCCGGATCTCGAGATTGCCGGCGTGCATGGAGGCCGCATCCTGCTGCGGGGAGGCGGTCTCGTGGACGTAGGTCAGCGAGGCGCCGTCATCGACCCAGACCAGCACATGGCTGAGGTGGGCCAATCCGGTACCCGGGCCCCATAGGACGCTGTGCAGCGGCTGTTCGACAATCACGCCCCTGGGAACATAGAGCACCACGCCATTCTGCGAGAGCGCCCCTGCCAGGGCAGCAAAGCGACCTTCCTCCGGACGGACGATCTGCCCGGCCATCTTCCTGACCAGTTCAGGATGATCACGCTCGGCGGTCTTCAAATCCGTAAAAATGACACCGTTCCTGTTCAGGGCCGCATCGACCTCCACCGAAGCGCCACCCGGGGTCAATACGATCTGGCCGCCATGCTGGTCAGAGATCAGCGGCTTGAGCAGGTCGGCCGGGATCGGTGCCAGGCCCTGAAGGGCCTCCGGAGTGGGCAGACGGAACGAGTCGGCCGGCAGGCCGCGCAGGTCCGTGCGCCGCCAGGCCTCCTCACGAGTGGTCGGCATGGCCAGGCTGGCGTACGTTTTCCAGGCCTGGAGGCGGTAATCCTTGAGGGCGCCGTCGGAGGGGAGCATGTCGGCAGTGAAGACGAAGTCGCGGGTCGCGGCTCCCGGGCGGCGCGTGCGCGTAACGACGATGCGGGGTTTTTCTTCCATGTCAGCCGATCGACCCTTCCATCTGCAGCTGGATCAGCCGGTTCATCTCGACCGCATACTCCATCGGCAACTCCTTGACCAGCGGCTCGATGAAACCCGAGACAACCATCGTGATGGCCTGCTCTTGGCTCAAGCCGCGGCTCATCAGGTAGAACAATTGCTCCTCACCGACCTTGGAGACCGAGGCCTCGTGGCCGATCGTGACATCGTCCTCGTCAATCTCAATGTAAGGATAGGTGTCGGTGCGCGACTCGGGATCGAGCAGCAGGGCATCGCAAACCACGTTGGACTTGACCCCAAGGGCCCCCTTGTGAACCTTGAGCAGGCCACGGTAGGAGGAACGCCCGCCGTTCTTGGAGATCGACTTGGAGGTCACCTTGCTCGAGGTGTGGGGGGCGAAATGGACCATCTTGGATCCGGCATCCTGGACCTGGCCGGCACCGGCAAAGGCCATGGAAAGCATCTCCCCGTGAGCGCCTGGTTCCATCAGGTAGCAGGAGGGATACTTCATCGTTACCTTCGAGCCCAGATTCGCATCACACCATTCGTGGGTCGCATCGCCGTAAATCTTTGCCCGCTGGGTGACCAGATTGTAGACGTTGTGGCTCCAGTTCTGGATCGTGGTGTAGCGCGAACGGGCCCCGCGCTTGACGATGATCTCGATCACACCAGAGTGGAAAGAGTCGCTTGTGTATTGGGGCGCCGTGCAGTTGTGGGACACCACGCCTTCACAAACATAGGACTCATCCTCCTCGACAGAGAAATTGAATACCTCGGTTTCCATCTCCGCGACCGTGATCTCACACACAGGAACGTACAGGAAATTCTCATCGCACCGGAACGGCGAATCGACCAGATTCTGCCGAGGATCTTCCCGGAACCCATCCAGGACACCCTGTGCCACAGTCGGACCGCCCAGCGCTTCGCCGGTAGAGGGATGGCGCTCTGACCTCGAAACCGCCCCCTGGAATTCCAGCTCAGCCCTCTCCCGGCGAATGGGCATCGCCAGGTAATCTCCCACCTTTACATCGTGAGCTGGCTTCCAGGCTAACACATAGTCCTGGTCGTGGCTGTTGGCCCGCTCACCGGTTAAGACCAGCAAGGGGTGATCTGCGGTCACCCGCAGGGTCCGATCGCGATCCGCATCGAAGCGAATGGCGTAGAGATCGCCGTGATAGGGGCGTTTCTGGGTGGCATACACCCGGCGATAACGGCCTTGATGGGTCAGGACCTCATCGCCGACAGCAATGTCCTCGATCCGCTTTTCGCCGGCCTGCGCCCGAACACGCGCCCCGGCCAGGAAGCACCCCTCGACATAATGCACGGAGGCGCCTTCGTCGACAATGATCAGCGAGCGCTCGAACTGCCCCACGTTGGCCGTGTTCAATCGGAAGTAGGCCTGCAGCGGCAGGTCGACCTTGACCCCCGGCGGGACGTAGACGAACGAGCCGCCCGACCAGACCGCCGAGTTCAGGGCTGCAAACTTGTTGTCCTCGATCGGGATGACGGTGCCGAAGTACTCACGGAACAGGTCCGGATGCTGGCGCAGGCCCTCCTCGATCGAGAGGAAGATCACACCCTGCTTCTCAAGGTGTTCGAGGACGGAATGGTAGACCATCTCCGAATCATATTGGGCACCCAACCCCGCCAGGAACCTGCGTTCGGCCTCGGGCACTCCCAGACGATCGAAGGTGGTCTTGATCGCTTCGGGGATGTCATCCCAGGATTTCTCCTGCCTGTCGGTTGGTCGGACATAATAAAAGATGTTCTCCAGGTCCAGGCCGCTGATGTCCGGGCCCCAACCCGGCATCGGGCGTGACCGGAAATGCTCCAGCGCCCGCAGGCGGAAGTCGAGCATCCACTGCGGTTCGCCCTTCATACTCGAGATCTGTTCGACGACTGCTTGATCCAGACCCCTGCGCGACTTGAAGACGTGATTCTCCGGATCAGAGAAGCCGTATTTATATTGACCGATCTCTTCCAGGATCTTGGTGTCTTCGCTCATGATTCACCTATGCGATACCCGTAATTCAGGCAGCTACACCGTTCTCGTATTTCTCGCGAACCCAATCGTAGCCGCGCTCTTCCAACTGCAGGGCCAACTCGGGACCGCCCGATTCGACGATCCGTCCGCTGAGCATGATGTGCACGAAATCGGGCTTGATGTAGTTGAGCAGGCGCTGGTAGTGGGTGATGACCAGCACGCCAAGTTCGGGGCCGGAGAGGGCATTGACCCCCTCCGAGACGATCCGCAGAGCGTCGATGTCCAGACCCGAGTCGGTCTCGTCCAGGATGGCGATCTCGGGCCTGAGGGTCGCCATCTGCAGGATCTCGGCGCGCTTCTTCTCGCCGCCCGAAAAGCCTTCGTTGAGATAGCGCCCGGCGAAGGCCGACTCCATCTGAAGCAGGCTCATCTTCTCCAGGAGCAGCTTGCGGAACTCAGGGATCGGGACGCCCTTGTCCTCGGGATTCTCGGCCCGCCGACGGGCATTGAGTGCCGTGCGCAGGAAGTTGGCCACCGTCACACCAGGAATGGCAACCGGGTACTGGAAAGCCAGGAACAACCCCAAGCGGGAGCGTTCATCCGCCTCCAACTCGAGAACGTTCTGATCCTTGAACCAGACCTCCCCCGCCGTGACCTCGTAGGAAGGATGGCCCATCAGGGTATAAGCCAGGGTTGACTTGCCAGTCCCGTTGGGACCCATGATGGCGTGGATTTCGCCCTGGTTGACTGTCAGATCGAGGCCTTTGAGGATCTCCTTGCCGTCGATGCTGACATGCAGGTTTTTGACCAGCAGTTGCGACATCGTATCTCCTTGCAGGAACGCCAAACGGCGGATTTCTCCGAGCGTGGGGCATTATAGCAAAGAAAGAGAAAAATGTCAATATTTATGATAATATTCTAGTTTATTAACTGCAGCCGCAGGTTGATCCCTAAGGAACACGGAACCCGGGACTTCGCGGGGGTCACTCAAAAACGCCCCCCGATCAGGATGCCGTTTCCCATACAGGGAGCACCCCACCGGCCAGTTCCCGGCTGGATTTCTTGCCGTTCCGTTTTTCATAGGTCCACAACCCATAATAATGCCCTCCTCAAGGCTGGCTGGTTTTCGCTTTTGTTTCCATGGGAAAGGATTGCCAGGCTTGCCAGCCCAACATGCAGACGGTCATTAATCATACGAAGAATCACCAAAGACCTGCAAAGAGCGTCCCGGCGAATCGGGCCGGTTCTCTCCCATATCCACCGAAGCCAAACTGCGTCATATGTATATGGGCTGAGCATACACGCCCAGCCCCCGGACGGGCATTAGGCGGGAATACCCTGCTGATGCAATCTCACCCAAATCACTCAGTAAGGAGGAAGGAATGCGTCACAACAAAATTCTGTTCGTTCTGATTGCCTTGCTGCTGGCACTGGTGACAGTCCAGCCCGGCATGGCCAGGGAGTATGGTCCGGCCGTGATTCTGGGCACTGACTCCCCGGGAGTCATTCGTGACCGGTACATTGTGGTATTCGCCGACACCGCCAGCAATGCAGATGTGGACCATGCCATCGAGCAGGCTCGCCACCAGGGGGCAGAGGTCCACTACCGCTACGAAGCCGCGTTCATGGGCTTTGCAGCCACCCTGCCAGAACCTGCCGTCCAGGGCCTGCAGCACAACCCACACATCCTGTTCATCGAAGCGGACCAGGTGGTCACCCTGGACGGCGATCAGGTGACCCCCCCATCCTGGGGCCTGGATCGCATCGACCAGCGCGCCCTGCCGCTCAACAACCACTATGTCTACAACTACACCGGCGCGGGCGTGAACGCATACATCATCGACACCGGCATCCTGCCCACGCACGTTGACTTCAGCGGCCGCGCCTCAGTGGCCTTCGACGCGGTTGGCGACGGACAGAACGGCATTGACTGCAACGGTCATGGCACGCACGTTGCCGGGACAGTGGGCGGCGAAAGTTACGGCGTGGCCAAAGATGTCACCCTGTACGCGGTGCGCGTCCTGAACTGCTCCGGTTCGGGTACAACTTCGGGCGTCATCGCCGGTGTTGACTGGGTTACCGCCCACCACATCGCTCCGGCCGTTGCCAACATGAGCCTGGGCGGGACCGCCTCAGACGCGATCGACCTGGCGGTCAGCAACTCGATCAATTCCGGGGTGCTCTATTCGGTCTCGGCCGGCAACAGCCGCCGTGACGCCTGCCGCTTCTCGCCAGCACGTGTCCCCGCCGCTCTGACGATCGGAGCGACTACCAACACCGACACGCGCGCCTCCTACTCGAACTATGGCACGTGCGTTGACCTGTTTGCCCCTGGCTCGGGTATTACTTCCGCCTGGATTGGCAGTACCACCGCTACCAACACCATCAGCGGCACATCCATGGCATCACCCCACGTCACCGGCGTAGCAGCCCTGTACCTGCAGGCCCATCCAACCGCAAGCGTGGCTGAAGTATCCAGCGCGATCAAAACGAACGCCACTGCCAACGTGGTCATCGACCCCAGAGGCTCACCTAACCTGCTGCTCTATTCGCTGCTTCCGTAGCCCGGCAAGAACAACGGAATACCATAGTCGCCTCCGTCGGACTCAATCGCCGCCGGAGGCGATTTGTTCTCCTGGCACAATATTTATCATAATTATCTATAATATTGACAATCTCGAATATGATTGTTATACTCCGATTATGCACTCTTGGTCGCTCATCTCCACCGGAGTACTTCATGAAAAGCACCCGCGAACGCATCCTGCAGACCCTGCTCAAGCACCCCGGCGCGACGATCAATGATCTGGCCGAGGCGGTGGGCATCAACCCGATCTCCGTCCGCCACCACCTGACCAATTTGCAGGTCGAGGGCCTGGTAGCGGCCGAGGAGGAACGCCATGGGGTCGGACGCCCGCGCCTGATCTACCGGCTGACCGAACACGGCATGGAGCGCTTCCCGACCCGCTACCTGCGCCTGACCTCGCGCCTTCTCAACCAGTTGAAGTCAACCATGCCCGAACCGATGGTCAGCAAGCTGTTCACCGAGATGGCCGCCAGCCTGGCCGACGACTTCACCGATCAGCTGCAGGGTCTGAGCATGGAGGAACGCCTCGAGATGACCAAGACCCTGCTGACCGAGGAGGGATTCAATGTCGAGTGGGAGAGGTTCGACGGCGGGTACCGCATCCACGAGATCACCTGCCCCTACCTGCAGATCGGGCAATCGCACCCCGAGGTCTGCAGTGTCGATCAGACCCTGATCTCCAAGATGCTGGCCGTCCCGGCCGAGAAGGTTCAATGCATCCTGGCCGGCGATTCCAAGTGCACCTACGTCATCCAGGTCGAGGAGAAACAAAATGAGTGACGAGACCAACCCCGAAGGGATCACCCCGATCCTGTGGGACATCCACGCCACCCACCCCGAGATGGTCGCGCCGCTGCGCGAAAAACTGGCCGAGGTGGTTGACCCCGAGATCGGCCTGAACGTCATCCAGCTGGGTCTGATCCGCAAGGTCAGCGTCGCTGAAGAGGCGCTCAAGGTGCACGTCATCCTGACCACCCCCTTCTGCCCCTACGGGCCGGCGATGCTTGAAATGATCAAGCAAAAAGCCGAGGAAGGCGCCGGCCTGCCGGCGACCGTCGAGTTGGGCTTCGACCCCTGGGATTTCTCGATGATGGAAGACCCCGGGGCGATCGACTGGGGCATGTACACCTGATCGCAGGTCGCCGGCGGTCCAGTTCCGAAGATAGAGATAGAAGACCGGTTCCGTGCTGGAACCGGTCTTCGGTCACTTCATCGCGAACATGCTCATCAGCTTCATGGCCAGGTTCATGTCCCCCGCCAGGCGCAGCTTGCCTGACATGAAGGCCTGCATGCCGTCCATCTTGCCGGTGAAGATCTGGACAAAATCGTCCGAGTCGGCGGTGACTGTCAGCTTGGCCCCCGGGGCTGGCCCTTCGGCGACCGTACAGGTTTGATCCCGGATGGTCACATTGACGTCAGCTGCCTGTGCGCCAGTGAACTTGAACTGGATGACGGCGTCCACGCCGGCGGCCTTCTCGGGGAGAAAGGCCTGCGGCATCTTGGCCAGGAATTCTTTGACAGATAGGTCTCCCATTGATCTCTCCTCTTGAGAGGTATTGTACAACCTCCCGGCTCGCGCGACCATTGCTAAAACCATGCAACCAGGGCGGTCACCAGGATCTGGGCAAAGACGATCTTGAAGATCAACGCCACCGGGTAGACGCTGGCATAGGAAAGCGTCGCCAGATCGGTGGTGGTCAGATTGTTGGCGGCCGCCAGGCCGGGCGGATTGGTCATCGAAGCAGTGATGGCACCCAGCGAAGCCAGGGTCTGCAGCTTGAAGACCCGAAACATCAAGACCAGGCCGACCAGGGCAGACATGATCGTCACCACCGCCCCGGCCAGGAACAGAGTCCAGCCCTGCTGGCGGATGACTTCCACCAGATGGGCGCCGGCGGTCGTCCCGGCCCCGGCCAGGAAGAGCATCAGGCCGAGATCGCGGGTCAAGTTCTTGGCCGCCGCCGGGACGTACAGGCGCAGCCCGCCGATGCGCCCGAAGTGCCCCACCAGCAGGCTGACCAGGAAGGCACCCCCAGCGATGCCCAGCTCGACGTCCACCCCACCCGGCAGGCGGAACGGGACCAAGCCCAATCCAATGCCCAGCACCAACCCCATCAGGTAGGTCAGCATGCTGGTCTCCTGGGCCTTGTTGCGCTCCCCGCCGGCCTTTTTCAGGAATTCGTCCACGTCCAGCTGTTCCCCAACCACGTGCAGCCCGTCGCCGAACTCGAGTGCCACGCTGCCGATCGGGGTGATCTCCTGGCCCTGGCGGCGGATGCGGGTGATGACCACGCCGTAGTTCTCCCAGACCCGCAGCTCGGCCAGGGTCTTGCCGGCGAAGGTCGCGGCGGTCATTTCCAGGTCGCGGGCGGTGATGTTGGTGTTCATGTCCATCTGGACCTGGGTTTCCTGGCCCAGCAGGATCTCGATCTTTTCCATCTCCGACTGCGGGCCGACCGCCATGACCACATCATCCTTGCGGAAGACGAAATCGGGACGTACCAGCATCACTTCGTCGCCGCGGCGGACGCGGGTCAGGTTGAAATGCGCCAGCCGGTGGGGATCGAGCTTGCGCAGGGTCCGGCCGTCCATGTTGGGATTGGTGATCTGGAACTGCTTGACCACCAGCATGGGCAGTTCCTTCTGGCGCTCGTCCAGCCAGGTCTTTTCCTCGACCCGCAGGTCACTCTTCAACAGGCGGGGCAGGAACTGGACCAGCAGCACCATCCCGATCATACTGAAAGGATAGGCGATGCCGTAACCGACCGAGATGGCCACCTGGGCTCCGGGCAGCAGGCGGGCAAAGGAGTCGGTCGCCGCCGCCAGGGCCGGAGTGCAGGTCAGGGCACCGGTGTACAAGCCAGCCGCAAGGTCATCGGGCAGGCCCAGGCCGAGGGCCAGACCGAGGGTCGTCAGGGCCCCGGTCAGGGCCACGGCCACGCCGAGGACGACATAGCGTAATCCCTGGCGCTGGAAAGTGCGGAAGAAGCGCGGTCCGGCCTGGAGTCCGACCGAGTAAACGAACAGCAGCAGGCCCAGATCCTGGACCGCCTTCGGGACGCTCAGGCCAAAGTGCCCAAAAACCAGTGCGACGAACAGCACCCCGGCGCTTCCCAGGGAAACGCCGCGCCAGGAGAACCCGCCCAGCAGCGCACCAAGGGCCAGGATGACAAACAGGGTCAGGATTTGTTCGCTCAAGAAGATGTTCAGCATCAACGCAACCCGGGTATGAATTGCCAGCCTGCCAATTATAAGCCCTGCCACGCCCGCCGATGGGATCGCGAATTCCAGAGCAGCCCAAATACAGGGTGCGATCGCGTGGGACTGAAAACAAAATATGCTATAATGATGTTCACATGCCCACACGAACGCCTGTAGAAACCGGGCTCTCAGAAGCCCAACGCGCAGCCCTGAAGCGCCGCCAGACCTGGATCCTGGTGGGGATCATTGCTGCCGTGGTGATTCTGCTGGGTTTGATCGGCACGGCCATCTACTTCCTGCTGCAGGACGCCGGGACGACCTCCAAGGTTCGAGACATCTTCATCATCTTCATGGCCCTCGAATCGCTGGTCATCGGGGCAGCACTGATCATCCTGATCATCCAGATCGCCAGCCTGATCAATCTGCTGCACAACGAGGTCCGGCCGATCCTCGAATCGACCACCGAGACGGTCAACACCCTGCGCGGCACGACCGCATTCCTGAGCGAGAACCTGGTCGAACCGGTGATCAAGCTCAACAGTTCTCTGGCCGGATTGCGAAAATTCTTCGAGTTGTTCGGCCTGGGCAAATAAAAAAACCTATCCCGTCATCTTTCGAAAGGAGAGACAAAATGACTGATCGTGATGATTTTGGTGCCTTCCTGGTTGGGTTCGTTGTCGGTGGACTGACCGGTGCCGTCGTGTCCCTGCTCTTCGCCCCGCAGTCCGGGGAGGAGACCCGCACGTTGATCAAGGACAAGAGCATCGAGCTGCGCGACAAGGCTGCCGAGCAGGCCGAGGCCGCTCTGACCAAGGCACAGTCGGTGGCCGATAGTGCCCGCGTGCGCGGCAAGGATGCCATTGAAGGCGTCAAGAAGGCCGTCGCCAGGAAGAACCCGGCCGAGCCGACCGCCAAAGCATAGCTGCCCAGGGCTCATCCAAGGGTTTGACCACCATGGTCAAGCCTTTGTTTGTTGGTCCTTGTCTGAAAGAACCCGGTTGGAATTGTTTCCTGCCGGGTTTTGCATTGACAGACGGTTTTTTCTTTGATAGACTCGTTGCCGTTAAGGAATATTTTAACGGCCATGTTTCCCATTCAACCCCTGCGCTCCTTCGACCAGCTCAAGCTGCTCGCCGATCCACGCCGGCTGAAGATCCTGCGCCTGCTGATGGCCGAGGCCGCCTCACTGACCCAGCTCGGCCGGGCCCTCGGCCAGCACCCGGCCCGGGTGCGCCATCACCTGAAACAACTGGAGTCCGGCGGTCTGGTCACACTGGTCGAGACCCGCAGCGAGGCCGGGGTGGTCGAGAAATTCTACCGCGCCCGGGCCGGCGGACTGCTTCTGCAGGAGTTGATCCTGCCAGAAAGCGACCGTCCCGCGCTGGTCTTCTCGGGCAGCCACGATCTGGCCGTCGAACTGCTCATCAGGGATCTGGCCCCCCACCTTGCCCTGCTGGCCATGCCGGTTGGCAGTCTGGACGGGTTGATCGCCCTGCGCCAGGACCTGTGCCACCTCTCCGGTTGTCACCTGCTCGACGCCAACGGCGAGTACAACCTGCCCTTTGTGAGGCGTTTCTTCCCCGACCGGGTGGTGACCCTGGTCACCCTGGCCCATCGCCAGCAGGGCCTGCTGGTCGCCGCGGGCAACCCGAGGGGCATCCGCGGCCTGGACGACCTGGCCCGTCCTGATCTGACCTTCATCAACCGCAACCCCGGCTCGGGTACCCGCCTGTGGCTTGATCGCCAGCTGCAGCAACGGGGCATCTCTCCCAGCGCCCTGCGCGGCTTTGAGAATGCTGTCCGGACCCACACCGAATGCGCACGCGCCGTCCAGCGCGGCCAGGCCGACCTGGCCGTCGGGCTGCAGGCCGCCGCCCACGCCCACGGGCTGGGCTTCCTGCCGCTCTTTGACGAACGCTACGACCTGGTCTTCCCGCAGGCCGGAGTCGAACGCCTGACCCCTCTGCTCGACCAACTGCAAAGCAGTGCATTCCGCCGGCAAGTCGCCGCCTTGAGCGGCTACGAGGCGACTCATACCGGCGAACACATTCCACTCTGAGGAGGATCGATCATGACCCGTAAGCATTTCTGGCCCTTGAGTCTGGCATTCATCCTGGCTCTGGCCTTCTCCCTGACGGGCTGCGGAGCGCAGGTGCCCGAAAACCCCCACGTCCTCCTGGCAACCACCACCAGCACCCAGGACTCAGGCCTGCTTGACGTACTGGTGCCGGCGTTCGAAGCTGAGACCGGTTATCAGGTCCAGGTGGTGGCGGTCGGCACCGGCCAGGCCCTGACCATGGGCCGCGAAGGCAACGCCGATGTCCTGCTGGTCCACGCCCCGGGCTCGGAGGTCGAATTCATGGACGGCGGTTATGGTTCCGACCGACGCCTGGTGATGCACAACGACTTCGTCCTGGTCGGTCCGGTCGGCGACCCGGCCGGCACGCGCGGCCTGAGCATCGAGGCAGCCCTGCAGGCCATCGGTGAGGCCGGGGCCGCGTTCGTCTCGCGCGGCGACGACTCCGGGACCCATAAGAAGGAGCTCGCTCTGTGGACCGCTGCCGGGTTCGACCCCCTCAGCCAGGCCTGGTACAGAGAGACCGGCCAGGGCATGGGCGCCACCCTGACCATCGCCTCCGAACTCGCGGCGTACACCCTGACCGACCGGGCCACCTACCTGGCCCAGCGCGAGCACCTGGACCTGGAGATCGTGGTCGAGGGAGATCATGTCCTGCTTAACGTCTATCATGTCATCGTCGTCAACCCGGACCTGTGGCCGGAGGTCAACCACGCCGGGGCGCTCGCCTTCGCTGATTACCTCACCGCGCAAGAGGGACAGGCGATCATCGCTGCATTCGGGACGCAGGAGTTCGGGCAGCCGCTCTTCATCCCCGACGCCGACAAGACCGACGCCGATCTCGGCCTTTAGGGTTCGACCGGCACCGGCGGAGCAAAGCCCCGCCGGTGTGTTCCTCTCCAGCCACCATGGAAATATCCGAACTGTTCGAAATCACCCTGCTCTCGCTGCAGGTCTCCGGGCTGGCGACCGCCATCAGCCTGCTGATCGGCCTGCCGTTGGGAACCCTGCTCGGGCTGGGGCGCTTCCCGGGGCGGGGATTCCTGCTCAGCCTGATCAATACCGGGATGGGCCTTCCGCCGGTCGTGGCCGGGCTGGTGATCGCCATCCTGTTGTGGCGCTCCGGTCCGCTCGGCGGCCTGCGCCTGATCTATACACCCTGGGCGATCGTCATCGCCCAGACGGTCATCGCCGCCCCGGTCGTCACCGGGTTGACCGCCGCCGCCCTGCAGGCGCTCGACCCGCGCCTGAGCCAGCAGCTGCTCGGGCTGGGCGCCTCGCCGGCCCAGATGATCCTGTCCCTGTGGCGGGAAGCGCGCCTGCCCCTGCTGGCAGCCCTGATGGCCGGCTTTGGTTCGGTGATCTCAGAGGTCGGGGCCGTGATGATGGTTGGCGGCAACATCCGCCACCAGACCCGGGTCCTGACCACCGCCATCGTGCTTGAGACCAGCAAGGGCGAATTTGAGCGCGCCATGGCCCTCGGGGCCCTGCTCCTGGTGATCACCTTCCTGGTCAACTACACCCTGACCTGGATCCAGCAACGGAGTAAAAAATGAGCACCCTGATCGAAATCCGCGACCTGCTGGTCCAGCGCGGCCGGATCCCGGTCCTGGAGATCGAACACCTTTTGATCCCGCGCGGGACAGTGACCGCCCTGGTCGGGGCGAACGGGGCCGGCAAGACAACCTTGCTGCTGGTCCTGGCACGCCTGCTCAAACCGGTGCGCGGTGCGATCACCTTCGCCGGCCAGCCCCTGGTGAATGGCAAAGACAGGGACTACCGCCGCCGGATCGGACTGGTGATGCAGGAGGCCCTGCCCCTCGACCGGAGCGTCTTCAACAACGTGGCGGTCGGCCTGCGCTTCCGCGGCCTGGCGAAAAAAGAGATCGCCCCAAGGGTCGATGCATGGCTCGAGCGGTTGGGCGTCGCACACCTGCGCCACCGCCGGGCGACACAGCTCTCGGGAGGGGAGGCCCGCCGGATCGCGCTGGCCCGGGCCTTCGTGCTGGAGCCCGAACTGCTTCTGCTGGACGAACCCTTCCAGTCCCTTGACCGGGCCGCCCACCAGGCCCTGTTGGCCGACCTGGGCGAGCTCCTGCCGCGCACGCACACCACCGTGATCTTCAGTTCGCACAACCCCCAGGAGGTGCGCCGGCTTGCGCAGGAAAAGATCACCCTCGAAGGTGGCAGGATCAAATCGACCACAAGACTTCCGAAGGCAACCCCTGGAAAACTTTCTTTTTAGTGTAAGATTAACGCATGCGGCTGATCCTGCTCCTGCTCCGCCCGATCTTCCACCTGCTCTACCACCAGTTCGCCTGGACATATGACGTCGTCGCCGCGACGGTCTCACTCGGGCGTTGGCAGCGCTGGGTCCTGACGGCCCTGGAATTCCTCGAGGGGCCACGTACCCTCGAACTGGGTTTCGGCCCCGGGCACCTGCAGGGCGTCATGCAGACAGCTGGTCTGCAGCCCTTCGGCCTGGATCGATCGCCCCAGATGTTGCGTCAGGCAGCCCGGCGCCTGCGCGCCCAGGGTCAGACTCCCCGCCTTCTTCGTGGCTACGCGCAATTCGCGCCTTTCCGGGACGGGGCCTTCCAGAGCGTCGTGGCCACCTTCCCGTCCGAGTATATTTTCGACCCGGCGACCCTGGCCGAGGTCCGGCGCCTGCTCGCCCCGGGCGGACGACTGGTCGTCATTCCGGCCGCCTGGATCACCGGAACAGGCGTCCTCGAACGCCTGGCCGCCTGGCTGTTCCGGGTGACCGGGCAGGCGACCGCCGTGCGGACCCTGCGTCCCATCGTCGAGGCGCGCTTCGTCGCCGCCGGCTTCGAGGTCGCAAGCGAGTTCGTCGAGTTCCCCGGCAGCCAGGTGCTGGTCCTGGTCGCCCGCAAGAACTGACGAGCCCGGAACCCATCGCAGGTGGGCGCATCCTGGAACGGGGCCTCGGACCCGGAGAGCTGCCAGCGGCCCAGGAGCGCTGCCGGGCCCCTGGCTTCGCGTTCCAATGCTGGCTCGAGCGGACTGCGGGCAACGCCATCCCGGTCATCCAGGCCACCCAACCAGGATCGGAGGCGTTCCCTCCCACAGGGCAGCGCCCCTGCATGTGCCAGGGCAGAGGAAGGGAGCGCCTCCCACGCCCCGCAAGCCAGAGAGCTTCCCAAAAAGCGCCTTAGATCCCCACCGCGTAAGCGTGGGGCTTTACGGCGCTTTTTGGTAAAATAGGCCCATGGAAGTCCAGATTGCTGTCGCCAAAACGAGCAAGTATGCCGTCTCCGAAAGCGGGGATACGCTGGAAGTCGTTGAACGGCCCAACGGCGGAGTGTCGGTCGTGCTGGCCGACGGGCAGACGTCCGGCCGGGGTGCCAAGGCCGTCTCGATGCTGATCGTGCGCAAGGTGATCGCCCTGCTGGCCGAGGGGGTGCGCGACGGCGCAGCCGCCCGGGCAGCCTCCGACTCGCTCTTCACCGACAAACAGGGCAAGGTCATCTCGACCCTCAACATCGTCTCGGTCGACCTGCAAACCAAGACACTTGTCCTGACCCGCAACAACCCGGCCCCCTTCTTCATCGCCCGCCACGAGCAGATCGATTGCATCGAGACCGACTCATCCCCTCTGGGGGTCTCGCGCAACGTCCGCCCGGTGATCAGCGAGATCCCGCTCGAGCCGGGCCTGACGGTGGTGGTCTACACCGACGGGCTGGTCCACGCCGGGGAGCGCAACAGCCGCCCGATGGATGTCTGCATCTCGCTGCAGGCCATGCTCGAAGACCAGGACCCTTCCCCGCAAGCCATCGCCGATGCCCTGCTGGACGAAGCCGTCCGGCTGGACGATGGACGGCCGGTCGACGATATCAGCGTGGTGGTGCTCAGGGTGCTGAAACGAAGCGGGGACAGCGTACGGCGGATGATGGTCCGGCTGCCACTCGGGGCCGGGGAAGCGCAATGAGGTCGATCCTGAGGAAGTGGCGCATCGGCTGGCGCGAGATCCTGATCCTGCTGGGGGAATTCCGCCTGCCGCTGTTCATCTTCCTCGGAGCCATCCTCGGGCTGGGACTCGCCTATGACTACGCATCCAGGCTGGTCGGCGAACCGCTCGACAGCCTGCCTGAATCCATCTATCTCATGCTGACCCTGGCCTTCCTGCAGGGCAACGGGGAATTCCCCCACCGCCCGGTCCTGCAGGTCTTTTATTTCCTGATGCCGGTGATCGGCCTGGTCTGCCTGGCCCTGGGACTGGCCGACTTCGGGGTCATGGTCTTCAACCGCCGGGCGCGCAGCAAGGAGTGGGAAATGGCCGTCGCTTCGACCCTCAACAAACACGCCATCCTGGTCGGGCTGGGACACCTGGGGTTCCGGGTCGTCCAGCAGCTGCACAGGATGGGCACCCGCCTCGCCGTCATCGAGCTGAACCACAGCGCCGAAACCTTCGCGGCAGTCCAGGGCCTGGGCATCCCGGTCATCGAGGGGGATGCCACCCGCCAGGATCTGCTGGAGGCGGCCGGCATCGAGCGGGCCCGGACCATCGTTCTTTGTACGCAGAACGACGCCCGCAACCTGCAGGTGGCGGTCAAGGCCCGCAGCCTGAACCCGGGGATCCAGGTCGTGATCCGCATCTTCGACGACGACTTCGCCCAGGCCCTGCACAAGCAGTTCGGCTTCATCGCCCTGAGCGCCACCGGGATGGCCGCCCCGGCTTTCGCCGCCGCGGCCGCCGGGGCCGATGTCACCCGCCCGATCACGGTCGAGGGACAACTGCTCAGCCTGGCCCGCCTGGGCGTGACCGGCGGAGCCGGCCTGGACGGGCTGGAGGTTGGCATGGTCGAACAGAAGTATGACCTCAGCGTGGTGCTGCTCAAGCACGAAGACGAGTCCGACATGCACCCCGGCGCCAGCCGCACCCTGGCCCCCGGTGACGTCCTGGTCGTGCTGGGCGGGCCCGACCAGCTGAACCGCTTCATACACGATAATGACTGAACGGGGCAGACGATGACCAGATCGGCGAAGGTGGTCGGGGTCGTCGGACCGTGCACGGCGGGGAAATCGACGCTGATCAAAGGGTTGAAGCAACACGGGTACGACGTGCGCCACATCGCCCAGGAACACTCCTACGTCCCGGACATGTGGCAGCGCCTGACCAACCCCGACCTGCTCATCTTCCTGGATGTTTCCCACCCGGTCAGCCGGACGCGCCGCCGCCTGGATTGGGACGCCGAAGACTGGCAGGAACAGCAGCGCCGCCTGAGTCACGCCCGGCAGCACGCCGACCTGTACCTGGACACCGACCCGCTGGAACGCGAGGCGGTTCTGGCGCAGGTGCTGGCCTTCCTGGAGACCAGGGGCGGCAACGGCGAAAGCCTGCCCTAGCCACTCCCCCCCGGCGGTAGTATAATCAGCCCCGCCCCAGCCCCCGGCTGGTATTTTTTGCGAACGGAGACGATCCGCATGGCACGTAAACTGCATACCCGACTGCTTATCATTCTCCTCCTCCTGGCCCTGATCGTCTGGGTGGACGTGAGCAACCGGCTGGTCATCCCCAACCCATTCCGGCCGGGGGAGACCCTGGTTGACCGCGACGTCAGCCCGCGCCTGGGCCTGGACCTGCGCGGCGGTCTGCAGGTCGTGATGGAAGCCGACCTGCCGGCAAACGCCGAGATCAGCGCCGACCAAATGGAAGTCGCCCGCACGATCCTCGAGAACCGCACCAACGCACTGGGAGTGGCCGAGAACCAGATCACGGTCGCCGGAGACCGGCGGATCGTCGGTGAATTCCCCGGTGTGCAGGACTCTTCCTCCGTGCTGGACACCATCCAGCAGACCGGCCTGCTCGAATTCGTCGATTTCGGCACCACCTCCATGCCCGAAGGGACCCCCGTCCTGACCGATTTCGCCGGGACGCCCGAGAACCCCGAGCAGGGCCAGGTGGTGTATCACACCGTCATGACCGGGAGTGCCTTGCGAACCGTGCAGGTGCAGGCCGACCCGACGACCAACGTCATCTTCATCGCCTTCGAGCTGACCGCCGACGGCGCCGACATCTTCGCCAGCCACACCACCCAACATGTCGGTGAATATCTGGGCATCGTGCTCGACGGGCAGGTCATCTCCTCCCCGGGGATCAACGAGCCGATCACCGGCGGACAGGGAATCATCCAGGGCAGCTTCACCCGCGAGAGCGCCAACGCCCTGGCGGTCCAGCTGCGCTACGGTTCGCTGCCGATCCCGCTGACGATCGTCGAGACCCGCATCATCGGCCCGACGCTGGGTGAAGATTCGCTGCAGAAGAGCCTGGTCGCCGGGTTGATCGGCATGATCATCGTGATATTGTTCATGGGCCTGTACTACCGCCTGCCCGGCATCGTCGCCGACATCGCCATCCTGTTTTATGCCGCCCTGGCCTTTGCCGTGTTCAAGTACTTTCACGTCACCCTGACCCTGGCCGGGATCGCCGGATTCCTGTTGAGCACCGGCTCGGCCCTGGACGCCAACATCCTGGTCTTCGAGCGCATCAAGGAAGAACTGCGCAGCGGCATGAACCTGGCGACCGCCGTGGACAAGGGCTGGAAGCGGGCCTGGTCATCGATCCGGGATGCCAACATCGCCACGATCATCACTTCCCTGATCCTGTTCTGGTTCGGCAGCACCTTCGGCGCCACGATCGTCAAGGGCTTTTCGATCACCCTGCTGATCGGCGTAGCCATCAGCCTGTTCACAGCCCTGTTCGTCACCCGCAACCTGCTGGCCCTGACGCTGCAGTGGTTCAAGATCAAGAACTTCGCCAGATGGTTTGGCATCTAAGAGGAGCCCGGTATGAACATCCTCGGTAAACGCTATCTCTTCTTCGTCGTGTCCCTGTTGCTGATCCTGCCCGGCCTGGCCGTCCTGGTCACCCAGGCGATCAACCATACCCTGCCCCTGTCGATTGACTTCACCGGTGGCAGCCTGTTCGAAGTCCAGTTCGCCACGAGCGCGCCGCGCCCCGGCGATATCGTCACCCTGTACGAAAGGATGAACGTGGACGACGCCCAGGCGACCACCACCGAGAACGGCACCTACCTGATCCGCTCCTCCTTCGTCGACGAAGCCGAACGCCAGGAGATCCTGGAGGCCATGCAGGCCGAGTTCGATGACCAGGTGACCGTGATCCGGTACGACAGCGTCGGCGCCTCGATCGGTGAGCAGGTGACCTCGCGGGCTGCCCTGGCGGTCGGGTTTGCCGCCCTGGCGGTGGTGCTCTACATCACCTGGGCCTTCCGCGGCATCCCGCACGCCTTCCGCTACGGCGTCTGCGCCATCATCGCCATGATCCATGATGTGGCGATCGTCTTCAGCCTGGTGGCACTCGGCTCACTGGTCTTCGGCTGGCAGATGGATGCCCTGTTCCTGACGGCCTTGCTGACCGTGATCGGCTTCTCGGTCCAGGACAAGATCGTCGTCTTCGACCGGATCCGCGAGAACAGCACCATCCTGCGCCGCCTGGACTTCGAGACCCTGGTCAACCACTCCATCGTCCAGACCCTGCAGCGTTCGATCAACACCCAGTTGATGACC
>JAFGSI010000018.1 GCA_016934715.1 Anaerolineales bacterium
GACACGCCCGCCCCGACGGCAACCGCAACGCCGATCCCGACCTTCACCCTGCCGCCGACATTCACGCCGTACCTCCCCCCCACCCCCACCGCCGTGCCATTCATGGATGGGCCGACCGTCATCGGGCACTCGGTCGAAGGCCGGCCAATCGAGGTCTATCGCTTCGGCACTGGACCGACCCACCGCTTGATCGTGGCCGGGATCCACGGCGGCGGGGAATACAACACCATCCTGCTGGCCTACGAACTGATCGAACACATTACGGCCCATCCTAACACCATCCCAGACCATATCACCCTGTATATCGTACCCAACCTGAATCCGGATGGAGAGGCTCGCGAGCATGGGCCCAACGGGCGTGCCAATGCCAACGGCGTGGACCTCAACCGCAACTGGCCCTACGACTGGCACGCCGAATGGGATCGCTACGGCTGCTGGGTGCGGACCCCGGTCACGGCCGGGGATTACCCGGCCTCCGAGCCGGAGACTTCCACCCTGCTGTTCTTCATTCAATTTACAAACATCGACGCCCTGATCTCCTATCATAGTGCCGCCCTGGGGATTTTCGCCGGCGGGAATACGTATGGCCCATCGGTCCGCCTGGCTGAGGCGGTGGCAGATGTGACCGATTACCCCTGGCCGCCGATCGACACCGGCTGCAACATCACCGGCGACCTGACCGACTGGGCAGCCTCACGCCGGATCGCCGCCATCGACATCGAACTGACCAACCATACCGATACCGATTTCGAGATCAACCTGCGCGTCCTGCGCACCTTTCTGATCTGGAGACGATGACAAGGGAGGTACCATGACACCCAAACCGGCTGACTTCCTTTTCCACAACGCCTTCGTCCTGACCATGGACCAGGCAATGCACCAGTACGAACAGGGCGCCGTGGCAGTCGCAGGCGATACCCTGCTCGCCGTGGGCCCCGAGCCCGAGGTCCGGGCAGCCTGGCAGGCTGCCCAGGAGGTGGATTGCAAAGGCAAAGTGCTCATGCCTGGCCTGGTCAATGCCCACACCCATGTCCCGATGACCCTGATGCGCGGCCTGGCGGACGACCTGCGCCTGGACGTCTGGCTGCAGGGCTACATCTGGCCGGTCGAGCGCGAGTTCGTCTCGCCCGATTTCGTCCGCCTGGGGACCCTGCTGGCCTGCGCCGAACTGATCCGCTCGGGCGTGACCTGCTTCGCCGACATGTACTTCTTCGAAGAGGATGTGGCTCGGGCTACCAGAGAGGCCGGCCTGCGGGCCGTCTGCGGACAGACGGTGCTCAAGTTCCCGTCCCCCGACGCCCCGGCCTTCGAGGACTCCCTGGCTGCCGCCCGCGATTTCATCCAGCGCTGGAAGGGACACGCCCTGATCGAGCCGGCGGTGGCCCCGCACGCCCCCTACACCTGCACCCCCGAGATCCTGCGCCAGAGCGCCGCCCTGGCGGCCGAGTTTGATGTCCCGCTGCACATCCATATCGCCGAGACCGCCCTGGAAGTCGAGAACATGCGCCGGGAGAACGGCATGCCGGTGGTGCCTTACATCAAGAAGCAGGGCCTGTTCGACGCCAAGGTGCTGGCTGCCCACTGCGTCCACATCGACGAGGGCGAAATGCGCACCCTGGTACATGCTCGCGCCGGTGTGGCCCACAACCCGTCCTCCAACCTCAAGCTGGCCTCCGGCTTCGCCCAGGTCCAGCGCATGCTCGATACCGGCCTGAACGTCGGAATCGGGACCGATGGGACGGCCTCCAACAACGACCTGGACATGTTCGAAGAAGTCCGCCTGGCAGCCTTTCTGGCCAAGACCGTCAGCAACGACCCGACTGCCCTGCCCGCCCCCCAGGCGCTGGCGATGGCCACCCGCCTGGGGGCCCGGGCGCTGCACCTCGGCAACCTGACCGGTACGCTCGAGCCGGGCAAGCGTGCCGACCTGATCCTGGTCGACATCCACTCGCTGCACAATTCGCCTCATTTCCGCCGCAACGGCGACAATGTCTATTCGCAGATCGTCTACGCCGGGCACGCCACCGATGTGACCGATGTGATGGTCAACGGAAAATGGCTGATGCAGGACCGTCAGCTCCTGACCCTGGACGAAGCCGCCCTGCTGCAGGCTGCCCAGGACTACGCCCGCCGGATCGATCTCTTCCTGGTCGCGCGCGAGCAGTCCGTGTTCTCCAAGCTGATCGCTCTGGGCGGCTCCAGCGAGGAGGAATCCTTCGAAGTTCAGGTCAAGGTCAAACTGGACGACCCGGCTCCGGTCATTGCCGCCATCGAACAGCCCGACGTGGAGATCCTCCGCAAGAAGCACTATCACCAGCACGACGTCTACTTTTCCTTCGACGACCCGTCGCAGGGGCGCCTGCGTTTCCGCGAGGACGAAAACGTGGACGAGAAAGGTGAGATCACCGGGGTACGCGGCCGGTTGACACTGCTCGGCCTGGCCCGCGAGGGCGACTTCGGCCACGATGTCCTGCTGTCGCGCAGCCGCTACCTGGCCCCAGCCACCAACAGCCTGCGCTTCTACCGTGAATATTTCAAGCCGGCAGCCCAGGTACAGATCGACAAAGAACGCCACCGGTGGCTGGTGCGCTACAAGGACACCGAGTTCTACGTCAACCTGGACGAGGTCCGCCAGCCGCCAATGGGTATTTTTCTCGAGATCAAGAGCCGCACCTGGAGCCGCGAGGATGCTCGCCGCAAAGCAGAGCTGGTCAGCGAATTGATCACCCACCTGGGCGGTGCCATCGAAAATACCGTGACACTCGATTACATCGAGATCGCAGATAAGCAATAGCAGCAGGCCCGCCTGGAAGCCCGGTGTCCATGCAGGGGTTGTCAAAGCGTAAAAAAACCGGTATGCTATGGACACATCGTTATAAGGAGTAGAGATGCGCAAGCTCTTTGCCGTGATCGCAAGATTCTTCGCTGTGATTTTCGCAATCGTATTCGTCATCCTGACGCTCACGGCCCTGTTCCTGACCGCCGTCGACCGCCGGCTGCTCGACCCGCAAATATACAAGGAGGCGCTCTCCGAACAGCAGGTCTACACCCGCATGCCGCGCATCGTCGCCGAGCAAATGGTCATGAGCATGAGCTACGACCCCTGCGCCGAGAATCCACTGCTATGCGAAAGCGCCGTCCCGGAATTCCACGCCTGTGTCGAACGGACCCTGGGCGAGGATCGCTACCTCGCCCTGGCCAGCGGGACAGCCCGCCCAACTGCCTCGGAATTGCAGTTGATCCAGCCCTGCATGCAGCAGTACCCCACCGGGCTGGCCACCCGGCGGGTCAGTTTCGCACCGGGTGAGAATATGCTCCCCGCAGCACCGGGCGAAGTCCTGGATTGCGCCCGGGGTAGTCTTGGCGAAGAAGCCTACAATGCCATCTACAACGAGCAACGCCCGGCATCCGACCAGGAGGTTGACCAGATCATCCGCTGCTACGAGAGCGCTGGATACGGTGTCCAGATCGGCGGGTCGCCCGAATACCTGCAGAACCTGACCGTGGGCGACTGGGAACAGATCACTGTCGAGATCGTCCCGCCCGAAGAACTGCAGGGTATGGCCGAAAACGTTCTCGACCAGACCTTTGCCTACCTGAACGGGCAACGCGATACCGTGGTCATCTCGCTGGCCGATCTGAAGGAAAGGATCGCCGGGGAGAAAGGCCTGAACGCCCTGCTGCAGATCATCCAGGCCCAGCCGCCCTGTGATGCCCGCCAGCTGGAAGAGATCGAGCGCATGATCGCCGGCCAGGGCGGCCACACCGACCTGTGTCAACCTCCCGAAGATGTTCTCCGCCGCATGATCCCGATCCTGCAGCGGCAATTGCAGGAGGCGGCCGACGGGATCAACGCCCAGACGGTCCTGCTCCACCCGCAATCCTTCGTCGAACCCGGGCAGGCCCGGGTCGATGCGCAGCAACAGCCCGGGGCTGGCTTCCGCATCATCCGCATCGGTATGCGCCTGAGTCCCGACCTCGTGCTGTTCTTCCTGCTGCTGATCACCCTGCTCGTCGTGCGAACCCTAAAAGGCTGGATGCGCTGGTGGGGTATTCCGCTGTTCTTCTCCGGCTTGACTTCGGTGGCCTTCGCAGCCATGATGGCAGCGATTTTCGAGGAGGCCTGGCTCAGTCTGATCTCGGGGAGCATACCGCCGTACCTCTCGCTGGGGTTGATCAACCTGGGGTACGACCTCGCCGGGCACATCATCCACAGCCTGCTCGAGAGCATCGTCGCCGCCGGCCTGATCCTGGGCGCGCTCGGCCTGGCGGCCTGGATCGGCTCCTACCTCATCCGATTGGACGAAGACGGCCTGCCTCTACCAGCCCCCAAGAATTGACCATTTCTCTGACCGCTGCCGCCCGCGGCGGTCGGTTTCTTTTTTCATGCCCTGCAACAAATTTCCGCCTTCCCCGGTATAGTCTTACAGAACATGGACGAACACGCCCTGGCCCGACGCGCCGCTCGCGGCGATCGTGACGCCTTCGGAGAACTGGTACGCTGCTGCCAGACCGGGGTGTTCAACGTCGCCTGGCGCATGCTCGGCGACCGTCAGGAGGCCGAGGACGCCGCGCAAGAGACCTTCCTGCGGGCCTACCGCCTCCTGGCAGGCTACGACCCGCAGCGTCCGCCTGCTCCCTGGCTGAAAAAGATCGCCGTGAACGTCTGCCTGAACCGCCTGGAAGCGAGACGCCCATTGATGAATCTGGACGAGGAGGTCCTGGAAGGCCAGGATAACCAACCGGCACTGAGCCCTCCAGTCAGCCCCGACCCCGAGGCCGAGGTCGTGTCCCGGGAACGCAGCCGCCAGATCGCCAGCGCGATCCTGTCCCTGCCACCCCGTTTCCAGGCTGCCATCGAATTGCGCCACTTCCAGGAACTGAGCTACGCCGAAATGGCCGAGGTCCTCGCCCGCCCGTTGAGCGATGTCAAGTCGGACCTCTTTCGAGCCCGCAGGCTGCTGGCCGAAAAGCTGAAAGAACTGCCACCACAAAGACCATGAAGAACGCTCTCAAGATCACCTTTGTCTCCCTGCTCATTCTCTCCCTGGTCACAACCACCACCGTGATCTACTCTGTCACAGCCGGAGAGCGCATCCTGCACGCCATGGTCGGGATGAGCAGAGCGCTGATCCTCCTGTGGATCGTCCTCGGTGGAGCGCTGATGGTCCTGCTGCGTAAGCCGATCCGCCTGGCCATCGGCCGCATCCGCCTGGCCTGGCAGGTCAAGTTCGTCCTGTTCTGCATCCTGCTGGCCATGCTGGAAGAAGCCATCACCACCCTGATCACCAACCAGGCAGACCTGTTCGGCGCGGCCGTCGGCGAGGTCTACATCACCGCCTCGACGAACTACCTGGACGTGATCCTGTTCCACAGTGTGATCGTCTTTGTGCCGATGTTCATCGCCTGGGTCGGGCTGCTGCACAGGTGGGATTTCAGCCCATTCTGGGTCTTCCTGTTCTTCGGGTTCAGCGGCCTGCTGGCCGAAGCCTGGACCTTCGGCTGGGGGCATCTCACCGAGTTCGCCGTGTGGATCTTCGTCTACGGACTGATGGTCTACCTGCCGGCTTTTTCGGTCCCCGCCGAACGCGGCGCCCGCCCGGCGCGCTGGTTCCTCGCCCCGCTGGCCGTCCTGCTCCCCTTTGTCTTTGCCGTCCCCTGGGCACTCGTCCTCGGGCTGCTCTTTCCAGATCATCCCGCGATTCACTTTCCACCCATCCAACCATGAACCATCTGACCGAAAGCCAGCTAAACGAATATCTCGACCAGGTCCTCTCCCCGGCAGATCAGGCGACCGCCCAGGCCCACCTGGACTCCTGCCCGGAATGCGGCGCGGCGTTGGTCGATCTACAACGGGTCTTCCGCCTGCTGGGAAAAGTGCCCGAAGAGGCCCTGGAGCATGACCTGTTCCCAGTACTGCACGAGCACCTGCCCTCACCAGGCCGCCTCCGCCCGGACGGGGGCCTGATCCTGATCGCCCAGGCCGGCCTGGCCCTGATCGCAGCCGTCTGGCTTTCCGCATCCGGCGCAGGGCTGAGCTCCTGGAGATCCATGCGCATCGCCGCATCGCCTCCTCCTCTGATGTTGGAGCAGGTCTGGAGCGGCCTGCAGGCCTGGCAGGCAGATCTTTTCACCCGTCTCATGGGGCTGGCGGAGATTCCGCGCCTGGACCTGTCCCGAGTCGCCCTTCAGCCCGAGAGTGCCGTCTGGGCTGTCCTGCTTGCTGTCGCCGGGCTGGCATGCCTCTTGGGCAACCTCAGCCTGGCGCGCCGGTGGTCGGGAGGCCGGAGATGATGCCTCGACTGAGTGCGATCCTGCTGGTCCTGATCCTGACGACGCTGGCCTGCGCTGAGGGCACGCCGCCGCCCTACGCCACGCCTGAGCATTCGATCTTTGATACCGGACGCACGGCCTATGGCTTCTTCCCCTCTCCGCCCGAGGCCAGCCTGCAAAGCGTCTTCGACACATACGCCGCCATGGGTGAGCACGCCGACGTTGTCCTGCTGCAGCAGAACATCCCCTGGGAGCAATTCGTCGACGGCGCCGAGATCGAGTCCGAAAGGATCACCGACATCGCCAACCAGTATCTCCTGGCCGGCCAGAACGGTCTGGAGCTGGTCTTTGTCGTTGATCCGCTCAATGGCCTGAACCGGATGGAATTCTACAACCTGCCATCCGGCTGGGAGGCCAGCTTCGCCAACCCCGATGTGCGGGCGGCCTTCACCAACTTCACGCTGCGGATCGTGCGCAGCTTCCACCCGCGCTACCTGGGACTGGCCTCCGAGATCAATACCTATATGGATACCCACCCCGATGACTATTCGCATTTCATCAGCCTGTACAACGAGGTCTATGCACTGGTCAAGGCCGAAGCGCCCGAGACCCAGATCTTCGTCACCTTCCAGTGGGAAGAGATGAACAACCTCTTCCCGCAGGTCGCCCAGGGAGAACGCTTTGAGGTCAACTGGCACCAGATGGAGGCCTTCGAACCGCGCCTGGATGTCTGGGCGATCTCCTCCTATCCCTTCGTCGCCTTCGCGTCAAGCGCCGACATCCCGGCCGACTACTACACCCGTCTGGTCTGGCAGACCGACAGGCCGCTGGCGGTAGCCGAGGGCGGCTACACCACCCGGCCGGTGGGCTTTGGCCCCGGCTCGCCGGACGACCAGGTTGCCTACCTGGAGGCGGTCCATGCTCAGATCGGCGAACGGCTGGACTTCTGGATCTACCTGCTGCTCTCTGATTTCAACCTGGACTCCTACGCCCCGATCCTCGAACAGGAGGGCCACGGCCAGGACCTATATACCCTGGGAATGTTCGCCCATGTCGGCCTGCGCCTGTTCGATGGCACGCCCAAGCCGGCCCTGGCCGTCTGGGACAGTTTCCGCGCTGCGCAGAGCGCGACACCGTAGGGATCCCCATCCGGCGGGATACCCTAATCTGCACCTGCAAACCAATCGTTCCCGAGGAGACACATAATGGAAATTCTCGCCTTGATCTTCGGATTGACCGCAGCCGGCATCAGCCTGATCGCGCTGCTGGCCGCCCTGGGCCTGATCCTGCCCGGACCCACCGCCCGGACGCAGGCCGCTCTGGAAGCCTCGCTGGGACGCGCCTTCCTGGTCGGGCTGGTGAACGCGGTCTTCTTTCTGGCCCTAGCCGCTATCCTGCTCAACCTCAGCGAGGCGGTCGGCGCCCCAGTCCTGGGCAGCATCCTTGGCTTCCTGGGCATGTTGATTGCCCTGGTTCTGACCCTCTTCACCCTGACCGGACTGGCCGGCTTCGTCCGCCTGGCCGGGACGCGCATCGGGGCCGCCAGGAGCCTCTTCCTGGGCGACCTGCGCGGCGGGCTGCTGCTCGTCCTGGCTGCCCTGACCCCGGCCATCGGCTGGTACCTGTTCACACCCTTCGTGCTGATCACCGCCCTCGGCGCGGTGCTCCTGGTCCTGTTCCAGCGCAAACCCAAGCCCGTCGCGGAAGACTCCTGAGCCAGCCGCACCCCATGCCGGAACCCACCGGCCGGACGTCTCCTGCCAGACAGGCGATGGCTGTCACCCGGAACACGTCCCAGAAAGCGATTCTCCTGCCACTGACCGTCTTGCTGATGGCCGTCCTGGCCTGCAGGACGGCCATCAGCCCCGCGCCGGCCGCGCCTTCGCGAAGCGACTCGATCCCCACCGGCGCTGTCAAGGGGACCCCTGCCAATGACCCCTGGCCGCCGCTGGCCGCACCCGGCTGGAGCGCCCCCGTCCCCCTGGAAGGACCGGTCAACACCGCCGGGGTCGAGGACAGCCCTTTCATCCCGACCGATGGCTCGGCCCTCTATTTTTTCTTCACCCCCGACCCGAACATCCCGGCCCAGCGCCAACTCGGCGACGGTCAGACCGGCATCTGGATGGCACCCCGCCAGGGTGAAGGCTGGGGCGAACCGATTCGGATCTGGCTCAACGACCCGGGCGAACTGGCCCTCGACGGATGCGGATTCGTTCTGGGAAACGAGCTGTGGTTCTGCTCGGCGCGGGTTGGCAACCAGGGCGAGATCGACCTGTATACCGCCCATCTCGTCGACGGGGTCTGGAGCGACTGGCAGAACGCCGGCCCGCAGATCAACTTCGAGTATGATGTCGGCGAACTGCATATCACCGCCGACGGTCGGGAACTCTACTTCGGCTCGCAGCGCGACGGCGGATTCGGCGGTTCGGACCTGTGGGTCTCGACGCCCAGCGGCAACGGGTGGGGTACACCGGCCAACCTGGGAGCGGCAATCAACGGCCCGGGGAACGAGAATCGCCCCTATGTCACCCCTGACGGCGGCGAGCTGTGGTTCGACGGCGAGGGCCGCAGCGGGCGCCCCGGCCCATCCATTTACCGCTGCCTGCGCCAGGACGATGATACCTGGGATGACTGCCAGGAGATCATCGCCCAGTTCGCCGGCGAACCGGCCCTCAGTCCGGACGGGAATACGTTATACTTCGTCCACCACTATTTTTCGGATGACCTGAGCCGCGTGATCGAAACAGATCTCTACGTCAGCAACCGCCTGCCATGAGCTTTCCCCCCGCCTACCTGTCCCGGCTCGACTCCGGTGAACTCGCCCGCCGGGCAGCCGAAGCGCACACCCGCCTGGCCGACTGCCGCGGCTGTGGGCAGGCTTGCGGGGTCAACCGGCTGGAGGGCCAACGTGGGGTCTGCAGGACCGGCTCCCTGGCCAGGGTCAGCAGCTACGGCCCGCACCTGGGTGAGGAGGATCCACTGCGCGGCTGGCACGGCTCGGGAACGATCTTCTTCACCCGCTGCAATCTGCACTGCCAGTACTGCCAGAATCACGACATCAGCCAGACCGACGCCGGCGAGGAAGTTTCGGCCGAGGAGCTGGCGGCGATCATGCTCGAGTTGCAGGATCTGGGCTGCCACAACATTAACTTCGTCTCGCCCAGCCATGTGACGGCCCCGATCCTGGCTGCTGTGCTGATGGCGTCCAGGAAGGGATTGCACATTCCTCTGGTCTACAATACCGGCGGCTACGACGCCCTTCCGACACTGCAGCTGCTCGATGGGGTGGTCGATATCTACATGCCGGATATGAAGTACGCCAGCGCCCGGACAGCCCTCTCCTATTCCAAGGGGCGCGACTATCCGGCCGTCAACCAGGCCGCGGTGCGCGAGATGCACCGCCAGGTCGGCGACCTGCAACGCAACCAGCGCGGCCTGGCGCGGCGCGGTCTGCTCGTCCGCCACCTGGTACTACCCAACCAACTGGCCGGGACCGGCGAGATCGTCCGCTTCCTGGCCGAGGAGATCTCCAGGGACACCTACCTCAACCTGATGGACCAGTACCGCCCGGCCTACAACGCCCGCCAATATCCCAGGCTTGCCCGGCCGATCAGGCCCGCCGAATATCAGGCCGCCGTGGACATGGCGCGCCAGGCTGGCCTGCACCGCCTGGATCGATGAGCGGCCCGCAGCCCTTGACGGGCAGGTTGGCAGACCTTCGCCAGATGAAGATTCACTCCCCACGTGGGATGCCCAGGCCTTGACGACCAACATGATCACATGTGATGCAATCTTGTTCGATTTGGACGGGGTTCTGATCGATTCCACCAGTTGTATTGCTCGGCATTGGAAGGATTGGGCCGGGCGGCACGGTCTCGAGATCGATAGGATCATGCGGGTTGCCCACGGCATCCGCACGATCGAAACGATCCGCCAGGTCGCTCCACACCTGGATGCAAAAAAGGAGGCCGATCTGTTCGACGCCGGTGAAGTCGTGGATACCGCCGGTGTGGTTGCCATCAACGGGGCTTCTCTGCTGCTGGCCAGCCTTCCGCAGGACGCCTGGGCGATCGTCACTTCCGGGAATCCGGAACTGGCCAGGGCACGGTTGACGACATCGGGATTACCGATCCCCAGGGTCCTTGTCACCGCAGGAGATGTCAGGCAAGGCAAGCCCGCGCCGGAACCGTACCTGGTCGGAGCCAAACGGCTCGGCCTGGAGGCCAGGAAATGCGTTGTCCTCGAGGATGCACCTGCCGGGGTTCGGGCCGGGAAAACGGCCGGGATGCGGGTGATCGGAATCACGTCCACCCATACGCGCCAGATGCTCATCGAAAACGGAGCGGACTTCGTGGTCGATCGGCTGCGCGACCTCACCATCCGAGAAACAGGTGCCGGGCATCGCCTGGGAATTCATCTTGGATAAGAAGGCAAACAGACCCGGGACGACGAACAGCTCAATCAAGGGGCGCGAGCCTCCCAACATTCCGGAAGGTGCCGCGAGGTTGCCATGCCAGGCGTTGGTTCTATCCAGGAGCTGTTTGATAGGGCTGGATTCTACTGACCGATATGGAACGATTCCCTGACATGGTTGGTTTTTTTATGGATAGGGCGGTATAGATGTAGATACCCTTTTGCAGATGCAACCTCTAGGGGCACAGGTTCTCCAAATGCTCATCAAAGGTCTCGGCGAAATTATGGAAGCCCGATCCATCGCACATCGAAACAAAGAAATAGTAATCCGTCTGCTCGGGAAAGGCCACCGCCTCCAGGGCTTCCAGACTGGGATTGCTGATCGGCGCCGGGGGCAATCCTGGGTAGAGATAGGTGTTGTAGGGCGACTCGATCTCCAGGTCGCTCAGCCTGAGTGGGTTTTTCCACCATCCCTCGTCAGTGAAGCCGATGGCGTACTGGACCGTCGGATCGGACTGCAGGTGCATCCCCGTTCGCAGGCGGTTGAAGAACACCGAAGCGATCGTGGGCATCTCTTCATATAAGACCGTTTCACGCTCGATGATCGAGGCCAGGATCACGGCCTGATAGATGCCCAGCCCGTTGCGGGTGAAGCCCTGCTGGATCTCGGGGCTCAACTCGAAGGTGAACTGCTGGATCAGGATCGAGACCAGTTGGTCAGCGGTGGCCGTGCGCGGCACAACGTACTCACCGGGGGCCAGAAACCCCTCGGCGCTGGCTCCGGCCGGCAGGAATGGCGACGGGTTGACCGGCAGTGAGGCAGCTGCCACGAAGTCCTGCGGACTGATCTCCAGGCCGGTTGTCGGCAGACTGGCAGCGATCTCCTCCAAGCGCCAGCCCGGGTAGACCACTACGGTCACCTCGGCCGGGGTGGCGTCCTGCAGGGCCCGGGCGATCTGGGTCCCAGTCCAGGCGGGACTGAGCCGGTACGAACCGGTCTGGATGGTGCGGTCCATCCCGCTCCAGACCAGATAATCACGCAGTGCACCGCCGTCGCAGACGATACCCGCCGCTTCAAGGCGGCTGGCGATCGAGTCGACCGGTTCGCCCTCCTGGACGACGAAGATCTGCTCCTGCCCCTCGGGATCGCAGGCGGTCGTCAGGGAATGCGAGTCGACCAGCATGCGGATCGAATAGTTGACCCGCTGGACATCGTCAAGGTCCGCGTCGGGTGTGCCAAAGGATTGGGCCGCCAGCCGGGGGGCGAAGAAGATCCCGGCCAGGACGAACAGGGCCACCACGGCGGCGACGATCCAGGGAAGGCGGGGGTTGTGAAATCTCATGGTTTCATCCAGTCTTGGGGATCGTATCAAGGAAGGATTGCAATAAAACGGTCGCGGCCAGGTCATCCAGGTGGCCGCGGCGCCTGCGGCGCGAGACCCCCATGGCAATCCGCGCTGCACGGGCCTCCCGGGTGGTGAAGCTCTCGTCCCACAGGATGACCGGCAGGTCGGTCTGGCTCTCCAGGGCAGCCGCGAAGCGGGCCGAGCGGCGGCCCTCAAAGGTCGGCACGCCGTCATCGTCGCGGGCCTGCCCGACGACGATCAGCCCAACCCCCTGCTCCGCGGCAGCGGCCGCCACCGCGGCGGCGTCGACCTGCCGGGCAGTGTGGGCGATCACTCCCAGCGGATTGGCGATCGTCCCGGTCGGGTCAGAGACCGCCAGGCCAATACGTTTGGATCCAGGGTCGACGGCGAGAACGCGCATCAGGAATTAATACTCGACGCCGATCAGGAACTGGGGCAACGGCAGGAACGGCCACCAGGACGGACGCAGGCGGAACTCAGGCGGTGCGTCCAGTGCCAGGGCTTCCTGCAACGAACGGGTCGCCCCGCGCCGCGTCCGGCCCTGGACCAGGTCGGCCACCTGGACCGGCTCGACCCGGGCATGGATCTCGCGTCGCGCCCGCATCTGCCACAGGGTCGTCCCGTCGCCGCCGGTGATCGGCTCGCCCATCTGGGTCAGCACCAGGCTGCCGGCGGAGCCCATGAAGCCGTCCGGCAGGGCGGCATCCAGGCTGGCCAAGGCCAGCGACGCCAGATCATCGCCGGAGGCATAGTTGACCCGGAATTCGAGCTGCAGAGTCAGGGTCAGCTGGCGCCCGGGCTGACCTGCGGCGGGGGTGTAGGATTCGGCCAGGATCTGCGAAACAGCGAATGTATCGATAAAGATCAGATCGCCCGGAGTGAGGCTGCTCTCGAACTGCTCGAGGGCCTGGGTGTGCAGGTCGGTCAGCAGGTCCGCGTACAGCTCGCCGCGGTCGGCATCCGAGGGAACCGAGGTCAGGCGATCGGTACCTCCGGTCATCGGACGGGGGTTGGTGACCGCCAGGTCAGTGCCCAGGCCGCCTTCGATCGCCACCAGGACATCGGCGGGCAAATTCCCACCGGTGCCGCCCCGCAGGGCCTGGACCGGCAGCTCGACCATCGCACCCACCTCGGCCTCCAGCACTCCGTCGACGGTGGTGACAAAACGCTGGGACGACTCGTCAGGGGTGCGCACGATCGTCCCAGCCGGGACGCCGACCACCTCGGAGGTCAGGTTGCGGAAGACCACTGTTCCAACAGCCGGGTCGTCGGGCACGTCGCTGTAGCTGTTGATGGCGACCGAGCGGCTGCCCCCGACGACCAGCGTCGCCATCCGGGAGGGGACCACCCCGGCCAGGTTGATCGTGGACGCCTCCGGGCTGGCCCGCATATGCAGGGTCAGACTCTGGGGCTCGGTCACCAGATCAAGGCGGACTTCGGCCGAGGGAACAAACACAAGCAGCAGGACCAGGACCGCCAATACCGCCGTGCTGAAGATCGCCAGCCGCACCCAGGGCTGAGCCTGCCAGGCCGACTCCGGCTCGCGCAGGTCAGCCCGCCAGCGGCGGAAGTCAGGCGGTGGGCCGCTGCGCCTCGCCCGCGGACCCGGGTCCGGTTTTGGCCAGCGGAAGCGCTGGGCCTCGGCCGCCTCGCCGAAGACAGGCAGCCCGACGGCCTGCGCCGCCCGGCGAACCGCCGGAGAGCGGGTCACCAGAGCCAGGTGAGCGCCCAGGCTAACGGCATGGCGCTTAAGCAGCAGCAGATCGAGGGTCCGGGGAAGGATGCGGGCTTTGGGGGGGTAGACCAGCAGGAGACGCTTCGCCCGGCCCCACGACATCTTGTCGCGGACCGAGACCGAATCGTCGAGTTCGTCCAACTGGATGATGTGCGTCTTCACAGCCCCATTATAACGTACAGGGGCTGCAGGGAGGGCTGCCCGCGCCGCCGATTATCTACAACCAACGCATCGCGACACGATCAAGGGTACGATCCTTCCAGGTGGCCGTACCGTGCAGGGCCTGCATGAAGGAGCGTATTGCCACCAGCAGGAACAGAAAGACACAGACCGGATAAAAGAAGGCCAGGTAGGCCGGGAACTTGAAACGCCTGAAGGCCGTCAGCCAAAGAGCCAGCGAGAGGACCACCGCCGCAGCTGCCAGGTCGGGCGGGAAGGGTGTCAGGGGATATCCAGCCCACCGCGAGAACAAGGCCACTGGCGGCTCGAGAAACGTCAGGCCGACAACCGAAAAGCCGATCAGGTAGGGCAGGATGCGGTAGTCGAAGACGGCGAAGACATTCTTGCTGAAGCCATCGACAGCATCGAAAAAGCCGCGGTACATGCGGCAGGTGACATGTTCGGTGCCATCCAGCAGGCGCCAGTTGAAACCGCCAGCAATGATGTTCTGCCCCAGGCAGATATCGTCGACACATTCGCTGCGCACAGCTTCGTATCCGCCGACGGCCTCGTACACCTTCCGGCGAAAAAGCATGAACTGGCCGATGGTCACCGAGACCGACGCCCAGCGGAAGCGCTGGATGAGCCTGATCGGCAGGAAGGTGAAGATCCCGAAACTGATGAACGGAACCAGCAGGCGCTCGCCCCAGCTGACGGCCTCCTCGCGCGGGAAGGCGGTCACCAGGTCGGCGCGTTCGGCGATCAGGGCCGAGACACTGGCTCGCAGCATGGCGGGGGTGTGGCGGGTGTCGGCATCGGTGAAGAGCAGCAGCTCGCCGCCAGCTGACTGGTAGAGCTGGTGACAGGCCCAGTGCTTGCCCAGCCAGCCGTCCGGCAGGGGTTCGCCCCGCAAAACACGCAAACGCTCATCGGCCCGGCCCAGCCGGGCCAGGATGTCCGGGGTGGAATCGGTGGAATGATCATCGAGCACGAGGACCTCAAAGTCGGGATAATCCTGCCCCAGCAGCGAGCTCACACAGGCCTGGATGTTGGCCTCTTCGTTGCGGGCCGGAACCAGGACCGAGACCGAAGGGTACATCTCCGCCTCGGGGTATTGATCGAAGCGCTTGATGGTGAGGTAATTCCCCAGGGCGGTTAGCAGACCAAGGACCAGGAAGATCAGGATGAACAGATAATGCTGCTGCAAGGCGTCGATCACACCCGCCTCCGCGAGACGAGAGCGACCACCCAGGCACGCAGTTGTGGGGTGCGGACCAGATTCCTGCGGTGCGTCCAGATGATCAGGACGAAATTCAAGGCCGCAAAGACAACCATCCAGGGCTCACCGTACAGGAAAGCGTAGCCGAGCAGGGCCACCATTCCCGCGCAGGCCGCCCAGGCATCCTCGTTCTGGATCAGAGTCAGTGGGACCGCCAGCAGGGCATAGATCGGGAAGACCCACCACCCGACCAGCCCCAGCCAGGCCCCGCCAGTGGCGGCCAGGGCCTTACCACCGCGGAATCGCAAAAAGGGCGAGAAGGCGTGCCCGAGGATCGGGGCCAGGCAGACTGGCACCAACTCCCAACCGGCAACACCATAACGCCGGGCGAAGAAAACCGGGACAAAGCCCTTGAGGAGATCGAGCAGGATCGCCGGGAGACCGGCCTTCAGCCCACCAGCCCGCAGTGCATTGGTCCCGCCGGGATTTCCGTCAGCGACCGTGCGGATGTCACGATGGGCCACCATCCTGCCGACCAACAACGAGAACGGAATGCTCCCAAGCAAGAACCCAACCACGGCCCAAAAGACAACGTCCACCCAGGACCTCCTTGATAAGAATTGATCTCATTATGAAGAAAGAACACCAGTGTCATGTTAATGATACGCAGCGCCGGGACGGAGGTCGCGCTCCGCCCCGGCGCTGCCGGGGTGCCAATGGTGAGACGGATGTTTATCTGACGATCAGCACCAGGTTGAGGGTATGGTAGGGGACCAGCGAGAGTGCCACTGTCGCGCTGCCGCTCATGAAGATCAGCAGGAGGTCGCCTTCCTGCTGACCATGGCCGACGGCCAGCAGGGTGAATCCTAATTCCCCCAGCGCCGTTTCGTAAAAACGCTGGATCTCTTCGGCGGTGGCGGCGATCGAAAACACATACCCGGTTTCATCTTCATCCCCGGCGATCGCCTCCGGCATGATCGGGACCCCATTCCATTCTTCGGCCGGCTCCCCCTGCGGAACAAGGGCCTCGATCGCTTGCTGGTCGTCGGTCGGCAAACCGGAAATGGCCGTCGGGAGGGGAAAGCGGATGGTGCTTGTGGATGGTGTAGCTGTTGCGGCTGAAGCTGTCGAAGGGGCAGGTGTAACAATCGGCAGGGGAGGGGCAGAGGAACAGGCCACCAGGGGCAGCAGGGCAAGCAGCACGATGCACAGGGTTATTTTTGGTTTCATGTCAGTTCTGGTTCTAGGCCGAGCAATTGTCCCCGGACTGGAACAATGCGCCTGGTGGAAACACTTGTCCAACCATCTGGCCTCAATCATACAACCCCTGCCCCTCCGGGGAAATACCAATATCCGGCTTTTAATCTGGGGAATTTTTTCCTGCGGATTTGCCCGTGAGGGTGGTCATAAATATGGCAATCACAGCATCCCCTCACTGTATACTTTTCTCTACTTAAAAAACAAGGGCGGACAGAGGTCCGCCCGATTCCTGCTCTTCAGCCCGCCTGCTCACCTGACCAGCATGACAAGGTTGAGATCACCGTACGAGAAGATCGAGACCGATACCGTTTCGCCCCCCTTCATGTAGATCAACATGACCGTTCCCACCTGGCTGCCCTGACCAGCTGCCAGCAGACTGTACCCCTGCCCGCCCAGCACCCGATCGTAATAATCCTGGACGTCCTCGGCGGATGCGTCAATTGAGAAGACGTAGCCGGCAGCATCGCCTTCCCCGGCGATGGCTTCAGGCATGATCGGAATACCGTTCCATTCGGTTGCCGGTTCGCCCTCGGGGACGAGGGCTGCCAGCGGATCCCGGGTTTCGAGCGGGGGCGCCGGGGTCCAGGTGGGCGTGGCGGACGGGATCGGCATGTCGGTCGGCAGCAAGGTCGCGGTCGCTGGGAGTGGCGCGGTTGGCGGGGGAGCAAACCCAGAGCACGAACCCAACGACAGGGCAAACAGAATCGATAGCCCGAGGAACAGGGAGGTCTTCATTTTCCTCCTGATACAAGTTTTCGGATGGATGCGCTGCGACCGCTCCGGCGGAAAACTCATCTCAGCTTTTCTTCCACCCAGCCCGCCACCGAGGCCAGCGCCTCGGGAATCATTCCGGCATCCTTGCCGCCGGCCTGGGCCAGGTTGGGTCGCCCGCCGCCCGAGCCGCCCAGCGGCGCGGCAAGGTGTTTGACCAGTTCACCGGCATGCAGGCCGCGCTTGATCAGGTCGTCGGTCACCGCGGCAATGACGATCGGCCGGCCATCGACCGCCGAAGCCAGCACGCAGACGCCGGATGGATGCTTCTGGCGGAAACGGTCCGTGAGCAGACGCAGGGTGTCGGCGTCCACGGTCGGGATCTCCAAGGTCAGGATGGGGATTCCGGCAACCTGGGGCACCGCAGACAGCTGACTGCTGAAAGCCGCCAGAGCCATCTCCTGACGCAGCAGGACCATCTGCTTGCGGGCTGCTGCCAGGTCATCGACCAGCGTCTCAACCTTGCCAGCCACGCCCTCGGGGGTCACCCCGAGCAGGACTGCGGCCTGCTTGAGGGCCCGGCTGCGGCGGGCGATCAGTTCATAGGCCCCCCTCCCGGTAACGGCCTCGATACGCCGCACGCCGGCCGCGGCAGATCCCTCGGATGTGATCAGGAAGGCGCCCACGTCGGAAGTCCGCTCAAGGTGCGTCCCGCCGCACAATTCATAAGAGAAACCGTCACCGATCGTCAGGGTGCGGACCGTCTCGCCATACTTCTCGCCGAAGAGCGCCATGGCGCCCTCTGCCAGGGCCTGCTCGCGCGGCTTTTCCAGCGCTGCCACCGGCAGATCGGCAGCGATGGCATCATTGACGATCTTCTCGATCCGTTCGAGCTGCTCAAGGGTGAGGGCCTCGGGATGGTTGAAGTCGAAGCGCAGCCGGTCAGGGGCCACCAGCGACCCGGCCTGGCGGGCATGCTCGCCGAGGACTACGTGCAGGGCCTTGTGCATCAAATGGGTGGCAGTGTGGTTACGCATCGTGTCGTGGCGGCGTTCCGCATCGACAATTGCCAGGGCCATATCGCCGACCCTGGGGTGGCCGAACAGCACCTCGCCGGCGTGGATGATGACACCGGCAGCCGGTTTGCGCATTCCATCCACTTCGATCTCCCAGGAGCCGTCGGCGGCACGGATCTGGCCCTCATCCGAAACCTGACCGCCGGATTCGACATAGAACCCGGTGCGGGGAATCAACACCTCGACCCGGTCCCCGGCCCCGGCTTCGCTCAAGGATTGGCCCTCATAAGCCAGGGCCAGCACGGGACCCTCGACCTGCAGCCACTCGTAGGAGTTGTAAGCCACGCCGTCGTTCCCGATCTGGCCGGTCTTCTGCAGCTCTTTCAGCACCCCGGCGTAGAAATCGGCATCCTCGCCTCCCTGGGTGCCCATGGCCTTGCCGCCGCCCGAGGCGATCCGGTGCTCGCCCATCGCTGCCCGGAAGCCAGGCTCGTCGACCTCCAAGGAGCGTTCGCGGGCAATGTCTCGCGTGATCTCGAACGGCAATCCGTAGGTCGCGTACAACTCGAAGGCCCGCCCGCCATCGAGGAGCCTGCCCCCGGACTTCTCCAGGGCGTCCAGCATGCCCTCCAGAAAAGCCGTCCCGGCCTCGACCGTGCGGGCGAAGCGGACTTCCTCGCGAGTCAGGCTGTCGAGGATCGCAGCCCGGTTCTTGACCAGCTCGGCATAAAAGTCGCCGTACTCGACGATCAGCGCCTCGGCGACCCGGGCCAGGAATGGCTCCTGAAGGCCAATCTTGGTCCCGAAGCGCGCTGCCCGGCGAATGATCATCCGGCAGACGTAGTTACGCCCGATGTTGCCGGGCACAACCCCGTCGGCGATCAGGAAAGCTGCCGCCCGGGCATGATCCATGATGACCCGGTAAGGTGTGAAGTTGGCATAGACTTGCTCGAGGCTCTCACCGGTCAATCCGCACAGGACATCCAGTGCCCCGGCGAACAAGTCGGTCTTGTAATTCGAGTCAACCCCCTGCAGAACCGAGACGATTCGCTCGAAGCCCATCCCGGTGTCAACATGGGTGGCCGGCAGCGGCTCGAGCGTCTCAGCGTCAAGGCGATTATATTGAATGAAAACATTGTTCCACAGTTCGAGGAAGCGTGTGCAGTCCCCATTGACGGCGCAGTTATGCGGCCTGTCTTTCAGGTCACAGAACTCCTCGCCTCGATCGATGTGGATCTCTGAGCACGGGCCGCATGGGCCGGTCTCGGCCATTTCCCAGAAATTCTCCTTGCGCCCGAAGAACAGGATGTGCTCTGGATCCATCCCGGGCTGGGCTTTCCAGATCTCGGCGGCCACGTCATCGGTCGGGATACTTCCCAATTCGTCCTTGAAGCAGGTGCCATACAGGCGGTCCTTCGGCAGGCCCCAGACTTCGGTCAGCAACTGCCAGGACCAGGCAATGGCCTCCTTCTTGTAGTAGTCGCCGAAGGACCAGTTTCCGAGCATCTCAAAGAAGGTGTGGTGCCAGTCGTCGCGCCCAACGTCATCCAGGTCGTTGTGCTTGCCGGCCACGCGCATGCACTTCTGCGAGTTGACCGCCCGCGAGTAGGGACGCCGGTCGGTGCCCAGGAAGATATCCTTGAACTGAACCATTCCGGCATTGGTGAACAGCAGGGTGGCGTCTCCGCCCGGAACGAGCGAGGCCGATGGGACAATGGTGTGCTTGTGCTCGACGAAGAAATCGAGAAAGGTCTGGCGGATCTCAGCACCGGTAGGTTTCTTGGGGATCATTCAGGCTCCGATTGTTTGACAGGAATGGGCGAATTATACCAATTTTGCCGTGCCCGCGCTTTACTGTCGAACCGGATTTGTGCTATACTTTTTTCATCACTTCCTACTATCAAAGGAGGATTGAAGATGCCCGACAAGGGAAGCAAAGACAAAGGCAGAAAAGAGCCCAAGAAAAAACCCAAACTCAATCCCAAGGAAAAGAAGAAGCTGAAAAAAGAAAAGAAAAAGAATCTGTAATCTCTCTCGCCTCCCCCTAAACTGTTCTTGACGGGGGAGGCGCTTGCGTTCAAGAAGAGTCGCCGCCGGTCGGCCATGGCGCAGAAGCAGAATGAGCTCTCTGCGTGGCCTTCTACCCATCACCGGGTCTTCAACTCCTGGGCCAGTTCGACTGGCGCCTCCACACCGGCTTTGCATGGCTGGGTGAGACCGAGTACGTCTTCGGCCAGCGCCTGGACAGAGCACACACCAGCCAGCACCCGCACACGAAAGGAGAAATCCCATGCTGCAACCCAGGCCCGGGTGAGTCCGTAGAGGTAGTGAGCGCCGATCTGGTTTAAGCCTTTTTTCATCTGCAGGCGCTATACTGGGAACGGAAAGAGAGAATCGCGGATGCCAGAGAAGCCTACCCGGCCGCACCAGCCGCTGGTTGCGGCCATCATCCCTGCTTATAATGAAGAGAAGAATGTCGACAATGTACTCGCGGTCCTGCGCCAGGTCGACCGGCTGGATGAGATCCTCCTGGTCGACGACGGCTCCAGAGATGGAACGTACGCCGTCCTGCAGCGGGCTGCAGAACTGGACCCGCGCGTTCGCCTGCTGCGGCACGAGCAAAACCGCGGCAAGGGCCAGGCCGTCCTGACGGGCTGTGCGGTCACCTCCGCACAGTTCCTGGTCCTGCTCGACGCCGATTTGAAAGATTTAACCCCCGAACACGTCTCCAGCCTGATGGAACCGGTCCTGGAACATGAGGCTGACATGACCCTCGGCCTGTTCCTGGGCGGCCAGATTCACACCGACTGCGCCCACTGGCTGACCCCCTTTCTGACCGGCCAGCGCTGCCTGCAGGCTTCCTTGCTGAAACACGTCTCGCCCGAGGCCGCCCAGGGTTATGGATTCGAGATCGCCCTGACAGTAGCCGCCAGCCGGACGAATTCCCGCACGCTCATCATCCCGCTGCGGGGCGTCTGGCATCCATCCAGCGAATTCCACCGCCGCGGCCGGGAGGCGCTGGTCTGGCGAGCCCGCATGTACGCCCAGATCGTACAGGCCTGGGTGGTTGCGACTCACCAGCGCTACCCAAACGCCCGGGCATTCCTTTCTTCGATCATGAGATCCTGACCCTTCGGAGGGACGATGCGAGAAAAAGAGATCCTCAAATCCCAAGTTGCCGCTTCCCTGGACATGCTCAGACAGGCGATCGAGCAATGCCCCCAAGCGCTGTGGCAGGATCGCGCCTACAAGAACCCGTTCTGGCATGTCGCCTACCACGCCATCTTCTACACGCATTTCTACCTGCATCCGTCCGAGAATGAATACGTACCGTGGGAAAAACACCAGGCCAGGTATGTCTCTCTGGAGGAATCCCCGGCCGGCAGCGCGGAAATCCCCGACAAAGAGGAGGTCCTGGCCTATCTTCGATTCTGCCTGGAACAGATGGAGATCTTGGTGGATGGCCTCGATTTGCAGGCCGAGTCAGGCTTCTACTGGCTGCCCTGCGACAAGCTGGAACTCCAGATCTACAGCATCCGGCACATCATGCAGCATGTAGGGGAACTGTACGAACGCCTCGCCCCATGGGGAGATGTCGAGCTGGGCTGGGTCGGGATGAAATCCGCAGATCGGCCGTCCTGATTGGTCACGAGAGCGCACTGCAGCCTTTGGCCGGAGTGTGTACAATAGAATCAAAGGTGCTGATGTCCCGGGTCCCCATGCAATCCGTTCTCGTTTTCCTTTGCCTCTTGACCGGCTGCGCGGCCGGTCCGGAGACTGCGGCAATTTCGGAACAGGCCATTTTCCCGACGCCCGCGGCGACCCTCCCTTCTCCCACGCCCACCACCACCCCGGTCCGGCCAACACCGACCTTCACCCTGACGCCCTCCCTCAGCTCCAGCCCGACCGCCAGAGACCCTTTTCGGGTCACACCGGCGACTATCATGATGCACAGAAGCAACGCCAATTTCGACTCGGTCCTCTTCCTGCAGGAACTGGTCGCCATCCTCAAGGCCCACAGCTTCCACGTGATCACCTACCGCGAGATCAGCGCCAACCCCGCCATCACCACGATCGAACAGGGGCGGCTGGCAATCATCACCATCGATGATATCTCCCTGCAATATCCCATGGCCCCGAGCGTTGAGGCCATGATCGAGATCCTGCTCGAGGCCGGCTACCCGGCAGTGCTGGGGATCGTCACCGAGGGGGTTAACCCCGATCCGCTGGTCGTCAGCCGGCTGCGCCAGTTGAACGAACTGGGCTGGGAGATCGCGACCCACACCGATCAGCACAGCAATCTCGGCCTGATGGAGCAAAGCGCACCGCGCTACATCTTCACCGAGATCAGCCTCTCGCAAGACAAGATCGAAAACGCGGTGGGGGTCCGCCCGATCACCCTGATCCTGCCGGAAGGCCAGATGGTCAACGACCGCACCCAGATCGAGCGGGCCGGGATCGTCTGGATCGTTGGCATCAACGGTGGAAACAGCTACGACTCCACCCGCGACAGTTTTTATGTAGGCCGGGAGGGACCGAGCGGCACGGCCGCCCTGACCTTTGAGATCATGATGCGCAGGTTTGCTCCCTGAGCGATCACCGAAAGCGGAGGAGGACTGCGTCAACCGCCGTATAGCCGAAGCCCCATCGTGGGCGGCTCCTCACACGGCGAATGCCAGAAGAGTCCGCCGCTCGTTCACCATTTTCTGGAGGAACAAGACGATGAAACCATCCATGGCACCCTTGCTGGTCACCCTGCTCTGCCTGCTGGCTGCCTGTGCCGGACCGGCCACGCCAGCTCCAACCACCCCGGTCCAGGACCCGGATCAACCCGAAGCGAGCATCACCGCCACGCCCGGCGGACGGACGGCGGCCTTCACCCTGATCCTCAACGATGTCCAGGCCCGCCCGGGAGAAGAAGCGTCTTTCACCCCGGCCGCCATGGGTGACCTGTTGAGCATCGGCGGGCAGGCCCAGAGCGGCGACGACAGCCGCGCCCGCCTGGACCTGGTCCCGGACGGCACCATCCTCCGCCTGGGGCCCAACACCCTGTTCCAGTTGCAGGCCCTTGAGCAGGCCGGCGGCGACCCGCAGACCCGACTGCGGCTGCTCTTCGGCCAGCTCTTTATCCTGCTATCGGGCGGTGAACTGGACGTGGAGACCGATTACGGCCTGTCCTCTGTGCGCGGCAGCATGATGGGGGTCAGCTTCAATTCCGAAAACGGGATGGCCGTCACCTGCCTGGAGGGGCACTGCTCTCTGGGCAACGACGCCGGGAGCGTGGACCTGGTCGCCGGGCAGGGCTCTTCGATCCCCGCTCCCGGTGCCGCCCCGACCCCGCCGCGCGACCTGGACGACGTCGACATCGGGGTCTGGAAGCAGAACGCCCCCGAAGCTTTCGCAGTCCTCGAACCAGAAGGACACCCTCCGGCCACCGGCCCGCTGAACACCCATCCGCTGACCTTCGTCCTGACCAACAACTGCACCGACCCACACACCCAGCCGGTCAGTGACTGGCTGTGGACCTTCGAGCGCCTGCCGGATGCCAACGGCTCCGGCTTCACCGAGACCTTCGTGATCCCGCCCGGACAGAGCATCAATGGGACCCTGCCGCCCGGTCAGTACGTGGTCACGAACTGGTTCGATGGGAGGCAGGACGGTCCGGAGATGTTAGACTCGACCGTCACCAACCTGGAATCCATCCTGTGTTCTGATACTCCTTAGGCGGTCCAGGCTGCAGGGCGATCCAGGACCGGTAAGCGGGCCGGAGAACGACACCTGATCACGATTCCCCCCAGCAACCCCTGGCAAGCACACATCAACGAATCGAAAACCGGGCAGCCAGATCTGGCTGCCCGGCCTCTTCAATGGATCCTCCCCCACTAGCGATTCAATTCGATGAGATAGGCGATCACATCTGCGATCTGCTGCGGATCGAGGGCGCCGTTGTCACCCCAGGCCGGCATGATCAAAGCCGGAGAGCCAGCCGGCGTCGAGCCGTGTTCAATGTACAGGTCCAAATTGGTGGCAAAGGTCCGCTCGTCGGTGCTGTACAGGGCTGGGTCGACCGGGTTCAACCCCGGGATGACCTCATCGGTCGCCCCAGGGTTGGCCATCAGGCTGCGCCCCTCGACACCATGACAGACACGGCAGTAAGCCGCGTAGATCGCCTGGCCGGTGGCCGGATCGCCGATCCGATTGATTGCCTCGCCCGGGCCTCCCGGGTTGGACGGGCGCGGGACCTCGTCCAGCCCGGCCTCCGGCCGGGCTGGCGTCTCACCGCAGGCAGACAGCAGGATCAGGAAACCAACAGCGAAGGCAAGGGGGACTGTGAATCGCATTACGACCTCCCTGGCCGGCTATTCGCCGGCGATCAGGCGCAGGATCTCGGAACACAAGGCCTGGTTGACCGCCAGAGCTTCTCCGGCCGTGTGCGATCGAGCCCCGGACCAATCTCCGAAGTAGCCCCCGGCCTCGCGCAGGATCGGCGGGAAAGGTCCGCAATCCCAGACGGCCATGATCGGGTCGAGCATCGCCTCCGCCCGGCCGGTGGCCACCAGCAGGTAGCCGTAAGCGTCGGACCAGCCGCGGCAGGCATACACTGCCTGGCTGATGCGGTTCCAGGCGTCTTCGCGCTCGAATTTGGCCATGTTGCGGAGATTGGTAAAACAGACCAGGGCCCGATCGATCTGGTCGACCGTCGAGACGCGCGCCCGGCGCCCGTTCCACCAGCAGCCCAGGCCATCGGCAGCGCACAGCATCTCGTCCAGGGCAGGATAATAGGCCGCCCCGACCCGCACCTGGCCGTCGATCTCCAGCCCGATCAGAACGGCATAGAGCGGCACACCGCGCACGAACGATTTGGTCCCGTCGATCGGGTCGATGATCCAACGATGGTCAGCAGACTCGCGAGCGGACTCGCCGAATTCCTCACCCACGATGGCGTGAGCCGGATAGGTCTTCTCGATCTCGCCGCGGATGAACTCCTCGGCCGCCCGGTCGGCAGCAGTGACCGGGGTGTCATCGGGTTTGAAGTCGGGCCGCAGGCCAGTCTGGTAATAGCCCAGGGTGATGCGCCCGGCCCGGTAGGCAAGGGCAACAGAAAAATCCAGGTACGATTGCAGATCCCTATTCACATGATTCATCCTTAGATTTTTTTTCGACCACATCCGGAAAATGATTTTCTGGAGCACGTACATCCAAAATGACCCGTTTGCAAGAACGGCAGAAGATCCCACGAGCGATCGCGCCGTAGAACGGAACGGCATATTCCCCGACCCGTTCGCCCCCCAGGAAGGCGGCCTTGATATTCTTCTTCCAAGACGGCTCCCCTGCGATCCAGCGGAGATCACTATGATCGGCAGCATAGATGCACCCCCTTTCGGCCTCCCCGGAGCAGATCGGGCAGCGGAGGGGATCGACTTCGTCCTGGTTCACATCATTTTTCCTTCAGCAATGTCTCCAGGAGCGAATGCTCCTGGGCATCCGTTGAAACCTCCCCATCCAGCCGGGCCTGGCGCAGGCGGCGCAGGATCATCTGATAGGAAGGGCCGGGCGGCAGGCCGCGCCGCTTCAGGTCATCCCCGCTGGTGCATGGCTGAACCGTGCGCCAGCGAACGATGTAGGCGTCGAGAACTTCCCGTTGCGCAGGCGGGGCATCCAGCCAGACGGTGTAGGCCGCCAACAGGGGAACGTCCTCCAGCCGGGTGAACACCTCGCTGGGTTTTGCGCCGACCAGGGCAGGCAGCTCCTGCTGCAGGTCGCGGGCTGCCAGCAGGGCCGAGCGCAGCGCCAGCGGCAGACGCAGGCGGTTGCAGACCGACTGGATCGCTTCAGCAGGCAGTCGCCCCAGCCACAGCAGGTAGGCGATCGCCAGCCGGCGATACATCGGCTTAAGGTCCGGCAATACGCCCCAGGCTTGTGGAGCCTGCGCTTTGAGCCCGGCCTCCATCAAACGCTGCAGACCCTCGTCCCAGGGCAGGGCAGGATGGATGTGGGCCAGCAGACCCAGGTCGGCGAGGCGGGCCAGCATCGCCGCCGCCCGCTCCTCGGCCAGGATCAGGTTCAGTTCGTGGCGGATCCGGTCGCCAGACAGCTTCTCCAGGCCGGGTCGAGCCTCGTCCATCAGCTGGCGGGTGCGGGTCTCGACCTGGAAACCGAAGCGCTGCTCGAAGCGCACCGCCCGCAGCATGCGGGTCGGGTCATCCACAAAGGACAATGAGTGCAGGACGCGCACCATCCCGGCGTTCAGGTCCGCCAGGCCGCCCCAGTAGTCGAGCAATTCGCCGTAATGGCGCCCATCCAGGCGCAGGGCCAGAGTGTTGATGGTGAAATCACGCCGGTGCAGATCGAGCTTGATCGAGCCGCGTTCGACCGTTGGCAAGGCCGATGGATGTTCATAGAACTCCTGGCGGGCAGAGATGAAATCCAGGTAGTGCGGCAGGAACTCGCCGCCCACCTTCCCGGGGGTGAGTTCGGCCGCCTGGATATCCCACTTGGCCGTTCCGAAGCGCCCGTGAGTCATGACCCGCCCGCCATAGCGCCTGGCCAGGGTCTTGGCCAGGGCAATCGCATTGCCTTCGACAACAATGTCGAAGTCCAGGCTGGGACGATCGAGCAGCAGGTCGCGCACGAATCCGCCGACGATGTACAGGGCGGTCTTCGGCCCGGCAGCAGCCTCGATGACCGCCTTGAGCAGAGCCAACCGGTCGGGCGGCAGGGCCCGCTCAAGTTTTCCAGCCAGATTGGGAGTTCCGGCCGCGGCCGACTGGCGCGGCGCCAGGGTCTTGAGCAGATCGGTGCGTGTGACGATCCCGATCACACAGCCAGCCTCGTCGACCACCGGTACCTGGCCCCAACCCGAATCGGTCATGACTGCCTGCAGGTGCTGGAGGGCGTCCTCCGGGCGGACGGTCACCTCGCCGGCCTCCATCAGGCTGGAGGCGGTCAGGTTGAGTTTATGGGCCACGGCCCGGTCGACGGCCCGGCGGGTGAGCAGGCCGACGACATGTTCGCCGCGCACCACCGGAAAGCCCTCGTAGCCGTACTTCTGCATCAATTTGACCGCCTCGCCAACCGGTGTCTCGGGAGCCAGCAGGCGCGGACGCTTGGACATGATCTGGGCTACGCTGATCGACGGGCGCACGATGCGCGGCAGGATGCGCAGCAGTTCGGCTTCGACCGCCTCCAGCGCCTGCGGACCATCCGGCCGGCCTTCGTTGGACTCCGGGCGAACGAGGGCTGCTGCGGCCCGGTCGTGACCGCCGCCGCCGAAGTGAGCCGCCACCGCCGAGACATCGATGCCGTCACTGGTCGAACGCGCCACCAGGCGGATGCCTTCGTCGGTCTCGACCAGCACGAACAGGGCATCCGGATCGAGCACATCGCGCAGCTTGTGGGTCAGGCTGGAGATCTCCTCGCTGGAGCCTGTGGCATCGCCGGTCGCCACCACCACCCGGTAGCCGTTGAACTGGTGGGTGGCCGCCTCGGTCAGCAGCCGTTCGTAGACTTCACGCTGTTCGGACGATAGCGGCGGGTTGAGGAACTTGATAGCCGTGCGCAGGTCCGCACCATGTTCGAGCAGGACCGCCGCGGCCCGGGCGTCCCGGGCAGAGGTGTGCGCATAGGTCAACGAACCGGTATCTTCATAGATCCCCAGCAGGAGCAGGGTCGCCTGGATCGGGGTGAGGCTCAGGCCGCACCCGATGATCGCCTCGACCAGCAGGGTGGTCGCCGCCCCAGTTTCCTCGACCCGCAGGTCCCATTCCGGCGGCAGTCCCGGCCGGGCCGGATGATGATCGATCACCCGCACCTGCGTCTCCGCACCCATCCCCTTGAGCGTGATCAACGACTGGGTATCGACCAGCGTCACCGCCTCGATCGCCCCGGCCGGCAGGTCACGCGCCTCGATCATCGGCAGTTCGGACCCATACAGCGCCAGGTACGAACGCACGTTGCGGTTCATCCGGCGCGGCAGGACCGGCCAGGCCGTCTCGTCGAGCAGCCAGGCTCCCAGCAGCGAGGCGATGGCGTCGAAATCTGCCTGTTCGTGGGTCAGGATGATGCGCATAAAGGAATTGTAATCCATTTTCTGAAAGCCGATGCTTCCCTACGAGGAAGTCCCGCGCGTCCCGCCCGAGGAGAACGCAGAGGCGATCTTCTGCGTCACCCACCCCGCCTCCGGGGCGGACCTCTACACCCCTTGTCACTGGCGGCACGCATCCCTGCTGATCGTCCCGCAACCCTACTTCCGCCAATCCTCCAGCAGCATTCCGGCCGCGACCTTGCCCGAGAGCGTCACCATCGGCGCCCCGCCGCCGGGATGTGTCGTCCCGCCGGCGAAGTACAGCCCGCCCACGTAGGGAGAACGGTTGTGCGGGCGCAGGAAGGCCGCCAGGCGCTGGTTGGACGAGGCTCCATACAATGCCCCACGGTAGGCGCCGCTGACCTGGGCGAACTCCAGAGGGGTCAGGATGCGCTCGTACTGGATCTCCGGGCGCACGTCCAGACCGTGCCCGGCCAGCCTCGCCAGCACCAGGTTGCGATACGCACCACAGCGCGTCTCCCAGTTCCAGCCTGAGCCGAGGGCCGGGGTGTTGACCATCACGAACCAGTTCTCGCCGCCGCGCGGAGCGTGTGAGCGGTCCGTCTTGGAGGTGATCGCCACATAGACCGTGGGCTCGGTAGGCGGGCGGTCGTGGAAAAAGATCTCCTCAAATTCGCCCCGGTATGCGCGGCTGAAAAAGATGTTGTGATGGGCCAATTCGGGATGGCGGCCCTTCAGTCCAAGCAGCAGGACAAAGCCCGAGCTGGAGAGCGCCCTGCCCAGGATTCGTCGGACGACCCGGGCAGGCACGGCCCCGCCAGGCAGCAGGTCCGCGTAAACCGTCGCGACATCGACGTTGGCGATGACCTTGGCAGCCGGCACAACCTCGCCCGCCTCGACCTCGACCCCCTGTACGGCCCCCTCCCGAACCACGATCCGCCGGACCGGCGTGTTCAGATGGATCTCGACGCCCAGCTCGCGCGCCAGGCGCTCGTAGGCCTGCGCCAGGGCATACATTCCGCCCTGCGGGTACCAGACCCCACCGGCCAGTTCAACGTACGAGATGACATTCAGCGTCGCCGGGGCCAGGTACGGGCTGGCGCCGATGTAGGTGGCAAAGCGCCCGAGCAGCTGGCGCAGGCGCGGATCGCGCACAAAGGAATGGATCGCTCCGGACATGGTCCGCAGCGGGTCGATCCGCAGCAGGTCGAAGGGGGAGAACTGGGCCAGGCTGGCCAGCGATGGCGGCGGTCCATAGACGAACGCCTGGCCGGTCAGGCGGTGGAGGCGGGCAGCATAGGCCAGGTAAGCCAGGTAGCCTTCCACATCCCCGGGCGCAAAAGCCTCCAAAGCGTCGATCAGGTCGGCCAATTCACGACGGACATCGATCCTGGACCCATCCGGATAGAAATAGCGTGTCAGGGGGTCAACCGGCAAAAGGGTCAGGTAGTCGGAGAGCTGCCGATCGGCGGTGGCGAACAGGTCCGCAACCACGCTGCGCATGGTCAGTACGGATGGCCCCAGGTCGAAACGGTAGCCTGCAGCCTGCAGTTCCCCCATCTTGCCCCCCACCCGGGCATTCTTCTCCAAGACGATCACCCTGCAGCCGCGCGCCGCAAGGTGGATGGCAGCGCTCAATCCACCCAGCCCCGCTCCGATGATGACGACCTGCTTCGTAGACATTGGACACCTCGCACGAACAGTCTCCCAGCCTATCCCATTCCATCCGGTTCGGTCACACTTTGAGCCATCTGCCCTTCCACTGCGCCGCGCCGTAACGGCACTGCCACCAGACCGCCCGACCGACGATGACCGTCATCAGGACCGCCGAAACCGGAAGCAGCAGGCTGTCGGCCAGGCGCTGGCGGGTCACCGCCGCGGCCAGGCTCCGCACCCCGACCCCCAGCGCGATCAGGGCCAGCGGCACGGCCGGCCAGCCGTACCCCGGAGCCAACCAGCCGATGGCCAGCCACAGCCAGGGGAAGAGATAGATCAGCCAGTGAAAAACGGTCGACAGAGCCAGCAGGAACAGGCTGCCGTGCCCAGCCAGGACGTTCTTGGCGTAGCCGTCCCGAACCGCGGACCAGCTTGCGTACATCCGGCAGGATACCAGCCCGTCCCCGTCGGCGGCCCGCAGGCGCAACCCGATCTTCTTGGCCCGCCTGGCCAGGGTGATGTCCTCGACCACCGAAGCCTTGACGCCCTCGTGCCCGCCTAGCAGGCGGTATGCCTCGCGCCGGAAGGCCAGGCACTGACCGTTGGCCGCCGCCAGGGAGGCGAAGGGGATATGGTGCACTGCCAGGACAGGCAGGTAGCCGATGATCGCCAGGCTCATCAGCGGGACGATCAACCGTTCGGCCCAGGTGCAGGTCTCCTGGGTCGGCCAGACGGTGGCCATATCGGCCCGACTGGCCTGCAGGTAGTGCATCACCGCCGCCAGCGCCTCCGGAGACCAGATCACATCCGCGTCGCTAAAGAGCAGAATCTCGCCGCGGGCAGCTGCGGCCAGCTGGGCGCAGGCCCAGTTCTTCCCCAGCCAGCCGGGGGGCAGTTCGGCGCCCTGCAACAGGCGCAGGCGCGGGTCCCCTTTCGCCGTGGACCGGACGACTTGGGCCGTGCCGTCGCTCGAATTGTCGTCCAGGACAAGCAGTTCAAAGTCCGGATATTCCTGGGCCAGCAGGCTGGACAGGGTCGCCCCGATGCGGGCGGCCTCGTCGCGGGCCGGGATCAGCACCGAGACAGTGCCATGCGGGCCGAGGGGTCTGTGCCGGTAACGTTCCAGGCGCGGGAAGGTCAGGGCGTTCAAGCTGGCGATCAGGACGATCAGGCCGAGGCTGCAGGTGACGAAGAGGATCAGGAGGGTCATTGGACCTCCCGAAGGCTACCAGTGGTGGACCGCTGAATCTGGCGTAGAAATGCCCAGAACAGGACAGCGCCCATGCCAAGAAAGCCGCAGACAGCCGGACCAGGGAGATCCCAGAAAAACAATTGGCCGAACGATTCCAGGAACCAGGTGATGCAGTAGACCGCCGCCAGAGGGCTGACCGGCAGATCGCGCGGCCGGATGATCAGGGTCACCAGGAAGGCGACCAGCAGCCAGCCAAGAAAATTGGTCCAGGGAATGCCGAAATAGCCCGACGGAACCTCCCAGGTCCAGAAGCCCCAGGCGACCATCTGTGGATCGAGGAACAGGTCCCAGGCGGTCATCGCCAGGGCGGAGAGCAGGGCAAAAATGAGTTGACCCTTCCTCCTCCGCCCCACTCCCCCGGGGGGGAAGGGGAAAATGAGGGATGCCACTGCCCAGGAGGGCGGGAGCATCATCAGCCAGGCCAGCGGGATAAGCACGGGGACCTTGCCAACCTGCGGCTGGAGCAATTCTGTGTAGTGGTAGCGCCCGAAGGGGAGACCGGTGGTGCTGCCAAGGTACTCGGCCGCCCAGGCCAGGATGGCCACACTCGCCGCCAGCCCCAGGACGCGTCCGGGTTTCCAGGCCCGCCACAGGATGACAATCACTGTCGCCACCTGGGTCAGGACCCCGATCTCGATCCCGATCCGCAGCGACTCGTCGCCCAGCGCCCAGCGCACGATCGGCAGCGAGATGAAGGTCAGCGCCCAGACCGCCAGCATGATCAGGATGGCCGGGTCAAGGCGTAGAAGGGGTTGCACAAGGCGTTGGAGGCGATTGGACATTGAACAGACAACACGACCGACCGGGAGCATCACCTGCCAGCACGAGCTGCTGACAGCGGCCCAAAAAGCGCACAGACAGGATCTCTTTTCAAAGCTGCCAGGGATACAGCAGAGCAAAATGGCAAGCCGATCTGCAGAAGACGCATTCAATGCCAGCCATCTTGAATGCCCGGCCCCGCGCGGCGCAAACCCCATGTCCAGGCTCGCAGGGGTCCGCCGCAGGGCGCTCCAATCCAACCGGAAAGAGGTCCTCTACTGCTCCTTGCAGATACAGCGAAACGGAAGCTGCCGCGAAGCGGGTGGAGGCAACGATTTCGGTTCGGATATTTACGCAGTACTCCGTAATTATAGACCGCTCCGCTATCACCTCCTATCAAATTATCCCTGCGCCGGTTGCACCAAACTTGGATGAATGCGATTCGACCACAGGGGGACATTTTGATGTATAATGACGACCATGTTGCTGAACCCGTCCCCGGCCCCTAGCACCCGATTCCCTGCCAGGTCTGGATAGGTTCGTTCGTCACGCCTCAAGCGGCTCCCAGACCTGAGGAGCCGTTTTTGTATATGAAAAATGGACCAGGCCTCGATCGGGACGTCTAGAAACATCGCTGGGAACGAGATGGGAAAACAAATGATCAGGAGACAAACGTGCTTCTACGCACAGGGTGACGAGATCCTGTGGCCCAACCGGGATCCCCTCGCCCTTTCAAATTGGCCCAGAGACCAAGAATACGCCTGGCTCCCATTTCTCCACCAGTGGATGCAGGAAGATGCCAGCGATGAAAAAATCGCGGTGTGGTTATCGCCAGGAGAGAGATTTCGCGTGGATCTTCCGGGTAATCCCAAAAATGGTTTACGGGGCGTCCGTACGGCGCTCGCGCCCCACTGAGAAGGCGTATGGAAATCAAAGATCTGACCTCCCGGATGCATACCTTTGTCCGCTCGAAAGGCTGGTACGAGCCCGGCAGCAAGCGCCCGCAGACGCCGCGCAACCTGGCCATCTCGCTCAGCCTGGAGGCCAGCGAGGTGCTCGAGCACTTCCAGTGGCACGACGGCCCCCCGGACCGAGACGAACTGGGCTCCGAACTGGCTGATGTGGCCCTGTATCTATTACAATTGGCCTCGGTCTCCGGGATCGACCTGGAGCAGGCCGTTTTGAAGAAGTTGGAAGCCAATGCGGCCCGTGCCTGGGATCAAGACCGACTCCGGAAAGAGATCGAATGAAGGTCTCCATTTTCGGCGGGGCCGGCCCCGCACCCGGCTCTCCGGCTTACCAGGAAGCCTTCGAACTCGGCAGGCTGCTGGCCAATGCCGGCCACACCGTCCTGACTGGCGGCTACATCGGCACGATGGAAGCCGCCAGCCGCGGGGCGGCTGAATCCGGCGGGCACGTGATTGGCGTGACCTGTGACGAGATCGAGCAGTGGCGCGGGGTCAGGGCCAATGCCTGGGTCAGGGAAGAGTGGCACAAGCAGACCCTGATCGAGCGCCTGACCGCCCTGGTCCAGGAATGCGACGCCGCCATCGCACTATCCGGAGGCCCCGGAACGCTGGTCGAGGTGGCCCTGACCTGGAACCTGATGATCATCGAATCGCTGCCAGCCAAGCCGCTGATCCTGGTTGGCGATCGATGGAAACAGGTCCTGGACCAGTTCTTCGCCGAGTTCAACACCTACATGCCGGCCAACCAGCGCGATCTGGTCGCCTTTGTGCCGGATGTAAATGCGGCGGTCGCAAGATTGAGACCTTGATCCGCACCGATCCGGAAATGCAGCGCCTCCCCCAGGCAGGCGCCGGCTATGCGCCCCAGACCGCCTGGTCGCTTGTAGTGACATAAAAAACAGAGGACCCTATGGCAGAAGAAAAACTCCCCACCCGCAGTGAAGATTTCGCCGAATGGTACAACCAGATCGTGCTCAAGGCCGAGATGGCCGACTACGCCCCGGTGCGCGGCTGCATGGTCGTGCGCCCGTACGGCTGGACGCTCTGGGAGAACATCCAGGCGGCCCTCGACCGGCGTTTCAAGGAGACCGGCCACGTCAATGCCGCCTTCCCGCTCTTCATCCCGATGTCCTTTCTGGAAAAGGAGAAGGAACACGTCGAAGGCTTCTCACCCGAGCTGGCCGTGGTCACCATCGGCGGCGGCGAGAAACTGGAGGAACCGCTCATCGTCCGGCCGACCTCCGAGACGATCATCGGCTACATGTACTCGAAGTGGATCCAGTCCTACCGCGACCTGCCGGTGCTGATCAATCAGTGGGGCAACGTCGTGCGCTGGGAGCTGCGCACCAAGCTGTTCCTGCGCACACTGGAATTCTACTGGCAGGAGGGCCACACCGCCCATGCCACGGAAGAGGAGGCCCGCGAAGAGACCCTGCGTATGCTGGGCGTCTACGCCGATTTCGCCATCCATGAGGCCGCCGTTCCGGTCATCCAGGGCGTGAAGTCGCAGACCGAGAAGTTCGCCGGTGCGGTCATGTCGACCACCATCGAGGCGATGATGGGCGATACGCGTGCCCTGCAGTCGGGCACCTCGCACTATCTCGGTCAGAACTTTGCCAGGGCTTTCGACATCCAGTTCCTCGACCGGAACAACACCCTGCAGCATTGTTACACCACTTCCTGGGGACTCTCGACCCGCTTCATCGGGGCAATCATCATGACCCACGGCGACGACCAGGGCCTGATCCTTCCGCCGCGGCTGGCTCCGATCCAGGTCGTCATCGTCCCGATCTTCAAGGCCGAGGCCGAGACTGCCGCGGTGCTGGAGACAGTGGCGCGGATCCAATCCGAGCTCAAGGCGGCCGGCATCCGGGTCAAGGTCGACGACCGGACCGAGGTCACGCCCGGCTTCAAGTACAACGACTGGGAGATGCGCGGCGTCCCCCTGCGCATGGAGGTCGGCCCCAAGGACATTGAGAAGCAGTCGGTCGCCCTGGCACGCCGTGACATCCCGGGCCGGGAAGGCAAGTCCTTTGTCCCGCAGACCGGCCTGGCCGCGACGGTCACAGACATGCTTGCAGACATCCAGAAATCCCTGCTGGATCGCGCCACCGCCTTCCGCGACAGCCACATCCACCAACCGAAGGATTACGCCGAGCTGATCGAGGTTGTCTCCAATGGCTGGGCCTACGCCTGGTGGTGCGAGTCAGCCGAGTGCGAGGCCAGGATCAAGGAAGAGACCAAGGCCAGCAGCCGCTGCATCCCGCTCGACCAAGATGAAGGCCACGGCAGGTGCATCGTCTGCGGGAAGGACGCCAAGCGGAAGGGCTACTTCGCAAAGGCCTATTAGTTCTGGCCGAGGTGGCAGCAACCCTGCGCCAGCCAAGATGGGGAGCTCCTCATGAAAATGTCACAACTCTTCGGTACAACGTTGCGCGACGCCCCGTCAGAGGCGGAGGTCGAGAGCCACAGACTGCTGATGCGGGCTGGCTTCATCCGCCCGCTGGGGGCGGGCATCTTTTCCTACCTGCACCTGGCCCGCAGGGCCATGACCAAGATCGAGAACATTCTACGCGAGGAGATGGACGCCATTGGCGGGCAGGAGATCACCATGCCGGTCGTCCACCCGGCTGACCTGTGGCAGCAGACCGGGCGCTGGTATCAGATCGGCTCCGAGATGGGACGCTTCAAGGATAAGAACGATCACGACATGGTCCTGGCAATGACCCACGAAGAGGTCGTCGCCAGCCTGGTGCGGCGCGAGGTCCAATCCTACAAACACCTGCCGCGGCTAATCTACCACATCCAGACCAAGTGGCGCGACGACCCACGCCCGCGCGCCGGGCTGATCCGGGTACGCGAGTTCACCATGAAGGATTCCTACTCCCTGGACGCCGACTTCGACGGGCTGGACCGGCAGTACCAGGCCCACTACCAGGCCTACTTCAATGTCATCCACCGCTGCGGCCTGGACTGCATTGCCGTCAAATCGGATACCGGCATGATGGGCGGGAATCTGGCCCACGAGTACATGTACCTGGCGCCCATCGGCGAAGATACGCTGCTGTTGTGCGACGCCTGCGGATACACTGCCAATCGCCAGGTGGCCCGTTTCCGCAAACCGGCCGCGGCGGCCGAAGAACCACTGGCGACCCAAAAGGTGCAGACGCCGGCGTGCAAGTCGATCGAGGACCTGGCGAATTTCCTGGGTGTGGAGAAAGCCAGGACCGCCAAGGCCGTCTTCTTCATGGCCGAGGTCCCGCAGGAGGATGGCTACGCCGAGAAATTCGTCTTCGCCGTGGTGCGTGGAGACATGGATCTCAACGAGACCAAGCTGGCCAATGCGATCCAAGCCAGAGAATTGCGGCCAGCCACTGAGGATGAGATCAAGGCCGTCGGCGCCGAGCCTGGATTCGCTTCCCCGGTTGGATTGAAGAACACCCTGGTCATCGTTGACGATGCCATTCCGGACTCCCCCAACCTGGTCGCCGGGGCCAACCAGGTTGACGCCCACCTTCTGAATGTCAACTACGAGCGCGATTACAACGCCGATCTTATCACCGACATCGCCTCGGCCGACGACGGTTCCGCTTGCCCGGAATGCGGGGGGGCCATGCGCCTCGCCCGCGGTGTGGAGCTCGGCAATATCTTCAAGCTTGGCACGCGTTACTCCGACGCGCTGGGCTGCACCTTCGTCGACCGTGACGGCCAGGAGAGACCGGTGGTGATGGGGTCGTACGGGATCGGCGTCGGCCGGCTGCTGGCCTGCATTGCCGAGCAGCATCACGACGAACAGGGCTTGGTCTGGCCGGTGACGATCGCTCCTTTCCATGTCCACCTGGTGTTACTGCGCGGCAAGGGTTCGCCCCAGGCCGAGGAAATGAGCGACAGGCTCTACGCTGACCTGCGGACAGCCGGGATCGAGGTGCTGTATGACGAGCGCGACGAGAGCCCCGGGGTCAAGTTCAACGACGCCGACTTGATCGGCCTTCCGATCCGGCTGACAGTCAGTGATCGGGCTCTCGCCCAAGGTGGCGTGGAATGCAAGTTGCGTAATTCCCCCGAAAAGGCGATCCTGCAGGTAGACGAAACCGTTGCCGGTGTGCAGGATACCCTGTGCTCGCTGCAGGCCGAGATCGCCGCGCGCCTCGCCCCGGTGGAGTACAATAGATAGGCCGCCGGTCCATATTCCGGGGTCTTCCTCCGAAAAATGCCCGCCATCGACCTCTCCCGCCTCAAGACCCAGGCCGCCCGGCTCGTCGAACACTTCGACCAGCCGGACGACTTCCTTCGTCGGCTACACGAATATCTTGATTTCTACACCAACCGGACCATCCGCGCCCGGCAGATCGCCCAGCGCCTGTCGCTGCCCACGTACCGAACCCCGCGCCCGGTCCTGCGCCAGATCGAGGCGGAGCTGGCACCGCTGGCCGAAGCCCGTCCCGAATCGGCCCTGAAGTTGACCAACGCCATGTGGAATGCCGGCAGCCTCGAGGCCCGCCTGCTGGCGGCCCGTCTGCTGGGTATGATCCCGCTGGCCGCGGCCATGCCAGGCATCGCCAGGATCCCCGACTGGCTGCGGGGCAGCACCGACCGGGAGATCCGGGAGGCCCTGCTGACCGATGCCCTGGTGCGGATCCGCAAGGAGAATCCCCAGGCCTACCTGAACCTGCTCGAGATCTGGCTGCGGTCGCCGCTTTCCGGGATGCAGGTCTGGGGACTGCAGGCCCTGATCCCGGTCCTGAAACCGGACTTCGAAAACCTGCCGGCCGTCTTCCGGATCCTGCGGCCAACAGTCGAGGCGGCCGGACCGGCCACGCAGGTCGAACTGCGCGCCTGCCTGGCCGCCCTGGGTCAGGTTTCGCCGACCGAGACGCTCTATTTCCTGGGGGAAATCATCAAGAGCGATCCGCCTCCGATGCTGGTCCGCACCCTGCGGCGCATCCTGACCGGCCTGCCGGAGGAATTACAATCCGGGCTGCGTGAGATGCTGCGCGCCGCTTAACGCCCATCCGGAGATGAATATGCAAGTGAACAGCTCGAGCACGGCATTCCCGAGACCGATCTTCCTGACCGCCTGCAGCGCTCAGACAGAGCCGCCCGAGCCATTTCCCAACCTCGTTCGCCTCCATTGCTACTGGGACGACCCCAACCCGGCACGAAGCCCCCGCAACAACACCGGACAACCTGGCGCGTACCCTATGCTCCCGCCCAAGAAACGGGATTGTCTGGTATAATCCCGTCCGCATTGACTGGTCCCACCCGCGGCTCACCCTGCCGGTGCGGAGACCTGCTCAAAATCTACGGAAAGGAAAAGCATACGTCATGCCGCTCGCAAAAGAACTCAAGACCAAGCTCATCACGGATTACCACCGCCATGAGAGCGATACGGGCTCCCCGGAAGTGCAGATCGCCATCCTGACGACCCGCATCAACCAGTTGACCGACCACCTGCGCACCCACAGCCACGATGAATCGTGCCGCCGGGGACTGCTCAAGCTGGTCGGGCAGCGCCGCCGGTTGCTGGCTTACCTGCGCAAGACGGAGTATCAGCGCTACCTGGCGCTGACCGAGCAGTTGAAGTTGCGCCGCAAATAATCGCAAGGCTTGCCGGGTGGATGGGCGGAAGCTCATCCACTCTTCATTCCAACCTGCGGGGACGTGACAAGCCACCTCCCCGCCCACACGGACCCACCCGTCAGGAATTGAATAGTGCTGGCAACTCCCGTTGCCGCCGCTCTTCAGTCCCTGACCAGGTGGGAAAGATCAGTTAGGAGACAAAGAATCATGAAACCCGAATCAAAACGTTACACCACGACCGTGGGTAGCCGGGAAATTACCGTTGAGACCGGTAAGCTGGCCGCCCAGGCCGGCGGTGCCGTCACCGTGCGCCTGAGCGACACGGTCATCTTCGCCACCGCCACCATGGGCGGTGTGCGCGAGGGCATCGACTTCTTCCCGCTCAGCGTCGACTACGAAGAACGCATGTACGCCACCGGCAAGATCCCCGGTTCGTTCTTCCGCCGCGAGGGCCGCCCCGGCACAGATGCCATCCTGACCGCCCGCCTGACCGACCGGCCGATCCGCCCGCTCTTCCCCAAGGGGATGCGCAACGAAGTCCAGATCATCATGTATTCGCTCTCGTCCGACGCCGAGAACCCGATCGACGTGCTCGGTATCACCGCCGCCTCGGCCGCCCTGACCATCTCGGATGTGCCCTGGAACGGCCCGATCGCCGCAGTGCGCATCGGCCGCCTCGACGGGCAGTTCATCATCAACCCGACCTTCGCGGAATTGGAACAGTCAGACCTCGACCTGCGCCTGGCCGGCTCGCGCGACGCCATCCTGATGGTTGAGTGCGGCGCCAGGGAAATCCCCGAGGATGTCATGGTCGCGGCGCTGGAACTCGGGCACCAGTCGATCCAGCCGCTGATCGCCCTGCAGGAGAAGATGGCCGCCGAGATCGGCAAGCCCAAGCGCGAGGCCATCTACGGCAAAATCGACGAGGAAATTCACGCCAAAGTCTTCGACTACATCGTCCCCCAGATGCACGCCCTGCTCGAACAGCCGCTCTCCAAGGACGCCTTCAACAGTGGCATGGGCAGCCTGCGCGAGCAGACCGTCGCCGAACTGGTTCCGGCCGAGGAGATCGAATCTCGCGGCGCAACTTTCAGGGCCGTCAATGACGCCTTCAGTGAGGCCGAGGAAACCGTCGTGCGGGACCGCATCCTGAACATGGGCAAACGCCCCGACGGGCGCGCCTCGACCGAGATCCGCCCGATCTGGTGCGAGGTCGATCTCAGCCCGCGCGCCCACGGCTCCGGCCTGTTCACCCGCGGCGAGACCCAGGTCCTGACCCTGACCACCCTGGGGACGCTCTCAGAGGCTCAGGAAATTGACGCCCTGTCCCCGGTCGACTCCAAGCGTTACATGCATCACTACAACTTCCCCCCCTTCTCGGTCGGCGAAGTCCGCCCCCTGCGCGGCCAGAACCGGCGTGAGGTCGGGCATGGTGCCCTGGCCGAACGGGCCCTTGACCCGGTCATCCCCAAAGAGGCCGAATTTCCCTATGCCCTGCGCCTGGTGTCTGAGGTCCTGGCCTCCAACGGGTCGTCCTCGATGGCTTCAGTCTGCGGTTCGACCCTGTCCCTGATGGACGCTGGCGTGCCGATCAAAGCCCCAGTGGCCGGAGTAGCCATGGGTCTGGTCATGGAGGGCGACAAGTACTCCGTTCTGACCGATATCCAGGGCGTCGAGGACCACCTGGGCGACATGGACTTCAAGGTCGCCGGCACCCGTGCCGGCATCACTGCCCTGCAGATGGACATCAAGGTCTCCGGCTTGAGCCGGGCGATCATGGCCCAGGCCCTTGACCAGGCCCACCAGGCTCGCCTGGCGATCCTGGACGAGATGCTGGCAGTCATCGCCGCCCCGCGGCCGGATCTCAAGCCGCACGCCCCCCGCATCACCACCGTCAAGATCCCGATCGACAAGATCGGGGCCCTGATCGGACCTGGCGGCAAGAACATCCGCGGCCTGCAGGAAGAGACCAAGACCAAGATCGATGTCGAAGAAGACGGCACGGTCTACATCGCTTCGACCGACGGGATCGGCGCCGAGATGGCCCGTGAGCGCATCGAAGCCCTGACCGAAAGCCCGCAACTGGGGCGCATCTACACCGGCAAGGTCGTGCGCGTGACCGATTTCGGCGCCTTCGTTGAGATCATTCCCGGCATTGACGGCATGTGCCACATCTCTCAGCTTGACAGCGAACGGGTCAACAAGGTCGAAGACGTCTGCTCGCTGGGCGATGAACTGACTGTTATGGTCACCGGCATCGACCCGATGGGCAAGATCCGGCTCTCACGCCAGGCCGTGCTCGACGGCTGGACGCTGGAAGAGGCCCAGGAACGCGATAGGCCCGGCAGCGGCCGCAGCGGCAGCGGAGGTCGCCCGAGCGGCGGCCGCTCCAGCGGTGACCGTGACCGGCGCGGCGGGGGCCGCTCCGGCGGCGACCGCGGCGGACGAAGATAGCGATCGATAACTTCCCGCAGGTTGATAGCCTGCGGGAAGTTCCACTTCAATTCGAGAACCGCTCCAAAAGGCCATGCTCCAACGGATTCGAACCACTTACCGGAAATATCCGCCGCAGTTCTGGTTGATGTTCTTCGGGATGCTGCTGAGCACCTCGGGATCCAGTATGATCTGGCCCTTCCTGCTCATCTATGTCAGCGGCAGGCTCGACCGCCCGCTGGCCGAGATCGCCACCCTGATCACGATCAACGCCCTGGCCGGCGTGGTTTCGTCCTTCATTGCCGGACCGATCGTCGACCGGATCGGGCGCAAGAGGGTCATGGTCGTCAGCCTGCTGGCCGACGCGCTCATGTTCGCCCTGATGGTCCGGGCGGAGACCTATGCCTCCTTTGCGGTGCTGATGGCCATCCGCGGTGCCTCCCACCCGGCCTATCGGGTCGGCGCAGATGCCATGCTGGCCGACATGGTTCCGCCCGAACACCGCCTGGATGCCTACAGCCTGATCCGCATGATCCAGAACCTGGGCATCGCCATCGGACCGATCGTCGGCGGGATACTGGCGACCCGCTCCTATGATCTGGCTTTCTACGCTGCTGCGACCGGGCTGGCTTCCTACGGGCTGCTTCTGGCCTTCTTCGCCCACGAGACTCTGCCCGTCTGGGACCGGCTGCCGGGTCAGCAGCCCCAGGGCCTGGGCGGCTACGGGACCGTCCTGCGCGACACCCCCTTCCTGACGACGATCGGGGTGATCGCCTTCGGCTGGATCACCGCCGTTTTGATGTGGATCATCCTGCCTGTTTACGCCAACCAGCAGTTCAAAATTCCAGAAAACCTGTACGGATGGATCCCGACCACCAATGCGGTGATGGTGGTCTCCCTGCAAATCCTGATGACCCGCCTGACCCGCCGCTTCCGGCCGCACAGCATGATGGCCCTGGGGATGCTCTTCTACGCCTTCGCCAACGGGCTGGTGGCCCTGGCCGGCGGCTTCTGGGGCTTTTGGATCTGCATGGTGATCATGACCGTTGGCGAATTGATCATCGTGCCAACTTCCAGCACCTACACGGCCAATATCGCCCCGCCCGACATGCGCGGGCGCTACATGAGCATCTACGGAACGATCTGGTTCTTTGGCCAGATGTTCGGACCCGTCCTGGGCGGCTACCTGAGCGACACGATCTCGCCGCGCGCCACCTGGGTCGGCGGATTGGCGATCGGGCTGACAAGCGCCCTGGCCTTGTTCATCCTTTCCCGCCAGAAAACGCTGGCCCGCGTGCCAGCTTCGCCCACTCCATGAACGCCAAGATCCGACCGATCAAAAAGAGCGAGCTTTCCCTGCTCAAGGATATGGCTCCGCCCGAGTGGAACATCGATTTCTCCACCCGATTCGGCTTCCACTTCAGAGCCAACTACTTTCACCTCCTGGTGGCCGAAGTAGATGGCCAGATTGCCGGCTGCGCCAACGGCCTGCTGCATGGGTTTGTCGGCTGGCTGGGCAACATCGTCGTGCGTCCGGCCTTCCGCGGCCAGGGGATCGGCACTGCGCTGACCGGCGGGCTGGTCAATTTTTTCGCCTCTCGAGGCGTCACCAGCCAGATCCTGATTGCCACTCCGCTGGGCGAGCCGGTCTACAAGAAATTCGGCTTCACCACCCGTTCCAGCTACATCTTTCTGCGGAATGAGCAGCCGCCCCCGCCAGAGATCGCGGCCGGCCTCCGGCCCGCCCGGCCGGAGGATGCTGCGCACATCCTGGCGCTTGACCTGGCCGTGACCGGCGAGCCGCGCCAGGACTTCCTGACGCGCTTTCTGGAATACGCCTGGGTCCACGCGAGGCCCGCGGGCGGCATCGCTGGCTTTTTCCTGCCGGAGCTGGAGGCCGGTCCAGTGATCGCGACCGACCAGGCCGCCGGCCTGGCCCTGCTGCGCTTCAAGCTGGGACTCGGCAGCACCCACCTGGTCATCCCCTCGTCCAACCAGGCAGCCCAGGACTACCTGGCGGAGGCCGGATACATGCCCTACAATACCGCCCCACGCATGGTCCTTGGCCCGGAGGTCGAATGGCACCCCGAACTGGTCTTCAGCCGGGGCGGCGGTTACTGCGGGTAAGCATCAGGAAGGAAAAATGGACACAGCAGAAGACACCCTCCGGACCATCGAAGAACTCTCCCTGAACGCCTGGCCAGCCTTCCAGACCAACCTTTTAGACGGCTGGATTCTGCGCTTCGCCGACGGCTACACCCGGCGGGCCAACTCGGTCCTGCCACTGTACCCCGGATCAGGCGATCCCGGCAAAAAGATCCGGACATGCGAACAGGCTTATCGCAACAGAAACCTGCCGACCACCTTCAAGTTACCGGGATCGCGAACCGGGCAGGAACTGGACCGCCTCCTGTCTGCCCGGGGCTACCGGTCGGAGGCGCCGACCAGCACCCAGATGCTTGATCTGTCTGCGTTCGCAGGGAGCGACCCGGCAGAGAGCCCATTGGCCGGGCCTCCGCCTGCAGCCTGGCAGGCAGCGTTCGACCGGTTGACCAGCATGCCCCCTCCGCAGCAGCAGGCCCACGTCCGCCTGCTTGACCTGATCCTTCCGGCGAAGCGCCTCGCTTCCCTGACCATCAACAGCCGGATCGTCGCCTGCGGCCTGGGTGTGCTGCAGGACGGTTATTTGGGCCTGTTCGACATCATCGTCGACCCGGAATACCGGCGGAAGGGGTACGGGAAACAGATCGTTCAGGACCTGCTCGGCTGGGGAAAGGGTGCCGGGGCGCACACCGCCTATCTGAACGTGATGCTGGACAACACCCCGGCCCTGCGTCTGTACGATCAGCTCGGATTCCGGGAAATCTACCGCTACTGGTACCGCATCCTCCTATGAAGACCCTTGCCATCGACCTGGACGGTACCCTCCTGGACAGCCGGAAGACCATCGGCCCGTTGAGCCTGAAGATGATCGCCCGGGTCCAGCAGGCCGGCTGGACCGTGATCCTGTCCACCGCCCGGCCGCGGCGCGCCATCCGGGCCGTGGTCCCAGACTGGTTCGCAGATTTCTACTGGGCAGGGTGCAACGGGGCCTGGATCCTACAGCGCGGCCAGATCTTGAGACGGACGGAACTCTCCGCCGGCAGCGTCACCGCCCTGCTCGAGGCACTGCGCCCTCACAACCTGCACGTGATGATCGAAGCCGAAGACCGGCTGTACTCCAACCGGCCGGTTCCCGAGGAATTTGTCGATGGCGCCGGCCACCTGGGCGACTGGGCCGGAAACGGGGCCTGCAAGGTGCTGGTCCGGCTGCTGTCGCCGGAGCAGGCCGACCTGGTCGGCAGGATCCAGATCGCCGGGTGCACCTGCGTGATCACCGACAGCGGCAGCCTGGCCCAGATCGCCCATCGTGACTGCAATAAACTGGAGGCGGTCAAAGCGATCCTGCGGCGCGAGGGTGGAACGCTGCAAGACACGATCGCCTTCGGGGATGACAACAATGACCTCCCGCTGGTTTCCGCTGTCGGACGCGGGGTGGCGATGGGGAATGCCACCCAGGCCTTGAAGCAGGCCGCGCGGGAAACCACCGGCTCCAACGATGAAGACGGGGTGGGCATGTTCCTCGCCGCGGTCCTGCAGGAATAAGATTTCGGCGCGATAATTCAGGCAGAACGAGCCAGCATCCAATCTGCATCCTTCCCTGGCAAAGGCACCCATGGACTTCAAGGCTTTCCTGCTCAGCTGGATCAAGGCTGTTCGGATAGAGTGCGCTGCGGTCACCGGCGGCCGAGCTGGACCGTCCGGCGGCGCTCTTTGGCAATCCGCCCACCGTCCCTGGCGTGCCGCAAACGATGAGCATCCACGCGAGCGGCCATGTGGGCGACATGGCGACCATCAAGGGCCTGCAGGGCTTGAAGGGCCATTCAGTTTGAGTTCACCGAGATCAGCGCAGCACGAAAAGCTGGCCCACCACGCCCCCCTCTCGTAGAACGGCTTCTTATGGCATGGCGTCCCTCCTGGTGGCTTGACCTTCTCAAGATCATCTGGCCAGTAGCCCATCTCGGAGCCAGAGCGACCCGCATCCCGGTCGCCAGGGAAGTGATCGCTTCCCTGGCGAGGCCGCTCTTCAACGAGCAGGATTTCAACATCACCTATCTCCCGATCAACGCCAACCTGCAGCCGGCGGCCAGCATGGTTCTGTCCAGGGAGATCCTCACCGAGCTGATCTGCCGCTCGGCCCACCGGGTGATCGTCCGGCGCTGCAGCTGCCGGGACTCGCTGGGCTGCCAGACCTACCCGGTCGAAGACGCCTGCCTTCTGCTGGGCTTCGACACGGTCAATATTCGGCCCGAAATCGCCCGCCCCGTCTCGGTGGCGGAGGCTCTCGCACACGTTGAGGCGAGGACTGCTCTCGGACTGACCCCCATGACCGGGCGGGTGCGGGTCGATGACCTGCTCTATGGGGCCTCCAACCGGAAGCGGATGCTGACAATCTGCTTCTGCTGCCCGTGCTGCTGCACCGTGCTGAATTCGGTCAAATACATCCCTGCGGAATTCAAATCGTCGATCGTCAAATTGCAGGGAACGCGCGTCCAGGTCGACCTGGAGAAGTGCTGCCACTGCGGGATCTGCGCCGCAGCGTGCCTGGTGGAGGCGATCGTTCTACAGAACGGGAGCATCCATCACGACCACGAGAAATGCATCGGCTGCGGCCGCTGTTCGACCGCCTGCCCGCAGGGAGCAACCAGCCTGGTCATCGAAGATCCCCAGGCAGCCATCTCCGAGATCCTGGGACGTATGCGAGAGCGCGTCAACATCGAATGAGTGATCCTGCTGCCCGGACTCACCCAAATAATCGTCATTCCTCAACCGTTCATCCAAGAGGCAGGTAAGTTCCAAATCAGATCCTGATTCCAGCCCAAACCCCATATTCATGTGGTTTGGGCTGGAATTCTTCTGGGTATGATTGACGGCATGGAAGATATCCAAACCTATCCGATCATTGTCCACGGCCCGATCAGCCCGCAGAAAATCCCGGTTATCCGGGCAGGCGCGGGCAGCCCTGCTGATGCCAGGCTGGATCGCCCGCTTCGTTCCGACCCTGGACTTTCGCAAATGGGACGCCATCCAGAACTGGGCCGCAGGCCTTCCGGAGCGCCTGCTCCAACAGGCACACGCCTAAGCAAATGTTTCGGGAGACAACCATATGGTCCAGGTGCCCGTCCGGTTGCAAGGGCGAGCACCCGGGTTGTTGCTTGGCTCCTATCGCTGCGCAAAGTCCACGGTCAGCGAATAGAGCTTCTGCTCCGGCGCAAGATCACAGGCAGTGATGGGCTGGTCTGTGGGGCAATCCGCATCTGCCGATGGCTGCCAGCCAACGGTCACGACTGCTGTCAGGTTCTGGTAGGCATACTCGCGTGCTGTCCCGGTGGGACCGTCCGCACCGTTGACCAGCGTCCAACCGAGTGGGGCCAGAATGGCATTGAGCGCATCGGCGCTCTCCACGGGGTTGTTGAATTCCCGCCCGGTCCCCTCCCCACGCACCTGGCAGGCAGTGCCGAAATTGCTCTCCAAATCATTGAAATAGACCGTTTCTAGCACCAGTGGAACCGGGACCGCAGGTTGGAGCGCGGCCAGCCACGCAGTACACTGTGCGTCAGGCAACGGCACGTAAACAACCACCTGGGCCAGGTCGAAGGTCACATCGAAAAGTTTCTGTTCGGGGGTCAGATCGCAGGCCCCGATGGGCTGGTCAGTGGGACAATTGGCGTCCGCCGATGGCTGCCAGGCAACAGTCAGGAGGCCCAGCGCACTGCCTTTGCGATAACCGCTCGCCATGCCCGTCGCTCCGGCAGCACTGTAATTGAAGTCCTCGGTCCATCCCAGGGACAGCACAAGGGCATGCAGGGTGTTAAAGGGGCCGCTCATGCTATAGGCCGTGCCATTGCCGGCCGCATGGATGCGACAGGCTGTGCCACTTCCGCCGGTCATCCGGTCACTGAACGGGGCGCTTTCGACCATCACCGGCGCGCCGATGGCCTGCTCAAAGCTGGAACGCATGCCCTCGCAGAGATTGTCCGCGTACGGGAGAAAAGTTCCCGGTGGCAGAACCTGCGCTGGAATGGCGGTCGGGGGGAGTGGGGGCGTGATCGGCGTCTCACTCGCCGGCTGGGGCTCCATCATCTGCAATGTCGCTGCCACCAAGGTCTCAACCTGACCCGCAGGGGCTGTAGGCGAAGCGCTTCCGCAAGCGGCTAGCAATCCACATGAAATGGTGATCCCGAAGATTTTTTTCAAGGGTTGGATACGCATCGATGTTCTCCTTTTCGAATCTATTATATACGGACTCCTGCCTGAAATCCCCTTTCCCGCCACCCCGCCAGTGCCCAAGTGTCAACAAGATGTCCTGCCCCGGCACCTGGTTCCCCCGTTTTCGCGCACGACGAGATTGGCGGTCGAAAGAGTTCGAAGTGCAAGAAGGGCAACAGAGGAGTCGGGACAGCACCGTCTTCTGGAGGAGCCTGCAAATCCGATCCCGGGACATGGTCCGGATCGGACAGCTGGTCTTGCAGAACGGCGAGTGGAACATGGAACATTTCATTCTACTGCTCGTGCTGCCTCATCCAAATTCGCCCTTGCCCAAAGACAGCTTCCCCCTTGACAGCTCTCCTGAAAAAAAGCTTTCAACCCCCACCCGTTGAAAAGAAAACCGCGTGCAGAACTCTACCCGGCAAGCAGTTGTTCCAGTTTTTTCCTGACCGCCGGCCATTCTTCGACAACGATACTGAAATAGACCGAATGGCGTACGTAGCCGTCATCCAGGATCATGTGATTACGCAGTTCCCCCTCACGCACCCCGCCGATCCGCTCAATGGCCCGCAGCGAGCGGTCGTTGCGAGCATCAGCCTTGAACTGGACCCGGACTGTCCCCAGAATATCGAAGGCATGCTTCAAGAGCAAATACTTGGTCTCGGTGTTGACCACCGTACGCTGAAATTCGAGGCCGTACCAGGTTCCGCCGATCTCCAGGCCACGGTGCGACGGGCGGATTTCCATATACCGGGTCGCGCCTGCGACCCGCCCCGAGGCGAGGTGGAAGACAGTAAACGGCATATCGCTGCCCCCGTCCTGCAGCGCCAGCAATTCCCGGACCCAGATGCGCATCTCGTCTTCCGTGCGCATCTGGCCGTAGCGCATGTAGCGCCAGATCTCTTCCTCGCAGCCGACCGCCGCCAGCGCCGGGACATGAGCCTCGCTGAGCGGCTCCAGTCGAACGTGCCGACCGGTCAGGATGACCGGTGCGACCCAGGGTTTGGACATTGTTACTCCCCTTGCTCCTGGGTGGGCAGGAAGGGCATCTCCGGGCCTTCGACCCCGCATGCTTCAGCCAGGGCAGCCCGCATTGCCGTACGGTCGTCCCAGGGGTATTCGGTCGTCTCGAAGCACATCGACTGCTCGTGTCCTTTGCCGCAGGCCATGATCACGTCCCCAGGCCGCGCCAGCCGGATCCCCAGGCGGATCGCTGCCCCCCGGTCACGCACCCGCCAGAAAGACTGCTCCTCCACGCCGCCGCGCGCCCGAGCGCCGTCCGCCATCTCGGACAGGATACCGTCGAGCGACTCGGTGCGCGGATCCTCGGCGGTCAGAATCGAGATATCGGCCAGTTCGACCGAGGTCTCGGCCATCATGCGGCGCTTCGCCCTGTCCCGCAGCCCGGCCGAGCCAAAGATCGTGATCACCCTTCCGGCTGTCATCTGGCGGGCCGCGCTTATGGCTACGCGCAAAGCGTTGGGGGTGTGAGCAAAATCGACGATGGCGGTGAATTCCTGGCCCAGATCGATGCGCTCCATCCTCCCGGGAATGCCCGTCAGGGCGGCAACGCCCCGGGCCGCGGCCGCAGGATCCAGGCCCAGACCGCACACGCCGGCCGCCAGGGCCGCCAGACAGTTCGACACGTTGAAAGCTCCCACCAGCGGACTGCGCACCTCGATCCGCAGCCCCTGCCCGGTTGCGGTGAAACGGATTCCCGCCGGGCTGTAGTGGATGTCCGCAGCGCGCAGACCCGCAGAAGGGTCCAGGCCGTACGCCAACGAGACAACCCCGGGCTGGTGATCGACCACCACCTGCAGGTACGCATAAGAGGCATCGTCCCGGTTGAGGACAGCCAGGCGTGGGTTGCCCTGCGGCTTGGGCAGGGTCCGGGCCAGCAACGCAAACAGGCGTGCCTTGGCCGCCCGATAGTTCTCGTACGAGCCGTGCTCATTCAGATGCTCGTGGGTGATGTTGGTGACCACACCGATGTCGAATTCGCAGGCGTCAACCCGGTGCTGCGACCAGCCGTGGGAGGTCGTCTCGAGCACCACATGGGTCAGGCCGGCGTCAACCATCTTGGCCAGGTAGTGCTGCACATCATGGGCGTCGGGGGTGGTAACATGAAAACCAGTGTCGAGCACCTCATCTCCGATGACGGCGTTGACGGTTGAGATCAACCCGGCCCGCAGCCCGGCAGCCAGCAGGACCTGGTAGAGCAGATTGCAGGTGGTCGTCTTCCCGTCGGTGCCGGTGACCCCAACCACGGTCAGCTTGCGGGCCGGCCAGTCGTGAAAGGCCGCCGCAATGTAGGTCAGGGACCGGCAGGCATCATCGACCTGAACATAAGGGACCGGCAGGCTGTCGAGCTCCCGGTCGCCGACCACGGCCACCGCGCCGCGTTCGACTGCCTGAGAAATGAAGTCGTGCCCGTCGACCGATCCACCGCGCCGGGCGACAAACAGACACCCCGGGCCGGCCCGCCGGCTGTCGATGGCAATCCCGCGTATGGGCAGATCGGGGAGTTCGCTCGGGAAAAAAGGATACGGGAACTCGGAGAAGAGCGACCGCAATGTAGCCGGCAAGAGGCTGGACTCACCAGACATGGTTTATTCCTGGATACCGAAAGCTCTGCGGATCTCAGCGGCATGTTCGGGGTAATGTTCGCAGGTGTTGCTGGCGATCACTTCCCTGGGAATCCAGTCAGGGGGCATGCCGGGGAAACGGGTTGCATCGGTCAGGTCGGCCTCGGTAAGCGCGGGGAGCAGACGCAGCAGATCCTGAGTCACCAGCCGGGCCTCGACCAGCACATCCTCCAGCGGCCGATCCTGATTGACGGCGTGGATGGCGGCATTGCGCGGCTCGAGCGGCAGCTCCCATAACTCCGAGCCAGCCAGGGCATGAGCCTCCAGCACCCCGACCATCTCGCGCTCGTACCAGGCGATGTGGGCGATCACGTCCTTGACCGACCAGTCGCCGCAGGTGCGCGGGCGGAGCATCTGCTGCTTGTCGAGCTGCGAAAGCACGGCATCCAGTTCCTGACGGGTCGTGCGGATCATATCAACGAATTCCGATTTGTTCATAGGATCACCTCTCAAGAAGCACCGCGACCAATCCAATCTGATGATTCTGCGCCCAAACGTCCAATCCGTCAAGGAGGACCCAAACGGCAGGATGGGCGGCAGGTGCTGCCGCCCATCCGGTCCACCATCAAACCAGAACTTCCTAGCGCAACGACTGATGCAGACCCTCGAGCTGGGCAGCCACGGAACCATCCAGGATCTTATCGCCGACGCGAATGATCAGGCCGCCCAGGATGGACGGATCGACGCGGAAAGCCACAGTGGCCTGCTTGCCCATCTTGGAGAGCACATCCTTCTTGACGGCTTCCTGCTCCTCCGGGGTGAGCGGCAGGGCCGAGAGGACCTCTGCCGCCGCGCCGGTCAGCCCGGCAGCCTCCAGGATGACGACCTTGCCAGACCTGACGCCCGAAAAGAACTCGTTGATCAGCGCGTGCTGGCGCTTCTCGTCCAGGGTCTCGCCAACCAGTTTCTGGGCGGCGGCGATGGCCAGGGCAGCCACCTGTCCGCGAATATCGCCCAGGATGCGGTTGCGCTCTTCCTGAACCTCGAGCAGGTTCGCCTCGCGCTCCTTGGCAATCTCCTGTTCGGCTTCAGCCCTCCGATCGACCATGACCTTGTCGGCTCGTTCGGTCGCCTCGGCGACGACCTTGGAGGCCCTGGCCTGGGCGTCCGTGATGATCTTGGCGGCTTCCAGTTCGGCATTGGCGCGCGCCTCGGCGGCCACGCGCGCGTCCTCCAGCCCCTGGGCGATCTTTTCCTTGCGGGTCTCGAGCATCCTGACAATCGGCTTGTAGGCAAACGCGTAAAGCAGGATCATCAGGACCAGGAAGTTGAAGATCTGGAAGAGCAGAAACCCGAGATTGATTCCTAATTGATCCATTCGGACTCCTCCCTGCTTAGCCGACGAAGATGATGATCAACGCCACGGCCAGGGCGTAAATGGCGACCGCTTCGGCAAAGGCCATACCCAGGATCATGTTGGTCTGGATGATCGGAGCTGCATCCGGATTGCGCCCCATGGCCTGCACGCCGCCCGAGGCGGCGATCCCCACACCCGCGCCGGCGCCAATCGCGCCCAGCATCGCCAGGCCAGCGCCCAGCAGTTTCATTCCGTCAACAAAGAACTGGTTGAACTCCATGTGCGAATCCTCCGTAATGAAGTTTGTTTCTGAATCAGTGTTCTTCATGCCCATGCGCCACGGTCGCCCCGCTGATAAAGATCGTCGCCAGCAGGAAGAACACGTAGGCCTGGATGATGCCAAAGAAGACTTCGAAGATGTACAACCCGGCCGGGACTACCACCGCGGTCAGGGCGCCGATGATCGAGAGCAGCAGCGCCCCGGCAAAGATGTTGCCAAAGAGACGGAAGCCGAACGAGAGGATCTTGGCGAACTCGAGGATGATTTCCAGCAGGCCGACCGCAAAGTCGATGATACCGAACGGGCCGCCGTTGACCAGGCGCTTAACCTGGAAGAACTTCTCGAAATACCTGGGTCCCTGGGCCCAGACGCCGTAGACCTGGGTCAGAACGACGGTCAGAATGGCCAGGGCGAAGGGGAAGTTGATGTCGGTGGCCGTGCCGCGCAGGTAGGGGACGACTTCGCAGGCGGTGCACGGTTCGCCAGAGGCTTCACCATGGTCATCGGCCGCGGCGGCATGGCCATCCGTTTCAGGCCCCTCAACCACCACCTCGATCGGCTGGCCCTTGTCGATGGTATAGGCGCTCAACCCGCCGATGTTGAACAGCTCGACCGGCGCATATCCGGTCCCCTCGTGGACCTGCTTGAGGTAGCCGATGGATTCGAAACCGGGGACCAGCTTGACGATGTTGGCAACAAAGATGATCAGGAAGATGGTTGCCACAACCGGGAAGATGCGCCGGGCCCACTTCCCCGCTGAGCCGGAAACGGTGTTCCACATGAACTCGACGATCGCCTCGAAGGCATTGACAATCCCCCTGGGAGCTGCTTCACCGCCACGACGGTAGAAACGCCAGGCGGAAAAAGCGATCAGGATCAGGATCAGGTCAGCCAGCAGGGTGGCCAGGATGGTGTTGGTGACCTGGAAATCACCAATGTGCAGGCCGGTCGGTTCTGCTGGCAGGACCACAACCGGGCTGATCGGTTTTAGAATGGATGGACCGATGAACGCGGCATAGATCCCCAGGGCGATCAGCCCGAGGATCAACCAGCGTTTGACGCCAAACCGCTTTTTCGGTTTTGCTTCGCTAGTCACTCGTCTCGTCCTCCTTGGGTGGGGTCAGACTTGTTGAGGCGGGCGGCGGGATGGACTGGTTGATCTCTTTCACGGCCCGCATGGCTAACCGAAAGGTAAGATAGATGGACACCGGCAGGGAACCCAGCACGAAGATCAAGGTGATGAGTTTTCCGGTAGCGAACAATTCGTCAAGCCACAACCCGGCCAGCACCGAGGCCAGGATGATCACCGGGACCACGCAGCCGATCTGCCCGGCCAGTCCAGCGGCAGCCAGATTGGCATTGCCGGGAAGGCGAGTTTTTGGGTCTTTTTCGGGCTGGCTCATGGCGGCAAAATTATATCAGATTCTGGCCGGCTAGTAGAGTCCCGCGGCTGCCCGGGCAGCGAATCCGAACCAGGGCCCGAACAAGGTGCCGATCAGCAGGATGCCGATCGACAGGACCGTCAGGGCGAGTGCATAGGGCCGCGAGAGCGGGATCGGGGACCGGTCCTCCTCCTCGTTCTCCATGCGGAACAGGTAGACGTACTTGAGTACATTCAGATAGTAGTACAAACCGACGATCGAATTGAGCACCCCGACCACCGCCAGCCAGACCCAGCCGGACTGGACCGCGGCGGCGAAGACGAAGACCTTGGCGACGAAGCCGCCGAAGGGCGGCATGCCGGCCAAAGACAGGAAGGCCACCAGGACGACCAGCGCCAGGGCCGGATTGCGCCGGCTCAGGCCATGGTAGGCGCTCAGTTCGTCGGAGCCGGAGACACGTCCAAGGGCGGCGACGATGCCGAAGGCCGCCAGATTGGTCAGGAGGTAGGCCAGCAGGTAGAAAACCGCGCTGGCCATGCCCAGTTCGCTGAAGGCCACCACACCGATCATCGCGTAACCGGCATGGGCGATCGACGAATACGCCAGCATACGCTTGATGTTCTTCTGGGCCAGGGCGATCAGATTGCCGACCGTCATGGTCAGGGCGGCCAGGATGGCCAGGATCATGCTCCAATCGGTGTTGAGTTCGGAGAAGACGGCCAGGAAGAGGCGGATCAGGACAGCGAAGCCGGCCGCCTTGGAGGCCGTCGACAGAAAACCTGCCACCGGCGTCGGGGCGCCCTCGTAGACATCCGGGGCCCAGAAGTGGAACGGGAACAGCGAAACCTTGAACGCCAGCCCGGCCAGGACCAGGAAGGTCACGCCGACCGAGATCAGGTTGAAGCTGGTGAAATGCCCGGTCAGGGCATCAAGGTGGGTCGTCCCGGCAAAGCCGTAGACCAGGCTGAAGCCGTAGAGCAGGACCGCCGAGGTCAGGGCGCCGAAGAGCAGGTACTTGAAGCCGGCCTCGGTCGACTTCGGGTCGTCTTTCATGAACCCGGCCAGGACATAGAGAGGAATGGAGGTGGTCTCGATGGCCAGGTAGAGCATGACCAGGTCCGAGGCGGAAGCCATCAGCGACATGCCGATGGTCGCGGCCAGCAGCAGCAGGTAGGCCTCGGCGCGGGTGCCCAGGTGCTCGTTGTCCATGAAGAACAGGGCGCTCACCGCGGCCGCCAGCAGGAAGAACATCTTGAACAGGAAGCCCAGCCAGTCGTGGCGCAGCATCCCGCCAAAGATCGACGCCGGCTCCGAGGGACGGGCCGCCAGCAGGCTGACGACCAGGATTGCCAGCAGGCCGCCGACGGTCAGCCAGCCCAGGTTCAGGCGGCGGTGGGCATCCTTCCAGAACGGGTCGAGCACCAGCAGCAGGACGCCGAGGGCCAGGAGCAGGATTTCGGGGAGAATGGGCAGAATGATGGACACTTATGCACCTCCCAGCAGGGCGAGGATGGTCTGGACTCCCGATTGGACCCAGGGAACCATCAGAGCGGGGAACACCCCCAGGGCGATCATGATCCCGCACAGGAAGACCAGGGCGATCTTGTCCAGGACGTTGATCGGGGTGATGTGGCCTTCGAATTTCTCGGGCATCTTTCCAAAGAAGACCCGCCGCACGACCAGCAGCACGTAGGCCGCGGTGATCACGATCGAGAGCGAAGCCAGCACGGCAATCCCCCACTGGGTCTGCCAGACGCCCATGAAAATTGGGAACTCGGCCACGAAACCCGAGAAACCGGGCATGCCCATCGAGACCAGGCTGCCGATGATGAAGGCCACCGCCACCAGGGGCAGCGCCTTGACCATCCCGCCCAGCTTTGCGATCTCGCGCGTGTGGGCCCGATCGTAGACCAGGCCGACGGCAGCAAAGAAGAGCGCCGTCATCACGCCGTGCGAGAACATCTGCACCCCCGCTCCGGTCAGACCTTCGGGGGTCAGGGTGGAGAAGCCAAGCATCACCAGGCCCATGTGCGAGACCGACGAGAAGCCGATAACATATTTCATATCGGTCTGGATCATGGCGATAAAGGCGCCGTAGACCACGTTGACCGTCGCCAGTCCGAGGATCAACGGGGACCAGAACCTGGCCCCCTCGGGCAGGAGCATGATCCCGACCCGCAGGGCGGCGAAAGCGCCCAGTTTCATCAGCACCCCGGCATGGAACATCGAGACCGCCGTGGGTGCGGCGACGTGGCCGTCAGGCGACCAGTTGTGAAAAGGCCAGATGCCGCCCAGGACCGCAAAACCCAGGAAGACCGGCAGGAACCAGACCTGCTGGAACGTCATGGCAACATCTGCCGTTGCCTGAATGCCGATGGCGTTCAATGCCGAAACGAACCAGGCTGGCCAGGTCCATGAAGCGGCGAGCCCGTCAAATGCGCCCGCCTGCTGCGCCTGGGAAATGGCGAGCATATCAAACGTACGCAGGTTGGTCTGCCAGTACATCACCAGGGCGCCGACCAGGGAGACCACCGAGCCGATGAACAGATAAAGGGTCAGTTTCATCGCCGCGTACTCGCGGGTCTTGACCCAGCCCCAGATGGCGATCAACAGGTACATCGGGAAGACCGCGATCTCATAAAAGAAGAACAGCATGAACAGGTCGAGCGAGGCGAAGACGCCGAAGACGCCCGAGGCCAGGATGAACAGGAAGGCAAAGAATTCGCGCGGCCGATCGTCGATGCCCCATGAGATCATGACGCCGGTCAGCATGACGATCCCGGTCAGCAGGACCAGGGGGGCCGACATGCCGTCCACGCCGAAGCGCAGACCGATACCCAGGGCCGGGAGCCAGTCGTAGGTCTCGATGAACTGGTAACCGCCCAGGCCCTTCTCGTAGGTGAAGTACACCCAGAGCGACAGCGCAAGGGCAAAAGCTGCCGCGGCCAGGGCCGTAAGGCGGATCTCGGTCTTGCGCTCGGGCTTGAAGAGCAGGATCAGCAGCCCGGCGACCATGGGGGTGAAAACGATGACACTCAGAACCGGAAATTGCATGCCGCACCTCTTAGAAGAGCATCAGCATGGCTTTGTTGATGACCTCAAGCAGCCAGCCCGGCCAGATACCGAGAACCAGGATGAGGACCATCAACGGGACCATGACGATGATCTCGCGTGCCTTGATTTCAGCCAGGCGGTGTTCGCCGTGGGCCCAGTGCTCGTTCAGCGGGCCGTGCAGGACCTGCTTGATGCCCTTTAGGATATAGGCACCGGTGAAGAGCAGGCCCAGCATCGCCAGGGCGGTATAGACGGTCAGGATCGGCCACGAACCCCGAACGACCAGGAACTCGGAGACAAAGCCGTTCAAGCCGGGCAGCCCGAGTGAGGCCATGCTGGTAAAGATCAGGATCCCGCCATAAACCGGGACCAGCGGGAACAGCCCGCCGTAGTCGTCCAGGTTGCGGGTGTGGGTACGCTCGTAGAGCACGCCAACCAGGAAGAACATCCCGGCCGCCGACAGGCCATGGTTGAACATCTGCAGGACGGCGCCGTTCAGGGCAATGTTGCGGCTCAGGTTGAGGGCCGCATCCGTCCCCGCCACCCCGACCTTGGCCGCCGCGGCAATCCCCAGCAGCACGAAGCCCATGTGGTTGACCGATGAGTAGGCGACCAGGCGCTTGAAGTCCTTCTGACCGTAGGAGGCAAAGGCCCCGAAGATGATCGCCATCACCGCCAGGAAGGCCAGCGCCCCGGCGAAGCGCTGGGCCTCGGCCGGGTAGAGGGGCAGGACCAGGCGCAGGAAGCCGTAGGCGCCCAGCTTGAGCAGTACGCCGGCCAGGATCATCGACCCGGCGGTCGGAGCTTCGGTGTGGGCATCCGGCAGCCAGGTGTGGAACGGCCAGACCGGGACCTTGACCGCAAAGGCGATCACAAAGGCCCAGAAGGCGACCGCCTTGACCGTCGCCACCGGCAGACCGAGCAAGGTCCCGTCGGAAAGCGACGTCCAGCGTTGGTAGAGCACCAACAGGTCGAAGGTCTGGAACAGGACCCCCAGCATCTGGATGGCCAGCAGCAGGCCGAGCGAGCCGGCCATGGTGTAGATCATGAACTTGAGCGAGGCATAGTTGCGGGCCTGGACCTTGATCCCCTTCCAGAGCGTGCGCTCCCCTTTCTCCGAGCCCCACTGGTTGATCAGGAAGTACATCGGCACCAGACCGACCTCCCAGAAGACGAAGAAGATCAGCAGGTCCAGGGCCAGGAAGACGCCCAGCATGCCTGTCTCCAGGAACAGGAAGAGCATCATGTAGGCCTTGACCCGCTCGCTGATGTTGAAAGAGGCCAGGATGGCGATCGGGGTCAGGATGGCCGTCAGCAGGACCATGGTCAGCGAGAGGCCGTCGACACCGATGTGGAAGGTCGAGTTGATCGCCGCATACCAGGTGTACGTTTCCTCGAACTGGAAGCCGGCCGCCGCTGGATCGAACTGACGCCACAGGAAGATGCTCAGCCCAAGCGAGACCAGGCTGGCGATCAAGGCGGTCCAGCGGATCAGCTTGACCGCCTCGCCAGGCAGGAACAGCAGGACCAGCGCCGCCAGGACGGGGAAGAACAGGATCAGGGTCAGGAGATGACTGTTCAGAAATTCCATCATTTTCTCCTCAGCCTATGCCAGCAGGAGGTAGTACAGCACGGCGAAGGCAACCAGCACGATCAGCGAGGCGAGCATGTAGTACTGCAACCGTCCGACCTGGATCTTGCGCAGGCCCGCGCCAGCCCTCTTGACCAAATTCCCGGTCCCGTCGCCGAAGAACTCGTTGATGACCGGCTTGTCGATGTAGTTGCGGAACACCCCGCCCAGGAAGAGCGCCCCGCGGGCGATGCCGTGCAGGATGCCGTCGATGATCGTGCGGTCCATGAACAGGTAGGAGAACTGCTCGGCGATCCACGCCGCCGGTCGGACGAAGAGAAAATCGTAGGCCTCGTCGAAGTACCACTTGTTCTTCAGGACCGGGATCTGCAGGCGATCCTGCCTGGGTGTCCGGACCTTGCGGTAGGCCAGCCAGCCGAAGGACAGCCCGCCCAGGGCAACACCGATCGAAGCCAGCAGCGGCCAGATACTGAATTCGAGCACTTCCGGATGCACCGCCAGGGTCCCGCCAACGAACTCGTGGAACCAGTTGGGGATCAACCCGCCGAGGATCGGAAAGTGCTCTGGAATGCCGGTCCAGCCGTAGCCGATGGCGAAGGTCGCCAGGACGACCAGCGGCAGGGTCATGGTCCAGGGGGTCTCCTGAGCATGGGCAGCAGCCCTGGTACGCGGCTCGCCGAAGAATGCCAGGGTGATCTGGCGCATGGTATAGAAGGCCGTCAGAAAGGCCGCCACCGCCAGGGTGATGAAGACCACCCAGTGACCGTGCCCGAAGGCATCTGCCAGGATCTCGTCCTTGGACCAGAAGCCCGCCGTCAGGACCGGGAAACCGGAGAGGGCGAGGCCACCGATCAGAAAGGTCCAGAAGGTGACCGGCATCTTCTTCCGCAGGCCGCCCATGTTGAACAAGTCCTGAGGATCGACATGTTCGCCTGTGTGCAGGGCGCCGTGTTCCATGCCGTGGATCACCGAACCCGAGCCGAGGAAGAGCAGGGCCTTAAAGAACGCGTGCGTGATCAGGTGGAAGGCGGCTGCAACATAGGCCCCGATTCCCAAGGCAGCGATCATGAAGCCCAACTGCGAGACGGTCGAATAGGCCAGGACACGCTTGATGTCGTTCTGGGCCACGGCGATCGTGGCGGCGAAGATGGCCGTAAAGGACCCAATGAAGGCGATGATCGACATGGTCATCGTCAGGCCATGACCGCTGAAATCGGCTGTGATCAACGGGAACATGCGCAGAACGGCGTAAACGCCGGCCGAGACCATCGTGGCGGCATGGATCATGGCCGAGACCGGAGTAGGGCCTTCCATGGCGTCGGGCAGCCAGACATGCAGCGGCCACTGGGCCGACTTGCCGACCACACCGATGAAGATCAGCAGGCCGATGAAACCGGCCGCCGAGAAGCCGAAAAAGGCCGGCGTCGTAGCCAGAGCATGCAGGGTCCCCTCGGCGAAAATCACTTCAAAGGACAGGCTGCCGGTTGCCGAGTACAGGAAGGCGATCCCCAACAGCATGAAGACGTCGCCAATGCGGGTGGTCATGAAGGCCTTGACAGCCGCATCGCGGGCCGACTTCTTCCCGTACCAGAAACCGATCAGCAGATAAGAGCACAGGCCCATGATCTCCCAACCGACAAACAGGGTCAGCAGGTTGTTGGAGACCACCAGGGTGTACATCCCGCAGGCGAACAGGCCCAGGAAGGCGAAGAAGCGCGAGTACATCGGCTCGATCGACATGACCGTATGCTTCTTGCCCATGTTGTCCGTGACCGTCGCCCCGTGCGGTGGCAGGCCTTTGACATCGTGGTCGCCGGCAGGTTGGCCAAAATTCTGATAGCCAACGCTGTACAGGAAGATCATCAGGATCGTCCAGGCGACGAAGAAGAGCACTGCCGCCCCGAGCGGGTCGATCCGGACCCCAATCTGCAGGGCAGTCTCGCCGGTCGGCAGCCAATCGACGACCGACTCGAAAGCATGTTCCCCGAAGTGTTCCACGCCCAGGGCCCGGACGAAGACGATCATGCTGCCCAGCCAGGAGAGCGCGGCGGCGCCGACTCCGAGAGTGTGGCTGAGGGCTTTCTTCTTGTTCGTCACCAACACGATCAGGAAAAAGGCCAGCAGCGGCGGGAGAGGCAGGAGCCAGATCATGGTTTCTGTCGTCATAATTCTTCTACCACTTCATGAGATCGATGTCGTCGGCCACCACCGACTTGCGACTGCGGTAGACCGAGATGATCAGTGCCAGGCCCACGGCCACCTCGGCCGCTGCCACAGCGAAGACGATGATCGCGAACACCTGCCCTCCCATCTGGGCCGGGTCGAGATAGCGCCAGAAGGCGACCAGGTTGATGTTGACCGCATTGAGCATCAGCTCCACGCCAAGCAGGATCGCGATCGCATTGCGGCGTGAGAGCACCCCGTACAGACCGATGCAGAACAGGCTGGCGGCCAGGATCAGGTACCAGGAAAGCGGAATATTCACAGCGACCTCCTATTCCTTCTTCTGGCCGGACGCGATGTAGACCGCCCCGATCAGGGCCGCCAGCAGCAGGACCGAGGCCACCTCGAAGGGCAGCGCGTAGGCCTCCGGCGAGACCAGTGCCTGTCCCAGGGCCCCGACCGTATCCACTTCGGCAGGGATCTCGACTGCCGTCCGGGCGACGTCGGGCATGTCCAGGACCAGGAATACCAGCCCGGCCAGGACCAGCAGACCGAGCAGGGCTGCCAGCGGCCAGGAGCGGCGCGTCTGCGGGCCGGTGTCACGCATCTCCTTGCGGGTCAACATGACGGCAAAAATGAACAGGATGGCGATCGCCCCGATGTAGACCACCACCTGAACGACGGCCAGGAAGCCGGCCTCCAGCAGGCCGTACAGGATTGCGACCCCGAACAGGGCGGCTACCAACCACAGGGCGGCGTGGACGAGTTTACGCGTCGTCACGACCATCAGGGCAGAGCCAATGATCAGGGCGGCGCTCAGCAGGAAAACGATTTGACTGGCAGTCATAAAACCTGCTCCTAATGCTGCCCGGCCGGGGCGAGGACTTCTTCGGCCTGGCGCTGTTTGCGGCCATAAGCCCGCAGGATTTCAACCGTGACCCAGGCGATCAGGACGTTGGTCAGGAACATGATCAGGGTAATTCCCCACAACGGCAGTCCGGCCAGCAGCTTGTGCAGAAGAGCAGTCACGACCAGCAGGATCAGCGCCAGGGGGGTCAGGAATTTCCAATTGAAGGCCAGCAGGTGGTCGATGCGAATGCGCGGCATGGTGTACTTGATCCACATGATCACCCAGTAGCCGAACATGGCCTTGGCCAGGAAGATCGTCACCGCCACCAGCGGGCCGAGTTTCTCCAGCCCGAAGAACTGGTAGCCGCCAAAGAACAGCAGGGCCACGAAGCCACCGAAGGTGAAGGCGTGCAGCAGCTCGCCGGCGTAGAACAGGCCGAACTTCATCCCGGTGTACTCGATGTGGAAGCCGGCGATGATCTCCGATTCGGCCTCATTGAGGTCGAAGGGTGCCCGGCCCAGCTCGGCCACCGCGCTGATCAGGAAGATCAGCATTGCCAGCGGAGCCATCAACACGTACCAGGCCCCAGCCTGACTTTCGACGATCCCCCTGAAGCTCATCGTCCCGGCCAGCAGGGTCGGGATCAGCAGGACTACGACCATCGGGATCTCGTAGGAGATCATTGTCGCCACCATACGGAAGGCGCCCAGCAGGGCATACTTGTTGTTCGAGGCCCAGCCGCCCATGATGATCGCCAGAGTCCCCAACGCGCCAGCCGCCACCAGGTACAGGGCGGCCACGTTCAGGTCGACTCCGTAGATGTTGGAGGCCAGCGGCAGTACCGCCCACAGGAAGAGCACCGAGGCCAGGGCCAGCACCGGGGCCAGGTTGTAGATCACTTTATCGGCTGTGGTGGGGGTGATGTCTTCCTTGATGATCAATTTGATGATGTCGGCAAAGGGTTGGATCAGGCCATAGGGCCCGATGCGGTTCGGGCCGACTCGGTCCTGGAAGCGGGCTACCACCTTGCGCTCCACCCAGACCAGGAAGATCGCCAGGACCAGCGAGCCAACGATCAGCACGCCCACGCCGACCAGCATGATGAAGATCTTCGCCAGATCAAGGGACAGGCCCCAGCCGGTCAGCAGGGCGCGCAGCCAACCAGCAATAAAGTTGATCGGGTCATTCCACAAATTCATGCAGCGCTCCTTAGAACAACAAAAAGGCTGAGAGGAGTCTTCCTGTCAGCCTCTGACCTTCACCCCGGGATGTCAAGCCCATTCGAGCATTCCCTTGCGCCAGGCATATACCAGGCCAGCGACCAGGATTCCGATGAACAAAACGCCCTCCAGTACCACGAAAAGTGGCAATTGCCCCAATGCCAGCGCCCAGGGGAACAGGAAGACGGTCTCGACATCGAATACCAGGAAGACCAGCGCGAAGATGTAATATTGGGCCTTGAACTGGACCCAGGATTCTCCCACGGTTTCGAGACCACATTCGTAGGTGCTTTGTTTTATCGGGTTGGGTTTGTGTGGGGCGACCAGCCGAGAAAGGATGAGCGGGACTATCGGGATGATGAGCCCGACCACCAAGAACAATCCAATGTACAGCCAATCACTCTCCATACGCGCTCCCAAGCGAATCAGGTTGTCTAACAATATCGATAACGGGCGAATTCTACCATAAAGGTACTTTATCCCACACCTGATAGGTTCATTGGTTTCAGGTTATTAATGTCATCATCTCGCGCGGCGGCGCAGTCGGTCGAACAACCAGCGAGCGATATCCTCCAGGAATGGCATCCCCAGCACCCCGCCGAAGAAGGCCCCGATTGCCCCCAACCAGCGGGCCGGACCAGCCTTCAGCCCATAGAAGGAGATAGCCTCGACCTCGATCGGGAGGGCGGCCAAAGCCCGCTCGCTCTCCGGACCCCCATCCAGCGGGATGAAGCGCAGCAAGAACCAGACGGTTCCACGGTACTGCCCCACCTCGGCTGGGCGGATGCTCCAGTAGAACGTGACGCTCCGTCCCGGGCGAAGCGCCTCACTGACCTGCCCCGGTGGAGCGACCTCCAGCCCGGCCATATCCAGGCGGGCAATGGCGAGCACGGTGTGGGTATCGTACAGGTTGGGAATCTCAACTGCCTGGCCAGTGATCGTGTGGGTCTCGTATTCAGCGGTCGGGGTCAGGTGCCCCCCGGCGTCGACCTCCAGTGTCAGGCGAATGACGTCGGCGTCGCCGGCCCGGACGAACGGTGGCCACTCAAGCGTCAGCCTGCGGGTTTCCAGGATGGCCGGGAGCTGGGTAGGCGGCGTGGGCTGAACGGCGGCCACCGTCGGCGCGGACGGGGCCTCCACCGCAGGCTCGCCCGTGGACGGAGCCTCCATATTGTATCCACCTCCACAGGCCGCCAACAGGCAAAGACTCAAGAGGATCAGAACCATCCGGGGGAATGCGGGTTTTAGAATGATGATCGCCTCCATCGCTTGCCGGTGCTGGTACCAAAGAACGATATCCTTATTGTACAAAAACCAGCCCCAAAAGTCTACACACTCTCGTCAAGGAGGTGTATCATCAAGGCATCTGGCTGTCAGGCCAGCCCATTCGCTCAAAGGAAAGGACCACAACGAAATGGACGACGAAGATCCGCTAATACTTTTTCTCTATAATGTCGAGTCCGGAGTCGCGCATGGCGAGGCGACGGACCTGGTCGCTCTGCAGGAGACGGCTGGCGTAGCCATGCAACTCACCGAAGCCCTCCGTTCCCGGGGCGCCCAGGTATTTCCCATCCCAGTTCAGGACTCGCTTGACACGTTGCGGACCGCCCTTCAGCCGTTTTCCCCGGAAACGGCTTTTATCTTTAATTACTGCGACGGGTTCGGCGGCAACAACATGGCCGCCACCCGGATCGTGCGCTTGATCGAAACGCTGGGCTTCAAGCACACCGGTTCGACCGCCGAGGTGATCGCGACCTGTATCGACAAAAGTCGTGCCAAGCGTAAACTGATCGCTGCCGGGGTGGCCACCCCGCGCTACCAGGTCTTCAGCCGCCCTGACGACATCTATCGCTTCGACTTCCCGGCCTTCGTCAAACCGCTCACCGACGACGCCAGCATCGGGATCAACGCCGAATCGGTCGTCAGGACTCCCGAAGCATTGGCCCGCCGGGTCGAATATCTCCTGGACCACTACCGGCAACGAGCCCTGGTGGAGGAATACATTCACGGGCGGGAACTGGCCGTTTCCTTGTGGGGCAATGATCCGGTCCAGGCCCTGCCGATCACCGAAATGGACTACTCGCGCATCCGTGACCCCCTGCGGCACATCCTGACCTATGACGCCAAATGGAACCCGGCTTCGCGCGACTACCGGAACACGCCCACCCGCTGCCCGGCGATCATGACCCGCACCGACGAGCTGTGCGTCATCGACGCCGCCGTGCGAACCTACCAGACGCTTGGCCTGCGCGACTTCGCCCGGGTCGACATCCGCTACCATAAAGGAATCCCCTACATCATTGACATCAACGAGATCCCCGATCTTTCCATGGACTCGGGGTTCCCCAACTCGGCCCGGACCGCCGGTTATTCCTATTCAGAAATGGCTGCCCGGATCCTCACGTTCGCTCTCCTGAGAGAAGGCTGGTTATGCCCACAACCGCTGTACCTGAGATCGACCTCCCCACGCCTGCAGACGGTCAACCTCTCCTCACCCTAGCCTCCGGGATTGAGCTGTTCACCGCGGACGACGTCAAAGTCATCGAAGAACTGTGGACCGAATTCGCCACCCGGGGCGACCTCGATTCCTGGTATCATTTTCTGGTCGCCCGCTGGAATGGAAAGATTACCGGCTTTGCCTGCTACGGTCGGCGGCCGTTGACCGAATGCGCCTTTGACCTGTACTGGATCGGGGTCGGCGATGCCCACCAGGGACGGGGGATCGGCAGGGCGCTCCTGAAGCGGGTCGAGTTCCAGGTCCGCACCCAGGGCGGGAAACTGCTGATCGTTGAAACGGAAGGCCGGCCGACCTATGAGCCGACCCGGCAGTTCTACCTGGCCAGCGGTTATGACCTGGAGGGCCGTATCCGCGATTTCTACAGCCCAGGCAACGACCTGTTCATCTTCACCAAACACCTATAGCAGGATGCCGCCCCCAAGGGCGGCATCGTGATCAAGGCGCAGGCAGTCGCATGCTCTCCAGCGGGACAGGCAGTCCGCGCGACAGGTGGGCGATCGGCCAGAGCCCCCAGACGAGCAGGCCCAGCGAAACCAGCAAGATCGCCAGGCCAAGGAGGATCCTCAATTTTCGTTTTGACATAGAATAATTATATCGCCTTCCAGGAATCATGCTACACTCAAAGTAAGCACAAGCATTCCCCGAGGAGCGTGCATGCCCCATTATCCCCATGAACCCTTTCGCATCAAGATGGTCGAACCGATCCGCCTGCTGGAGCCACGGCAGCGCCGGACCGCCATGCAGGAGGCTGGCTACAACGTCTTTGCCCTGCGGGCAGAGGACATCTATGTCGACCTGCTGACCGACTCCGGGACCGGCGCCATGAGCCAGGAACAGTGGGCGGCAGTGATGCGCGGCGACGAGTCGTATGCCGGTGCCCGATCCTACTTCCGGCTGGAGGCCGCCGTGCAGGAGATCTTCGGTTTCCGCCACTTCGTACCGACCCACCAGGGGCGAGCGGCGGAGAACATCCTCAGTGCCGTACTGGTCAGACCGGGGCGGCAGGTGCCGTCGAATATGCATTTCGATACGACCGATGCCAATATCCGCGCCCGCGGCGGCCTGCCGGTCAACCTGGTCATCGACGAGGCCTTCGACCCTGCCAGCCCCCACCCCTTCAAGGGGAACATGGACATCGGCAAACTGAAAGCCTTCATCGAGACCACCGGCGTCGAGAACATCCCCTTCGGGATGATGACGGTGACCAACAACGCTGGCGGCGGGCAGCCGATCGCAATGGAGAATCTGCGGCAGGTCGCCCAGATCTACCACTCGAACGGCATTCCCTTCTTCATCGATGCCGCCCGGTATGCTGAAAACGCATATTTCATCAAGATCCGGGAAAATGGCTACGCGAAAAAGACTGTCCGCGAAATTGCCGCCGAGATGTTCGCCCTGGCCGACGGGATGACGATGAGCGCCAAGAAGGATGCCATCGTCAACATCGGCGGGCTGCTCTGCATGAACGACGACAGCCTGCATCAACAGGTTTGCAATGAACTGATCCTGCGAGAGGGCTTCCCAACCTATGGCGGCCTGGCCGGGCGCGACCTGGATGCCATGGCCGTCGGCCTGCGCGAAGGCCTGGATGAAATCTACCTGGCCTACCGCCTTCAGCAGACCGCCTATCTGGGCGATTGCCTGCGCCAGCAGGGCATGGCGATCGTCGAGCCGCCCGGCGGGCATGCCATCTACATTGACGCTGGGAACCTGCTCCCGCATATCCCGCACGCCGAATTTCCCGGCCAGGCCCTGGCAGTCGAACTGTACCTGGAAGGCGCCATCCGCGGCTGCGAGATCGGCTCGGTCATGTTCGCCCACCCCGATCCCCAGACCGGCGAGATGATCTTTCCCAGGCTGGAACTCGTCCGGCTGGCGATCCCCCGGCGGGTCTACACCCGCAGCCATTTCGATTATATTGCCGAGGTGGTCGGGGAAATAGCCGCCCGCAAGGATTCGCTGCGCGGCTATAAATTCACCTACGCACCGGAACTGCTGCGCCACTTCACCGCCCGCTTCGAGCCGCTGTAAAATCTCCCAGAACACCCTGTCTGGGCTGACAGGATGTTCGATCAGGGTACGTACACGCCGATATGGGTTGCCACCGGCCGTTCGCGACCGGGGATGTTGGCGTCGATCGGCGAGTTCATCACCTGCGGACCGAGCGGACCGCGCACAACCATGGTCGAGGATCCACCCCCATCGAGACTCATGGCGTCGGTGGAGCCGTAGTAGAGCATCAACTCGGCCAGTTCCGCCAGAGTGGCCCCCTGGCTGTAGAATGCCTGGCGGCCGTCGATGATGATGAAGATCAAACGCGCCCCGCCGGCGTCGATCCCGACCGCAGTGCGCGGCGCGATGCGTCCATCGTCGAGACCCTCGACCACCGTCCGGCCGACGACCAGCATCCGATCACCGGCAATGGCATTGTAGGGTGAACCATCGACCAGGTTGAAGCTGGCAAGATTCCTCTCCGAGAGATAGAGCACCGGCCCACCGGCGGACTGCGAGTAGACGACGCCCTGCGAGGCGACCAGGCCGATCGGGGTCACCGGGTCGCCAACGTGTGGATAGAAATCGAAGAGACCGTAAGAATACCAGGGCGTAAAACCGCTGCCATTGATCGCCACCGTCGCCCCGAACTCGTCCAGAAACTGCGAGGTGGTGCGGGCTGTCAGCGGCTGGTCGGCATCCGGGTCGCCGGGCGTGATGATGATCCGCAGGTCGGGGGTCGTTAAATCGACGGCCAGGATATGGGCGACCATCAAATGCGGCGTGAAGTGGACCCGCCGATAATAAGTGATCCCGGGGAACATCTCTTCGCGCATTTCTCTGGGGATCGGACGCCCGGCATAGTACAAGAGCGGCAAACCGCACAAACAGCACACGCTCAACAGGACAAGGATCAGGTTCCTTACCCGTTTGTGTTTCGGTTGCATTGATTCATCTCCTTCCCGACGGGCTATTTTACACCATCTCCCCCCGCGGACGAGGTCACGAAAAGGAGTCCAGTGCGCCTGCCCCGGTTGGGGCAACACGGGATCGCCTGAGGTTGCCCGGACGGGCATGGAGCGGCACTCGTCGACCCACGGCCGCACTGCGGTCAGGGTCCTGAACGCCGCCAGGCTCTGCGACAGCCGTATCCAGTGCTCGTTGCATGGCTTCGGAAACCTGCGCGAATCGATCTCTGCGAGATTGATGGTGGGTGCCTGTTTCCGCAAGCACTGCCGGGAACCCCCAGACCTCCACGCTCTCACCAGGTGCACCTTCCCGCGCAGCTCGCGGAAGTCGTCTGACAGGCGCGGAGGTCTATGGGCTTTACGGGATCAATCGTCCTGGCACCCGCAGGCATGATTTACAGAACCGGGCAGGTTGCTCTGCCCGGTTTCTTGGTTCAAGCCGTTTCCGCCTCTTCCTCCGCCTTGCGCATCGCCCGGAAGGAGGCGATCGCCACCTCCAGCATGCCTGCGTCGGGCTCCCGGGTGGTCAGGGACTGCAGCGCCAGGTTGGGTTTTACGATCGCCCGGATGATCGGGGACTTCAGGTGATTGGCCGTCCAGCGGATGTACTCATAGGCCAGGCCGGCCAGAACCGGGATCATCAACACCCGTGAAGCCAGCCGCCAGCCGAGCGACAGCGGGCCGAGCAGGGTGAAGACCAGCAACGAGAGGATCATCAGGGTCAGCAGGAAGGCCGTCCCGCAGCGGGTGTGTTCGCGGGGAAAGCGGGCTACCGAAGCCGGCGTCAGGTCCGCCTCTGCTTCGTAGGCATTGATCGTCTTATGCTCAGCCCCGTGATAGGCAAACACACGTCGGATATCGGGCATGAAGCCGATCCCCCAGATGTAGCCGACCAGGAACAGCAGGCGGATGACACCCTCAAGCAGGTTGCTCCACCAGGCGTTCCAGTGCAGGAAATATTCGCTCAACCAGCCCACCCCGGCCGGGGCCAAGAAGAAGATCCCGATCGCCGTCAGGAAGGTCAGGCCAAGGGTCAGGTAGAGCCCTGGGCCCTCGAGCTTCTCGTCCTCGCCAGTCTGGGTATTGGCCGAGAGGGTCAGAGCGTGCAGGCCCAGGCCGAGCGAATCCCACAGCAGAACCAGGCCGCGCACGAAGGGAATGCGGGCCAGCCGGGTCTTGTAGATACCGCCCAGGGATTCGGTATGGGTGACGATCGTCCCGTCAGGGGCGCGCATGGCGATGGCGCAGGACTTGCGCCCGCGCATCATCACGCCTTCGATGACGGCCTGTCCGCCGTAGGTGATCAATTTATCTTCCATCACGATAATATGCAGGCCCCGGGTGGTTTGCTCTGGGGACCCGATCCTCCATCAGGGTTTCAGATTCAACAGGAAATGGACCAGGGCTTCGATCCCCCGGTACCAGGTCGGCAGGTGCTGCTTTTCGTTCGGGGCATGGACGTTATCATCGGGTAATCCGAAGCCGGAGATGACCGACTCGATCCCCAGCAGCCGCTGCATCTGGCTGACGACCGGGATCGAACCGCCCTCGCGACGATAATAGGGTTTGCTTCCCCAGACTGTCTCCAGGGCCGCAGCCATTGCCCGGACTCCAGGGTTGTCACGGTCAGAGATCGACGGCACACCGCCGTGCAGATCGTCGAGTTCCCAGCGAATGTCCCCGGGGGCACGCGCTTCCAGGTACTGAACCATCTGCTTGTAGACATCGGCCGGATCCTGGTCGGGGACCAGGCGGGTGGAGATCTTGGCCATTGCCCAGGCGGGGATGACGGTCTTGGCCCCTTTCCCGGTGAATCCGGACAGCATGCCGTTCAGGTCCAGGGTCGGGCGGGCGCCGACGCGTTCGTTGGCCGTGAAGCCGGTCTCGCCGGTCAGGGCCAAGGCCCCGGTCTGCGCCAGATAATGGGCCTCATCGGTGGGCAGACGGGCCAGTTCGGCACGTTCGGCCGCGCTCAGCGGGCGGACCTTGTCGTAGAACCCGGGCAGGGTGATGCGGCCCTGTTCGTCGTGCATGCCGGACACCAGTTCGGCCAGGGCGATCGCCGGGTTGTGGACAATGCCACCGTAAATGCCCGAATGCAGGTCGTGAGCCGGACCGTAGACGCGCAATTCGAAATAAGCCAGACCGCGCAGGGCGTACGTAATGGTGGGCCAATCCTGACCCAGCATGCCCGAGTCGGGGTTCAGGGCAAAGTCGCAGGCCAGCATCTCCCTCTGCTCAAGCAGGAAGGCCTCCAGGCTGGGAGAACCGATCTCCTCCTCGCCCTCCAGCAACCACTTGATATTGACCGGCAAGTCACCAGTGCGCAGGATCGCCTCGACCGCCTTGAGCGAGGCAACCACCTGGCCCTTCATGTCAGACGCGCCGCGAGCGTAGAGATCCTCACCGCGAATTGTCGGCTCGAAAGGCCCGCTCTCCCACTGATCGAGCGGATCAGGCGGCTGGACATCGTAGTGGCCGTAGATCAACACGGTCGGCGCGCCCGGCGCCCCGGGCCACTCGCCGTAGACGACCGGGTGACGGGCAGTGGGATACACCTGGACCGCCTGCATGCCCAACTCACGCAGCCGGGCCGCCATCCATTCCGCAGCCTGCCGAACAGCCTCCACCTGCCCCGGATCGGTGGATACGGATGGAATCCGCAGAATTTCCAGGTAGGTCTCCAGAAAGGCGTCCTTGTTCGCGCGCACGTATCGCAGGGCAGATTCACGCAGGTCAGTCATCGGTTTTTCTCCTTGATCACGTCTTCAGAAGTCCATACAAATACCAATAAGGGTCGCGGGGGAACGCCGGAACCAGATCAACCTCCCAGACGAAATCGCCAGGAAGAAACCCGGCCTGCAGGACCTGATCCAGCCCGACCAGGATTTCGGTTTCCGCGATTGGCGCCGGCAACTGCGCCTTCAACAAATGCAGCATGACCCGCCACTGGACCTCATGCTGGTATCGATCGGCGTGCTCTTCGGGCAAGAGACGGTAATCGGACAGGTAATGCGTCCACAGATCCAGACGGGTGCGGGCCTCGAGACGGGACTTCGCCTCCCAGGCAACCCGCCACTTCACCCGCGTGGCCTCCAGCTGGAGCTCACAGCGTTCCAGCCGGAACCGCTCCACCCGGGCCCGCAGACGGGCCTGTGCCAGCAGCAGGCCGCCCACCGTCAGACGTGGGAGTTCACAACGGCCCGAGGAGAGCGGCCAGAAAAGTTCGTTGGACAGGAGGAAGTCGGCAAGCTCGTCAACACCGGCCTCAAAAAAAGACAGATCTTGCTCCAGGGCAGGCATCGCTGACTGGCTCGCCTCAGGGCTGTTCGCCCTCGTCCACTGCCCGTTGGGTGACCAGGTACCATTCATAGATGGTATTGAAACGGTCACCTGGCTCGAACAAAGGCGCCACCTGCACACCGTTCACCGCCGCGTCCACGCCGTAGTTGTAGACCGGGTAAAAGAGCGGCAAAGCCGGCATTTCACGGGCAAAGATCACCTGGAAATTCCGGTATAGGCGGGCGCGTACATCGCGATCGGCGATCACGCGAGCCTGCTCAAGGTATTCGCTCGCTGTCCGGTTATCCCACTGGGAATAGTTCTGCCCACCGGTGGCCGCGGACTGATGCCAGAAGGGATAGGGGTCCGGGTCGTAAGAGCGGCTCATGTCCAGGTCCACCAGGGCAGCCTCGTAATTGCGCAGCGCCAGGCTGTCATTGAGCAGGCTCCCGTAACTGACCACTTGCAAGTTGACCTCGACCCCAATCGCAGCCCAATTCTCCTGGATAACCCCGGCCAACTGGGCATGCAGTTCATCATCAGGAACAAGCATGTTGAAACTGAGCGGAACGCCATCCTTCTCACGCACGGTCCCGTTGGCGGGGATGACGTAGCCTTCGTCCTTGAGGAGTTCGACAGCACCATCCGGGTCGAAGCTCATCAGGTCAATACCGTCATAGTAAGCCCAGGTCCCGGGCAGGATCGGGCTGTCAGCGATGATCGCCTGGCCGTGGAGGTATTGGTTAACCATCCACTGGCGGTTCACGCTCATCAGCAGGGCCAGGCGAACATTCTTCTCCTGGAAGAAGGCCACCTCATTGTTGTTCAGGTTGAGCAGGACCAGGGTCAGACGCGGCAGGCGGCTGGAGTATAAGTTCAAACCAGGCTCAGCCAGTGCATCCGCGACCACGTCTGTCGCGATCTGGCCGATCGCCAGCACTTCCCCTGCGCGGTAGGCCTCCAGTGCAGCCGCCGAATCGGGATAATAACGGAAAACGATCTGCTCGATATAGGGAACCGGACCATAATAACTCGTATTGGCGGCCAGGATCACGCCGGTCACCTGGCCTTGCTCGACGAGCAGCTCCTGGAAACGATATGGGCCCGTCCCGACCGGCAGCAGGTTAAATGGGGCATTGGCCAATTGGTCAGGCGGGACATTCTGAAGCAGGTGCAGCGGCAGGATCCCGAACGTAAGATAATCCAGGAAGGGAGAGAACGGCTCGGGCAGGCGGAACTGCAGGGTCTTATCGTCCAGCCGGACAACCTCGATCTCGATCCACAGGTTCTGGACATCGGCCGGGAAACTCGAATAGCCGCTGCGCAGAAGGCCAATGGTGAAGAGCACATCATCGGAAGTTACCGGCCGGCCATCATGCCAGTAAGCATTGGTCCGGATCGAGACATTGTAGATCGTCCCGTCCGCCGAGACGCCCCACGATTCGGCCAGGTCGGCAAAGGGGGTCCCATACGAGTCGAATCGCAGCAGACCGCTGAAGATCAGGTGATCTACTTCCCGATCGACACGATTGTTCAGATCGAGCATCGGATTCAGCCGCGAAAAAGAACCGACCAGGGCCTCGGTATAGATCCCTCCGCTCGCCGGTTCGGGAAGTGTAATCGTCGCTTCCGAACCCTTCTGGGTCAGGAGCAGGACCGCGACCACAACCAGGGTCAGGATGACGATCAGGATTTGCCAGCGCAGCTTTTTCATAGGAGCATTAAAAGAAAGGCCTCACCCGAGACGCAAGCGATCCGGAGATGGCCTTTCTCGACATGACCGATTATCAACGAGAGACCAGAATCACGATGGCAATGGCCAGGATGAAGAAAAGCACGCTGAAGGCGATCGTGATATAGAACAGCACCCTTTCGATGCCCCGGCGGGCGGTAAATACGCCACCCGTATCCGAGCCGGTCAAACCACCCAGGCCGGCGCCCTTGCTCTGCAGAATAATACTGGCGACGAGAGCGATCGATGTTACAATCAACGCGATGTTGAGGATTCTTTCCATTCAGACCTCCTAAGGATTTTGCCGTTGAATTATACCTGCGAAGAGGGAAAACCGTCAACCAGTGACTACCTCACGGGATCAGAGACAGATTTCATGCACGAACTGACCGTCAACCTGCATCTCCACACCACCTACTCCGACGGGACCGGCACGCATACCGACCTGGCACGGGCGGCCTTGAAGACCGGCGTGGATGTACTCCTGGTCAGCGACCACAACGTCTTGGTCCAGGGGGTCGATGCCTACCATCGCGATGAGAGCCGGCGGGTGCTCGTCCTGGCCGGCGAGGAGGTCCACGACCAGGACCGCCAGCCACAGAAGAATCACCTGCTGGTCTTCGGAGCAGACCGGGAACTGGCTACCCTGGCAGACGATCCACAGGCGCTGATCAATGCCGTCCGCCACGCCGGGGGGATCTGTTTCATCGCCCACCCCAACGACCCGGAACTGCCAGCCTTCGGCGAGGGCGATATCTCGTGGGTCGACTGGGAGGTGCGCGGCTTCACCGGGATCGAGCTGTGGAATGGATTCAGCGAACTCAAGACTCTGGTCAGGAACAAGCTGGACGGCCTGTTTTACGCTTATTTTCCAGAGACCATCGCCCGCGGCCCGCTCCCGGCCACCCTGGCACTGTGGGATGCACTGATGGCCAAGGGCCAACCCGTGGTTGCCGTCGGCGGCTCGGATGCCCATGCCCGCCGAATGTCGATGGGGCCGCTGCGGCGGACCATCTTCCCCTACGAATTTCATTTTTCCGCGATCAACACCCACCTGCTGGTCTCCGAGCCACTGCTGGGCGACCTGGATCGCGACCGCCGGCTGATCCTGAACGCCCTGGCCGCTGGTCACTGTTTCATCGGCTATGATCTACCCGCTTCGACGGACGGCTTCCGGTTTTCAGCCCACGGCCTCGAGCAAAACGCCATCTTGGGCGACGAGATCCCGATCGGCAGGGGGGTCACGCTGCAGATCAAGCTGCCCGCACGCGCCGAGATCCACCTGCTCAAGAACGGCCGGTTGGTCCGCAAGGCAAATGCCGAGGCGCTGGCCTACGTCACCAATGAGCCCGGCGTATACCGCGTCGAGGCCTACCGATCCTTCCTGGGCCGGCGGCGCGGCTGGATCTTCAGCAACCCGATCTACGTGCGCTGAGGACTATGAAGGCTCCCCCACTGCGCTCGCCCGTAATCATCGGCAACACCCTGATCGGTCTGGTGATCGGCCTGGCAGTCGGATATTCAATTTTCAGCATTCTTCCCGGCATCCTGTGTGGGACCCTGGCCGGGGCGCTGCTGGGCTGGTTGACGGAAGCACTCTTCGCCCGGCCAGGCGAAGTACCCCGGCGGCGTCCGCGTCGGCTGCTGGTGCTTGTCCTATTAGAAGCCCTGCTGATCCTCTATGTGATGATCCCGGCCTTCAGCGCCTACCGCTTCGTCCACCCTGGCCGGGCAGCGGTGGGGATGACCCCGGTCGAGGCCGGGTTCGAGGCCAGTGCCCTGACTCTGACCACCCGCGACGGGATCACGATCAAAGCATGGTACATCCCGCCGCAAAATGGAGCGGTCGTGATCGTCCTGCACGGCCACTCCGGCAACCGGGTTGGGATGGTACCCTACGCCGAACTGTTGCGCGCCCAGGGCTACGGTGTGCTGCTGCCCGACATGCGCGCCCACGGGGACAGCGGCGGCGAAATCTACACCCATTGTCTCGCCGGCGCTGACATCGAAGCAGCCGTCGCCTACCTGATCAACCAGGACCCCGACCTCGCCATCGGATTGCTCGGCTTCTCCTCCGGCGGACACACTTCCCTGTGCGCAATGGCATCCCTGAGCGAGATCCGGGCTGCCTTCGTTGACGGCGTAAGCTGGAACCAGACCGAAGACACCCTGGGCCCCATGCCGGCTGAGATCCAGCCCTTTTTCTTCATGACCCCCGCCAACTGGCTGACCTTCCGCTTCGCCGACTGGTTCAGCGGTTATCAGGACGAGTTGTCGGTCCGCGAGATGATTCCGCTGATCGGGGACCGTCCGGTCTACTTCGTCGCCGCAGGCAACGACCGTTACGAGCCGGCCATGAACCGCCGTTTCGCCGGTTGGCTGGGCCCCGGCGCCTCGCTGTGGGTCATCCCGGGGGCCAACCACTGCCAGGGATACTGGCTGGAACCGGAAGGATACACACGGCGGTTAATCACCTTTTTTAATGAAAACCTGCACTAAGCGGGCCCTCCCCAAAACCCACCTTTTAGCGTACAATATCGCCCGTCTTCCGCCGCGCCTTCGCGCGCGGCGGCTTTCCGCCCCTGGCCTGACCCACGGTGAGAGACCAGGAGCATATCCCAAGGAAAGGAGGCTTTTCCGTATGCGCAAGTATGAACTAGTGTGCGTGATCCATACCGACCAGGATGAAGCTGCTTTCAACGGCATCATCGACAAGGTCAAGAGCTGGGTCAGCGATGCCGGTGGCAATGTGGACAAGGTCGATGTCTGGGGCCGCAAGCGAATGTCCTATGCCATCCGCAAGCAGCGTGAGGGACAGTATGTCCTGTTCAATATCACCATGCCCCCGACCGCCACGTCGGTCCTGGATCAGAATCTGCGATTTCTGGAGCCCGTCATTCGCTACATGATCACAGTCGTTGATTAATCGATCAGTACCAGGTCGGATGCTTGCCTGTTGTGTGAGGAGGATAACATGAGTCGTGGATTGAACAAGGTCATGATCATTGGCCACCTGGGACGCGATCCGGAAATGCGCTACACACCCTCCGGCCGCCCCGTGACCACCTTCACAGTTGCCACCAGTCGGTCCTGGAAGACCGCCGACGGCGAACACCACACGGAGACCGAATGGTTCAATATTGTCACCTGGGGCAACCTGGCTGAAATCTGCAAGCAGTACCTGACCAAGGGCCAGCAAGTCTACATCGAAGGCCGCCTCCAAACCCGACGCTGGGAAGACAAAGAAGGTGTCAAGCACTCAACCGTTGAGGTCGTCGCCTCCGAGATGATGATGCTCGGCGAGCGCCGCGAGGCCAACCACGGCCGATCCGGCGAAGAGGTTGGCACCGACGAAGAAATCGAACCTCAGGCCAAAGAAGAGGACGAATTCCCCTTCTAGGCTGAAGCATGGAGAAACATTCAAAATGGACCATAATACCAACGGACCAGAACATGGCCAGGAACGCCGCTACGTGGCGCGTCCGAAGGTTTGCCAGTTCTGCATCGACAAACACCTGGCGATCGACTACAAACAAACCGACGTCCTGCGCCGCTTCGTCACCGAGGAGGGCAAGATCCGCCCGCGCCGTCAGACCGGAACCTGCGCCAAACACCAGCGCCAGCTGGCCGGCGCGGTCAAGCGCGCCCGTCACATCGGCCTGCTGCCGTTTACCGGCGGCTCGTGGGACGACGAAGGTTGACCTGAAAAGACATCCCACGCAATGATTTCGGGGCATGGGAATCAACCCCATGCCCCACATCCTGGCTGCCCCGTTCGGGAGCATCACGCCCGGCCGGCCGCCAAAACCCGCGAGGTACTCATGGCTGACAAAAAATCCGCCAGAATCGTATCGAAGAAACACCTGGCCCGCCTGGAACGTGAACGCCGCCAGGCCAGAGCGATCGTCATCGCTGCAATCACCATCATCGCCATCGTGGTCGGCATGATCGGTTACGGCATTCTGGACCAGACCGTCCTGCAGGCCCGCAAACCGATTGTCCGCATCAACGATTACACCATCACCGTTGGAGAATTCCAGCTGCGGGCTCGCATGCAGCGCCTGAGCATCATCGGCGAATACATGCAGAACTACTCCTTCGCCTTGATGTTCGGCGCCACCGACCCGGCCACCGACAGCTATTGGGGAGAACAACTCTTCGAGATCGAGGCCCGTCTGCTGCCCAACGCGCTCGCCGACCAAGTGCTCGAACAGGCAATCCATGTTGTTCTGATCCGGCAATTTGCCGAGGCCAATGGCATCCAGGTCACCGAAGAGGAGATCGACCAGGCCATTCGCGATGCCTTCGGATACTACCCCGACGGCACCCCCACCCCGGCCCCGACCTCAGCATCGGTCGTCTTCCCGACCCTGTCCGCAACCGAACTGGCGATGGTCTCCCCGACCCCCTCGCCCACCGTCGGCCCGACCGCCACATCCCAGCCCACTCCAACCCCCGACCTGACTGCCACCCCGACAGTCGTTCCCACGGCAACCTACACCCCGACCCTCTACACCCAGGAAGGCTTCGCTACGCAATATCAGGATGCCCTGACGTACTACAATTCCGAGACCGGAATGACGGAGGCGGAATTCCGCCGCATGTTCTTCGAAGAGACCCTCTACCGCTCGCGGGTCTTTGACCTCGTCACCGCGGATGTCCCCAGCACGCAGGAACAGGTCTGGGCCCGCCACATTCTGGTTGCCGACGAATCAACTGCCATCGTCGTTATCATGTTGCTCAATAACGGCGTCGACTTTGCCACCCTGGCCGGCGACTACTCCCAGGACCAGGGCAGCGCGATCAGCGGCGGCGACCTGGGCTGGTTCAGCCGCGGTATGATGATCGAGCCCTTCGAAGAGGCTGCCTTCACCCTGCCGGTCGGCGAGATCAGCGAACCGATCCAATCCGAGTTCGGCTACCACATCATCCAGGTCATCGCCCACCAGGACCGGCCGCTGAACGACAGTGAATTTCAACAGGCCAAGGAACTGGCTTTCCAGGAGTGGCTGGCAGCCCAACTGGAGGCTTCCGAGGTGGACTATTCCATCATCGTGACCGGCAACGCCCAGGAATTCTGGGCCCTGGTACCGGATGAGCCGAGCCTCGATGCTGCGATCAACGCCTTCCGAATGCAACTCGAGGGACAGGTCGCGCCCTGATCCTCCAGGCCGAGAATTGCAACCGGCCAGCCTTTCGGCTGGCCGGTTTGGTCTTAAAGATGCGGGGCAACTCTATTTCAAGTATTCCTCCGAGACCTCGTCCAGGCGCAGGCTGATCACCTGGCTGGTCGAATCGCGGCCCATTGTCACCCCGTAGATGACATCCGCCGCCTGGACCGTGTTGCGGTTATGGGTGATGATGACGAACTGGGTCTGCTGGCTCAGTTCGAGCAGCAGGTCACGGAAACGGCCCACATTGGCCTCATCGAGCATCGCATCCACCTCATCCATCACACAGACGGGGGTCGGCGAGACTTTGAGCAGGGCGAACACCAGGGCGATGGCAGTCAGGCTGCGCTCGCCGCCGGAGAGCAGCGAGAGCCCTTGTTCACGGCGCCCGGGTAGACGGGCTTCGATGTCGATGCCAGTATCGCTCAGATTATCGGGGTCGGTCAGCACCAGGCGGGCCGAGCCGCCGCCGAACAGGCGGTGAAATATGACGTGGAACTCGGCAGCCACCTCGTCGAACGTCTTCTGAAATTCGCGACGGGTCAGCTCGTCCAGTTCGGCGATCACCTGGCGCAGGTCTGTTTCAGCCTTGCGCAGGTCGTCCATCTGGGTACTGAGGAATTCGAAGCGCTCTTTGACCGACGTGTATTCGGCCTGCGCCTCCGGGTTGATCGGCCCCATGCGGCGCAGCAGAGCCTTTTGCTGGGCCATCTGCGGTTCAAGGTCGGATGGAAGCTCGGTCAGGACAGGCAGCTGGCGCACCATGCCCTCGAGCGGCAGCGGCACCGGTCCCTCCACCGAGGGTGTGTATTCGAATTCGACCAGCCCAAAATCATCCTCGATCTTCTGGCGCAGGCTTTCCAGGGCCTCCTGCCGACGTCCCAGGTCGAGTTGGATCTGTGTGTACTGGCGTTCGACCAGTGACAGCTGCTGCTGGTTCTCGGCCTCCTGACCCTGCAAGCCCTGCTCCTGGGCCTCGGCCGACTCGAGCTCCTTCTCGGCCGGCTCGATCAGGCCGCCCAACTCATCCAGTTGACCATGCAGTTCCCGCTCCTGGCTACGCAGGCTCTCCTTTTCCTTCTCAAGGTCAGTCAGGGCCTGCTCGAGTTCCGTGAGCCGGACCCCCTGGGCAGAGTGCAGGTCCTGCAAGCGCTGCTGTCTGCCTTTCCGCTCCATCCAGCGTGCCCGGGCATCCGAGTGGGCCCGTTCGGCCACCGCCAGACGGGTGCTCCAGTAGGTCACCTGGGACTGGAACTCGTCCAGGGTCAGGGCCGTCAGGGCCATGGTCCCGGACTGGATCTCGTGGAGCAGATCCCCGGTCTCGGTCTCGATCCGGGTCAGGTCGGCGGCAGTCCGTTCGTGCTCATCCCGGGAATCCTTGATCTCGGACTGCAGGCTCTCCTGCTGGGCAGCCTGCCAGTCTCGCTGCCGCCGGGCCGCTTCCACCCGGACCCCGGCCTGATTCGCCTCCACCTGGGCCTGTTCCTGGGTGACGCGTTTCTCTTCCAGCGCGGCGCTGGAAGCCGCGACCTGTTCCTCGACCGCGGAAATTTCGTCGAGCGTGGTCCCCAGCTTGCGGTCCAGGGCGGTGGCCTGGCGTTCGACCTTGGCCAGTGCTTCGCCCAATTCACGCCGCTGGCGCGGCCGGCTGAGGGTTGCGCCAGCGGCGGACCTGCCGGCCAGCACCGGGCCACTGGCAGAAAAGACCTCGCCCTGCAGGGTCACCGCCCGGAGGTTGCCGCCCTGCCCGGAGAGCAGCCGGCGGGCTGCGGCCCGGTCGCTCACGATCAGCACCTGTCCAAGCAACAGGTCGAGGGCCGGGCGCAATTCAGCCGCTGCCTGGACCAGATCGGCTGCCACACCCAGACAGTCGGGGTCGGTGGGGGCACGGAGCGCTTCAGCCGGGACCAGCCAGTCGAGCGGCAGGAGCGACGCCCGGCCCGAGTCCTCCCCCTGAAGCAGGGCCAGGGCCTGTTCGGCATCGGCACCCGATCGCAGCAGGATCGCATCGGTATATTCGCCCAAGGCCGCGGCAACGGCGACCACCAGTTCTGCCGGGACATCGAGGCTCGACGAGAGGGCGCCCTGCGCGCCCCCCAGGCGTTCCTGACGGGCAGCCTCGAGCAGCAGCCGGGCGCCGTCGGCATACCCGGCCAGGCTCTGCTCGGCCTGGTCCAGGACCTCGATCTGGGTCTTCAGGCGGGTCGCTTCCATCTCCAGGGCAGCTCGCTCCGCGGCCTGGGTCTTGCGGGTCGTCTCCAAGGCAATCAGGCGCTTGCGGACCGAATCCAGGGCGCCTTCAGCCTGCTTCAGGGCGGCCTCGGCCCTGCGGACGGCTTTCACGATGCGCTCAAGGGCGCTCTCGGCGGCATGGACCTCCGCCTGCACATCACCCAGGGCCTGCTCCCCAGCGGCGAATTTCTCCTGCTGGGCTTCAGCGCGACGCTTCAATTCATCGAGACGGCCCTCCAACTGGGCCTGGTGGGCAGTCAGGCGATTCAGATCCTTGCGGGCTTCCTGGAGGCGGCTCTCCATTTCAGCCATCTCTGCCTGGCGGTTCTCGAGGGCCTCCTGGGCGGCCGCCATCTGGACCTGGGCCTCGTCGAATTCTGCCAGCAACCGGGCCGCCTCACTCTCCGACTCGGCCAGGCGCTCCCCGTCTACCCGGTTTTCTTCAGCCAGGCGAGCCTGTTCGCTGCGGGCTGCCTGCAGGTTATCGAGAATCGAACGACGCCGCTCGTCCAGGACAGCCAGGCTGCGGCTGATCCTCTCGTGCTGGTTGTGCAACTGGGCCGACTGACGATGCCAGGAATTCAGCCGGGCCCGCAACCCCTGCAGTCGGTCACGGTAAGAAGAAAACGAGTCGCGCACCCCCTGGTAGGCCTCGCGGGCCTGCTGGATCTTAACCTCGAAATCGTGAGCCATGCTGCGCGCATCGGTCAATTCGCGCTGGGCGGCGTGCCAGTGGTAGCCGTACCAGTCGAGCAGCAGGACGCGCAGGTCGGCCTGGATCCGGGAAAACTCCTGGGCCCGACGGGCCTGACGCTCCAGGCTCTTCACGCGCGGCTCTAGTTCGGCCATGATGTCAAGGACCCGGTCCAGGTTGCGCAGAGTCGTTTCCAGACGGCGCAAGGACTCTTCCCGGCGGGTCCGGTACAAACCGATCCCGGCTGCCTCTTCGAACAAGCGGCGGCGCTCGTCGGCCTTGAGAGCCAGGGAGGCATCCACCAGACCCTGGCCGAGGATGGTGTACGTACGCTCGGACAAACCCGACTGGGCCAGCAGCTCGAAGACATCCCGCAGGCGCACATGCTGGCCGTTGAGCAGGTACTCGTTGTGGCCATCGCGATAGGCTCGCCGGGTCACGGCAACCTCGCTGAAATCGACCGGCAACCAGCCGTCGCTGTTGTCGAACAGAACTGTGGCCGAGGCCATCCCGGCCCGCGATCGCTGTTCCGACCCGGCAAAGATCATGTCTTCGGTCTTCTTGGCCCGCAGCAGGCTGTACGACTGCTCGCCCAGCACCCAGCGCAGGGCATCGGCAATATTCGACTTGCCCGATCCGTTCGGACCAACAATCGCGGTCACCTGGCCGGCAAATTCAAAGTCGACCTTGACAGCAAAGGTCTTGTAACCGTGGAGTTCGAGAGACTTGAGACGGATCGGCATGGGCAGGTTTGAGCCTCGCTCTTCGGGAGGGGTTTAGTGCAGCGCACCGGCCTCTTCGATGGAATCAAGAGCGGCCTGGGCGGCATGGCGGGCGGCCTCCTGCTTGCTGCGGCCGCGGCCGAGCCCGTAGGCTGTATCGCCCAGGCACACCTCGACCTCGAAAACGCGTTCGTGGTCCGGACCGTTGGACCCAACTGTACTGTAATGCGGAATACCCAGCCGGTGCGACTGGGACCACTCCTGCAGGCGACTCTTCGGGTCCTGCAGCTCGGGCAGCATCAGCAGATCATCGCTGGCGCTGGCCAGCATCGGCTCAACAAAGCGCTGGACCGCAGCGATGCCCGCCTGCAGGTAAAGCGCCCCGATCAACGCCTCGAAGGTGGCGCACAGCAAGACCGGGCGATCGCGCCCGCCAGCCTGGATCTCGCCCCGGCCGAGACGCATGGCGGGCCCCAGATCGAGAGCGTGGGCGAACTCGGCCAGCTGCTCGGTGCACACCAGGGCCGAACGCATGCGCGTTAGGTCGCCTTCCGCCATCTCAGGAAAATGGTTGTAGAGCCAGGCTCCAACCACAAAATCCAGAATAGCATCACCGAGGAATTCGAGGCGCTCATTGTCCTCGAGAACGTCAGGATGCTCGTTGACGTACGAGCGATGGGTCAGCGCCCGTGTCAGGATGAAAACATCGTGGATTGGAAGCCCCAGCCGTTGGGTCAGAGTAGATGGGGACTCAACAGGCTCCCCTTCCGGGTGATGGACCATCTCAGCCTCCCGGAACTCAGGGGGCGCCAACCCCACACCGATCGGGGAGAGGCTGGCGGCCACTTCGTTCCAAATTTGACTTGTGCCGATTGTACTCGTTTTTAAGCCGGATGAACACCCTGCCGGGTAGATTATGATAAAATCGACGGGACGAAATGCCCCTTTCCGCCCCGGAAGCGGGTATTCAAAGACAGGAGCACAGAATGGCTGAACAGATTCCGGATGAAGTACGGTTCTTGCACGAAATGGAGATCGGGTTGGGGGCCTGGGCCTGGGGGGACCGTATGCTCTGGAACTACGGCCAGGGGTATGGGGAGGAAGACATTGCCGCAGCCTTCCAGACCTCCCTGGAGGCCGGTGTGCATTTGATCGATACAGCCGAAGTCTACGGAGGTGGCCGCTCTGAACGGTATGTTGGCAAATTCATCAAGGCCACCTCCCGGCCCGCGCAGGTAGCCACCAAATTCTTCCCCTTCCCCTGGCGGATGCGCCCACGGGCGGTGAAACGGGCCCTGCACCGCAGCCTGGAGCGCCTGGGGCTCGAGAAAGTGGACCTTTACCAGATCCACTGGCCGTTCCCGCCCGTTCCGATCGAAACCTGGGCCGAAGGGCTGGCCGAGGTCGTCCGGGCCGGGCTGACACGGGCGGTCGGCGTCTCGAACTACGACAAGAATCAGATGCAGCGAGCATATACACTGCTGGCCAGGTACGAGATCCCGCTGGCTTCGAACCAGGTGGAATACCACCTGCTCAAGCGAGACGTGGAAAAGAACGGCCTGCTGGCCCGCTGCAAAGAACTGGGCGTACGCGTGATCGCTTACAGCCCACTGGCGAAGGGCCTGCTGACCGGCAAGTATTCGCCCGAAAACCCGCCACCGGGCGTGCGCGGCCGGTCCTTCGCTGGCGTGCTCGCACAACTGCCCGACCTGATTGGCCTGCTGACCGAGATCGGCCAGGAGCACGACGGCAAGATGCCCAACCAGGTGGCCCTGAACTGGACCATCTGCAAGGGAACCCTGCCCATCCCGGGCGCCAAGAACGCCGACCAGGCCGCTCAGAATGCCGGCGCCGGCGGCTGGCGGCTGACTCCCGCGCAGGTCAAAGCTCTCGACGAGGCCAGCGACAGGATCGCTGCTTGAGCCAGATGGGTCAGGTGGCCCGATTAACCCAGGAGGCGGCATCCCCAACCAGAAGAGTGCTTATCCGAGATTGTCCATGTGGGAGGACACGGATTTGCGCGCCAGGAAACCCGTGCAAGATGGGTTTCCCGGACCGAGACCGGGTTGGCCTTCCGGAAATAAAAATGAGCGCATCGATCGCTCATTTTTATTTCCGGGCAGCTCACTTCAAAATCTGGAACAGGTTGCTGTAGTCATCTGTCCACAGACGCAGATCGGTCGTGTAGATGTCCATCGGAGCGGCCCGCTCCTGAATGGCCGGAACTGTGAGGCGGGCCGGATCACGGGCCAGAAGGACCCAGACCGAGCGCGAGATCGCCACACCTTCGGCCGGGTCGTCGATCAAGACGAAGGACAGGTCATAGTAGCCGGCCAGGGTCCAGGCGACCGGCACCAGATCGAGGTGGCGGTTGGTGATGTGCAAGAGCAGAAGCCCGTCGGGCTTGAGATGCTGCAGATACAGGGCAAACGCCTCGGCATCCAGCAGGTGGACCGGGATCGAATCGCTGGAGAAGACGTCCAGGATCAAGATATCATAGTACTGCGATCCAGCAGATGCCAGTTCGGCTTCCAGGGATAAGCGCGCGTCCCCCGCGACGACTTCGACCTGGGCGGCGCTCTCCTGCAGGAAGGTGAAATAACCGCCCTGGCCCTGCGCCAGGCGGATGACCGCCGGGTTGATCTCGTAGAAGCGATACACATCTCCTGGCTGGCCATAGGTCGCCAGGGTGCCAATTCCCAGGCCGAGCACCCCGACCCGCCGGCCAGCTTCGGGCCGAGGCACATTACGCAGAACCACGCCCGCCCCGGAGGTTTCGCTGAAATACATCGTCGCCAAGGCACGCCGGTCCGGATCCTGGAACTGGATCCCGTGGATGGTGATCCCGTGGATCAGCGCCAGCTGGTCGGGCGAACTCCCCCTCTCGCCCATCTCGCGCACCCGCACGACGCCGTAGAAATTACGCTCGGAGTAGGGCGCGTCGGTGAAATCGGCCAGGATGTATTGGACCGCCAGCGCACCGGCGATCAGCAACCCGCACAACATCAGCACATTCCCGACCACGAAGTCCAGACGTGAACGGCGCGCCTCCCGGCGCACAAAGGTCACTCCCAGAAAGAGCAGCCAACAGACCAGGAATCCGAGCGGCATCTCCCAGTACCCCTGGAACACATAGGGAGCGACGAAAGTGATCAGCAGGCCGCCTACCGCCCCGCCCACAGAGACCATCAGGTAGAAACCGGTCAGATAGTCCGGATGTGGCCGCAGGCGGTACAACTCGCCGTGGCAGACCATGCAGGCCGCAAACAGGACCAGAGCATTGATCGCGATCTGGGACAAAATGAACAGGGTATCTGAACGCACCAGCGACCAACCATACAGCAGGGTAGCCACAAACAGGAGCACCAGGTAGAAGCGCCGTGAATACCAGCGCTCTCCGGCGAAGGCAAGGATAAAGGTCAGCAGATAAATGGTCAGCGGCAGGACCCACAGGAAGGGGATGACCGCCACTTCCTGGGTGATGCGGCTGGTGACCGCCAGCAACAGCACGGAGGCCGTCGCCGCCAGGGCGATCCACAGGCCATAGTCACGCCCGCCCGGGGTCGCTCCTTCGTCCCGCGCCTCCTGCTGCGGGCCGTCTTCCCGTTCCTGCCCGACCCTGGCCCGCAGAGTGCGAATGGCCCCGGTAGCCGCCAGCCCGGCGAATGCGACGAATCCCAGAGACCACAGGCGTCCCTGCCAGGGCAAGCTCAACGCCGGCTCGATCAGCACCGGATAGCTGACCAGGGCCAGCAGCGAACCGACGTTCGACAGGGCATACAGCCAGTATGGCGACTGCCCCGGCCGCTGGCGGCTGAACCAGGCCTGCATCAGTGGACTGTTGGTCGAAAGCAAGAAATAGGGCAGCCCGACCGAGACGGCCAACAGTTTGAATATTTGCCAGATGGGATCATCCGGGCTGGAGGGCCTCCAATCCTGGCCGGGCGTGATCGGTGATTTCCAGACCAGGGCCAGGAAGAACATCGCCAGCAGGGCTACACCCAGAAGCACTAGGTGAACCACTTCCCGCCTCCGGCCGCGCCCGGTCAGCCAGTTGGCGTAGGCGTACCCGCCGGTCAGCAGGACCTGGAAGAAAAGCATCACCGTCGACCAGACTGCCGGCGTCCCGCCAAACCATGGCAGGATATATTTGGCTATCATCGGCTGGATCTGGAAGAGTAAGAAAGCCGAGAGAAAAATGCACAGGATAAAATACAGCACAATAGCTCCTTTGGTTTGATTCTACACGAAATTCACAAACTGGATGTACAATCAGGGAACCTTTCGCCAGGGTATCTTGATGCGCTGTCATTGGCGGAATCGTTCGGGTTTCACCTCCTGAAAAATGGATCGCAGACAAGGTGCTGATGGGAATTTCCCAACATCTCCTCATCATCGGCGGGACCGGCTTCCTGGGTTACCACGCCGTTCAAGAATGTCTCAACCGGGGCTGGCAGGTCACCGCCCTGGGCCTGCCGCCTGCCCCACCCCCCGGCCTGTTCCCCGAAACCGTGCAGGTCCTCCTGCAGGACATCGCCCAGACCTCCGACCAAGACCTGCTGGACCTGCTGGCCGGTCATCAGGCCCTGGTCTTCGCCGCCGGACTTGACGACCGCGCCATCCAGAAACGGCCGGCCTACCCGGCCTTCGAGAAGGCCAACGTCGAAATGCCCCGCCGCGTCCTGACCCTGGCCCGGCAGGCCGGCGTCCAGCGGGCGGTCGTGCTCGGTTCCTATTTCTGCCACTTTCACCGCCTGCACCCCGAATGGCGCCTGGCTGAACGGCACCCCTACATCCGCTCGCGTCTCGAGCAGGAGCGCGTAGCAACCTCGATCCCCGGCCTGGAGGTCAGCGTACTGGAACTGCCCTACATCTTCGGCAGTTACCCGGTCCCAGGCTGGAAGCCGCTCTGGCTGCCGCTGGTCCGCTACCTGCGAAGTTCAAAGATCATCTTTTTCATGAAGGGCGGCACCGCCTGTATCACCGCCCGGACGGCCGGGCGAGCCATCGCCGCCGCGCTGGAACGCGGCGGATCGAAGTGCTATCCTATCGGCCAGGAGAACCTGACCTGGTCCGAGATGCTGATCCGCATCGGGCTGGCTGACGGGCGCCGGGTCCGGGTGGTGAACCTGCCATCCCGGCTGGTCAGACTGGGTACCCATGGATTGTGGCTCCTTCACCATCTGCAGGGCCTGGAACATGGCCTCGACCCGCGCCACTACGCCGCCATCCAGACCAGCGAAACCTTCATCGATCCCAGCAGGTCCCAGTCCGCTCTGGGCTACGAACTGGACGAGCTGGACGAGGCCTTCGAGGCTACCGTCCGGGTTTGTTGATCGCATGGAACGCCCCTATGCGAAATCGGCAGATTGTCAGGCTTGTCCAGGAAGGCGACCTTCGGCCAGGCGCTGAGGCCGCCACTTTGACCCGCTCGGCTGTCGCGCCGCTCTTCCCGGCCCGGATCATGGACCGGCTGCCGGCAAAAACAAGTTGTTCATCGTGGAGTGGTCTATGCGCCTTTTCGAATTTCTGATCGCGCTCCTCCTGGCCGTCTACCTGCTCTGGCCGCTGGCCAGCGGGCGAGGACGCTCGCGAGCCGTCAACACCCTGCCCCTCCTGGGAATCCCAACGCTCCTGCTGCACCTGCTCATCGAGGGCTACCGCTGGCAGATGCTGCCCCTGTATGCACTGGTGACCCTGAACTGCCTGGCATCGATGCTCACCCTGCGCAAACCAGCCGGCGGATCATTCCGGCGCCTCTCCTGGTCTGGCGCCGGATTGGCCCTGGCACTGCTCGTCCTGGTGACGGCCACCGCCCTAGCCACCCTGCTGCCAGTCCCAACCACCGGTCCGGCGACCGGCCCCTTCCATGTCGGCACCCAGACCCTGGTCCTGGTCGATGAAAGCCGCCGCGAACTCTATTCCGGCAATCCCGAAGAACCGCGCCGCATCATGGTGCAGATCTGGTACCCGGCCGACCCGGCCAGCGGGGACGAACGCGCCCCCTGGATCGCCAGCGCCGAAATCTACGCCCCAACCTTCGCCGATTATCTCGACCTGCCCAGTTTCTTCCTGGACCATATCGCCCTGATCAAGACTCCCGCCTACCAGGATGCCCGGCTGGTCGTTCCCGAGGGCGGCGCCAGTGTGATCCTGTTCTCGCATGGCTGGAACGGCTTCGCCGCCCAGTCCAGCAGCCAGTCGATCGCACTGGCCAGCCACGGCTACGTCGTCGTCGCCGTCCAGCACACCTACGGCGCGATGGTAACCGTCTTCCCCGACGGCGCGGTGGCCTATAACAACCCCGACGGACTGCCCTTCGATGTGCCCGAGGCCGAATACCTGGCCGCCGCCCGGCGCCTGGTCGACCAGTGGCGCGGCGACATCGCCTTCACCCTCGATACGCTGTCTGCCGCCAACCAGGATCCCGCCAGCCATTTCTATCAGGCTCTCGACCTGACCCGGATCGGCGTATACGGACACTCGACCGGGGGCGGGGCCGCCCTCCAGTTTTGCGCCACCGACTCACGCTGCCAGGCCGTCCTCGGCCTGGATCCCTACGTGATACCGGTCGGCCAGGAAGTGCTGGAGGAAGGCATGCGGCAGCCGGCTTTCTTCATTTTCAGCCCGGCCTTCTCCAGCGATGAGAATACGGCTCGCTTCGAGCAGATGGCCGCCCACATGCCGGATCTCCTGGCCGTCACTACCCTGACCGGCACCCTCCACCGCGATTTTAGCGACCTCCCCATGATCTCGCCGATCGCCCCGCAACTGGGGATGAGCGGCTCGCTGAATGGAGCCCGCCGGACCGAGATCATCGATATCTACCTGCTGGCCTTCTTCGAGTTGGCCCTGAACGACCGGCCGACCGAACTCTTTGACGGCCCCTCCCCCGATTTTCCCGAACTACGCTTCGAGCGCTGAAAGAGACTTCCTGCAAGGGAGCCTTGCCAATGCGCCGGAACGCGGCCGCCTCGCCTGGGCAGTATTTTCTGGGTCACGCCGGGAATCGCTCATCGCTTCCCACGCATCCCTTGACACGCAGGCCTTCCGAAAGTAAAATTATTTAGGCATTCCTAATTTTTTGCGTATGAACGAGCATCTCACCACCTCAATTCAGGATTACCTGAAAACGATCTACACCCTGACCGCCGACGGCGGCGAGGCCTCCACGTCCGCCCTGGCATCCCGCCTGGGCGTGGCCCCCGCCTCGGTGACCGGCATGCTACAGAAACTGGCCTCCATCGAGCCCCCGCTGGTCATCTATCGCAAGCACCAGGGCGCCACCCTGACCCGCGCCGGCGAACGGGCGGCCCTGGAGGTCCTGCGGCACCACCGCCTGCTGGAAACCTACCTGGTCGAGAGCCTGGGCTATTCATGGGATGCCGTCCACGAGGAGGCCTGCCGCCTCGAGCATGTCATCTCGGAGGACTTCGAGCAGCGCATCGCCGAACAACTCGGTCATCCCGAACGCGACCCGCACGGAAGTCTGATCCCGACATCCACCCTGGTCATGCCGCCCTCCAACGACGTTCTCCTGAGCAGCCTGCGCGGTGGGGAAAGCGCCGTCGTCCGGAGGATGAGGAGCGAAGATGCGATCACGCTGCGACGCCTGGAAAGCCTGGGGCTGGTACCAGGGGCAGAGGTCACAGTTCTGGTCAATTCCCAGTTCGACGGGAACCTGACCATTCAGGTCGCCTCCCGCCAGCCGGTTGCCATCGACCCGGCGGTCAGCGATCAGGTCTTTGTAGAGACCACGGAGGGAACATGAACCATCCGATCACCCGCAGTTCATGGTCGTTCCCGCCACCGAGGGGATGGGGATCGACAAGGATTTCAGATCCCCTTGCAAGGGGCATTTCGTGATTGCACCACTCCTGCTGGCAGCCATTCCAATCTGGTTTTTCTAGGAGTTGAACATGGACCAAAACCCGGCGATCCAGATCAATGCTTTGCTCAAGAATTATGGTCCGGTGCGCGCCCTGCGCGGCGTCAACCTGCAGGTCCGCCGGGGAGCGATCTTCGGCTTCCTCGGTCCGAACGGAGCCGGGAAGACCACGGCCATCCGCTGCATGCTGGACCTGATCCGCCCTGACGGTGGAACCCTGCGCGTGCTCGGCCTCGACCCGCAGAAGCGTTCGGTCGAGGTGCGTGCCCGGACCGGCTACCTGCCTGGCGAACTGGCCTTCGATGGCAACCTGACGGTCGAGGCCGGGCTGCGCGTCCTGGCCAGTCTGCGCGGCAACCATTTGGACTGGCCCTACGTCCTCCGCCTGGCCAGGCGGATCGACCTGGACCTCAAGCCGCAGTTCAAGAATCTGTCCAAGGGCAACAAGCAGAAGGTTGGCGTGGTTCAAGCCCTGATGCATCGCCCCGAACTGCTCCTGCTCGACGAACCGACCTCCGGCCTGGACCCGCTGATGCAGCAAGAGGTCCTGCGCATGGTCCGGGAAGCCAGGGACCAGGGTGCCACGGTCTTCTTCTCCTCGCACATCATCAGCGAGGTGGAAGAACTGGCCGAACGGGTCGGGATCATCCGCCATGGTCAGGTCGCCGAGACAGTCGAGGTCGACACCCTGAAACGCCGCTCGCTGCGCCGGGCCCGGGTTCGGTTCCAAAAGCCGGTCAAAACCCAGTTCCTGGCCAGGATCCCGGGCATCACGATTCTCGTCCAGGATGACAGCCAGAGCGTCCTCCTCCAGATCGAAGGCGAGATGGATGCCCTGATCAAGGCCCTGGCCCGGCACCCGGTCAGCGAATTCGAGACCGAGCGGCCGACGCTGGAAGAAATTTTCATGGCCTATTACACTGAGGAACAGGAGGTACGATGATCACCGTCATCCTGCAGATACTGCGCCGCTCGCGCGGGGCGATCCTTGGCTGGGGATTGTCGCTGGGCCTGCTCGGATTCTACATGATGCAGTTTTACGATACGCTGGCCGAGCAGCAGGGGATCCTTGAGGAATTGATCTCGAATTATCCTCCCCAACTGATGGCTTTCTTCGGCGGAACCGAAAATCTCTTCTCCCCCCAGGGCTTCCTTTCGATGGAGTTCTTTTCCATCATGCCGGTCATCGTGGGAATCTACGCCATTGTGACCGGCAGCGGCCTGCTGCTCGGCGACGAGGAGAACGGCACCCTCGACCTGCTCCTGGCCCATCCGGTCAGCCGGACGAAATTCTACTTCGGGCGCGCCATCGCCAGCGCCCTGTCCATCGCGCTCATCCTGATCATCGTCTGGATCGCATTCGCCGGCGGGGTCGCGATCTCCGAGCAGCTCGACCTGGGCGCGCTGGAGATGCTGCGTCCCTTCATCGTCCTTTTTGCCATGCTTTTCCTCTTCCAGATGTTGAGCCTTCTGCTGAGCATGGTCCTGCCGTCCCGCAGCACGGCGACCATGGCAGCAGGTCTGCTGCTGGTGGGAAGCTACTTCGTCAACTCCCTGTCCGAATTCAACCAGACCTTCGACAAGCTGGCTGATTACCTGCCGCTGCGATACTACCAGAGCGGTTATGCCATCGAAGGCCTGAACGGGGAATGGTTGCTCGGCCTGTTCGGCTTCGGCCTGCTCTTTGCCCTGCTGGGTTGGATCCTGTTCCTGCGGCGCGACATCCGAGTCAGCGGCGAGGGCTCCTGGCGACTGCCGGGGTGGCTGATTCCCTGGAAGAGAATCCGGAAGGACTCATGAGTCAGGTTCTGAACGTCCTGCTGCTCAGCCTGATCGCCGGGCTGGGCACCGGCCTGGGCGGCCTGATCGCCGTCTTGCGCCGACCGGGAAGGCGCTCCTTCGGCCTGCTGATGGGCATTACGGCTGGAGTGATGATCTGCCTGTCCTTCATGGAATTGGTCAACGAAGCCTGGGAGATGGGTGGCTTCCTGACCGCCACAGTCGGCTTCGCCAGCGGGGCGATCTTCATGTTCGTCATCGACACCCTCATTCCGCACATGCGCTTTGGCGAGACCGAAGCCGCCCGACAGCTGGACATCCCCGCCACCACTGATTGGGACTTCCGCGTGGCCATGCGGCCGCAGCCAAGACGGCGTGGCTGGAGACGCCGGGAACAATCGGACGGTCCAGAACCTCGACCCTCCGGCCGCCTCCGCCGGCACCGCCAATGGCTCCCGCGAACGAGTGGGCCAATAGACCGGTCTTTGCTCAAGACCGGGGTCCTGATCGCCGTCGGGATCACGATCCACAACATGCCCGAGGGGGTCGCGGTCGGGGCAGGCTACGCCCACCAGCCCCAGTTCGGCTACTTCATCGCCCTGGCGATTGCCCTGCACAATATCCCGGAGGGCATCGCCACCGCCCTGCCGCTGTGCAAAGGCGGGGTCTGTAAATGGGATGCCTTCCGCATCGCCCTGCTCTCCGGCCTGACCGAGCCGATCGGGGGCCCTGCTGGCGATCCTCTTCCTGTCCTTCTTCCAGGCCCTGATCCCGGCGGCACTGGCCTTCGCCGGCGGAGTGATGACCTTCATCACCCTCGACGAACTCATCCCAACTGCCCGCGAGCACGGCCATCAGCACTACACGGCCATCGGGATCATCCTGGGCTCCATCTTTGTGTTCGTTCTCTCCGGAGTCTTCGGAGTCTAATTTTCCCTTAGAGGTGAAACAATGAATATCGTTGCATGGTTTACCGATCTCAATCCCATTGTCCAGGCCCTTTTGGGGACCCTGTTCACCTGGGGCCTGACCGCCCTGGGCGCGGCAATGGTGTTTTTCTTTAAAAGCATCAACCGCAAGGTGCTCGACAGCATGCTCGGCTTCGCCGCCGGCGTGATGATCGCCGCCAGCTTCTGGTCGCTGCTGGCCCCGGCCATCGAAATGGCCGAGGAGGCGGACGTACCCGGCTGGCTGCCGGCGGTGGTTGGCTTCCTGCTGGGCGGTGCCTTCTTGTGGGCCGTCGACAAACTTCTGCCCCACCTGCATCTGGGCCTGCCAATCAGCGAAGCCGAAGGCGTCAAGACCACCTGGCAGCGCAGCATCCTGCTGGTGCTGGCCATCACCCTGCACAACATCCCTGAAGGGCTGGCCGTCGGGGTGGCGTTCGGGGCTGTGGCAGCCGGCATCCCGTCGGCGGCACTGGCCGGGGCGATTGCCCTTGCGATCGGCATCGGCCTGCAGAACTTCCCTGAAGGTGCAGCCGTCTCGGTCCCCCTGCGGCGGGAAGGGTTTGGCCGGTTCAAGAGTTTCTTTTATGGGCAGGCCTCCGGGATCGTCGAACCGATCGCCGGTGTGCTGGGTGCGGCAGCCGTGCTGGCCATGCGCCCAATCCTGCCCTATGCCCTGGCCTTCGCTGCGGGGGCTATGATCTACGTCGTGGTCGAGGAGTTGATCCCCGAATCTCAGTCGGGCAAGGATACCCACTTTTCGACCTTCGGCGCCATGCTCGGCTTTGCAGTGATGATGCTGCTCGACGTGGCGCTGGGATAGCCAGACAAACGCGCATCAGCCGGGAGATCTCTCCCGGCTGATGCTTTAATCCTGAAACCCTAATAGTTCGACAGCGCCAGGTTCAGGTGTTCGATGGCCGGAACCAGTTCAGCATCGAACATGGTGTCGAGCTCCACCCCGGGGTTCTCCTGCAGGCGATCCCACAGCGATGCAATGATCTTCACCAGCCGATCTTCGATCATGCCCCACAAGGGGACGTTCGGCAGGGCCCGGCCTCTCTGGAGCGCATCAAGAAGCGTCAGGCGCACCTCCGGCGTGTCCACCGCCAGTTCGAACTGCCCAAACGCCTCCAGCCTTCCCGGCAACATCCCGGCGGCGCGCGGCAGCAGGAGTTGCTGCCTGCGGCTGATCAGGGTGGTGATCCATTCGAGGGCCTCGCGCTCCTGAAGCGCATTGTCCCAGATCACCAGGCTGGAGCCGCCGAGATAGGGACAGCCCAAGGGGATCGCCAGACCCAGATGGGCGACAACTTCAGGGCTGCAGAACTGCATCAGCCAGGGCCCGCTGATGGTCACGGCGGCGTTGCCCTGCGCAAACAGGTTGTCGGACTGGTTCTCGCTCAAGTGCTGCGCCTCGGGAGCCAGATAGGCCGCCAGACCGAAATAAGCCCGCAGGGCCGCCCGTTCCTTCTTGCCGTTCAAGGAGACCTGCTTGCCGGAGCGGTCGACAAAGTCCGCCTTGTGGTACCACAACCACATGGCCAGGTTGTGCAGGCTGATGTGCGAACGGCAGGTCGGCACCACCCATGGACAGGGGATTTCCGCCTGGTGCAACTTGCCCAACGTGCGGCCAAACTGATCGGGACCGTTGAAGGCAGTTGCCTCATCAATATCCGCCTCGGCCAGCAGATCCCGGCGGTAGTAGACCAGGCTGACGTCCGTCATCCAGGGGATTCCGTACACGAAACCATCGGCGGTCACTCCGCTGGCCCACAGACCCGCCGGGAAAGCGCCGGCCCCCCCCAGGGCATTCACCTCCGCCAGGGAGAATGGTCGCAGGGCATTCATCGAGGCAAAGTCGGCGACCCAGGTCGACCCCATCTCCGACAGATCCAGGCCGCCCCCGTAGATTGCCGTGCGGACGAACTCCTCCCAACCGCTCTCGTAATCGACCTCGTGCCAGTTTGCTCGAATGCCGCGCTCGCTATCCACCCGGCCGATCAGGTCCTGCAGAGCCGTGATCATCTCCCGGTTGTGGTTCATGGTGGTGAAGGCAAGAGGAATTGACATCCTGGGTTTCAATCCAACGCGATTTCGTTACGACAAGGATTGCCGTCGAAAAACAACTTCTCTCCATCCGCAGATCTCGAGATCATGGTTTTCGCCAGCCTCGCTGCCGGCAGACGAGGTCCAGGCGCACGAACGCGCCTCTCGGAGGCCTCGAACAAATCATATAATTTAATCATTCGCCTGGCAGAACAATCTCTCCCCTGACGATCCTCGCAAGCGTCTCTACGAGGAAGGTATGCTCACGCGCCAGCACGCGCGCCGCCAGCGTGACCGCCGTATCTGTCGCCAGCACCGGCAGCCGGCATTGAGCCAATATTCTACCATGGTCATACTCTTCATCCACGAGGTGGATCGTCACACCGGTTTCCGAATCCCCGGCAGCGATGACTGCCGCGTGGACATGGGCCCCGTACATCCCCTCGCCGCCATATTTCGGCAGGAGCGCCGGGTGAATGTTGATCACCCGTCCCTGGTATGCCGAGAGGGTTTTCGCTCCCAGCTTCTTCATGTACCCGGCCAGAACACACAGGTCGACCTGCTGCCGACGCAAGGCCGACAGGATCGCCTTGTCCAGTTGGACCGGATCGGGATGGGTCCTGCTGCTCAGATGCAAAGCCGGGATCCCTTCCCGTTCTGCTCTGGCCAGCGCTTCTGATTCGCTGTTATTACTGATCACCAGGCACGGCCTGGCAGCCAGATCCCCGGCACCGCAGGCATCGAGCACCGCCTGCATGTTGCTGCCACGATGGGAGGCGAAAAAGCCAAGATTCAAACGCTTGTCCATCGCAAACCATCCTGCTCAATGATGGAACAACCGCACGCTCGAGAAGACCATTGTCATGCCGTATTCGTCGCAGGCCCGGATGACGTCCTGGTCACGGTTGGAGCCACCCGGCTGCAGGACATATCGGACGCCGCTCATGGCGGCCCGATCGATCGAGTCGCGGAACGGGAAGAAAGCATCCGAGCCGAGCACGACCCCGGTCAGGCCGTCCAGCCAGGCACGCCGCTCGGCTGGGGTCAGCGTTGCAGGGATCTCGCTGAAGACCTGGTCCCAACCGGCCTTCTCGGCCTGGGTGACATCGGGCTGCAGGAACTGGTCGATGGCATTGTCCCGCTCCGGGCGTCGGACCTCGGCCTTGAACGACAGCCCGAGAACCTGCGGATGCTGGCGCAGCCGCCACAGGTCGGCTTTCAGACCGGCCAGCCGGGTGCAGTGGACGCGCGACTGCTGCCCCGCCCCGACCCCGATCACCTGCCCATCGACGGCATAGCAGACCGAATTGGACTGGGTGTACTGGAGCGTGATCCAGGCGACGATCATATCCCGCACCGCGCTTTCAGGCAGGTCCTTCCCAGCCGTGACGATATTCCTGAAGTCCTCCCGGGTCACCGGGCGGTCGTTGCGGCACTGCTCGAGGGTCACGCCGAAGACATCGCGGGCTTCCTGCCGGGCGGGTTGATAGGCCGGGTCGATCCGCACCACAACGAACTTGCCGCCCTTCTTGCCCTTCAAGATCCCGAGCGCCCCTGGCTCGTAGTCCGGAGCGATGACCCCGTCCGAGACCTCGCGGGACAGCAGCTCGGCGGTCGGGACATCGACCGGGTCCGAGAGGGCCACGAAGTCCCCGAAGGACGACATGCGGTCGACGCCGCGGGCCCGGGCATAGGCGGTCGCCAGGGGGGAAAGGTCCATGTCGGCGACGAAGTAGGCCTTGCGCAGTACCTCCGCCAGCGGGGTTCCGACCGCCGCGCCCGACGGGCTGACATGCTTGAAGGAGGCGGCCGCCGGCAGATCCAGGGCGACCCGGAGGTCACGAACCAGCTGCCAGGCATTGAGGGCGTCAAGAAGGTTAATGTAACCGGGCGAGCCGTTCAGAGCGGCAATCGGTAGTTCGCCCTGTTTCATGTAGACCCGGGCCGGGGTCTGGTGCGGGTTGGCGCCGTAGCGCAGAGGGAGTTCTTGGGGCATGAGAGCATCCTTTCTTGCAGTGCAGGTAGGGTCCGGGAACGGATCCCCTTTCCACGGTTTCGACGTTCAGAGAATGATCGCGCGGTGGGGTCGAATAATCCACCACGGAGAGGGGGAGCTCGTCGATCCGGCCCCGCGGGCCGCCAGTAAAAATGCCGCAACCAGATCCCGTATGCCTCTTCCCCTCCGGACTACCCCAGCGCCACTTTCTTCTCCCCGGCGACCAGTTCCCCGATCACCCAGGTCTCCTCGCCGATGGCCTCCTGCAGCGCCTGGACCTCCTCCTGCGCCACGACGACGACCATCCCGATGCCCATGTTGAAGACCCGGTGCATCTCGAGCGGGTCGACCTCGCCGCGAGCCTGGATCAGGTCGAAGAGCGGCGGGACCGGCCAGGAACCGCGGCGCACGACCGCCCCGATCCCCTCGGGCAGGACGCGCGGGATATTCTCGATGAAGCTCCCGCCAGTGAGATGGGCAAGGGCCTTGATACGAGCGAGAAGAGGATGGAGAAGGGGATAATACGATCGGTGCGGAGCCAGCAGGGCCTCGCCCAGAGGAACCTCCAGCTCGGGATAGACCGTCTCAAGCGGCACGCCCTCGAAGATCCGGCGGATCAGCGAGAAGCCATTGGTGTGCGGACCGCTCGAGCGGATTCCGACCAGCATGTCACCGGGGGCCAGGTTCGGGCGGGGCAGGATCGACGCCCGATCCAGGACACCGACGATCGTCCCGGCCACGTCGAATTCGCCCGCCATGTAAACGCCGGGCATCTCGGCCGTCTCGCCGCCGATCAAGGCCACCCCGGCCTCCCGGCAGGCCTCGGCCGCCCCACGGACCACTTCGGCCACGACCTGCGGGTCAAGCCTGGAGGTGGCAAAGTAGTCCAGGAAGAACAACGGCCGGGCGCCCTGGACCAGGATGTCGTCGATGCAGTGGTTGACGATGTCACACCCGACCGGGCGATAGCGCCCGGCCTGGGCGGCCAGCTTGACCTTGGTCCCGACCCCATCGGTCGAAGCGACCAGCACCGGGGACTCCATTTCCTTGATGAGCGAAGCATCGTAGAGACCGCCGAAGGAACCGATCCCGGCCAAGACCTGCGGCCCATAGGTCGACCTGACGGCGTCCTTCATTAACTCGACGGCCCGATTGCCGGCGTCAATACTGACGCCCGAAGCAGCGTAATCCGATTTCGTCATGGGTGCTCTCCCAAAGCGCGCCAGCCGATGTCCCGGCGGTAATGCATCCCTTCAAAGCGGATCGATTCGATCCGGGCGTACGCCGCGGCCAGGGCGGCGCGAATGTCCGCCCCCAGGCCGGTGATTCCCAGGACGCGCCCCCCGGCTGTGACCACCTGCCCGCCGACGACCCGCGTCCCGGCGTGGAAGACGACCGAATTTTCGTTTTCGGCATCCAGCCCAGAGATCGGAAAACCGCTGGCGTACGGACCCGGATAGCCGCCCGAAGCCAGCACGATGCAGGCCGCGGCAGCATTCCTCCAGCGCACCGCGACCTGGTCCAAGCGGCCTTCGACGCAGGCCAGGGCGATCTCCAGAAAATCCGAATCGAGCAGCGGCAGGACGACCTGCGTCTCAGGATCGCCGAAGCGGCAGTTGAACTCGATCACCTTCGGGCCGTCGTCCGTCAGCATGAAACCGCCGTACAGCACCCCGACGAAGGGCGAGCCCTCCGCCCGCAGCCCGTCTACCGCCGGCTGCAGGGCGACCCGCACCAGTTCGGCGGCCACGTCGGGTGGGCAGACCGGCACCGGGCTGTAAGCGCCCATCCCACCGGTGTTGAGGCCCAGATCGCCATCGAGGGCCCGCTTGTGGTCCTGCGAGGGAACCATCGCCCGGACGGTCATCCCGTCGCTGAAGGCCAGCAGGGTCAGCTCGGGTCCTTCCAACCGCTCCTCGATGACCACCTCGTCACCCGCTGCGCCAAACTCGCCAGCGAGCATCACCTGCCGCAGGGCTTCCTCGGCCCGGGGTTTGTCCTCCGGGATGAGCACGCCTTTGCCGGCCGCCAGCCCGGAGGCCTTGATCACCACCGGATAATCGACCCGGCGCAGGTGCTCCAGGGCAGCGGAGTAGTCCGAAAAGGCCCCGAAGCGGGCCGTCGGGATGGCATGCCGGCCCATGAACTGCTTGGAGAAGGTCTTGGAGGCTTCGATCCGGGCAGCGGCCTTCCCTGGCCCAAAGACCTTGAAACCGGCGGCGCGCAGGTCATCCGCCAGACCGGCAGCCAGGGGCGCCTCGGGCCCGACGATCACCAGGTCGATCTGCCGCTGCTCACTGACCCGGACGACAGCTCCATGGTCATCGACCTTGAGGGGTAGGTTCTCACCCAGCGCGGCCGTACCGGGGTTGCCGGGCAGGGCGTGGAGCTTGGTCAACAGCGGTGACAGGGCAACCTTCCATGCCAGGCTATGTTCGCGCCCGCCCGAACCGATGATCAATACTTTCATAAAACAACTCCTTGGTTGGCCCACAGCCTAGAGAGGGCGCAGGGAGTCAGGGGGTCTGCCAAAGGGGATGTGCTCTCGGCGGCGGCTCTCATGCGATTCCCTTCTCGAACCCGGTCTTGGCCGAGTTCAAATCCACCTCCAGCGGGTACCGTCCGGTGAAACAGGCCTGGCAGTATCCATCCTGCCTGCCGACAGCATGCATCATCCCCTCCAGCGATAGATAGTGCAGCGAGTCGGCCCCGATATGGTTGCGGATCTCCTCGACCGACCGCTTGTGGGCGATCAGGTCATCGTAGGTGCCCATATCGACGCCCATGAAACAGGGATGGGCGATCGGCGGGCAGGTTACCCGCAGGTGGACCTGCTCCGCTCCGGCCTCGCGCAGCAGCCTGACGATCGGGCCGGTGGTGTTGCCGCGCACGATCGAGTCGTCGATCATGACCACCCGCTTGCCGAGCACATTCTCGTTGATCACGTTGAACTTCAACGCCACGCCGCGCGTGCGCAGCGAGTCGGTCGGCTCGATGAATGTTCGCCCGACATAGCGATTTTTAATGAAGCCGTCGTTGTAAGGGATGCCAGATTCCATGGCATAGCCGATTGCGGCGGGAATGCCCGAGTCGGGGGTCGGGATGACCACGTCGGCCTCGGTCGGAAGCTCACGCGCCAGTTCGCGGCCCAGGTTCTGGCGCACCTGGTGGACGCTGCGCCCGTCCCAGACCGCGTCGGGACGCGAGAAATAGATCATCTCGAAAACACAGCGGGCCAGGTTCTCGGCTGGCTTGACCGCCTGGGTCACGATCAGGGCCTTGTCGGACAGGGTCACGATCTCGCCTGGGTTGACCTCCCGAATGGCCTGACAGCCCAGGGTGTGCAATGCCCCGGTCTCGGAAGCGGCCGCATAGCCTCCATGGGGCAGAAGCCCCACGCTCAGCGGGCGCACCCCCCACGGGTCGCGCGCCGCATAGACGCAGTCACGCGTGAGCATGACCAGCGAGTAAGCCCCTTTCCACAGGGTCATGGCATGCTTCAGGCGCTCGACCCAGGTGTCGCCGCCGTTGCGGGCCAGCATCATCGTCATCACTTCGCTGTCTGATGAGGACGAGAAGCCGACCCCGCTGTGCAGTAATTCGTCGCGCAGAGCGGTCGAGTTGACCAGGTTGCCATTGTGGGCCAAGGCGACTGGCCCGTTCATCGTCTCGATCATGAACGGCTGGGCATTGCGGATCGACGACGAGCCGGTCGTCGAATAGCGGGTGTGGGCAATGGCGTAATGCCCCTGCAGGTCAACCAGGGTCCGGGGATGGAAGATCTGCGAGATCAGCCCAGTATCCTTGTGCATGCGCATCAGGTTGCCGTCCGAGACCGCGATGCCAGCTGCCTCCTGGCCCCGGTGTTGCAGGGCGAACAGGCCAAAGAAAGCCATCCGGGCGACGTCTTCGTTCGGGGCAAAGATGCCGACGATGCCGCATTCCTCGCGGGGGGATTCATCAAGGAAATAGCTCATTGGATGGACCGGTCGTCCTCCAGGATCTTGTCCGCTGCCCGCCTGCGAGACTTGGCGACCGCCTCCCGCACCTGAGCGTTGACCAGCCCGAGGATCTTCGCCGCCAGCAGGGCGGCGTTGGCTGGCTCAAGCACGACGGCCGGGGCGATCCCCGACGGCATGCGCAGCGACGAGTAGACATCCGTTCCTCCCAGGGATTCTGACATCGGCGGACAAGCGATCACCGGGGCGTCCACCGCCCCGTCGGTGAAACCGCTCAGGGCATTGCTACGCCCGGCGACGGTGATGTAGACCTTGGGGCGCGGATCGGCCTCGTACTTCGCCAGCAATTGCTTGACATGCTCGGGCGTCTTGTGGGCCGAACCGATCCTCAGGACGGTCTCCAGGTGATAGCCCTTGCAGACTTCGGCGATCTTCTGGCAGTGGGCCAGATCGGCCCGGGAGCCCATCAGGATAATAACAAGAGGGTTCATTCTGAAAGTCCTTCGCTCTAGGATTCACGCTGCTTCCGCCAGCGGAAGTGCAGGCTGCGGGTCGGCATCCAGATTTTCGCCATACCCCTATCCAAAATCAGCGATTCGGCAAGGATAACCAGGGCTGCATGATCCCTTTCATCAACAAGCAGCTGTCCTGGCAGGGTCAGGGGATCCCGGCCGACCCATACGCACTCCAGGACTGCGACATGTACTTCGCCCCGCAGCGGTGACAGACCGCCAATGGCCGCTCCCGGCGGTAGCGGCGGAAGCGCTCGGCGCGCTCCCCGTTCCAGAGCGTCTCGATCGTGGCATCCTTGATATTTCCGAAAGAGTAGTCGACGAAATCGACACAGAAGTTGGCCGCGCCATCCGGTTGGATGTCGATCAGTTTCTCGACGTTCAGGCAGTGCGGATACCCGACCGGCGTCCAGGCGTCCGCAAACCAGTCCCGGTACTGATCCTCGTCGAGGGGCATGTATGGATAGCTGTAGATCTCGCCAAGCGTCGCCAGGTACTGGCGATACTGCTGCTGGAATTCTTCGAAGTCGACACCCGAGTCCTCGTGGTGGAAGCCGGCCCACGAGTAGGCCTGGCAGCCCAGGCCGCCCAGTTCCGCCTCGTACTGCCGACCGACCTTCTCGGGAAAGTAGTAGTACGGCACAATAGCAATCGCTCCCAGGCCGAGCGTACGGGCCACTTCAGGCATGACACCCAGGTACCGGTAATTGTACTGGCTGATGGTGAAGCAGATCGAGCGGCTGATCTGGTCGTCGCCTCGGGCTTCCAGTTCGGCGATTCGGGCCACGCCGGCCTTCAGGCGCTGGAAGGTCCCCGGGACGCCGCGCACGGCGTCATGGACCTGCTCGGGGCCATCGACCGAGATCGTCAGGTGCATCCTGCCGATACGGACGATATCCTCGGCGTACCGGGCCAGCATGGTCCCATTGGTATCGATCGAGATGAAAATGCCCCTGGCGTGGATGTACTCAAGCAGTTCGACAATCTGCGGGAAGAGGAAGACCTCTCCGCCGCGCAACAGCAGCGACGGGATGTCATGATCGGCCAGTTCGTCCACGACCCGCTGCCAGTCGGCCAGGGTCAATTCGTACTGGAGACCCTCCGGATTACAACGAATGTAGCCTTCCAGGCCCCATTGCCCACACATCCGGCAGCGCAGGTTGCAGTGATTGGTGATGGTCAGAGAGATGGATTGAGGAAAGCTCATCATCCTACCGGGTACGGGGGGTGACAGGGGCTGTTCACGACGGTGGCTAACCCTAGTTCAATATATTGGCTATACGCAAGTTGTCAATTAATCGCTCTTCGACCGGGTAGGCCCCCGGCGCAAAGGTCCGGCCGGTGAGCATCTCGTAGATGGCGACATAACGCTCGCAGGCCGCCGCCCACAACGCAACCGGCATGACGGGAATCTGGCCGTCGCCGTGGTAACCTTTCGCCGCATACGCCAGGCGGACGAATTCCTTATCAAAGTTCTCAGGCTCCTCCCCGGCCGCATGGCGAGATTCGTACGAGGCGGCCTTCCAGAAACGCGACGAATCGGGGGTGTTGACCTCATCGATCAGGACGACCCGCCCATCAGCGGCCCGGCCGAATTCGTACTTGGTGTCGACCAGGATCAGGCCGGCCCGGCTGGCAACTGCCTGGCCGCGCTGGAAGACTGCCAGCGCCGCCGCCTGGATTTGATCCCAGGTGGCAGAGTCGAGCAGGCCCCTCGCGACCACCTCAGCACAGGTCAGGCGCTCGTCATGCGCCCCGCCGACCCCCTTGGTGGTGGGGGTGATGATCGGCTCGGGTAGGGCCGAATTCTTCTGCAGGCCTTCCGGGAAGGTGTAGCCGTAGATCTGGCGCTCCCCGAGCGAGTAGCGATACCACAGCGCGGTGGTGGTCACACCGGTGATGTAGCCGCGCACGACGACCTCGACCAGGAACGGCTCGGCCAGCTCGGCCACCACCGCGTTCGGGTCCGGGACGGAGACCAGGTGATTGTCGATGAGATCGGCGGTCTGGGCGAACCAGAAGTTGGTCAACTGGTTGAGCACCTGGCCCTTGTAAGGGACGCACGCCAGGACGCGGTCGAAAGCCGACAGCCGGTCAGTGACGACCAGCAGGCGCCGGCCTTCGGGCAGTTCGTACCAGTCGCGCACCTTGCCGGAGGTCCGGCCGGGAAGCGGCAGATGGGTCTCTCGCACAGCGCGAGGCAGAAGTTCCAAGATGGATTCCTGTGTCAGCATCATTCTCCTAACGTTCAACAAGACAGCGAGGCCTTCGATGTGCTCAAAGCTGGGAAGCAACCATGACGCCGCGTTCAAAAAGAGATAACCCGCGCATCCCCTCCAGGCCGCGCGTCCGCTGGGGAGATTGCCAGGAGTGAATGTGGTTTTCCGGATGCGGCATCAGGCCCAGAACGTTGCCGCCCGGATTGGTGATCCCGGCAATGTCGAGCAGCGAGCCGTTGGGGTTTGCAGGATAGGCGCCCTGCGCAGGCGAGCCGCCGGGGTGGACATAGGTGAGAACGATCTGCTCCTGGGGAAAAGTAGCGTCGCTGGTTTGAAAGTTGCCTTCACCATGGGCCACCGGACAGGCGATGAGCTCGGTCAGGCTGTTCGTCCACAGGCAGGCCTGCGAGACCGGCTTGAGGATCACCCAGCGGCACTCAAAGCGGCCGTTGGCGTTGAAGGTGAGGGTGGCCTTCCTTTTTTGATCGGCGGTCGCCGATCGACGACCGGCGAGCGGCACGCCCGGTAGAATGCCCGCTTTGACCAGTGCCTGAAAGCCGTTGCAGATGCCGATCACCGGCTTGCCGGACTCGACAAAAGCGCCGACCTGGTCGCCGAAGTAGGCGTTCAGGTCAATGGCCAGCAGGCGTCCCGCGCCCAGGGCATCCGCATACGAGAATCCGCCCGGCAGGACCAGCATCTGGTATGCATCGAAGCGCTTGCGACCGTCCCGCAGGATGTTGAGCGGAACAATCTCAGGTTGGGCGCCGGCCAGGGTCAGGGCTTCAGCGGCATCCTGGTCACGGTTGGTGCCGTGGGCAAGCAGGACAAGGGCTCTAGGTTTCATCAGCATCGCATTCACTGCAGCGGGGTGCGCCAGGCGCCGGCCAGGTCCGAAATGGGAACAGAAAACAGGGATTGGTTCGACGCCGCAACAGCCAGGACAGGCTCGTCCGCAACCAGACCGATCCGGACAACTGGCAGGTCGGCGAGGGCGGACTCGAAGGTCACTCTCTGCTCCGGCTGGACCTCAACCAGCAGGCAGCCGGTCGTCTCGCCGAACAGGGTCCGGGTCGGGTCAGCGAGCGGCAGGTCGAGGCGCAGCCCCAGGCGTCCGGCCAGGGCCATTTCGGCTGCCGCCACTGCCAGACCGCCCTCGGAGAGATCATGCGCCGCGCGGACCAGGCCGTCGTGGATGAGCTTGTGTAGTGCCCGATAAACGGCCGGCGTCGAGGCGCAGACGGAAGGCACGGGCTCCTCGACCACAGATGATGGGTCATCGCCGTGCACAAGATCGAAGTGGCTGCCACCGAAGGTCGGGGCGAACGCGCCGACCAGATAGACCAGGTCGCCAGGCGCCTTCAGGTCCATGGTCACGCTGTGGGCCACATCCTCCACCACGCCAACGGCCGAGATCAGCAAGGTCGGCGGAATGGCATGGCGCTGACCGTCGGTGCCAAGGTACTCGTTGTTGAGCGAGTCCTTGCCTGAAATGAACGGCGTCCCGTAGCGCAGGGCACCATCGTGACAGCCGCGCGCCGCCTCGAACAGTGTGCCGAGGGTCTCAGGACGCAGCGGGTCCCCCCAGCAGAAGTTGTCCAGCACGGCGATGCGCTCCGGGTTGGTGCCGACCGCCACCGCGTTGCGGACAGCCTCATCGATGACTGCCAGGGCCATGCGGTAGGCGTCGCGCTTGCCGTACTCGGGATTGATCCCGTGGGAAATGGCAATTCCGGTCCGGCCGCGGACCCCCGGCGGCTTGAGAACACAGGCATCCGAGGGCCCGTCATCCCGGACCCCGGTCAACGGCTTGACCACCGTACCGCCCTGGACCTCATGGTCGTAGATGCGGATCACGCTGGCCCTGGAGGCGATGTTGGGATGGGCTAACAAACGCAAAAGAATGTCCTGAAAATCAGGGGGAGGCACAACGTCGCGGAGATGCTCTTTCTTATCCGTGCTCTCTGCGGCCGTATTCGGCAGCACGGCCTGCAGTCGGCGTTGAGGAATGCCTTCATGCAGGAACTCGTTCTCCAGATCCAGGACCGCCCGCCCAGCGTAGCGCACCACCAGCCGCCCCGAGCCGGTGAACTCACCAATGTCGGTCAGGTCGACATTGAAAGTATCGCACAGGTCCTGCAAGCGGGCCAGGTGGATCGGCGGCACCGCCAGGACCATGCGCTCCTGGGCTTCTGAAAGCCAGATCTCCCAGGGTGCCAGGCCAGGGTACTTCAGGCGCACGTCAGTCAGGTCCACCTCGGCGCCGACCTGCGACGACATCTCGCCGACCGCCGAAGACAGCCCGCCTGCGCCGCAGTCAGTGATGGCAGTATACAGGTGCTCGTCCCGGGCCGGCAGGATCGCGTCGATCAGGCCCTTCTCGACGATTGGATTGCCGATCTGGACCGACGAACCGGAGACCTCGCCAGTCTGGGCATCCATGGTCATCGAGGAGAAGGTGGCCCCGCGCAGCCCATCGCGCCCGGTGCCTCCACCCAGAACGATCACGCGATCGCCCACCTGCGGGCTGCGGGCATGCCACCCCTTTGGCGCGATGCCAACCGTCCCGCAGAAGACCAGCGGGTTGGCGGCGTAGCCCGGGTCAAAGAGGATCGCCCCACCGACGGTCGGAATGCCAATCTTGTTGCCGTAGTCCTGGACCCCGGCCACCACCCCCGCCATGATCCGGCGCGGGTGCAGAACGCCGGACGGCAGGTCGTCGAAGCTGGCCTCCTGCAGGCCGAAGCACAGCACGTCGGTGTTGGCGATCGGCTTGTGCGAGACACCCAGCACGTCGCGGATCACCCCCCCCACACCAGTGTTGGCCCCGCCGAAAGGCTCGATGGCCGAGGGATGGTTGTGGGTCTCGACCTTGAACGAGACCTCGTGCTCGCCGTCCAGGTCAATGATCCCGGCGTTGTCGACGAAGGCCGAAATGACCCAGGGGGCGGCGATCTTCTCGGTGGCAGTCTTCAAGTAGGTCTTGAGAAGGCTGTCGACCACCCGCCCATCGTCGAGAGTGATCCTGGCCTTGAATGTCTTGTGGCCGCAGTGCTCGGACCAGGTCTGGGCGATTGCCTCGAACTCGACGTCGGTCAGGTCGCGGCCCTCGCGTTCGCAGTAGGAGCGAATGGCCTGCATCTCAGCCAGGTCGAGGGCTGCCCGGCGTTCCTTCGAAATGGCCAGCAGGCGCTTGTCATCGACCATTACATCGATCCGCTCGACCGCGCCGCTCGACTCGGCCGCCAGCGGAAAGAACGGCTCGATCTCACCGATCGTCCAGCGGTGGATGACGGCATTGGCCAGCAGGCGCTCGACAACAGACTTCGTCATGGAATCACGGATAGCAACGGACGTTCCAAAGTGGAGCAGGTAACGCCAGCCGGTCGAGGCTTGCCTGACACCGTCGAGGCCCATCTCGTGGGCGGCGCGCACGATCTCGTCGGCCACCGGGTCGGTGACGCCGTGGCGCAGGGCCACTTCGACCAGGGCGATGCCGGGCCCAGGGTCCGGGCAGGCGGCAGGCAGCGCGTCCCAGTCGGCAGACTGAGTCACCGGGTCGGCAAAAAGACCGAGGGCCAACTGGCGACACTGCTCCGCGGTCATTTGGCCCTCGACGAAGTACAGGTCCTGGCAGGCGATGTGCGTCAGGTCATTGAACCCCAATGCCCGGGCATCGGCGATCAGGCCCTTCGAGCGCGGGTCGTTTTGCTCCTGGAAGCGAATGACAAATCGATAGATCGGCATGGTTTGTCCTGTCTGGGGAATACGGGGGGATTGTACTATCAGGGTTTTGTCTAGTCAAGAAGCCCGCCAGAAAAGGTCCCTTTTGCAGGCAACCCTCTTCCCCGGGTGGTATTCTTCTGGTAAAACAGGAGGAACAACTTCTCCGAGGAGTTTTTCCAATGGACTTCCGCCAACTTGCCGAACAGAACTTCACCCGACTCAAAGCCAACCCCTACCCCGGCCGCGGGCTGGTCATTGGCCGTGACACCGACCCGCAACAGTGGCTGCTCGTCTACTGGATCATGGGCCGCAGCACCAACAGCCGCAACCGGCGCTTCGTCGCCGAGAGCGGGGTCCTGCGCACCGAGCCGGTCGACCCGAGCAAGGTCAGCGATCCCCGCCTGATCATCTACGAGGCGATGCTCGAACTGCCCGGCCTGCACATGGTCAGCAACGGCGACCAGACCCGCACGTTGTTCGAACACCTGCAGGCAGGCCGGACCCTCGAAGCAGCCCTGGCAACCCGTGAGCGCGAGCCCGACGCGCCCAACTTCACCCCGCGCATCAGCGGCCTGCTCGACCTGCGCGGCCCGGACCCCGAGCCCGTGCTGAGCATCCTGAAGGCCAGCCCGCTTGACCCGTCCCGCACCGACCGCTTCCACTACCGCCCGGCGCTGCCCGTCCCCGGCTGCGGCTACGGCCTGACGACCTACCTCGGCGATGGCGATCCCTTGCCCAGCTTCCGTGGCGACCCGACTCTGCTGCCCCTGGCCGGCGGCGGAACACAGGTCCTGGAGACCTACTGGCAGGCGCTTAACCCCGACTACCGTGTCTCGCTGGCTGTCAAGCAAGTCGATGCCGCCAGCGGCGCGAGCACGCTCCTGATCAGGAACCAGTATTAAAAGGAGATTGGGCGCACAAAAGCGTGCACCCAATCTCCTTTTCAGTAGAGAGACCGATTACGGATTGGTCTGCTGCCAACGTCCACCCTGGGGCAAGCCGGTACCGACAGGTATTCCGGTCCCACCGCAGGGGGTTGCGCCCCGGGCGCCACTGCCGCCGCGACCCATGCCGCGCCCGCCACCGGCGCCGCCCTGGCCCTGCATGCGCAGCTGCATCCAGTCGGCCTGTTCCTGGGTAATGACGCCGTCGGCGACCGCGTTGTTCAGGGCGGTTTCATGAACACCCTGCATGAAGGCCGTGACATTCTCGGCGGCCACGCCGTTGGCAACGGCGATGTCGTACATCGTCTGACCGGCGTCGAGGGCCGCCTCGACCTCATCCACGTCCAGGTTCAGTTCAGCCGCGAAGGCTGCGACCATGTACTCGTGCAGCAGTCCACCACCGCTGTTCAGCAGGTAACCACCGGTGGAAGGCGGCTGTTCGCCCTGGGCTGCAACAGAACCGATGCCGACAGTAAGCAGGGCGGCCGCGAGCAAAGCAGTAATGACAAGTGTTTTCTTCATAAGGTATACTCCTTTGGTTGAATTTCTTAGTCATAGGATACCGCACGAATGTAAAGGTTCGCTAAAGGAGGTGTCAGGAAATGCTAAAGAAATCGGATCGGAGAAAGCACTTGACTCGCCTCCTGAAACGCAATAGGATAGTAGAGACGGCTACCATTCCTCACCCGGAGGCAGGCACATGAACACGAACGAAAAATACATCTACCGCGAGTATCCGACCGCCCTGTGGTTTTTCAGCGGGGTCGTCCTGGCAACAGGCGGCTACCTGTACGTAAAAAATCCCGATCAATGGGTCATCCTGGTCGTCTCCGTCACGATCGGCCTGCTGATCCTCCTGCTGGCCTCCATCCTGATCGTACAGGCCGACAAGAGCACCGGCCTGCTGACCATCACCAGTCGGTCGCTCCTGCGCCGCAAGGTCACGGAGATCCCCATCCGGGAGATCACCGCCGTGCGGGTCGAACAGAGCCGCGGCCAGGATGACGACGGCAGGCGGCAGACCAGCTACCGGATCGCGGTCGACCTGGCCAGCGGGGAGAGCGTACCCTTCCGTTCCTATTATTCAAGCGGGTTCAGCGCCAAGGCCGAAGAAGCCCAGGAGTTACGCACGTTTCTCGGGGTAAGCGGCGAGGACCAGGGTGCCGGCAACGTGCTGGATGCCCTATCCAGCATGGCCGTCCAGGCCCAGGAGCGCGCCCGCCAGGAACTGGAGAGCACTCCGACCGAGGAAAGGCTTATCAAGGGAATCCGGTTCAAGGTCCAGCGGGCAAACATCGGCTCAGCCGAAATCACCCGCCTGTTCACAACCGAGGTCACCTATCCACAGGGCTTCCTGTACCTGGCCCAGACCGCCAAGGGGCAGTCCACCGGAAAAGGCCTGCTGGCCTCCGTGTCCAAAACCCTCTTTCAGCAAAGCATCGGGATCTATGGATTTGGGGAGGCAGACACCCCCAACCGCGAGTTTGGCGAGGTGCTGAGTCCGCTGGAACCATCCCTTGAGACGCACTTCATGGCATACTGCAGTGATCCAGAGATCGCCCGCGGTTACCTGACCCCCTCGGTAAGCAGGCCCCTGGCTGCATGGGGCGAAGGACACCCGCTGAAGACCGTCAACTTCGTATCGAACGCCAACCAGTTGATCGTGCTCTTCTCCCCGCGCGGGCTCTACCTGGCTGTCATGGGTTCGCCAGCCAGCCAAGCTCTGGACCAGATCGCCGCCCTGGGTGCCGACCTGGTCCAGGCGACGCGGATGAGGTAGTCCTTTCAGGGGCGCATAAAAATGCCGCCAGATCTGGCGGCATTTTGTATTTCTCTTGACGGCGCTTTCGGGTTGAAAGCAGGCAAGCAGCAGGAGAAGGCCGTACTATTCTTCGCGACCAGCCAACAACTGGATCTTTTCCCAGGGCCTGAGCGAGTCGTCGGAGGCCAGGATCGCCTTCAATTCGAACAGCTCGTCACGCAGGGCTGCGGCGCGTTCGAACTGCAGATCCCGAGCCGCCTCCTTCATCTGCTTCTCCAATTCATTGACGATCCGCTCCAAGTCGCGCCGCGAGGTGACATCGGCGCGCTTCTCGGCTTTATGATCTGCCCGTTCATCGGCCGCCCCGCGAGTCAGCTGGTCGGTCAGGTCGTGGATCGCCTTGCTGATCGAGACCGGGGTGATCCCGTGGTCCTGGTTGAACCTGACCTGCTTGGCCCGCCGGCGGTTGGTCTCATCGATGGCAAACTTCATTGAGTCGGTGATCCGGTCGGCGTACATGATCACCCTGCCCCGGACGTGGCGGGCAGCCCGGCCGATGGTCTGGATCAGGGCCGTGCCCGAACGCAAGAAGCCCTCCTTGTCAGCATCCAGAATCGCCACCAGCGAAACCTCGGGCAGGTCGAGGCCCTCGCGCAGCAGGTTGATGCCCACGACCACGTCAAAAACACCCAGGCGCAGGTCGCGCAGAATGCCGATCCGTTCGAGAGTATCGACCTCCGAGTGCAGATAGTGAACCTTAATGCCGAGCTCTTCCAGGTACTGGGCCAGGTCCTCAGACATGCGCTTGGTCAGGGTGGTGACCAGAATGCGCTCGCCGTGTTCGGTCCGGACACGGATCTCCTTGACCAGATCGTCAACCTGGCCCTTGGTCGGGCGGACCTCGACCTCAGGGTCAACCAGCCCTGTCGGGCGGATGATCTGTTCGACGACCTGATCGGCACGTTTCAGTTCGTAGGGACCAGGCGTGGCCGAGGTGTAGATGGTGTAGCCCATCACATCTTCAAATTCCTCGAACTTGAGCGGGCGGTTGTCAAGTGCCGAGGGCAGACGGAAGCCGAACTCCACCAGAGTCTCCTTGCGCGAACGGTCACCGTTGTACATGCCGCGCACCTGCGGCACAGTCATATGCGACTCGTCCATGATGAGCAGATAATCGCTGGGTAGGAAGTCGATCAGGGTCCAGGGATGGGTTCCAGAGGCCCGCTGGTCGAGGTGGCGCGAATAGTTCTCGATCCCCGAGCAGTAACCAACCTCGTGCAGCATCTCCAGATCGTAGCGAGTGCGTTGTTCGATGCGCTGGGCCTCGAGTAGTTTGCCCTGCTCCCGGAAGAGCCGGATGCTTTCCTCGAGTTCGGCCTCCACGTCAGCAATGGCCTGTTTGAATTTATCCTCCTGGGCCAAGTAGTGCTTGGCCGGGTAGATCTCGACCTTGTCGAGTTCGGCCAGCACCTCGCCGGTCAGCGGATCGAATTTCATGATCCGCTCGATCTCGTCGCCAAAGAAAGCGATCCGAAAGCCGGTCTTGGCGACGTAGGCCGGGATGACCTCGAGTGTGTCGCCGCGCACCCGAAAGGTCCCCGAATGCAGGTCGATGTCATTGCGCTGGTACTGGCCATCGACCAGCTGACGCAGCAGGGCGTTGCGCCGGTAAAGCGTGCCGACCTCCAGCGTGACCACGCCCTTGAGGTACTCCTCCGGGCTGCCCAGGCCGTAGATGCACGAGACCGAGGCGACAATGATGACGTCCTTGCGTGACATCAGCGAAGTGGTGGCTTTCAAGCGCAGGCGCTCGATCTCCTCGTTGATCTCGGTCTCCTTCTCGATGTACAGGTCATGGCGCGGGATGTACGATTCCGGCATATAGTAGTCATAATAAGACACAAAGTATTCCACTGCGTTTTCCGGAAAGAATTCGCGAAATTCCGCGTACAACTGGGCGGCCAGGGTTTTATTGTGGGCCATGACCAAAGCCGGCAGCTGCAGCTGCTGGATGACTGAAGCCATGGTGAAGGTTTTGCCCGAGCCGGTTGCGCCGAGAAGGACCTGATTCCTCTTGCCGGCGCGGACCCCCTCCACCAACTGACGAATTGCTTCCGGCTGATCGCCGGTGGGTTTGAACGGTGAAGCCAACTTGAACAATGCTGACATGACATTCTCCCTGTGATGTTCTCCGTCGCCTTTTGGCGACGGAGAACATCACAAAACGGCGAGTGGCGGAGGAGGGGGCCTCCGGCCGTTCCTCGTCCTTCGCCGCCTGTGTTTTCTCGCCTGGCTACGGATTGGGCATCGCCGGGAAGGATCCTTCCGGCGCATACCAGTCGCCGGGGTTGATGTTTTCGATCGTCAACCCGGCAGTCACGATCACCTCGACCAGGGAATGGTCGGTGCAGGTCGCCAGCAGCCCGCAAGGGACCGCCTGGCTGTAGCCGCCGCCGAGCGCGAAGTTCGGGTTAAGGTTGTAGGCCACCACATGATAGACCCCGGTCGGGAGATCCTCGATCAGGTAGGTTCCCTGGTTGGGAACCGTATCCACGTAGAAATACACATTCGGATCGGCCGCGCTGAAAGCCACCACCCGCAAGGCAGGGATCCCTTCGGCTGGATAGGACAGCATCCCGCTGATCGCACCCGTCTGCTGCCGGGTGATGGTCGGGGCCGGTGTGGGAATCGTGCCGCTGAAGCGTGTCAGGGCCAGGAGACCCGCCTGGTTTGTTGAGCTGGCCCAGTTCACGTACAGCAGATCGGCGCTGACGGAAACCGTCTGGTATCTGGCCGTGACTTCGCTGAGCGGGAAAGAGACCGTCCAGGTCAGAATACCCATGTCCCAGACCTGGTTTACGACTTCACAGGCGCCCTGGGTCGGGCTGGCACACCCGGTCACAACGAAATCGCTGCCATTCCAGACGATCGTGGTGATGGTCAGCGTCTGCGGATTCTGCCAGGCACCCTCCATCCCGGCCATCGGAAGGGGGGTTGGGGTCGCAGCCTCGGGCAGGTTACAGGCAACGGTCAACACGACCAGAAACGGCACCACCAAAATCAGCTTGAGAGAACGCATATTCTCCTGCTCCAGGATCAGGGGATTCCACTCGGCATGGCAGGATATCCACCTGCCCAGTCGTTGCAATCACAGGTGGCCTGTGAGCCACCAGAGATGAACACGATCGTCATGCAGCCGCCCGCGTTGCCGGAAGCATCATAGGCCACAATCTGATAATGCCCGGCCGGCAACTCGTCGAAAGAGAACCAGGCCTGCCCGATCGCCGTCCCCACCCAACGCCACTGACCGGTGTCCTGGTTGAAGGCGACAACATACATATTGGGCAGCCCGCCGTAGGGATAACCATAGATCCCCCCGGAGATGGATCCGCTGCCTGTCGCAGGCGCGTAACCGGGCGGGTAGGGAACTTCGTTCGGGCCGTAACGCCACTCACAGACATCGATGCCGGGGGTTTCCTGCCCGGCCAGCACCTGAAAGGTTCCCCCAGCGTGAACCACGCCGACCGTGTAATCCGGCGGCCAGCCGAAGACTTCATAGGTTCCGGGATCAAGCAGGATATCGTATTCGCTCTGCGGGCGGGAAACCGGGATATCGATCACAGCGCCAGTACTGATATTCTTAAAATAGAGCGTCAGCGTGCTCATAGCGGCCGTGCGATAGCAGACCCGCCCACGAACTTGCCCCTGCGAGGGAGTCGGTGTGGCAGGCAATGTCGTGATCGGCATCACCGATGGGGCCAGGGTGAAAGCCGGCTGCGAGGAGGCAAGCGCCTCCATGGTCTGGGCGACCATGGTCGATACAGCCTGCGGGTCTGGAGGTGCGGCCTGGGGCAGGTTGCAGCCGGCAATCAGAACGCTGGCGATCCAAAGCAAACCGGACAAACGAGATCTACTGTTCATGCGATTCGGGCCCAAACGAACACTAACTGGGCGGCGGGATGGGATCAGGCGAGAGCAGGTAAGATTTCATCCGGCTGACCGGTGCCCAGGTGTTCTTGCCGGGGATGAAAACGCAGTCATCGCGAGTGCAGTAATAGAGCTGATCCCAGCGATCCATGGTCTGTGCATAGGATTGGCGGATGCGTTTATGTTCCTGCTGAACAGCCAGGACCTGTTGTTGATAACGGACCCGAGCTTCCGGGTTGGGCTTGCCCGCCCGGATTGTCATGAAAATACCCAGGCCGACCAGACCGCCCCCCACCAGGAAGAGGATCGCCCCCGTTACCACGGAGGCCATTCCAAGAATCAGAGGTGAACTGTCGTAGTAATATTCCAGGGAGGCCGCAAAGGATGGGATGGACGCCAGAATGCAGCAAACAGAAGAGAGGAGCAGCACAATCCCAATCACCAGAACGGCAACTCCACCCCCGCGCGAAGGCGGCGATGGAGGACGCGGGAGAGGCGGGAATCGCCTCGGATCAGGAGGGGCAGGAGGCACCAGCTGCTGTCCCAGCCGGGTAACTTGCTTGCGCGAGAAGGGCACATCATGAACGACGACCTTCTGCCGTCCGTCCGGGGCGGTCACGATCTGCTGTTTCTGTTCGACCCCGGAGATCTCCTGGGTCTGGATGGCCAGGATGGCCGAGACCTTCTCCGACTTATCGTTGCGCCCGCAGACCGGACAACGGGCATAGGCCTCGAGCATGACGCCTCCGTCAGCCTCCCGCTTGACCAGGTGATCGTTGCCACAATGCTGGCAGGTCAACGAACTTGCATTCTTCGATACCTTGAGCTTTCCTCCACAGGATGGACAGGTAAGAGAGATCAGATCGGGCACAATGCGCTCCTCTACGATGAATTAGTGTACACCACCTACAGCGGCAGCCTGATACCGACGTCCCGGGCGCACGCCCGGCGGTAGATCTCGGGCGCCACGGCCATGTCGTCCATCGCCAGGCCCAGATTGATGGCCAGCGTGCGCTCGGTCTCAGACTGGCGTCCCGGCTTGAGGCCGGCGACCAGTTCGCCCAGGTCAGCGTGCGGCTCGGGGGCGTGCTGAAAATAACCAGCTGAGCGATAATAGCGGAACTGAGCGTGGTCGTCGGTGACGATCCGATCCATCTGGGCCATGGCCGCCCCGGTCCAATACGAATCGAAGTCCACAGCTGATCCGAAGGCGCCGAGGCGCAGCCATTCGCGATCAATCGTCGGGTCCGGGTTCCGCAGGATCGGCCCGGAGGTGACCACAATATCGGCATCAACAACCGCCGAGCGCGGGTCCGGGACGCCAACGATCTCAAGCTCGTAACTGGCCTGCATTTCGGCGATGTAACGATCGCGGGCCTCCGGCAGGATATCGTAAGCATAGACTCGCGTGATCGGGAACAGGCACATCAAGGCCTCCAGGTTGGTGCGGCCCTGGACGCCGCAGGCCAGGATACCCACCGTGCTCGAGTCCGGTCGGGCCAGGTATTTTGCCGACAGGGCCGTGGCCGCGCCTGTGCGCTTGGCCGTGATCCAGGTGCAGTCCATGACCGCATAGGGAATACCGGTCTCGATGTCATTCAGGATCAAAAGGCCTGAGATATAAGGCAGCCCACGCCTGGCATTCTCCGGGTAACCGCTGACCCATTTGATCCCGGCCGATCCCATCCCGGAGATGTAGGCCGGCATGGCATGGATGAAGGCATCTGGACGGGTGTGGATCCCGGGCTTCGGCGGCATCTCGACCTTCCCCTGGCCCTTCTCTCTGAAGGCCTGCTCGAGTAGGTCGATGACCGTTTGCATCTCAAGATCGACAGCCTCCACATCGCTGCGTGAAAGATACAAAAATTGATTTTCTTCCATCAGGAACTCCCCTTCCATAGTAGAATGTGACCAGCGACGATGGGCTGCAGCACACCGCAAGGCGACCGGTGCTGGATCCTGTGATCTCCATGTTCAAGCGAGAAAGAACCTGGCGTTTCCTGTATTATACAATTAGACGCAAAGAGATGCTTGACAAATACGAAAGGAGTTCCATTGAAAACCAAACTGCTCGTCACGCCGTCGGCCCTATGGATCGGCTTCCTCATCATGGCCGTCCTGAACATTTTCATGCTGATCGGGCTGCTCGTCGCCTATGGAGAACTGCTGTCCCTGCGCCGGCAGGCGGCCGATACGATCAGCAGCATGTCCACGGCACTGGAAGAGGTGAGATCCGGCACGTTTGAGTATGCCGTTCAGATCGACCAGGAGATCCCGATCAACGACGAGATCCCGATCGAGTTCGTCGTTCAGGTGCCAATCCATGCGACCATCCCGGTCAACACCACCGTCAGCGTGCCGGTCGAGATCCCGCTCGTCGGGACGACGTACATTTCCATACCGATCATCGCCGACATCCCGATCAACCTGACCGTCGACGTTCCAGTTCGCCAGACGATCCCGATCGCTCTGCGCGTCCCGATCCAGATGGATGTGCCGATCAGCATCCAGATCGCCGACACCCCTCTGGCCCAGAGCCTGGCTCACCTGCAGGCGGTGCTCGATGAACTGGCAGCCGGGTTGCATGGATCCGCCGCTCGGGACCAGACCACCCCCTAACACGCCATGCTGACACTCCCCGCTCCCCAAGAGCCCGGCTGCGACCCAGGCGGCAGAAATGCATCCTGTCCACTCTACGACACAGCCCGGCAGTTCGTCAAACCGCCTGCGCTATGGATCCGGAAAAGTTATCAAATATAATTTATATTATCATGTAATCGGAGGGAGGCTTCCCCCCGGGACCGGCAGTCGCATCTTCCCGGATGATCGAGAGGAACCAGATTGCTGAACCCGTGCTATACTACTTTCGACTTCCATTTTCCACCACACCAGAAGAACATCGGCCGCTATCGCCATGGATGGTTGCGAATGAACAATCCGGTACTCCAGAAGGCCATCGAGTTCATCAAAACCGGGAAGAAAGAGGCTGCCCAGGTCCTGCTCAAGGACCTGATCAAAGGTGACCCGCACAATATTCCTGCCTGGTTCTGGTATATAGAAACGCTCTCCACCACAGAAAAGCGTTTGCAAGTCCTGGATGCCTGCCTGCGCAACAACCCCGAACATCCCCAGGTAGCACTCGCCATCCAAAACCTGCGCACCAGGCAAGCGACGGGCGGTGCCCCACCGCCCTCGCTCCAGCCTCAAGAAGCCGGACCACAGATCAGGAAGACAGTCCCTCCAGAAAGGCCACCGGCCCCCCCGCCCATCGCGGCCAGATCCAGCCACTCGCATGAACCGCAAATGCAGAAGAAGAAAGCCGGCTGGCTGATACCGGCGATTGCCCTGACCGTGGTCTTGGGAATCATGGGAGCCGGCGCATGGACGGTACTGAGGTCACCCCCGGATCCGGCCGGTTTTCGACACACAGAACCCTATGAATTTTTTTTGTATGTGCCCAAGGATTACTCCCCTGAACGGGCATGGCCGGTTTTCGTTGGCATTCATGGGCAGGGAGGCAGCGGCCTCGACTGTTGGACCCTGTGGCAGTCGTATGCCGAACAGGAAGGATTCATCTTGGTCTGTCCATCGATTGCCGACCAGCATGGCGGCTGGTACCAGGACGATGGCGAGAGGATCGTCCTGCAAGTCTTAAGCCAGGTCCGGACCGACTATCATCTGGAACCAAGAATATTCCTGGTTGGTTTCTCGGCCGGGGCCCAGTTCGTGCAGGGATTTGCTTTCGGTTACCCGCAACTGGTCGCGGGGGTGGCCGTCCTATCGGCGGGGAATTATTATGCCCCCACAGGGAACGCCCGCAATATCCCGTTCCTGGTCGTGATCGGCACACTGGATGACAGCACTTCGATCGCCTACTGCGAGGAATTCGTCGCTTCCTTGCAGAGAAATGGATACACGGTAGCGTATCATCCGCTTCCTTTCTTGGGGCATGCTGTGAATGGATCCGGCCGGCGTTTGACGATCGAGTTCTTCGCGAATCTCAACGCGATTGCGCCATAATCTAGATCATGATCCGTTCCTGCCCAATCATGGATGGGAGTCGAGATGGATTAACTTTTCACTTGGAGGAGAAAATGCAAACGCACGATCCGTTCGAAACCGATCAGATCCCCACCTCCGCCGGTGATCTGGTGATCACCGCACTTGGTCACGGCAGCCTGCTGCTGGTCTTCAACGGGAAGAACATCTACATCGACCCCTTCAGCCGGGTGGCGGATTATACGACCCTGCCCAAAGCCGACCTGGTCTTGATCACCCACGAGCACCGCGACCACCTGGACCCCGAAGCCCTGGCCGCCATCCGGACCGAGGCCACCACCCTGGTGGTGACTGAACGATGCACCGGACAGGTCGAAGGCGGGATCGTGATGAGAAACGGGGACAGCCAGACCCTGGTGGGGATCGAGATCGAGGCGGTGCCGGCGTACAATCGCAAGCACAAGCGCGAGAATGGCGAACCCTTCCATCCCCAGGGGATCGGAAACGGTTACATCCTGACCCTGGGCGCGGTACGCCTCTACATCGCCGGTGACACGGAAAATATCCCCGAGATGAAAGGTCTGAAGGATATCACGATCGCCTTCCTGCCGATGAATCTGCCCTACACGATGACGCCGGCGATGGCCGCCGAAGCGGCAAAGACCTTCCAGCCGCGCATCCTGTATCCGTATCACTATGGAAATACGGATCCTGCAGAATTAATCGAACTGCTTGAGGACGAGAAAGAGATCGAGGTCCGCATCCGCAGGCTGGCCTGAAAAATGATGACGGTCACCCTGCAGGATGACCGTCATCATTTCCTTAGTCTCGCGAGCGTCTCCAGCAGCCTCTTGGGCCAATCTTCTTCCTTCCCGAACGTGCACCAGTAGGCATCCTTTCCACCGCGCACACCTGGATCCAGATCCGGTAGGCGTTTGCCGTTCCTCAATTCCGGATCGGACGGGTAACGCAGGATGATCTGCCCACTCTCCCAGGCAACGCCGACCAGCCCGGCCTTCTCGGCCCGCATTTTGACCCTCATCTGGAAGAACAAATTCTCGGCCATCTCGGGCAACGGTCCGAAGCGGTCAACGAACTCGACCCTCAGCGCGTCCAGGGTCGCCTCGTCGGTCAGGTCGGCCAGGCGACGGTAGAGACGCAGGCGCAGGGCCTGGTCGGGGACGTAGTCCTCAGGAATGCCGGAGGCCAACGGCAGGTCGACATTGACCGGCAGGCCAATCGCGGGGGTCAGCAGGGTCCCGGCAGCGGCCGCCTCCGGCAGGCCGCGCGCATGGCGCAGGTTCCGGACAGCGGCAGCCAGCAGGCGGGTGTACAGGTGGAAGCCGACCGCAGCAATGTGCCCCGACTGGCGTGTCCCGAGCAGGTCCCCTGCCCCGCGCATCTCCAGGTCGCGCATGGCGATCGAATAGCCGGCCCCCAGCTGGGTGTTCTCTGCGATGACATCCAACCGCTCAGCGCCCTCGGGCGTCGGCAGCAGTTTGCGATGGCGGAAGAAGTAGGCATAGGCCCGCATTGCTCCCCGCCCGACCCGGCCGCGCAGCTGGTAGAGCTGGGCCAGCCCGAAGGCATCCGCCCGGTCGACGATCAGAGTGTTGGCGTTGGGGATGTCCAAGCCCGACTCGATGATCGAGGTCGCCAGCAGGACATCGATCTGGCCGGCGGTGAAGCGGCGCATGACCAAGGCCAGTTCCGCCTCGTTCATCTGGCCGTGCCCGACGGCGACGCGCGCCTCGGGGATCAGTTTCTCGAGGTGCATCTTCATGGCATCTATGGTCTGGACCCGGTTGTGGACGAAGAAGACCTGCCCGCCACGTTCAAGCTCGCGCAGGATCGCCTGGCGGGCCAGTTTCGGGTCGTATGGCCCAACGTGGGTCACGATCGGCAGGCGCTCCTCGGGCGGAGTGCTCAGGCTGGAAATGTCGCGCACGCCGGTCAGGGCCATGTAGAGCGTGCGCGGGATCGGGGTGGCGGTCAGGGTCAGCACGTCGACCTCGGTCCGCAGCCGCTTGAGGCGCTCCTTGTGGGTCACGCCAAAGCGCTGTTCCTCGTCGATGATCACCAGGCCGAGGTCCTTGAGCTGCACATCGGACGAGATCAGGCGGTGGGTCCCGATGACGATGTCGATCGCCCCGGTGGTCAAGCCGTAGATGATCTGGTCCTGTTCGCGCGGGGTGCGGAAGCGCGAGAGCATTTCGACCGTCACCGGGAAGGTCGCCAACCGCTGGCGGAAGGTCTCGAAGTGCTGCTGGGCCAGGACGGTGGTCGGGACCAGCAGGACGACCTGCTTGCCATCCATGACCGCTTTAAAAGCCGCCCGCAGGGCCAGCTCGGTCTTGCCGTAACCGACGTCGCCGCACAGCAGGCGGTCCATCGGTCGGACGGCTTCCATGTCACACTTGATATCCACCAGGGCCCGGACCTGGTCTTCGGTCTCGACGTAGGGGAAGGACGACTCGAGTTCGGCCTGCCAGGGGGTGTCCTCGCGGAAGGCGTAGCCCTCGGCAAGCTGGCGGCGGGCGTACAGGTCCAGCAGATCCTGTGCGACCTCCCGGACCGCTTCCCTGACCCGGCGCTTGGCTTCCGACCACTCCTGCCCCCCCAGGTGCCCGGGAGAGGGCGGATTCCCGTCCGGACCGATGTAGCGGGTCAGGCGGTCGGCCTGGTGGATCGGAACAAAGACCTGGTCGCCTTTCTGGTACTCGACACACAGGAACTCGCGCTCCAGGCCTTCCAGCGTGCGCTGGACCAGGCCGGCGTAACGCCCGACGCCATAGTCGACATGGACGATCCAGTCGCCGGGATTGAAATCGGCATAGACCATCTCGGGAGTCTCGGCCGAAGGACGCGGGCGAGTGCGCGGCTGGGGACGCTCCCAACCGAAGATCTCTGAGTCGGTGACGAGATGGATGCCATCCAGGGAGAAGCCCGCCGAGAGAGAGGCCTCAATGAATTCGGGATTGTCGGAGCCCGACTCCGGCACAGGCTGCTCGGTCCACAGTTCCTCCAAGCGGCCGGCCTGGCGTGAGACCACCAGGACCCGTTGACCGGAGGAGACCAGGCCGCGCAGGTGCTCGGCGAACGGCTTGAGCCGTCCGGCAAAACGTTCCAGCTGCCCGAAATGATCGGCCAGCGAAACGGCCCCCCCCGCTGGCTGCTGACCGCCGACCACTTCCACTGTCGAACGGCCAAGCTCGGTCATGGGGAACCCGCCAAGGGCGTCGTTCAACTCCGACCAGGAGAAGTATGGCACCGGGAAGTCCTCCGCCAGGATGCCTTCAGAAATCGATTCGGCCCGCAGCTTGACCGCCTGCTCCTCAATCTCTGAGACCGCACTCTCGAGCATACCCAGGTCGTCGATCAACAGCGGCGTGTCCCTGGGAAGGTAGTCGAGCAGGCTGGACGTGAAGGGGTGCAGCAGGGGGATGTGAAATTCGGAGAGCCCCCCATCGGGTCGATGATCCTCCGGCTCACCCTCGGGGAGAATGAACTCGCGGGCCGGCGTAACCAAGACCAGATCCAGAGTATCAATCGTGCGTTGCGTGGCCGGGTCAAAGCGCCGGATCGTGTCCACTTCGTCGCCGAAGAAATCCAGGCGGACCGGGTGCGGCTCCGCCGGGGTCCACAGGTCGAGCAGGCCGCCGCGTCGTGAGAACTGGCCGGGCTCGAGGACCGTATCAGCGGCCTGGTATCCCATCGCCACCCAGGCCCGGACGAGTTTCTCGGGCTGGTAGGTCTCGCCGAGCCTGATCTGCTTCGAATTAGCCAGGTAGTCGCGCCGCGGCAGGGTGCGGGTCATCAAGCCCCGGGGTGAGGTCACGATGACCGGCGGAACGGACGGCTTGTCGGCAAATGGCAGGTGGTAGGCTGCCAGGGCGGTCAGGGTCTGCAGCCGCTCACGGCGGGTGGTTGCCCCCCAGGCGGCATTTTCATAGAAGAGCGGGTTCGGTTCGGCAAAGAGATGGCGCCGGACGGACCCCACCCAGAAAGCCAGTTCGTCGTACTGCGCCAATGCGAGGTCGGCCCGGGCGGCGACCAGAATCAGCGGCCGGCCGAGGTCGGCCTGCAGGGCAGACAGGACCGGCAGGCGGGCGGCGCGCGGCAGCCCCAATCCGGAGCTGGTCTGGCCGGCAGACAGACTGGCCAGCAGGGACTGGTAGGGGTCAAGGGAGCGGATTCGGTCGAGGATGAAATCCATGTTTTATGGGATCGGGTAAGAACCCGCGCCGGGTGCATCCGAAACCGGATGGCTGGTGGTCATCTCCTGCCTGAACACATCGACCTCGAAATACCACCCGTAGTGAGGATTGGATGAGATGATAAAAGCAATGACCTCATCTGATATCCATGCTTGCCGGACCACGGGCCGGTTGGGCAGGAAGCATTCCGAGTCGAGCCGATAATTTCTCTGGGATAGCATGTCCGAAACAAAGATGCCGGAAACCACCGGTTGACCGGTGTAGGGCGGGCATGTTTCGATGCAATCTGCATAGAAACGATATCTTCCCGACGGGCTGGTGACTCCTGTCCAGCATCTGCAGAATTTGGCGTCGCTTTCAACGAATGCGACCGTGCAGGGTGGCAGGGTCGGAAATACAAACGTTGCGGTCGGCGCGACAGGCGTCGCGGCCGGGGCCTCAGGCATGGCCACAGAAGCGCATCCCGCCAGAAGCAAGAAGAGCAGACCCACGAAAGAAGACAGACTTCGCTGGCATATGTAGGTTTCGTGCACAGCCTCCTGCAATTCTCTACAGGATCATACAGGCGTGTTTGTGACAGGTCAGGCGTGTATGCCGCCCCCGGAAGAACCGGGATCCGACCCCATGTACCTGTTGAGCGCCTCCGCAAGACGAACGATCAGGTCCCCATCACGCTCAGCATCGAACGGCCTGGAATCCATGAACGACTGCGGATACGACCATGGCAGGTGGCGGCGGACAGCCTCCGGCTCGGACGCATACCGCGGCACAATGTGAGCATGCAGGAATGGGTCCGAGTTGCCCAGGATGGCATAGTTGACCCGCAACGTGTCGGTGACCTCAAGCAGTGCGTCGCCGATCGACGCCATGTCAGATAGAAAGGCAGCGCGTTGCGGCCGGTCCAGGTCGTTAATACTGGCCACGACCGGATCGGGGAGCAAGACGGTATACCCCGGCAGGTACTGTATATCACACAGCACCGCCCAGCCGGATGCCATGCGGCAGATGACAGCCGGATTCGTCCCCGCCCGGGCTCTTTCGACGCCTTCACGCACCGAGGTCATTCCACGACCCCGTTAAATCTGTTCATGGCAGCCTCAAGCCCATCCTTGATCCAGGCCAGGACGGCCTCGGCAGCCCAATTGAGAGTCTCGGAAAGGATCGTCATGTCTGCTTGTGAGAAATTCTGGAGCACGTAGTCAGCCGGGTCCATCCGTCCGGGCGGCCTTCCAATGCCTATACGCAGTCTGGCGAAATCGTCACGGCCCAGGCGCTCGAGGATCGACTCCATACCACGCTGGCCCCCCGCCCCCCCGTCCGGACGGATGCGAATCGTTCCCGGTGGCAGGTCGAGGTGATCGTGTACCACCAGCAGTTTTTCGATCGGAAGCTTATAAAAGCGCATCAGCCCCTGGACGGACTGGCCAGACAGGTTCATAAAGGTCTGCGGCTTCGCCAGGATAACCTTGCTCCCCTCATAATTCCCGCTGGCGACCAATGCCCTGGACTGCAGGCGCGTGAAGCGGGCATCCAATTTGACGGCCAGCCGGTCGAGCAGCATAAACCCAACGTTGTGCCGGTTCTCGCGGTATTGACGGCCCGGGTTGCCCAGGCCGGCAATCAGGAAGGTCTCTGCCATCGCCTCACCAAAAATCGATCAAAGATTGAGTCTAACATGAAGGCAGTTCAAGGTCAACCAGGCAGATCAGTCTTGCAGTTGATCACGCGCGCGGCGACAACGGATTGCGATGAGAATCTCTCTCCACAGCTGCGCTTTCAGCCGTCCCTTCGATGACCTCCACTGCAATGTGGAATGCAGGCGCTGCGACAGCCTGCTGATCGACTGACACGCGCCCGGTCAACCCGGATGCCGATGACGATCCTGTCCACGCCGGCCTTCTTGATGGGTACTTCCAGGGCTTTCTTCAGGGCCGCGCCGAAGCACCTGGCGGCCACTGAAGCGCCATCGGCCATCTCGCCGTGGGCAGGGTTGAGCTGTCCGAATTCAGTGCCATCAGACCAAGAATTGGATGCCTTCGATCAAGGGATCAAGCTTCTCGACGCCCGGCTTCATATGCCAAAGAGGAATCGATCTGCTCTTGTAGAGCCAACCACTATCGACCAGAGGTCGGGAACTTGCAGTTGGGCTGTTCGGCAACAGCCCCGCAGACCACAAATCAGCCCATCCTTCCAGGGGAGGTTACCCTCGACGCTGCGTGGATAGCGCCGGCACCGATTCCTGCCGGCAACCGCCTCCCCTCAGTTGGTGAAGAACAAACCATGATGCATCAGCACCTACCCCTTGCGCCTGATCCACAGGTAGATGCCGAACAGGAGAAAAGCTCCCAGAATGACCGCCGCCCCGTAGCCCAGACTGGTGAAGACCGTGGCCGGGGCGACCACGGCCGGGTTGGTCGGCAGGGGCGTCGGTGTCGGGAATGGGATCGGGGGGCGGGTCTCGGTCGGGACCGGGGTCTCGGTGTCGACGAGGACGATCAGGGTCGGGGTCAGGGTCTGGGTCGGGATCGGGGTCTCGGTAGGGGTATAATTCCGAACCAAGAGGGCGGTGACCAGGGCGTCGAGGAAGGTCCCGTCTGCCAGATAGGCGCGCAGGCGCAGGCTGTAGAATCCGTCGCTGACGGTCGTCGTATCCCAGACGGCCAGGGTGGCCTCGGTCAGTGGTTCCGTGAAAACCGCTAGCTGGAACCAGGAGCCAGTTGGGTTGTCGGCATAGGCAAAGGCCAGTTCTGCAGAGAGAAAACCCTCCACGGCGCTCGTCCCGATGATCGGGACCAGGCCGTTCACTTCGCTGTTGGACTGCGGCGAGGCGATCTGCGGGGCGGTCTCCTGGGCCGCGGCCGGACCCGGGACCAGCAGTCCCAGGGCCAGGAGACACAGTGCCAGGAGACCAACCACCGATCGACCGGTGGAACAGGATTCAGGCCGCATCCGCATCCAGGCTAGAACAGATCGAACCAGTCGGTACCGAAGACCACCGAACAGACCAGGATGGTCGAAAGGATCAACAGGATGACTCCACAACCAATCCCGCCGCAGGTCCCCTTGCCGAAACCGAAGCGGCCCTGCAGCCAGTCAAACAACTTGTCCAGCAGGAACAATTTCAACAACCCCACCAGACATCCAGGACGATCGTTTCCCATGGCACCTCGCAATCTTTTTCAGAGTTCTGCGTGAATACCGAATCAAAATCGCTGCTTCCACCTGCTTCACGGCAACTTCAATTCAGTTCTTCCTGCCAGAAGAAGTAAGCGAAGTCTATCACGGAGACCGAGGGGGGTCAACGGCAGGCGACCACCGGGAAAAGCTGCCCCCTGACATCCGATCAGCGACGAATGTGACCTTTGACAGTTACCTGTCCAGACAAAGTTTGATAGAATCGATGAAATTTCTCCCGTCCTGATCCTGGAAGGAAACCCAATGAATGATGAACTGTTCCATTCTTCCGAGGCCCTGACCTTCGACGACGTACTGGTGATACCCGGTTTCAGTGAGATCCTGCCTGCCGAGACCGACGTGGCGACCCGCCTGACCCCGAAGATCGCCCTCAAGATCCCGCTGCTCTCGGCTGCGATGGACACGGTCACCGAGGCCCCCCTGGCAATCGCCCTGGCGCGCGAGGGTGGGATCGGCATCCTGCACCGCAACATGTCGCCCGAACAGCAGGCCGGCGAAGTGAACAAGGTCAAACGTTCACAATCAGGAATGATCAGCGATCCGATCACCCTGCCGCCGGAGGCCTCCCTGCAGGATGCCGAAAACATCATGTCGACTTACAAGATCAGCGGCGTGCCGATCGTCGACGACGGCGGTATGCTGGTCGGCATCCTGACCAATCGCGACATCCGTTTTGTTGAGCTGAAAGATTATATCCTGCCGGTCAGCCAGTTCATGACCCACCAGCCGCTGGTCACCGCTCCGGTGGGGATCTCCCGCGAGGACGCCAAGAAACTGCTCCAGGAACACCGCATCGAGAAGCTGCTGCTGGTCGACGAGAACGGACGCCTGAAGGGCCTGCTGACGGTCAAGGACATCCAGAAGGATATCGAATACCCGTACGCCTCGCTCGACTCACGCGACCGGCTGCTGGTCGGGGGCGCCATCGGTGTTGGCGCGGACATGGAGAAGCGCGCCGGGCTGCTGGTCGATGCCGGTGTGGACGTGGTGGTGATCGACACCGCCCACGGTCACACCCGCGGTGTGCTCGAGACCGTTCGCCGCCTGCACCAGTCCTTCCCCAAGCTGCCGGTCATCGCCGGGAACGTGGTCACTGCCGATGGGACCCGGGCACTGATCGAGGCGGGCGCCGCCGCCGTCAAGGTCGGCGTTGGGGCGGGTTCGATCTGCACGACGCGCATTGTGGCCGGGTCGGGCATGCCTCAGTTGAGTGCCGTCCACGCCTGCGCCCAGGTCGCCCATCCGCTGGGGGTGCCGATCATCGCCGACGGCGGGGTCAAGTACAGCGGCGACATCGTCAAGGCGATCGTGGCCGGCGCTGACACGGTCATGCTGGGCAGCCTGCTGGCCGGGCTGGAGGAATCGCCGGGCGAAGAGGTCCTGTTCGAAGGCCGGCGATTCAAGGAGTATCGCGGCATGGGCAGCATGGGCGCCATGCATGGATACGGGCGCGACCGCTACGGCAGCGGCCAGAGTGGATCCGGAAAAGCGGTCCCGGAAGGCATCGAAGGCCGGGTGCCTTACAAAGGCTCGCTGCACGACTACGTCTACCAGTTGATCGGCGGCCTGCGCTCGGGCATGGGGTATGCTGGGGCCAGGACCCTCGAAGACCTGCGCACGAAGACCAGGCTGGTGCGCATCACCAATGCGGGTCTGATCGAGAGCCACCCCCACGACGTGATCATCACCAAGGAAGCGCCCAATTACCAGTTAACCCAGGACTAGACGCACGGGGCGGAAATTGCACCCCGTTTTCCTGGGAAGAATAGCCCCGAGGCATCGAATTCTATGCTGTCATGGCAGGGGCAGCCTGAAAGGCTGGCAAATGACGATGCGCAACCCTTGGCGCGTTTTCGATAGATTGGCCGATCGCGAGCAGCTCGACCCAGAACTGCAGCGCAGCTGCCTGGGGCGCCTGGCCAGCATGCTCACCTTCGTGTTCATCATGAGCTGCCTGGGGATATGGATCACGGCGTTTCTGTTGCTGAAAGACTCGGTTGCCATACAGACCGTTCCAGCCGTCGAGCAGTTGACCTGCGTGATCTTCTTCGGAGGGCTGGCCCTGGCAGTGATCATCGCCAGCCTGGCGGGCAATCTGCTACGGCGGATTCTCTGGCGTTCTCTGGGTAAGGGCCGGGCCGTCAGATAAAATTGCACTCCCTTGCGGATTTTGGGCTGATGTTATAATTATGTGGTAAACTTCGGCCAGTTATTTCAGACCAGAGAGGCGATCATGAGTTCAAATCGCAGCGAACAAATGGTAACCCGCCTGCGCAGCCTGCAAGCAGCTGCGCCGGACATCGAAGCCTCGGCGGTCGTCTCGGTGGACGGTCTGATCATGGCTTCGGCCCTGCCGGCCGAGGTCGAGGAGGATCGTGTCTCGGCCATGTCGGCAGCCATGCTCAGCCTCGGTGAACGGATTGCCGGGGAACTCGGCCGCGGCGGGCTGGAGCAGGTCTACATCAAAGGCGACGCCGGATTCATCGTTCTGACCTCGGTCGGCGAGGAGGCGGTTCTGACCGCCCTGGCCCGCCAGGATGCCAAGCTCGGGCTCATCTTCCTGGAGATGCGCCGGGCTGCTGAAGACCTGATCAAGTTAGTGGGATGAAGACGCGCAAGCCAATAATTCCCTTCACGAGTGTACACCCCGACGGGGAGGACGCCGCAACAACGGCCCTCCCCGCTTCGTTTGTAACCAACCAGATGAGGTGCCCATGACTACCAAATACCTGTTCGTCACCGGCGGTGTGCTCAGTTCGGTTGGAAAGGGCGTGACCGCTGCGGCCGTTGGCCTGCTGCTCAAAGAACGCGGCTTCAAGGTCGCCGTTCAGAAGCTGGATCCCTACATCAACGTTGACCCGGGGACAATGAGCCCCTACCAACACGGCGAGGTCTTCGTCCTGGACGACGGGGCCGAGACAGATCTCGATTTGGGCCACTATGAGCGTTTTATCGACATCCGCCTGAACCGGGTCTGTAACGTGACCACCGGGCAGGTCTACGCCGAGGTGATCTCCAAGGAACGCCGCGGCGACTACCTGGGCGGCACGATCCAGGTCATCCCGCATATCACCAACGAGATCAAGCACCGCATCGGCCAGGTGGCCCGCACCACCGGGGCAGAGATCGTCCTGGTGGAAGTCGGCGGGACGGTGGGCGACATCGAGTCGCAGCCCTTCCTGGAGGCCATGCGCCAGATGCGCTCGGAACTGGGCCGCGAGAACGTCTTCTCGATCCATGTCACCTGGCTGCCGCACATCGGAGCGACCGACGAACTCAAGACCAAGCCGACCCAGCACTCGGTGCGCGAGCTGCGCTCAATCGGCATCTCGCCTGACATGATCGTCGCCCGGGCTGACTACCAGATCGAGGACAACCTGTGCGACAAGATCGCCCTGTTCTGCGATGTCGAAAAACGGGCAGTCATCCCGATGGTCACGACCAGGATCCTGTACGAGGTCCCGCTGCTGGTCGAGGCCGCCGGGGTAGCCGGCCTGATCATGGACCGACTCAAGCTCAAGCCCCGCCGCGAACCGGACTGGTCGGCCTGGGAACGCCTGGTCGAGGAGGTCCGCCGCCCGAAGCCGGTCATCAAGATCGCCATCGTGGGCAAGTACGTCGAACTGCACGACGCCTACATGTCGGTGCGCGAGGCCCTCAAACACGCCGCCCTGGCCCAGGGAGTCGAACTGGAGATCCTGTGGGTCCATTCGGCAGACCTGGAGAAGGGCAAGGGCTGGGAGGTGGTCGAGAGCGCGGTCGGGATCGTAGTCCCAGGAGGGTTCGGTTCGCGCGGCACCGAGGGGAAGATCCAGGCGGCGAAATATGCCCGCGAGAACAAGATCCCCTACCTGGGTCTGTGCCTGGGGATGCAGTTGATGGTGGTCGAGTTCGCCCGCAATGTGCTTGGCCTGGAGAATGCCAATTCGTCCGAGTTCGACCGCTCGACTGCCCACCCAATCATCGATCTGATGCTCGAGCAGCGCGCCATCACCGATCTGGGCGGGACGATGCGCCTGGGACTCTACCCGTGCGTTCTCCAGAAGGGCACCAAAGCGGCCAAAGCCTACGAGCTCGTGGGCGAGGTCGAGGAACGTCACCGCCACCGCTTCGAGTTGAACAACAACTACCGCGAACAGCTGAAAAAGGCCGGGATGGTCTTCTCGGGGATCTCCCCCGACAATATGCTGGTCGAGGTCGCCGAATTGAAGGACCATCCCTACATGGTCGGCAGTCAGTTCCACCCCGAGTTCCTTTCACGGCCCAACCGGCCCCACCCGCTCTTCGCCGGTTTCATCAAGGCCGCTGCCAGGAAAGGAAGGCGGGAGTGAAGTGAGAAAAAGATTATTGAGGGGTGCGCAACAGGGCCAGCACCAGCCGCGACGCAACGAATCGGCGCACCAAATCAACCGCGCTGTTCCCCAGCATCCCAGGCCGAGGCGGTGATCTGCTGCAGAGTACTGCGTCCACATTCGAACCGAAATCGTTGCCACCACCTGCTTCGCGGCAACTTCAGTTCAGCTTTTTCTGCAAGAAGCAGTAACTCCGCGGGAGGGGCCCCTTCCAGCAAGCGTAACCCGCAGGCATAAATGGTGGTCAGACAGAGGCGAGAATGCTGGCGATGGACACAGACCAGGATGCGCATGCCTTCTTCCCCACGCTCAACACGCTCGGCAATCGATGCTCGTGAGGAAGGCGCAGGAAGTCGAACATCTTCCAATCCCTGCCGAGGGTATGCCGGAAGAAGAACTTGCTTCCTCGCTGAACTTGGTTGAAGTAGGGCCCCCTATCTTCCGGACGAGTTCTGTGGTCTCATCCATTGTTGAGCTTACGCTCCACCGGTACTATGGTCTCATCCGGCTTCCTCCTGGATTTCGCCGCTTCGGCTTATACTATTCGTGATGCTGGCTGTGGGCCAACGACCGGATGAGATCTCGAATGACGTCAATTGAAAATGATTTGCCATGCCCTGGATAGATTGTTCTCGCCCCTTCTGCGATCAACAACCGCCAGCTCTCTTTCACTTTCTCGATATCCTGTGCATAGATGGGCAGTCTTGGCCCAAGGCAAAACGGCAGACTGTTTTGCGCCATGCATCCCACAAAAGCATCTCCCGTATCCAGCAAAACACTCACTGACCCTGGGGAATGGCCCGGTGTATGGATGATTCTCCCAGAAATCCCATACTCTTCCAACGAAAGCCCCTCGTCTCCCAGAAGGACATCAACCTGCGGTATATCGTATCGTAACAAAGACAGCATCGGTTTAAATAACCCTCTTGATATCTTCCCCCACACCGTCACCCCCGGAGGCCATGTCATAGCCTCCTTCTCTAGTAGCTCCTTGTCAGCCCGGTGCATCGCCACTCTGGCCCCCGTAAGTCCTCGGATATAACTTGCTGAACCAACGTGATCAAAATGCCCGTGGGTGATGATAACCAACCCGATATCCGTAGGCTTGATCGGTAGATTTGCGAGTGCTTTCTTAAACGCTCGCGCTGTTCCTGGAAATCCACCGTCGACCATGATAGTGCCTTTGTCCTGAATCACATAACAATGGTCCATACCCAAAGGAACAGAATGAATTCGAATGCTCATATTAAGCTCCTGTTCGAAACTGGCAATCCAGTCATTACTGCTTCTTGCATAAATCTCTTAAGTAGATGAAACCCAATTTCCCCATGAAACGAAAGGGGGTGGTGCAGATATTACGCAGCTCGCTGCAGTAGCACCTGAGCCGCCTGACGAATTAAGGTTTGATGTGACGGTCAGAGCCAATGCCGAAGCCCTGTTCCAATTGCCGCCACATCAATCCGAGTTGAACTAAGCCGTCTTAGGAAACGTACCTGAACATCTGGGATTGATGGCACCCTGTCAGGTCCAATCCGCCATCCAATGGGTAGGTTTGTATTGATTGTACAACCAAAAAGCCTACCCGCACCAGCTGGAGATCCGGAATTCGGGTGAATTTTTTCTGGCATGCGACGAGCGGAAACACGGGCGCCGGTGCAGCCCATTTTTCAATAAATGGGTGGCACAGGAATGACGCAAGGTATGCATGGTAGCTGGTTTCTGGATGCCACTGTCCGGCAATGCGCCTTGAAACGCTCGCTCGCTGCACCCCACTGGCATTCATCAGCCCTTTGACGCTCTGGCGCGACGATGGAAAGAGCCACACCGGGTCGCGGTGGTACCATTTTGGTCGCGATGAAGTCTCGCAAGGCAAGTCGGAGACGTACTCGGTGGAAGCAGATAACGTCGCGCGGCGCCATTCCCTCGCTCGCCCGGCCAGATCGTCCCGCTGCTTCTCTCGTTGCCCGGATGCTTTGTATTGGGCTGCCCGCTTGTTCGTTCACTGCCACAACCAACGCCAACTCATGAGCCCTCCATTTCCGAAATATTCCTTGCACATCATCGGCTTTCTTGACCCATGGATTGAGGCACTTCCTCCCCCCTCCGCAAAAGATGACCAGCATTTTCCGAAATGCGTTATACTTGCTCGCTGAGAACTCAACGGACCCTGCGTCCGATTTTAAGAAAGGGAGCATAATTATGGATACCACGATCGAACTCATCACCGGGCAGGAGATCCTCGACTCGCGCGGCAACCCGACCGTCGAAGTGGAGGTCATCCTGGCCGACGGCTCGTGGGGTCGGGCGGCGGTCCCCTCGGGAGCCTCGACCGGCGTCCACGAAGCGCTCGAACTGCGTGACGGCGACAAGAAGCGCTACAACGGCAAGGGCGTGCTCAAAGCGGTTGCCAACGTCAACGAGGTCATCGCCCAGGCCCTGTACGGCTGGGATGCCACCGAACAGAAAGCCATCGATGCCGAACTGCTGTCGCTTGACGGCACGGCCAACAAGTCGAAACTGGGCGCCAACGCCATCCTGGGCGTCAGCCTGGCAGTCGCCAAGGCTGCCGCGGGCAGTCTGGGCCTGCCGCTCTACCGCTACATTGGCGGAGTCTATGCCCACGTGCTGCCCGTCCCAATGATGAACATCCTCAACGGCGGGGCCCATACCGGCTGGCAGTCGACCGACGCCCAGGAATTCATGGTCATGCCCCTGGGCGCTTCCTCCTTTGCCGAAGGCCTGCAGTGGGGCGCCGAGATCTACCACGCCCTCAAGGCCGTGCTGAAGGAAAAGGGCTACACCACCCTGGTCGGTGACGAGGGCGGCTACGCCCCAGCGCTCAAGGCCAACAACGAGGCCGTGGAAGTCATCCTGGCCGCCATCGAGAAGGCCGGATTCAGGTACGGGCGCGGCGAGCAGGTGGCCATCGCCCTCGACCCGGCCGCCTCCGAACTGTACGACGAAGAGACCAAGACCTACAACCTGCGCAAGGAAGGCAAGAAACTGACCGGGGAACAGATGGTCGAGTTCTGGACCAAGTGGGTCACGGATTACCCGATCGTTTCCATCGAGGACGGCCTGGCCCAGGACGATTGGGAATCGTGGATCCTGATGACCAAAAAACTTGGTGACCGGATCCAGATCGTAGGCGACGACCTGCTGGTCACAAATCCGGAACGCGTCCGCCGGGGCATCCGGGAAGGCGCCGCCAACGCCCTGCTGGTCAAGCTGAACCAGATCGGTTCGCTGACCGAGACGATCGAGGCGGTCGAGACCTGTCACCGAGCCGGCTGGCGGGCGGTCACCTCGCACCGCTCGGGCGAGACCGAGGATGCCACCATCGCCGACCTGGCCGTAGCCCTCAACACCGGCCAGATCAAGACCGGTGCCCCCGCCCGCTCCGACCGGGTTGCCAAGTACAACCAGCTGCTGCGCATCGAAACCGAACTGGGCGACAGCGCTCAATACGCCGGCTGGGAGGCCATCAAGGGTTAATCCCCAAAGAACCATTCTTTTGCCGACTTTGTTTATTCAGCGCACGGAACTCGTGCGCTGAATGTTTTTTAGGATAGAGTTAGTTAAAAGACTTGACAAAGTCCGCTTTCGTGCTATCATACTTGTGAGGAATCTCCTTTTTTGAGCCCCAATGGTCCCCCGTGAACCCCTTGTCCTGGTCAAACCCCCCGCTCAATGTAAAGAACATTAACAAACATTCCGTCCTTGATCTGATTCGCTTCACCCCGGGCGGGATTTCGCGCGTCGAAATCGCCCGCCAACTGGGCCTGACCCGGGCGGCGGTGACGGCTATTGTCAACGACCTGCAGGCCTGCGGGATCATCCGCGAGGCCGAAAGCCTGACCTCCCACAACGGCCGCCCGCCGATCGTCCTGGAGATCAATGCCAGCCGCGGCCACGTGATCGGCGTCGACTTCGGCGCCTCCCACTTGAGCATCCTGGTGGCCGACCTGGGTGCCCGCATCGTCGAAGAGACCGAGATCGCTATCGAAATCCAGGCCGGACCCGAAACCTGTCTCGCCGAGGCGGACCGCCTGCTGCACGAGACGCTGGACAAGGCGAACATCTCCCTCGAGGAAGTGCTCGCCATCGGCGTCGGGGTCCCCGGCCCGATCGTCACCGAGGCCGGGACAGTCGTCTCGCCCCCGATCATGCCCGGCTGGGACCGCTACCCGATCCGTGACACCCTGTATAAACGCTGGGAGACACCACTCTCGCTCGGCAACGATGCCGAAATGGGCGCCCTGGGCGAGTGGGCTGCCGGGGCCGGGCGCGGCGAACACAACCTGGCTTATATCAAGGTCGGGTCCGGGATCGGCGCCGGGCTGCTGCTCGATGGCCAGATCTACCGGGGGGTGACCGGATCGGCCGGCGAGATCGGCCACCTGACCATCGATGAGAACGGGCCGCTGTGCACCTGCGGCAACCACGGCTGCCTGGAAGCCGTTGCCAGCGGGCACGCTATCGCCCGCCAGGCCCAGGAAGCCGTCAGCAAGGGCCAGCGCACCCAGCTGTCCGCCATCCAGCCGGTCGAGACGATCTCGGCCCGCGACGTCGCCGCCGCCGCCCGGCGCGGCGACCTGCTCTCGCAGCAAATCCTGAACAAAGCAGGTTCCCACATCGGGATTGCCATCGCCGGCCTGGTCAACCTGTTCAATCCGGGGATGGTCATCATCGGCGGCGGTGTCGCCCAAACCGGGGACATCCTGCTCGAGCCGATGCGCCAGGCAGTCCAGCGGCGCAGCCTGCCAGCCGCCACCCGCGTGGTGCGGATCACAACCGCCATGCTGGGCCGCCGCTCATCCAGCCTGGGAGCAATCGTTCAAGCATCCACGATCGCACTCCACCAATGTGCGGACCGAAAGGAGGTGAAGAAACCCAAAGAAATTCGCAGCGAGAGCCTGATGAAGAAAGCATAACGAGATTCCCCCACCAACGCCTTGCAGTTTGCAAGTGCAGACCGATGAACCAAAATTTCAAAAGGAGAAAAGAAGAATGAAACGCACGCTTTTTGTTTTGGCCAGCATGGTGCTGGTCGCCAGCATGGTGCTGACCGCCTGCGCCCCGACGAGCGAGGCCGCGACCGAGGCCGTGACCGAGGCCGCGACGGAAGCCCCGACCGAGGTGATCACCGAAGAGCCGATGCCGGCTCTGACGGGCACCGTCACCCTTTGGCATGGTTGGAAGGACAACGAAATCGAAAGCCTCAACGAAGTCATCGCCGCCTTCCAGGCCCTCAACCCCGAGGTCCAGTTCGACATCCTCTACGTGCCCTTCGATGACCTGCGCGGCAAGTACGAGACCGCAGCCGCCACCGGTGGCGGTCCCGCCCTGTTGATCGGCGCTGCTGACTGGGGGCCCGCCCTCTACGACGCCGCCCTGATTGCGGACGTCAGCAGCCTGATCAGTGCCGAGACGATCAACACCATCAACCCGGCCGCCCTGGGTGCTGTCCAGTACAATGACGCCCTGATCGGCCTCCCCCAGACCCTCAAGGGTGTGGTGATGTACCGCAATACCGCCATCGTCCCCGAGGCTTCGGCCACTTTCGACGAACTGGTTGTCAATGCCCAGGCCGCCACCACCGGTGACATCTTCGGCGCCTACCTCGAGTACGGCTTCTTCTTCTCCGCCGGCACCCTGAGCGGTGTTGGCGGTAGCCTAATGACCCCCGAAGGCGATCCGGCCTTCAACGACGCCAACGGCATTGCCTGGGTCGACCTGATCGCCCGCTTCCCGGAAGCTGGCCCGGCCACCAACAACACCGACGATGACGTCAACCTGTTCAAGGCCGGTCAGGCCGGCATCATCATCGACGGAACCTGGAATATCGCCTCCCTGGCTGAGGCGATCGGCGCCGAGAACCTGGCGATCGATCCCTGGCCGGCCCCGCTCTCCGGCTACGTCCAGACCGAGAACATCTACTTCAACGGCAACGTCACCGGTGACGATGCGGCTGCCTCCCTGGCCTTCATGGAATTCTTCCTGTCGCCCGAGGCACAGTCCATCCTGGCCGATCCGACCAAGGCCGCCCACATCCCCGCCATCGCCGGCGTGGAAGTTTCCGATCCCTTGATGCAGCAGGCCGTGGCCGCCTTCGCCGGTGGCGCTGCCTTCCCGGTCATCCCCGAAATGGGTGCCTACTGGGATCCGATGAACAACATGCTCTTGCGGGTCCTGAATGAGGGCGCCGATCCGGCCGCCGCTCTGCAGGATGCCTTCGACGCTGTGACCGCCAAGGTCGCCGAGATCCGCGGCGAGTAGCCACATCTTCCTAAAGCAGGTGGGAGTTCGCTCCCACCTGCTTTTTTTGCATCATTTGTTATATACTTGTCATAAGCAGGAGGTAACCCATATGGCAACCCAAGTCGCTCCCCTGGACAGACGCCTGAAGCGCCGCGAGGATTTCAAGCAGCGTCTGAAGAGATCTCCGCTGGCGTGGGCCTACATCGCCCCGGCCGGATTGCTCATGGTACTCATCACCATGTTCCCGCAGATCTTCCAGGTCTGGATGGCCTTCACTGATTACCGCATCCAGAATTTACGCTTCAACGTCTTCAACTCCGAGACCTGGGAGCAGTACGCGCCGGCGATGGTCGGGATCGAGAACTTCGTCAAGATCCTGACCAACAACCTGGCCATCGAAAACTACGACTTCGGCCGCCTCCTGTTGTTCAACATCACCTGGACCTTCACCAATGTCATCTTCCACGTCGGCCTGGGGATCCTGATCGCCCTGGCGCTCAACAGCAAGCACCTGATCGGCCGACGCATCTACCGGGCGCTGTTCGTGCTCCCCTGGGCCATCCCCGGTTATATCAATGCCCTGACCTGGCGTAACATGTTCGACCAGAATTTCGGCGCCATCAACCAGCTGCTCGCGGTCCTCAATACGAATCTCGGGACGAGCTTCGCCACCGATATCCGCTGGCTGGAAGCCACCACCCCGCCGCTTGGCGGCCTGCTCAGTTTCCTGCCCCTGGCGTTCTATGCCCTGCTGATCACCAACGTCTGGTTGGGCTGGCCGTTCATGACGGTCGTCGCCACCGGCGCGCTGCAGGCCATCCCCGACGAATTGTACGAGGCTGCCGCCATCGACGGGGCCAACGCCTGGAACAAGTTCTGGAGCGTGACCGTGCCGATGATCCGCCCGGCGATGGTCCCGGCGATCATGCTCGGCACGATCTGGACCTTCAACAACTTTAATGTGATCTACTTCATCACCAAGGGCGGGCCCTTCGGCAGGACCGAGATCCTGGTCACCCAGGCCTTCAAGCTGGTCTACGAGCAGCGCATCTACGGGGTGGCCGCCGCCTTCAGCCTGGTCGTCTTCCTCATTCTCCTGGTGATCACCCTGATCAACAACCGGGTCACCCGCGCTACGGAGGCCTACAATGCGTGAGCAATTCACCCGCTTTCTCGCCTTCTTCCTGCCCTCGGAGACCGGGCGGGAAGTCCGGGCCATCTTCGTCCACGCCTGGCAGGTCCGTTTCAGGCTCTTCGGTCGGAACTGCGTTGACTTCTTCCGCCTGACCGAAAAGGGCAAGAGGGTCCGCATGGACTTCCTGAAACAACTTGGGCTGCAGGTCTTCCTGCTGGCCATCACGCTCACCGTCATGTTCCCGATCCTCTGGATCTTCTCGCTGGCCCTTGACCCGCGCAACATCGACAAGCCGCTCGAACTGACCCTCATCCCGCCAGGAGCTTCCTTCGCCGCCTTCCAGAAAGTGCTCTGCGAACCCTTCATGCTGCTGTGCTCCAACCCGTCCGACCTTGGCACCTGCATGACTTTCGGCCGGCTGCTGCTCAACAGCGTCCTGGTCGCCCTGGGTACCAGCCTGTTCGCCGTGGTCATGGGAGCTTCAGCTGCCTATGCCTTCTCGCGCTTTCAGTTCGTCGGCCGCCAGGCAGGCATGCTCGGCTTCATCGTCCTGCTCATGCTGCCCACCACAGCCACCCTGGCGCCCCTGTACGTCCTGCTCAGCCAGATCAAGATCGCCGGTGAACCTCTGCGAACGACCCTGATCGGCCTGTCGGTGGCCTACGCCTCGGGCACCCTGCCCTTCGCCATCTGGAACCTGAAGGGTTATTTCGACACGGTCCCCAAGGAGCTGGAGGAGGCCGCCCGCATCGACGGCGCCAGCGTCACCCAGACCTTCCTGCGCATCATCCTGCCGCTGTCGGTCCCGGCCCTGGCCGTCACCGTGCTGTTCTCCTTCATGACCGGCTGGACCGAATTCGTCCTGGCCTGGACCTTCCTGGAAGACCCGTCGCGCTTCACCCTGGCGATGGCTTTGCGCTCGATGCAGGGACAGTTCTCCACGCCATGGTCGGAGTTCGCCGCCATGTCGATCCTGATGTCGATCCCGATCGTGTTGCTGTTCTTCGCCCTGCAGCGTTACCTCGTCTCCGGCCTGACGGTCGGCGGCGTGAAAGGCTAGACCCAGACGGGGCGGCCGGCCGGCCGCCCCGGTTTTGTTCTGCTGAGACTCCCGATGAAACGCTTGACCGCCCTGCTCTTTGTCGTTGCCATCCTGCTGGCTGCCTGCCAGGCAGGCAGTTCGGCCACGCCATCCCTCCTCCCGGATCCGATCGAGACGGCCGCCCCCACCCCGCTGTCAACACCCACCGCCATTCCCTACCAGACCCCCGACTGGTTCCAGGGCCAGATCCTCTACGAGATCTTCGTGCGGTCCTTCTGCGACTCCGACGGTGATGGCATCGGCGACCTGCCCGGCATCGAGCAGAAACTGGACTACCTGCAGTCACTGCACGTCGACACCCTCTGGCTGATGCCGATCCACCCCTCGCCTTCCAGCCACGGCTACGACGTTCGCGACTACTTCGCCGTCAACCCCGAGTTCGGCACCCTGGAGGACCTGCAATCCCTGGTCGAGGCCGTCCACGCCCGCGGCATGCACATCCTCATCGACTTCGTTCCCTCGCACCTGTCAGACCAGAACCCGATCTTCCAGGATGCCTACGCCAACCCAGCCTCACGTTACCGCGACTGGTTCGTCTGGCGCAATGATGCCCATACCCTGTACGCCGGTTTCGCCGACTCGCAGGAAATGCCGCGCTTCAACCACTACAATCCCGAGGTGCTCGATTACCTGTCCGAGGCCGCCCTGTTCTGGCTCGACCTGGACGGCGACGGCGATACCACCGACGGCCTCGACGGTTTCCGGGTCGACAACGCCACCTTCCCGCCGCAGGAATTCCTGGTCGCCCTGCGCCAGCGCATCAAGGCTGCCAACCCGCAGGCCCTGCTGCTGGGCGAAACCTGGGTCAACAACCCTGGCGACCTGGGGCGCTTCTTCCCCGATCAGTTCGACGCCCTGTTCGACTTTCCCCTGTACCAGCTGCTGGCTGGCGGACAGACCTTCAACGGTGACGGACTGCTCAACGCCGAGGGCCATCCCGCCCTGCTGACCATCCTGCTCAACGACGAAGCCGATTTTCCCACCGGGGCCATGCCGGTCCGCTTCCTGGCAAATCATGATACCAACCGCCTGGCCACCAAGGTCGGCAGCGACCCGGCCCGCCTGCGCCTGGGGGCGGCTCTGCTGGCCGCCCTGCCCGGCCCGATCATGATCTACTATGGCGAGGAGATCGGCATGTCCGGCCAGAAAGGCGGCCCTCCCTTCTGGGACAACTACCGCCGCGAGCCGATGGACTGGTACAGCCTCGAGACCGGCGCCGGGCAGACGACCTGGTTCACCCCCGATGACCGCTGGAACCGCCCGGGGGATGGCATCTCGGTCGAGGAGCAGGAGGCCGATCCCGGCTCCCTGCTGAACTTCTATCGCTTCGTCTTTGACCGGCGGGTCCACTCCCCGGCCCTGCAGTCCGGCACTTTCACCATCCTGGAACTTGAGAGCTCGCCTCCCGGCGGCTGGGGTTTCGTCCGCCAGCTCGAGACCGACTGGGTGATTTGCCTGTACAACTTCTCCGATGGAACCATCGAGATCACCATCCCGGCCTTCCCCCTCACCGGCGGGGTCCTGCTCGACCTGCTCAACGGGACCGACGTTCCGCAGGCCGTCTCCGGGGAATCCTACACCCTGACCCTGCCGCCGTCTTCAGCCGTCTGGCTGGCACCGCCGCCCTAGAATGGGGTACAATTCGCCCGTTCGCACACTCACCGCCGAAGAGACGATATGATCACACCTTACTGGGTCCAGGATGCCATCTTCTACCAGATCTTTCCCGATCGCTTCGCCAACGGTGACCCTGACAACGACCCGCCCAACGTCCAGCCCTGGGGCTCGCCCCCCAGCCTGGACGGCTTCCAGGGCGGCGACCTGCGCGGCGTCATCCAGCGCTTCGATTACCTGCTCGACCTGGGGATCAACGCCCTGTACTTCAACCCGATCTTCGCCTCGCCATCGACCCACCGCTACAACACCAGCGACTACTACCAGATCGACCCCAAGCTGGGCACGCTGGCCGATTTTCGAGCCCTGCTCGAGGTGGCCCACCGCAACCATGTGCGCGTCGTCCTTGACGGGGTCTTCAATCACTGCGGGCGCGGCTTCTTTGCATTCGCCGATGTGCTCGAGAACGGCGAGAACTCGGCCTACCGCGACTGGTTCCACATCCGCCAGTTCCCGCTCGAGGCCTACACCCCCGGCGAGGCCCACAACTATCTCGGCTGGTGGAACCACAAGAGCCTGCCCAAGTTCAACACCGAAAATCCCCTCGTTCGCCGCTACCTCCTCGACGTGGCCCACTACTGGATCGAGCAGGGCATCGACGGATGGCGCCTGGATGTGCCCAATGAGATCGACGACGACGAATTCTGGGCCGAGTTCCGCCAGGTAGTCAAATCGGCCAATCGCGACGCCTACATCCTGGGCGAGATCTGGACCGCCGACCCGCGCTGGGTGGGTGATGAACACTTCGACGGTCTGATGAACTACCCGGTCCGGGACGCCCTGCTGCGCCTGCTTTACGCCGGGACCCTCGACATGCCCCATTTCATCGAAAAGGTCGAGGGTCTGCTGAGCACGTATGCGCGCGAGAACGTGCATGCCATGTTCGTGCCGCTCGGCTCACACGACACCGAGCGCCTGTTCACCAAAGTCGAGGGCAGCACGGTCAAGGCCAAGCTGGCCTTCCTGTTCCAGATGGCCTACCCCGGCGCGCCGGCGGTCTATTACGGCGACGAGATCGGCCTGCAGGGCGGCAAGGATCCCGACTGCCGGCGGGCTTTCCCCTGGGACCAGAGCCAGTGGAACCTCGACCTGCAATCCTGGGTCCGGACCCTGATCGCCCTGCGCAAGGCGAACCCGGCCCTGTGCCGCGGCGACTATCGCCGGATGGTGCTCGACAACCAGAATGGCCATTACGTCTTCGTGCGCGAACTCGGCGAGCAGCGAGTCGTCGTAGCCATCAACGCATCGGAAAGCCAGCAGACAATCGAGGTCCCGTGCGTGTCGCTGGGCTGGACCGACGGCAACCGCGTCCAGAGCATGATCGACGCCCGATGGTTCACCGTTCAGAATGGAATGCTCAGCCTGTCCCTTGCCGCGTGGAGCGGAGCGTGGATCGGGTAGTAGAAACATTTCCCCAAACATTGTACAATGAGAGCTGGTCGCCGGAGGACGGAGGCAAGGATGACCATCCAGAATGAGCGTCCGCAGAAAATCCCGAGCGCGTTGCACACGTCGTGCGCCTGAAGGCAATCCGTCCCTCCAGTCGCTGGCGGCGCTGATCTACGGGGTCACCTTGCGACCGTGCGGCCTGGCAATCACCCCGCCGGTCTTCTCGGTGCTTTCGGTCTTCGCTGTATTGTACAAAGCCAGGGGCTTCTCGACCGCGGTCCTGATCGGCTGCACGGGGGTCCTCCTGCTGCTGCCTGGGGATCACTGCCCTGCTACTGCGCGAGCGCCTGGCCAGGATCGCCGGACGCTTTCAGCAGCTCGCAGCCCCCATTTCCCTTTCAAGGAGCATCCTATGCCTGCCAGAAACCGCCTTGCCCTGCCCATCTCCGATCCCGAGACACGCCGGCGCGCCCAGGTCATCATCCTGACCGCCGCCTGGATGGCGGTTGCCTGCGCCTTGATGATCGCGTGGTGGATCCTCACCTCCAGCCTGGAATCGATCTACACTGCCCTAGCAGCCGGGATCCTGTGCCTGCTGCTGGGCGGGATCATCGTCCTGGCCTGCCGGGAGCGGGTCACCCTGGCCGGCTGGCTGCTGGTCAGCCTGACGACCCTGCTGGTCTTCGCCGCCTCGTCCGGCTACGGGCTGGGGACCCCTTCGACCGCCGGCTACCTGATCCCGATCGTCCTGGCCGGCCTGGTCCTCGGATCCCGGGCCGGCTACGCCGTGACGGCAGCCTGCGTGCTGGCCGTCTGGGGGGTCGGGGCTGCCGCCTGGCAGGGGTGGTTTGAACCGTGGATCCCGTTCGACATCTCCCACCTCACATTCAATGCACCGCTGTATTCGCTGCTCTTCGCCCTGATCGCAGTCATGGTGGGCCAGGATAGGTAACGCAGGCTGGCAGTTCGGCACATCCGGGCCAGAGAGAGTGTTCGGATTTCCTGCCCGATCAACGCGTCAAGGAGGCAAGCATGCAGTACGATCTTGTTTTCGAAGGCGGCGGAGCCAAGGGAATGGTCTTCGTCGGCGCAATGCAGGAGTTCGAACAGCGCGGCCATACGCACGGACGCCTGCTGGGAACCTCCGCCGGGGCAATCACCGCCTGTCTGCTGGCAGCCGGGTACACGTCCGGGGAGATGCTCAAGGCCCTCAAAGAGAAGGCCGACGGGAAGTCGGTCTTCACCAAGTTCATGGGCGCCATCCCCCCGGTGGACAAAGAACTGATCCGGAAAAGTTCGGTACGATCCCTGCTGAAGGCGATCAACGCCAGGATCATCCCCGACCCACTGGAAGACATGCTGGACGACCGGCTGGCTGAGATGCTGGCCAACCGGCCGTCGTTCAATCACCTGTACTCCTTCATGGAATATGGCGGCTGGTACGCAGCCGATGCCTTCCTGGCTTGGCTGCGCGACAAACTGGACGCCGGCGGGCGCGGCTACGCCGACCTGACCCTGGCTGCTTTCTGCGCCGCCACGGGCGTGGACCTCAGCCTGGTGGCGTCCGATACGACCGCCGAGACGATGCTGGTCCTCAACCACCGCACCGCTCCCGACCTGCCGGTGGCCTGGGCAGTGCGCATGTCGATGAGCATTCCCCTGCTGTGGCAGGAGGTCGTCTGGAAGAAGGAATGGGGAGCCTACCAGGGGGAACAGATCACCGGCCACACGATCGTCGACGGCGGGCTGCTCTCCAACTTCCCGATTGAGCTGTTCTTGTCCAACACCAGGATCGTCACCGCATTGATGGGGCCCCGCACCAGCGAGTATGTGCTGGGGATGCTGATCGACGAAACGCTGTCCGTCTCAGGCGCTCCGATCCCGCGCCGCGCAAAGAAGGATCCGCTGTTCGAATCCCTGCCGGCGGCGAAACGGGTCAGCAGCCTGGTCAATACGCTGCTGTCGGCCCATGACAAAATGGTCATCGAGGCCTTCAAGGACTTCGTGGTCCGCCTGCCGGCCAAGGGGTACGGTACGACCGAGTTCGACATGAGCGACCGCCGCCGGGCTGCTCTGGTGGAGGCAGGTCGGATCGCCATGCAGGCGTATTTCATCAAACAGAAGAAGCAAATCAGCCTGCAGAAGGTCACCCCCCGTCCGGTCTCGGCCCAGCAGGCCGCGAACAGCCTGGCAAAACAATTCATCCGGCGCAATATGGAGCCCCATCATCAATGACCCCTGCCAAAACTGAGAATCGTCCCGATCCCTTCTTCCGCTTGGCCCGTTGGTTCCGCCGCGACCTGGACCAGTTCCACGGCGACGAGCGGTCCAATCGGGTCTCGGGTGTCCTGGGGGTGGCTTACACCCTGCCAATGGCCGTGGGGGGCCTGATCTGGCTGGTCCTGGCTACCGATCCTGCCGAATTCGTCCAGCACTGGCCGATGCTCCTGCTGATCGCCGGTCTGACCTTCCTTCTGAGCCGGCTGCGCTTCTATTTCATCGTCGACCTGGGTGGCGAGGGTGGGTCGTACGGCAACACGGTCGGCACGCTGGAGGGGGTGGTCAAGTGGTCAGGTATCTTCCTCTTCGGCCTGCCGGTGCTGTGGATCGACCTCTTCCTGACCATCCTTTTCCTGCTGGCCAACCGGTCGGCGTGGAGCAACCGTGACAGCCGCTGGGGCCTGGCCCAGAATCTCAGCTTCAACATCACCACCATCAGCCTGCTGCAGCTGACGACCCTGAGCGTCTACCGGGCCATCGGGGGAACCATCCCCCTGCCCGGCCTGGAAGCCCGCTGGCTGCTGCTTGGCCTGGCGGCCGTCAGTACCCAACTGATCCTGGAGATGTTCCTGCTCTGGTCGGGCTACCTGGGCTACAGCCTGTGGGCGATGCGCGCCACCCTGACCCCGCGCCTGGTCGCCTCGTTGCCGCTTCTGCTCTTCATGGGACAGGGCGTGCCCTACCTGGCCCACCTGTTCGCGGTTCCCCTGGCAGGGATCTACACCGCCAACGGGCTGCTGACCTACCTGATCCTGGTGCTGGCGGTCCTGCTGGCCGCCTTCCTGGCCCGCCAGATGAGCCGGGCCACCGAGAACAGCCGCCAGCAGTCGATCCAACTCGAGAAGCTGGAGGCTTTGGGACGCGCCATCCTGACCGCCCCGCCCGACGCCTCAACCCTGCCAGACCTGCTGGCCGAGCACGTCCCGGCCATGTTCACCCTGGGCCGGATGGGAATCTGGATTGCCCGCAAGGCACTGCTCGTCCTGCCGGGGAAATGGCCGGACAGGGAGCAGACTCCCATCCGGCGCTGGATCTCCCGCCAGGTGGAACCCCGGGCCTTCCCCGAGAGAATCCGCCTGCCCTGGAATGAGATGGCCCATCTGCATCAACCCGTGGTCACCGCTCCTATCCTGGACACCGAAAGCGGAGATCCAATCGGGGGCATCTACATCGAACTGATCCGCATGGGCCAGAGCTGGGAGCGCAAAGAACTTGCGCGCCTGCTGCCAAGCCTTCAGGGGCTGGCCGCCCAGGTGGCCTCGGCCCTGCACCAGGCCCGGGTCTACCACCGCACCCTGGCCCACCAGAAGACTGCCCAGGAGCTGGCCATGGCCCGCCAGATCCAGACCTCCTTCCTGCCGCACGAAGTGCCCGAGATTCCCGGCTGGAACCTGGCTGCCAGCCTCGAGCCGGCGCGCGAGATGGCCGGCGACTTCTATGACCTGATTCCCTTGCCGAACGGGAAACTCGGCCTGCTGATCGCCGACGTGGCCGACAAGGGCGTCGGCCCGGCGCTCTACATGGCCCTCAGCCGGACCCTGGTGCGCACCTTCGCCATCCAGTACGTCGACCATCCCGAGAGGGTCCTGCAGTCCGCCAACCGGCGCATCCTGCAGGATGCTGGCGACGAGCTGTTCGTCACCGCCTTCTACGCCGTGCTCGACCCGCAAAACGGGAGGCTGACCTACGCCAACGCCGGCCACAACCCAGCCTGGGTCTTCGTCCCGGGTGGGGCGGAGCCGGCCCGGCTGCGCAACACCGGCATGCCGCTGGGGGTCGCCAGAGAGGCCGCCTGGAAACGGGTGGAGCTTACGCTCCCGCCCGGATCGCTGCTCTTCCTGTACACCGACGGCGCCATCGATGCCCAGAACGTCCGCGGGGAACTCTATGGGGAGCTCCGCCTGCAAGACCTGCTGCGCAGCCGGATGAACCTGGCCGCCGGCGACTTGCACGCCAGCCTGGTGGCCGAACTGCGGAGGTACATCGGGGCTGCACCGCAGTTCGACGACATCACCCTGGTAGTCCTGAAGCGGGATGGATCGCCACAGTGAGCATCCAGGATGCCTACACGCAGTGGTCCCCAACCTACGACTCGGACCGCAATCTGACCCGCGATCTCGACCGCCAGGTCACAGAACAAATCCTTGGGCTGCTGCGCTGCCGGACCATCCTGGAGATCGGCTGTGGAACGGGCAAAAACACCTCCCTGCTGGCAGGCCTTGGCCGGCAGGTCCTGGCCCTTGACTTCTCGGTCGGCATGCTCCATCGGGCCCGGCGCAAACTGCAGGCAGACAATCTGACCTTCGTCCTGGCCGACCTGACCCACCCCTGGCCGTGCCGGGAGCAGTCGATCGACCTGATCGCCTGCAACCTGGTCTTGGAGCACATCCGGGACCTGGATTTCATCTTCAGACAGGCCGCCCACACCCTGGCCAACCACGGGCGCTTCCTCATTTGCGAACTGCACCCTTTCCGCCAGTACCAGGGCAAGCAGGCCGGCTTCGAAGGGCGGCGAGGAACGATCAAGATCCCGGCCTTCGTTCATCCCCTGTCGGATTTCCTGACTGCGGCCGAGAGCCACCGGATGGTGCTGCTGGACCGCAAGGATTGGTGGCACGCCGAAGACCAGGGCCAGCCACCCAGGCTGGTCTCGTTCCTGTTTGAAAGAAGGGGCCCAAGATGATCGCCCACGTGACTGGCCCTCAAGATCCCACCGGCCAAGTCCGCACAGGAATAGCGTAGCTCCCTTCCCTGCATCTTGTGCTCTACTCACCCCACACCGCTTTGACCAGCTCCGGCAGGACCTCCCCCGAGCGGCCGCGCAGGATGTAATCCGCGGCGGACGAGAGCGGTGTCTGCTCAAGATTGACCTCCACCACCACCGCCTGATGGCGACTGGCCTCATAGGCCAGCGAGGCTGCCGGGTGGACCAGGCCGGAAGTCCCGATCGAGAAGAAGACCTGGCAGTCCAGCACTGCCTCCCGGGCGGCCCGCATTTCACCGGGCGGCAGCAGCTCACCAAACCAGACCACGTCCGGACGGAGAAAGCCGCCGCAGGCCGCACAGATCGGGACATGGCGCCCATCGTCCTGCCAGGTTTCGGCCGGCCGGCCGCAGTCGAAGCATCTGACCCGCCGGATATTCCCATGCAGTTCGATCACTCCCCGGCTGCCGGCCTTCTGATGCAGGCCGTCCACATTCTGGGTGATCAGGGCGAATCGGGTTGCGTGATCGGCCATCGCTGCCAGGGCGTAATGGCCCGGGTTGGGCGTCACCGAGTCGATCTTCTCGCGCCGCCCGGCATACCAATCCCAGACCCGCTTCGGATCCCGCCGGAAGGCCTCCGGGGTGGCCAGGTCTTCTGGCCGGTACTCTGCCCACAGGCCCTCCAGGGCATCCCGGAAGGTCGGGACCCCTGACTCCTGCGACACTCCCGCCCCGGTCAGGGCCGTGAGCCGGCCGGCCTGCCGCAGGCAGGCCAGAAGATCGGCGACGAATTCCAGCGTGCGTCTCCCTTCAGGACATCTCCATCGATCCTCCCCATTGTATCCATGATTTCTCCATACGGGGCTGGCATAATGGGACAGAAACCCGAATGCGAGGAGAAGTCCATGTCCAACAACCAAAGCCTCAACCGCCGCCAGTTCCTGAAGATCGCCGGGGCTTCGACCGCAGCGACCGTCCTGACCTGCTCCGGATTGTCGTTTGCCGCCACCCGGCGGCCCAGCATCCCTGCGATCCACGCCTGCTACGGAGAAACGAGTGCCATGCGAAAAACCCTGGTGACCTATGCCACCCGGGCCGGTGCGACCGGTGAAGTGGCCGACCTGATCGGCCAGGTCCTGGCCTCCTCAGGAACCTGGGTGGATGTGCTGCCGGTCGAAAACGTCCACAATCTGGGCGACTACCAATCCGTGATCGTCGGCAGCGCCATCCGCTACGGGCGCTGGCTGCCGGAAGCCGCCGAATTCATCCACGGCAACCTGTCGACCCTGGCCACCCGACCGCTGGCCTACTTCACCGTCTGCATGGCGGTCAGGGAGGATACGCCCCAGAACCGCGCCCGGGCCGAAGAATTCGTCCAGCCGGTGCGCGCGCTGCTCGAACCTCGGGCGTCCGCCATCTTCGCCGGCAAGGTGGATCACGGCCGGCTGACCCTGGCCGAACGGCTGATCAGTGGGATCATCCAGATGCCGCAGGGAGATTTCCGCGACTGGCAGGCCATCCGGTCCTGGGGGGAAACACTGCCGATCTCTGCCTGAGACGGCTGCTCCCTGACAGCATCAAAGCCCGCGCGCCACCAGGCGTGCCACGAAAATGTGGGGCGGGATGTCTCCCGCCCCACAGTACCTTCGTCCCGTCAGGGTTGTCGCCAACCTCAACCGCTGTGCGCCTCGCTCAGGTAGATCGTCTCGCTGCGCCCGCTGTAACCGGCCCAGACCACCCGGCCATCGACCTTGAACTCGTCCAGCAGGACCGACCGTCCTCCCCCGTCCGAGCCGGTCGGCTCGACGAAGCTGGTCTTGTTGTCCGGCAGGCAGACGACCTGGTGCCGGTCGTCAATGGCACTGCCCGTACGAACGAAGCGCTCCACCACCCGCACCAGAGCCATTTTCTCGTTTGAAATCATGTGATCCCTCAATCTCCGGATTTCCCGGAAGTCAGTAGCAGGCGCAATTCAGACTCGGCCTGAGCCGGCAGGATGGACAGGGAATAACCCCATTCAGCGACCAGCGCTTCGCGGGCCCGTTTCATGAGCTGCTGGTCGTGCTCGTTCAGCGACCGTTCTTGCTGGTAGGCCGCCAGGTCGCGAATGACGCGGCAGATCGATTCGGCCCGGCCATCCTTCAGCCGTTCCACCAGCTGGAGCTTGCGTTCATGGCGATCAGGCGGAAGTGGTTCGCCCGGTCCGCGCAGAATGGAAAACAGGGAAGCAAATCCAGACGCCGATGTCGGCGGCCGCAAACGATCATCCAATTTGCCATCCGCCGGGACCCAGATCGTCAAATCGCGCACCCGGACGGCGTAGTAGAGGGCTGTCTTCCCCGCCAGGTCGCGGGTTTCGAAACCAACGACCTGCCCCAGGCCATAGGTCCAGTGCATAACGCGGTCACCCACGTGAATGTCCATCGCGGCTCCCTTCTGGTGCGGTTGGAAGAAAAAAACGCCAGCCTGACAAGAGGACTGGCGCATGACACTCGTCGATCCCGGAATGTGTGCTCTCATTATATCATCTTCCTGCACAAAAGCCGGATAAGTTATTCTCAACTCAGACCAGCCGCGCACGACATATCCGGCCCAACCCTGCAATCACGAGGCGACCATGCCTGAGGGCTACGACCCCACCCTTGCACTCGTCACAGCCGCCATCGAGGTCGGGGCCGCAGTCTGGACCCTGCGCGGGCCCGGCCGCAAACCGATCCTGTACACGACCGGCTCGATTTTATTCTTCCTGGCCGCCTACCAGATCATCGAGGCCATCTTCTGCACCGGCAATCCCGCCACGCTGGGCTTCCTGCCCCGTCTGGCTTTCATGGTCGTCGCCTGGCTGCCGCCCATGGGACTCCTGCTCGTCGCCCACCTGTACCCGACCCGCACCCGCACCCTGTTCTGGTACGCCTATGGCATGTTCCTGGCCTGCCTGGGACTCGTGACTGGCATCGCGATGGATGGAACCTTCGTGAGTGCCTCCGTCTGCCTGGTGGTCTTCGCCCGCTATACCACCCTGACCCCGCTGTACCAGTCGTACGGCATCTTCTACCAGGCCGGACTGATAAGCATGCTGCTGCTCTCGGCCTACGGTACGACCATCTGTCAGGACGAACATCGACGCCTGCTGCTCGGGCAGGTTCTGCTCGGCTCGATCGCCTTCATCGTCCCATCGTTGTTCACGGTGGCGGTCATCCCGGTGGCGGACAATGCCCTGCCGTCGATCATGTGCCACTTCGCCCTCCTCCTGGCCTTGTTCCTGATCCGCCTGGTGGTGCTGGAACGCAGAGCAGTGGCGGAAGGCTCCGGCCAGATGACCGAAAGGGCACGCGGGATGGCCTGATCCCAGCTGCATCCAATCCGGACAGGGACCGGGTTTCCCAACGGAACCCGGTCCCTGTTTCCCGGCAGAATGTGGCTGGGGAACGGGACGGACGTCCCCCCCACTTCAATGCAGGATCTCCCTGTCGGCCAGATCTGCTTCGGCGAAGATCTCCCTGACCTGTTCTTTGAGTTCGGCGGTGGCGCTGGGGGTTTTGGGTATGAACTGGACCAGTTCGCGGGCCTCCTGAAGGAATGCCTTGACCTGGGCGATGTAGGAGAAATCAAACCTGCCCTCACTCGGGACAGGCAGGTCGCGAGCCTTTTGGATCAACTGGCGCGCCCGCTGGATGCGTTCGACAGCCGGAATGAGTCGTGCCATGAGAACTCCTGCCTACAATGACAGTCCCAGGCTGACCGGGCAGTGGTCCGAACCATAGACGTCGTCGTGAATGTCGGCGGCGACAATCTTTTCCTTCAGATCGGGGGAGACCATGAAGTAATCCAGCCTCCAGCCGACGTTGCGCTCGCGCGCCCGGGTCACCATGTTCCACCACGAATATTTGACCGTATCCGGATGCAGGTGGCGAAAAGTGTCGATCAACCCGATCTCGAAAAATTCCCCCAGGCCGGCCCGCTCCTCGGGCATGAAACCGCTGTGCCCGACATTCTCCTTCGGGCGAGCCAGGTCGATCTCGGCGTAGGCGGTGTTGAAGTCGCCGGTCACCACGACCGGCCGCCCGGCCTGCATGTAACCCCGGGCCACATCCAGGAAGCGCCTGTAGAAGGCCAGCTTGTGCGCCACCCACTCCGGGCCGCGCCCGCCGTTCGGAAAATAAATATTGAAGAAGACGAACGGTTCGAATTCGTGGATCAGGGTCCGCCCCTCGGTGTCGAAGCGGGAATCGCCCAGGCCTTCGACGACCCTGAGCGGCGCCGATCGGGAGTAGGTTCCCGTACCGCTGTAACCCTTCTTCTCGGCCGAACTCCAGGCGGCCTGGTAACCGGGCGGGTTCAACAGCGCCGGGGAGAGTTGCCCCGGGTGGGCCTTGGTCTCCTGGACGGCCACCAGGTCGGCGTCGCTGGCCAGCAGCCAGTCCAGGAATCCCTTCTTCTCCACCGCCCGGATGCCGTTCACGTTCCACGAGATCAGTTTCCATTCCATTGAAAGCTCCTTTGAAATATCGAACGCCACCAATTACACAAACAGCGGCGCCATCCCAAGGCGCTCGGCCAGGGCGTCCATCTCGCCGTCCGAGGGGCGGCGCTGGAAGCGCCGGGCGGCTTCCAGCATGTGCGGCAGGAGCGCCACCTCACCGGCCATGTTCAGGAAGACCTGTGGATTCCCCAGCACCCAGCCCACCGCCAGGTCGATGTCAGCCTGTTCCTCCAGCGGACGATACCAGGTCGTGCGGTTCTGCGGCATGTTGCCCCACGGGCTGTGGGTCAGACCCTTGATCGTCTGCACGGCCACGCCTCGCTGGGCGCAGACCGCCAGCAGTTTCTCGAAATCCGCCGCGTAGACCCGATTCCGCATCATGACATAATTATAGGGCAGCAGGACGGCGTCGAAGGCGAAGCGTTCCAGCGCCCGCAGATGGAACCCTGCCACTTCGACCCCGTGCCCGGTCACACCGATGAAGCGCGCCAGGCCCTCATCCCGCGCCCGGAGCGCCGCTTCCAGCGCCCCTCCGGGACCGAGGGCCGTCGTCCAGTCGGGTTCCTCATGCAAGGCATGTAGCTGGATCATGTCCAGGTGGTCGACATGCAGTCGTTCCAGTGAACGACGGATCTGCTCATAAGCATCCGCGGACGTACGCTTCTCGGTTTTGGAAGCCAGGAAGAAGGGCCGACCGTGCCGGCGGATCCAATCCCCCAGCAGATCCTCGGATCGGCCGTAACTGGCCGCCGTGTCGACGTGGTTGACGCCAGCGGCCAGCAGCAGATCCATCGCTTCGTCGGCATTTTTCTGCGGCATGTCCCAGAAGGCCGCCGCTCCGAAGATCATCCGACTGCTGGTATGGCCCGTGCGGCCAAAGGTGAGGGTGGGAAGCGTGTTTTCTGCCATCGTGGCTTTTCCTTCCGGTTATCGAGGTTTGTCCATGGCTCTCGGTCTCCAAGACCACCTGGTCGCCGGGCTAGAAATAGAGGTCCTCTTCATCGATCGATGCGGGCGGCGCCGCCCGCATCGGGTGAACCCAGACGCCGTCGGCATGCATCATCACCGCCACGTCGTGTGGCTCAGGCAGGAACTCGAATTTCCTCCCGGACATGTACGCGACGATCAATTTGTGCGACGGCCGTTCCTTCTTAAAACGTTTCTGGACCTGCCCCAGGAAATACTTGGCGCTTTCGTGGGATACCCCGAAGCGTCCTGCAATGACTTCAAATGGTCTGGTCCTATCCATGGCGCTACAGAATCCCTTTTTCTTCAATATACCACACCATCAGCGGGAATCGCCGCGTCAGTGATAAAATAAGTTCTTCAAAAAAAACATCCTCGACGATCGTGGACCACGCATGCCCGCCATCCAGGTAACCAACCTCCACAAGAACTTTCAGACCAAGCGCAAAGCCGTCGGGTTGCGCGGCAGCCTGCGCTCGCTGGTGCGGGCCGAGTACGGCACGGTCGAGGCTGTACGCGGCCTGTCCTTTGCGATGGACCCTGGCGAACTGCTCGGTTTCATAGGCCCCAACGGGGCCGGCAAATCGACCACGATCAAGATCCTGACCGGGATCCTCTTCCCCTCCTCCGGCCAGGCCACGGTGCTCGGCTTCGTTCCCTGGAAGCAGCGCCGCCAGCTGGCCTACCAGATCGGGACCGTCTTCGGCCAGCGTCCGCAGTTGTGGTACCACCTGCCGGCGATCGACACCTTCAGCCTCTTCGGAAAGATCTTCGAATTGGACGATCGCGAGACCAGCAAGCGCATCGCTTTCCTGGCCGAGGCCTTCGATATCGCCGACCTGCTCGAGACACCGGTCCGCAAGCTCTCGCTCGGACAGCGCATGCGCTGCGAGGTCGCCGCCTCCCTGCTGCACAAGCCCCGCCTGCTGCTGCTCGACGAACCCTCGATCGGCCTGGACGTAGTCGCCAAGCAGCGCATCCGGGATGCCATCCGCGAGATGGCCTCCCTGGAAGGCGTCGGGGTGCTGCTGACCTCCCATGATGCCGGCGACCTGGAGGCCCTTTGCAAGAGAGTCATCATCATCAACCACGGCCAGATCGTCTATCAGGACAAAGTCTCGGCCCTCAAGCGGACCTTCCTGACCTCCAAGCTGGTCGAGGTGCGCTACGCCCGGCAGGTAGCCCCCGATTTTCACATCGCGGGCACCGAAACGCTCAAGGTGGCCAAAGAGCGCTACGGCGTCAAGCTGCGCTTTGAGGCTCGCCAGACCCCGGTCGAGGCGGTCATGGCCCGCCTGTCGGAGGTCGGGAGTGTGGTCGATATCACCATCTCCGACCCGCCGCTGGAGGAAGTCATCGCCGCCATCTACGAGCAGGCCGAACGATCGGAAGCGGCCATCGCTAAGTAGCCTATGCGCAAATTCACGAAATATTGGGCCATCTTCAAGATCCAGCTGATCAACAGCCTGGCCTATCCAGCCGAGCTGTTTTGGCGCAGTATCATAGTAGTGCTCTTCCTGTGGGTCTTCGCCCAGTTATGGAAACTGCCCTTCGCCGGGACCGAGTCCGGTGTCATCGCCGGGCTCACCTACGCCGATACACTCTGGTACCTGATGCTGACCGAGGCGATCGAGCTCTCCCGCACCCGCCTGATCCGGAACATCTCCGAAGCGGTCAAGGATGGCTCGGTGGCGTATTTATTGAACAAACCCTACGACTTCCTGCTTTACCAGCTCAGCACCAGCCTGGGCGAGACTTTCTTCCGCTGGCTGCTGACCACCCTGCTGGGCGGGGCGATGGCCTGGCTCCTGGTCGGCCCGCCTCCCGACCCCCGCGGTTGGCCGCTGGTCCTGGTGGCCATCCTGGGCTCCTGGGTGCTCAACTTCTGCATGAGCGCCCTGATCGGCCTGCTGGCCTTCGTCACCGAGGAGGTCGCTCCCTTCGAATGGGTCTACCAGAAGATGATCTTCATCCTGGGCGGGATGCTCATCCCGCTGGACTTCTTCCCCGCCTGGCTGCAGAACCTGGCCCGCTGCCTGCCCTTTGCCTATCAGACCTACGGCCCGGCGCGCCTGTTCGTTGACCCGAGCCTGGAGCGCTTCGCCGCCCTGATGCTCGGCCAGTTCACCTGGATCGCCGGCCTGAGCCTCCTGCTGGCCCTGGCCTACAACCGCGGCCTGCGCCGCCTGGCGATCAATGGTGGATGAACGAATACCACCCCACTCGCACCCCTGCGTGGATCTTGCTCATCATGCGTGAACTCAAGTTCCTGCTTGCCGTCTGGAAGACCAACATCGCCTCGGCGATGGAATACCGGGCTGCATTCATCGCCCAGATGCTGGGCATGATCCTCAACAACGCGGTCTACTTCATCTTCTGGGTGATCTTCTTCGACCGCTTCAGGGACGTGCGCGGCTGGGAACTGAGTGACATGTTCCTGGTCTTCGGCGTGGCGGCCAGCGCCTTTGGGTTAGCCGCTTTCCTTTTTGGCAACGCCTTCTACCTGAGCGAGATCATCGCCCGCGGCCGCCTGGACTACTACCTGTCGCTGCCCCGCCCGATCCTGCTGCACACCGTTGCCAGCCGTTCGATCTCCAGCGGATTGGGCGACTTCACCTACGGGATCCTGTCTTACCTGGCTTCGGGCTACTGCACCTGGGATGGGTTCGGCCGCTTCCTGTGTGGAGTCGTCCTGGCCTGCATGGCCTTCACCTCGTTCATGATCATCGTCCACAGCCTGACCTTCTGGCTGGGCAACGCGGCCGGGTTTGCCGGCCTGGCTCTCAATGCGATGGTCACCTTCGCTCTCTACCCGGTGACCTTGTTCGAGGGCTTTTCCAAGTTGATCCTCTTTACCATCGTCCCGGCAGCCCTGATGGGCGCCCTACCAGCTGAATTCGTGCGCGCCTTCTCCTGGGGCGCCCTCGGCAAACTCTTCCTTGGCGCCCTGCTCCTGCTCGGGCTGGCAGTCTTGGTCTTCCACCGCGGCCTGCGGCGCTACGAGAGCGGCAGTGCAATCCAGGTCGAGGTCTGACCTCGCCCCTGCGTGGGCTCCTGGCAGTCCCGTCCCGGTCACACCAGCCCCCCTTCCCGTACCCTTCCTCCAGCCCGTCCAAACCACCCAAAAGCGTTCATTCGGAGCACCCATGCCCCCTACCCAGGAAAAGATCAACGCCTTTCTCTCCACCCCGAAACTCCTCGGCCGCCTGGCAACCGTCTCCCCCGACGGTCAGCCGCATGTCGTCCCGGTCTGGTACCTGTGGGAGACGGGCCGCATCTGGATCCATTCTTACCCTTCGACCCAGAAGATCGCTCACCTGGACCGCAACCCGCGCTGCGCATTCGTCGTCGATGTGCAGGAGGCAGTTGAGGGTCTGACGGCCGTTCTTTTCGAGGGCCGGGCCGAACTGGTGACCACGCCCCGGCCTGAGGTCCGAGAGCGAGCTGAACGAATCTATCAACGCTATCTCGGCCCGCAGGAACTGGCCCAGGATGACCCCCAGTCCTGGCTCGATTCACCCGAAGGACTGCTGATCAAACTCATCCCGGACAAGGTCAAGAGCTGGTGATCGCCGCCTTGTGACGGATGGCGACCACCGCTGAACGGCCTTTCCAGAATGATGCTCGCAGCGCAGACCCTCCCACAGTCCGGCATGCGCCAGGTCTGAACCGTTCCGGCGAATTCTGAAGGTGGGATTGGCACGAAATTCGCCCCCGGGGTACAATTCACGGTCTGGAGGAAACATGAATCGTAAAGATCGCCAAACCCTGCTCGCCGAGATGGATGCTGCCCGCTGCAAGGTCGAAGACCTGATTCCACAACTCGAAGGATACCGCGACAAACAGATCTACCCTGGCTGGACGATCAAGGAATTCCTCGCCCACCAGACCGGCTGGGATGATCTGGTGATCACCTTCCTGACCGCCTATCGCCTTGGGACCCTGCCCACCATTCCCGCCTACCGCGAGATCGATGAATATAACGCCGAAACCGTATCAACCCGCCAGAGCCTGGATTACGCCCACACCCTGGGTGAATGGAAGCAGACCCGCCAGGAGGTCAAGCGCATCCTGCAAGAATTACCCGCTGAGATGTTCGAGCAGGCCTACGTCATGCCCTGGGGTGGCAAAGGGACGATCGGCGACCTGCTGAGCGTCTTCGTCCACCACGACGGCGTACATGCCGCCCAACTTCAGGAATGGCTGAAAAACCCCGATCACCCCTTGGGACACTAGGAGGAGAACAGCATGACCATGACCGTCCAATCCGAGCAGACCGTTGCGGCTCCGCCCGAACAGGTCTACTTCGCCTTCACCCGTTCGATCCTGCTGCGCCAGTGGCTGTGCGACTTCGCCAGCGTGACCCCACGCCCCGCTGGGCGCATGTACCTGTGGTGGAACGGCGACTTCTACTCCGCCGGTGAGTACCTCGCGCTGGAAGAGAACCAATCGATCCAGTTCAAGTGGTTCGCCCGCGGAGAGCCGGCCGCATCCGTGGTGAGTGTCAGCCTGGCCGCACAGGACAATGGAACCCGGATCACCCTCGAGCACGCCGTCCCCGACGGGGAGGGCTGGCAGGAACGTGCCGTCGGCTTCAAGGCCGAATGGGACCGCTCCCTGGTCAATCTGGCGGCCGTACTCGACACCGGCCTCGACCGGCGCCTCTACGACCGCCCGATGTTGGGCGTGCTGCTCAACGACTATACCGCCGAGATCGCCAAGGCGCTTGGCGTGCCGGTCGACGAAGGCCTGCGCCTGGCCGGGACGGTCGAGGGAATGGGCGCCCAGGCTGCCGGCCTGCAGCAGGACGACGTCATCATCAGCTTCAACGGCAAGCCGGTCACCACTGACTTCAACTCGTTGGCCGCCGCCCTGCACGGCACCAAGGGTGGCGACCAGGTCGAGGTGGTCTTCTATCGCGGCCCCGAAAAGAAGACCGTCACCATGGAGCTGGGCAGGCGCCCAATCCCGGTGGTTCCCGCGACGCCGGCTGGATTCGCGGCCCAGGCGCGGGAAGCCTACGACCGCGACCTGGCTGACCTGGCCCGAACCCTCGACGGCGTCAGCGAGGCCGAAGCCGATCACAAGCCAGCCCCCGGCGAGTGGAGCGCCCGCCAGACCCTGGCCCACCTGATCCACACCGAGCGCGCCTGGCTGGCCGGCATCGAGGACGAGATCCGCGGCTACGTGCGCCAGGCCGACGACTTCGGCCCCAACCTGGAGATCCTGCTCGACGCCACCGCCAGGGCCCACGGCTCGATCGCCGCCATGCTGGTCGGGATGCAGACCCTGAGCAATGAGGTGGTCGCCTTCCTGGCCGCCCTGCCCCCCGAACTGGTAGCCCGCAAGGTCAGCTATCTGAATCTGGGCAACGCCATGCTGTCTGGCGCACCGCCGCACCTGCAGGGGCACACCGAACAGATCCGCAACGCCATCGCCGACGCCCGCAAGTAGGAACAGCCTTCCGCTTTCCGGCGCTGAACCGAAACGTGTTCCATGGGGCAACTGATCGCCATCGTCGGCAGCACAGGCGTGGGCAAGACCACCCTGACCCGCCGCCTGTGCGCCGCCGGAAATTATCTCTCGGGCCTGGAGGGGCACGCCGGGCGTCCCTTCCAGACGCGCTTCAACGCCGACCGGCGCCGCGGCCTGGCCAACCAGATCGACTACCTGTTGTTGCGGGCTGAGCAGGAGCGGGTCATCCGGGCGGCTCCCCGACCCGGGATCGTCGACGGCGGACTGGAAATGGACTTCTTCGGCTTCACCCGCCTGTTTCACGCCCGCGGCCTGCTGGAGGACGACGAGTTCGAGCTCTGCCGGCGCCTGTACGTCTTCATTCGAGACCATCTCCCGCCCCCCGAGATCGTCCTGCACCTGACCGCCGCCCCCCAGGCCGTCGCCGACCGCCTGAAGAACCGTCAACGGATCAACATCGCCTCCGCCGACGATAGCGTCCTGCTCGAAACCCTGCTGGCCGAGTGGACCGCAGGCCTCGATCCCGGGCGCCTGATCCGCATCGACGTCTCGGCTGACGATCCGGATTACCGGAAAATCCTGCCGGGCCTGCTCGGCCAACTCGGTCCCATGCTCGACAAAGGGTGATCATGCTCAAAAAACTGCTTTTGCCCCTCGCATTCCTGGTTCTGTCGGTCAGCTGCTGCGGCTACACGATCGACTTCGGCGACTGGATCGCCACACCAACATCCCGGCCCACCGAGCCTCCCGGCCCAACCGCCCCATCTGGTCCGCCCCCACCGCCAGCTGAATTGACCGGCTTCGACTGGCAGGACCGCTCGCCCTTCGCTGCCAACCTGGTCGCAGGCTGGCAGCCGGTTCTCGACCAGCTGCCTGGGATCAGCTTCTACAACCTGTCCCTGGTGCTCGGCGAAGACCTGCGCCAGGTCAACGGCCTCGAGGAGATCTACTACACCAACCGCGAGAACGCTGCCCTCGATCGGGTCTGGCTGGGGTTGTTCCCCGAACTGCTCGGGGGGCAGATCGCGATCGGCGAGGTGCGCGTCGACGATCGGGCGGTCACACCTGAACACAGCCTGGGCATGCTGGCCATCCCGCTCGAGCCGGCCCTGCCAGCCGGCCAGGCCGTCGTGCTGCACATAGAGTTCCAGGTCAGCATCCCCGCGCAGGGCGGCAACTTCTATTATGGCATCTTCGGGTATAACCGCGGCATTCTCTCGCTGGCCCACGCTTACCCGACCGTCCTGGTCTACAACGCCGAGGGCTGGAACAACGAGATCCCGGATGACGACGGCGACCCGCTCTTCTCGGACACCAGCCTCTACCTGGTGACCGTCAACGCCCCCGCGAGCCTGGTCCTGGTCGCCTCCGGCAGGGAGATCGAACGCAGCCTTGAGGGTGACCGGCAGAGAGCTGTTTACGCCAACGGACCGGCGCGCGACTTCTACCTGGCAGCCAGCCCCGACTTCACCCTGCGCAGCCAGACCGTCGGGGATGTCACCGTCCGCAGTTACTACCTGCCCGGGGAGGAGATCGGCGGAGAGCAGGCTCTCGACTATGCCGCCGAGAGCATCCGGCTCTTCAGCGCGCGCTACGGATCCTACCCCTACAGCGAGTTCGACGTCGTCCCGATCGTCACCACCGCCGGCGGGGTCGAGTATCCCGGCCTGACCGCCATCAATGCGGATATGTATACCGGCCACGACCCCTATCTCGAAGTGGTCATAGCCCACGAGGTCGGCCACCAGTGGTTCTACAACCTGGTCGGCAATGATACCCAGGATGAACCCTACCTGGACGAATCGCTGACCCAGTTCGTCACCTGCCAGTACTTCGCCGACCGTTACGGCCGCAGCGGGGCCGAAGCCTGCTGGGATGACCTGCAGAGCAACTGGGACTACGCCGATGATCCCGAGAGCCCGATCGGCCTGTCGGTCGACGACTACTCCGGCTGGGATTACGTCAGCATCATCTACGGCAAGGGCGCCTTTTTCTTCGATGCCCTGCGCGAGCGGATGGGCGAGGCGGTTTTCGACGCCTTCCTGCGCGATTACGCCGCCGCCTACGCCTGGGAGATCGGCGATACCGCCGCCTTGAAGCGACTGGCCGAAACGCACTGCAACTGCGACCTGACGGGCCTGTTCGAGCAGTGGGTCTACCCGTGAGAAGGATTCTCATTTTCCTTCTGACCGGCATCCTGGCAGCCAGCTGTATCCCCTCTCGTGGAGGCCAGGGGACGGGAACCCTCGACGGCAAAACACCGGCAGCCGAGACCAACACACCCACACCGGCAAACGACACGCCGGCGCCGGATCCTGCGAACAACGCCCCACACTCCACGGTCCAGATCGGCGGCTGCCCGCTCTTCCCGGCCGACAACTACTGGAACACGCCGGTCGATGGCCTGCCGGTCCACCCGCGCTCAGAAGCCTGGATCGACTCGATCGGCCGGGAGGCCGGCTTCCACATGGACTTTGGCTCGGGCGAGTGGGACGGCGACCCGATCGGCATCCCCTACAACCTGGCCGCTGCCGGGGCACAGACCTACCCCTTCGACTTCTACGATCCCGAAGAATCGGATCCCGGCCCCTACCCGCTCCCCGCTGGTTTCCTGCAGGAGGGCGACTCCGACCGCCATATCCTGGTCGTGGACACCGCCACCTGCATGCTCTATGAGATCTACGACGCCTGGCAGGAGAGCGGCCAGTGGTACGGCGGTTCGGGAGCGATCTGGGATCTGCGTTCGAACGACCTGCGCCCACTCGGCTGGACCTCGGCCGATGCTGCCGGGCTGCCGATCCTGCCCGGGCTGGTGCGCTACGATGAAATTCTGGCCGGCGAGATCAACCATGCCCTGCGCTTCACCGCCAGGCAGACCAACGGCCTCCTCTGGCCGGCCCGCCACCTGACCTCCAATGACGATTCCCCGGCAATCCCCCCGCTGGGAGCCCGCTTCCGCCTGAGGGCCGGCTACGACGTCTCCGGCTTCCCGCCGGAACTGCAGATCCTGCTGCGCAGCATGCAGGTCTACGGAATCGTCCTGGCCGACAACGGCTCTGCCTGGTACGTCTCGGGCGCCCCTGATGAGCGCTGGGACAACGACCTGCTCCACCTGCTCGACAGACTGACCGGGGCCGACTTCGAGGCCGTGGACACCTCGGCCATGATGGTCGATCCCGATTCGGGGCAAGCGCGCAGCCCCTAAACTGGAAGTACCCATGAAGGCCATCCTGTCATTCCTCAGGCAGCAAATTCAGGCTCGTGATCGCCTGACGCAGGCCTTCGCCCTCCTGTGGGTGCTCGCTGCGCTGGTTCTGGGCATCGGACTGGCGAGCAATCATCTCCCCACCCAGGCCGCCGGTGCGCTCCTCGGAAGCGCTTACGTCCTGGTCCTGATCTGGTGGTACACCCGCAGCCGGCCGCATGCCGCCGACCTGCCAGCGGTCCCCCCAAGCGAAAGTCGACCTCGACCCAACTACTGCGCAAGGTTGTGGCTGATCCTCCTGGGAACGATCAGCTTGACCGCGCTGGCCTCTTTCGTGCTGCGAGACGGCTGGTTGATGTTCCTGGTTAGTCTGCCTTTGTCCGTGGTGGTGCTCCTCCTTTGGCGCAGGTTTCTGGACCGCCGATTGGTCATTTCCGGACTGGTCACGCTGCTCCTGCTGGGGCTGGTGGAGCAGCTCCTGGGGCCCGAGTCAAGCAGCGGTCTGATCCTGCCTTTCGGGGTGGCCCTGATGTTTGTCGCCGGGGGCCTGCTGCTGCGCCACACCTGCCTGACCCGCGTCGCCCTGCTGGAGGGGAATTACCGCCAGGCAGGCAGGAGTTTTTTGGCGGGCTGCCTGCTGGCCCTGCCGGCGGCCCTTCTGAACGTCGCCGCACTGCGGATGGCTGCGCCCACCGACTTCGATCTCCTGTTCGATCGCTGGTGGGAATCCCTGTACGCCCTCCAGCCGGGGATCGTGGAGGAGATCTGGGCCCGGTTGTTCCTGACCACCCTGGTCTATGCCTTGCTGCGGCCGGCGACCAACCACCGTCCGCAGCGCGCCCTGTTCTGGTCGATCGTAGTCGCCGCCTTCATTCACGGGATGGCCCATTTTCCGGGCTCGATCACCTCCCCGCTCGAAGGATTTTCCATCACACTGACATATGGGCTTCCGCTGGCCCTGCTGTACGTCCGGCGCGATCTGGAACAGGCGATCGCCTACCATTTCTTCATCGATTTCATCCGCTTCGCATCCTTCATCGCCTTACATCCGTTGGCCTAGGAAGGGACCCACCATGCATCGACCACCGAAGCGATCACGCTGTCTACTCCCACCTTCACCCGCATCCTCCTTTTGGAGACCCCCCATGGCCAGGGACTTCACGGTCGTCCGCCCAGAGGCTGCCTCCGTTTTGACAGGGCCCGCCATGCCGAGGGGGATCGATGCTTCACGCTGTGCGGGCAGTCCTACGGCGGCAGGATCGCCCAGCCCTATCGGGCACAGCACCCGGAGACCGTCACGGCCGGGTTGCTCTCCGGTACCGGCCCGCTACGAACGGCTCTTTGGCCGCCTCCTTGAAACCGTCCTCACCCCGCACTGGGCCACACGGCCCCTGCGGGTCGAACTGCCATCAGGCGAGAATCGACAGGAACAAACATGAAACTCAATCACTTCATCGACACCAACAAGGGCATCTCCTGCCTGGTCATCCTGGGGCTGATGGCCTGGTTCGCGCGCTGGGACAACCCGGCCGCCTGGGTCTACCTGGCCTTGCACGGGACCTACGGCCTGCTGTGGGTCATGAAAACCCGGCTCTTTCCGGATGCCCGCTGGACCCGCAAGACCAGTCTGTGGTTCGGGCTGGTCGCCTGGGGCGCGCTGACGTTGTACTGGATCCCGGCCTACCTGCTGATCCGCTACGACGTCCAGGTCCCCTTCTGGCTGCTGGCGGTCGCCATCAGCCTCAATCTCTTCGGCGTCTTCTTCGTTTTCAGCGCCGACATGCAGAAGTTCACCGCCCTGAAACTGCGCCCCGACCAACTGATCACCGACGGGATGTTCGCCCTGGCGCGCAACATCAACTACTTCGGCGAGCTGCTGATCTATACCGCCTTCGCCCTGCTGGCGATGACCTGGCTGGCTTTCGTGCCTCTGACCCTGTTCATCATCTTCTTCTGGATTCCCAACATGGCCCGCAAAGACAAAATCCTCTCCGGCCTGCCAGGGTTTAAAGAATACAAGCAGAGGACAAAAGCCTTCTTCCCATTCCTGTTCTAGAAGAACCCGGTTATACTCGTCGGGAAAGCAATCGATCTTCCACATGGCGGGGCCGCGCCCCGCCGTGCGTTTAGAGGACGGTTTCCGATCCATGCCCAGTGTCCGTGCCCAGCTCATCCAGCGCATCATGAAGGACCTGCGGGACGCCAGCCTGGCCGGCGTCCCGCTGTCCGAACGGCGCCTGAAATTTGACGAGGCCGCTCGACGCGGGATCCGTATCCCATCCGAGGTCCTGGTCCGGCCGGCGGTCGTGGACGGCATGCCGGCCGAGTGGATCGAACCGGCCAACGCCACACCAGGGCATTTCATCCTCTATCTGCACGGCGGCGGATACACCCTCGGATCGCTGGACACCCATCGCGGCCTGGTCGCCCGGATCGCCCTGGCCAGCCGGGCGCGCTTGCTGCAGATCGACTACCGTCTGGCTCCCGAGCACCCTTTCCCCGCCGCCCTGGAGGACGCCCAGAAAGCCTATCATTGGATGCTCTGGCAGGGCGTCCCAGTCCCTGGGCTGGTGCTCGGCGGGGATTCGGCCGGGGGTGGCCTGGCACTCGCCACCGCCCTCAGCCTGCGTGACGCCGGCGAAGCCCTGCCGGCGGCCCTGTTCCTGCTCTCCCCCTGGACCGACCTGACCATCTCCGGTCCTTCCGCCCGGGAACGCCTCGACCGTGACCCGGTCCTGTCTTCGCCGTCCGAGTGGCGGCCCGAGGAATACGCCGGCCTGGAACCCCTGACCCACCCGCTGATCTCGCCCCTTTTCGCCGACCTGGAAGATCTGCCGCCCATGCTGATCCAGGTCGGCACGGAGGAGATCCTCTTCGACGACTCCACCCGCCTGGCCGAGATGGCCCACGCAGCCGGGATTGATGCTACAATTGAAATCTGGGAAGGGTTGTGGCATGTTTTCCAGGGCTTTGCTCCCTACCTGCCGGAGGCCCAGAAAGCGATCGATTCGATCGGCTCCTACATAAGAATGCATCTGGAGGAGAAGACTTGAACACCCATCTCACCCTTGTCGTAACCAGGCCCTCGGATGGGCCAGCCGGGCTGCGGGTCCTCTTCGCCTGCGCGCCCGAGACCCTGAGTCTCGACTCGCCCGGTACCGAAGCCGGTGACGTGCGCTTTGACCAGGCTGCCCGAAAAGCCGTTGTCTCGCTGGGTAAGCAGGACAGGATCAACGCCGAGACGATCCGGCAGGCCGGAGGGCTGCTGGCCCGCTGGCTGGCCAGGAACGGTGCGACGGAGGCCGGGGTCGAGCTGGCCTCCCTGGCCATCTCCGGACTGCCAGCCGCCCAGGCTGCCGCCTCTTTGACCGAGGGATTGCTGCTCGGCGCCTACCAATTTACAACCTACAAGTCGGATAAGGGGGGAAAAACGGCTCCCGCCATCAGCCTGCTGACGGAGGAGATCACGGCTGTGCAACCTGCCGTTGAGGAGGCCCAGATTGTGGCCGAGGCCGTCAACCTGGCCCGCGACTGGTCCCACGAACCGCCCAACGTGATCAACCCGGTCTCCCTGGCCGAGCGCACCCGCGCCCTGGCCAGCGCAGCAGGCCTGAAATGTAGCGTCCTGGATGACGCCCAGCTAGCCGAGCTGGGCGCCGGGGCGATCGTGTCGGTCGGCATGGGCAGCGAACACCCCTCGCGCCTGATCCTGCTCGAGCACCAGGGCGATTGGGGGGAGAACGTTCCGCCCATCGTCCTGGTTGGGAAAGCCCTGACGTTCGACTCCGGCGGGTACTCGCTTAAATCCTCCGAGGGGATCGTCGGCATGAAGTATGACAAATCCGGCGCCATGGCTGTCATCGCGACCCTGTGGGCGGCCGCCCGTCTGAAATTGCGGACCCCCCTCCTGGGAGTGATCGCCGCGGCCGAGAACATGATCTCCGGCGAGGCCTATCACCCCGACGATATCATCCAGACCCTCTCCGGCAAGACGGTCGAGGTGATCAGCACCGATGCGGAGGGCCGGCTGGTACTGGCAGACGCCCTGACATATGTCCAGCAAGAATATGAGCCGCGCCAGGTCATCGACATCGCCACCCTGACCGGCGGCGTGGTGGTGGCCCTCGGTTCGGTGCGAGCCGGCCTGATGAGCAACGACGACGACCTGGCGGCCGCCCTGCTGGCGGCTGGCGAACGGGCTCACGAACGCCTGTGGCGCCTGCCGCTCGACGAGGCGTATTTTGAGCTGATCAAGGGCACCGAGGCTGACCTCAAGAACAGCGGCGGGCGCAAGGCTTCGGCGATCATCGGCGGTTTGTTCCTCAAGCAATTCGTCTCCGACGGGATCCCCTGGGCTCACGTGGACATCGCCGGAGTGATGAATTCCGAAAAGGAGGGACCCTATTCTCCGAAAGGCGCCAGCGGCTTCGGGGTCCGCCTTTTCATCGAATACCTGAGCAGCCTGACCTGAAATTCCTCCTCCCGCCTCCGACCAGATCGCGGGAGGTTTCCAACCCGTAGTAAACACTGGCACCTTTCGAGGAGAAAAGTTTAACGATGGAAGAACACAAGATGGACCTGCAGGATGTCCGATTCTTCTGCGGCCAATCGCACCGTGCCATGGCCAGGGGGATTGCCGATTACCTTGCTGTTCCTCTGGAGAAGTCGACCTTCCGCCGCTTCAGCAACGATTGTATCGAGGTGCAGTTGGGAGCCAGCGTGCGTGAGCGGACCGTTTTCATCATCCAGTCGCTGGTCCGGCCAGTCAGTGACAACCTGCTCGAATTGCTGATGATGATCGACGTCGCCCGCAGCGCCGGGGCACGCCACATCCATACCATCATCCCCTATTACGCCTACGCTCGATCCGACAAGAAGGATGCTCCGCGCATCTCGATCACTGCCCGCCTGGTAGCCGACCTGCTCGCCACGGCTGGTGCCAGCCATTTCATGACCATGACCCTGCACTCGCCACAGGTTCACGGCTTCTTCTCGATCCCGACCGATGTCCTGACTGCCCGCACCGAGTTCGCCCGCTATATCGCCGAGCGTGACCTGAAAAAGACCGTGGTGGTCGCCCCCGACGTCGGACACGCCAAGTCGGCCGCCCGCTTCGCCCGCATGCTCGAACTGCCGGTCGTCGCCGCCAACAAGGAGCGCATTTCCGACAGCGAAGTGCGCATCAGTGGCCTTTTCGGACGCCAGGTGCGCAAGTACCGCCAGGCCCTGATCTACGACGACGAGATCGCCACCGGTGGCTCGGTCGTCGAGGTCTGCAAGGAGCTGGTCCACAACGGCGTCGAGGAGATCGTTGCCATCTGCACCCACGGGGTCTACTCCGGAAAGGCCTTCGCGCGGCTGGCAGGCATTCCACAGATTGTCGAACTGATCACCACCGACACCGTCCCGCAGCGTCCCGACAGGTGCCCGCTCAAGCTGACCGTCCTGCCGGTGGCCCACCTGTTCGGCGAGGCCATCTGGCGCAATTACAACCGCCAATCGATCGGCGGCCTGTACACCTACTGGCGGGAAGAGACCGACAACGATTGAGAAAGGGAATCGCATGAGCGCATATGTGATCGTCGACATCGAAGTCACCGACCCGGTCGGGTACGAGGACTACAAGCAGCGCGCAGCCCCGATCGTCGGACTGTACGGCGGGAAGTACCTCGCCCGCGGCGGCCCCAACGAAACCCTGGAAGGCGACTGGCAGCCCCACCGCCTGGTCATCCTCGAATTCGACTCGCCAGCGCGCGCCCGGGAATGGCTGACTTCGCCCGAGTATGCCCCGGCCCGCGCCCTGCGCCACAAATACGCCCGCACCAACATGGTCCTGGTGGAGGGGACATGACCGCTCTCGGAGAGGTTCTGGCCGTCGGCCGTACAGCGGAGATCTACGCCTGGCACGAGGGCCAGGTCCTCAAGTTGTTTCACAACTGGTTCAGCCTCGAGAACATCCAGTACGAACAGCGCCTCAACCGGCTGGTCCACGAGGCCGGCGTTCCGTCTCCACAGGTGGGCGAGATCGTCCGGGTGGACGGCCGCAACGGGCTGGTCTACGAGCGCCTGGACGGCGACTCGATGGGGTCACTCCTGCGCCAGCAACCCGGCAGGGTCCTCGTCTTCGCCCGCAGGACGGCCGAACTGCAGGCCCGGATGCACGCCACCGCGATCAGCCTGGAACTGCCAGCACAGCGCGCACGCCTGCAGCGGAAGATCGCCGCGGCCGACCCGCTGCCCGCGGCCGTCAAACAGGCCGCCCTGACCGCCCTCGAGTCCCTGCCCGATGGTGACCGCGTTTGCCACGGCGACTTCCATCCCGGCAACATCCAGATGACCTCCGGCGACCCAGTGATCATCGACTGGATCGACGCCACCCGCGGCAACCCGCTGGCAGACGTGGCCCGGACCTCGGTCCTGGCCCTCGGCGCAGCCGGGAGCACCCAGACCTCCGGGGGTGTCAAGGTTTTTCTCCACCTGTTCCACGCCGCCTACCTGCGCCACTACTTCCGCCTGCGCCCCGGCGGGCAGGCCGAGTACCGCCGCTGGCTGCCGGTCGTCGCCGCAGCCCGCCTGAGCGAGAACATCCCGGAACTCGAAAACTGGCTGATCGCTCGGGCCCGGAAGGGCCTGCCCACAGGACCATGAGCGCCAAACTGGGCCTGAAGCGCGGCGCCGTCCGGCTGGTCGACCCGGCAGCCGAATGGACACACCTCTTCCTCCGGGAGCGCGATCGCCTGGCAGCCGCCCTGGCCGGCCTGCCCATCGTTATCGAGCATGTTGGCAGCACCTCCATCCCGGACCTGCCCGCCAAGCCGATCATCGACATCGCCCTGGGCATCCCATCCCTGGCCGAGATCAAGACCTACGCGCACCTGCTGGAGGGGATCGGCTACACCGATCGCGACGACCGGCACATCGAGGGAGATCGCATGCTGGCCCGGGGCCCGGAGGCAAACCGCACCCATTACGTCCACATCGTCGAACACGGCGGAAAGAAGTGGCAGGAGTACATCCTGTTCCGCGATTACTTACGCGATCATCCTTCCGCCCGGGAAGAATATGTCCGCATCAAGACCGCCCTGGCCGAACGATTCGCCGGCGAACGCGAGAAATACACCGCCGGCAAGCATGATTTCATCCAGCATATCCTTGAAAAGGCCAGGAAGGCAGGCTGATCCTGCTCTCGATCGTAGGGTGTGTGAACAACGATCCCCCACAACAGAATGATCAGGAGTCAATTCTGTGAAGATCAAGATCTTTTCCGTCGGCGGGACGATCGACAAGGTCTACTTCGACAGCCTGAGCGAGTACCAGGTCGGCCTCCCGACCGTGCGTGAGATCCTCGACGGCCTGCCGATCGCCTTCGAATACGAGATCGAATCCCTGCTGCGTAAGGACAGCCTGGAGATGGACACCGCCGACCGGCAACGGATTCGGGAGGCGGTCGAACGAGAGACCTGCCGGCGAATTCTGATCACCCACGGGACCGACACGATGGTCGAGACGGGCAAGGTCCTGAGCGACATCCCCGGCAAGTGCATCGTCCTGACCGGAGCCATGGAGCCGGCCCACTTCAAATCCAGCGACGCGGTATTCAACGTAGGCGTGGCCGTGGGGGCCTTGGCCTCCCTGCCGGACGGTGTCTACCTGGCCATGAACGGGCGCATCTTCGATCCGCACAGGTGCCGCAAGAACCGCGAACGGCATCTGTTCGAGGAAGTGTAGTTCACGTTTGATATTCGAATTCATCTTGATCGCGAGCGCGCTGCTCCTGCTGGTGAGCGTCCTGGCCAGCAAGGTTTCCGACCGCTTTGGCGTGCCGGCGCTTCTTCTGTTCCTGGTCCTGGGGATGCTGGCGGGCTCCGACGGACCGGGCGGAATCTACTTCGACGACCCCGCGATTGCCCAATCCGTAGGCGTGGTCGCCCTGGTTCTGATCCTGTTCTCCGGAGGCATCAATACCGAATGGGAGAGCGTCCGCTCCGTCATCAGGGAAGGTTTGATCCTCTCCACTCTCGGCGTCTTGATCACGGCGCTGACTGTCGGTCTTTTCGCAAGCATCCTGCTCGAATTCACCCTGGCAGAGGGAATGCTGCTCGGCGCCATCGTCTCCTCCACCGACGCGGCCGCGGTGTTCTCCGTCCTGCAATCAAAGGGTGTCAGCCTGAAGGGCAAGTTGAAGTCCGTGCTCGAACTGGAATCGGGCAGCAACGATCCCATGGCGATCTTCCTGACCGTTGGCCTGATCCAGTTGCTCACCCAGCCTGGTTTCTCACTGGCCAGCCTTTTCAGCTCCTTCATCCTGCAAATGGTGCTTGGCGCGGTGTTGGGATTCGCCGCCGGCAAGCTCATGCTGTTCCTGGTCAACCGCAGCAGATTGGGGTATGAGGGTCTTTACCCCGTCATGACCCTGTCCCTGGTGATCCTCACCTACGGCGTCACCGCCCGGATCGGAGGAAACGGTTTCCTGGCAGTCTACATGGCCGGCATTGTCCTGGGGCGGGATGATTTCATCCACAAGAAAAGCCTGCTGCGGTTTCACGACGGACTGGCCTGGCTGATGCAGATCGCCATGTTCCTGACCCTGGGACTGCTTGTCTTCCCCACGCACGTGGTGCCCATCATCGGCTCGGGGCTGCTCATCGCCGGATGCCTGATCTTCGTCGCCCGCCCGGTCAGCATCTTCCTGGGCTTGCTGCCGAGCAGGCTGCATTGGCGCGAAAAGGCCTTCATCTCGTGGGTCGGCCTGCGGGGTGCCGTACCCATCATCCTGGCGACCTTTCCTCTGCTCGCAAGGCTTCCCAATGCGGAGAACCTTTTCAACATCGTATTCTTCGTCGTTCTCACCTCCGCGTTGCTGCAGGGAACATCCATTCCGCAGGTGGCGAAATGGCTGAAAGTGGATGCGCCCGTGATTCCCAAACGACAATACCCCATCGAATACACCGGCGCGGAAGGCCTGAAGAGCGAACTCAAGGAATTTCCCGTTCCACCCGGTACGGGAATGGCCGGGAAAGCCATCTTCGAGTTGGGGCTGCCGGACGACTTCCTGGTCATCCTGATCGCCAGGCAAAATGATTTCCTCGTCCCCAACGGCGGAATGGTTCTCCAGGCGGGGGATATCCTCCTGGTCCTTTCCGAAAATGAATCCTTCGACATTGTACGGGCGCGATTCTCCGAAAAAAAATAGTTCCAGGCGGAGCAGACATGCCCAAGGAGGGGCTCCTCCGGATCTGTACTGCCCGCCAGCGCGGGCTTTGTGATGGCTGTTCTGCAAGGCCTTCTCCCGCAGGCGATCGCGCAGATGGGCTGCCTGAAAAATGAGATCCCCTCACACGATAATGCAGACAGCATCCGGATCGCCAAGCGAATCTGCCGTGCCCTGGCCAAGCAGCGGCCGGAGCGTGTACGGAACATCCTGCCGATCGATGACCATCCCTTCACAGAAAGGATTTTCCAAAGAAATGCGATCCAACGACATGACCCGTTCCCCAAAACCCCTGCGCCCATGGAAAACGCTGAGACGTGAGACCCTTCTCAAGCACGGCAGGTTCCTGACCGTCGAAAACCATACCATCCGGCTGCCCGACGGGCAGGTCATCGACGATTGGCCCTGGCTGATCATCCCCTCGGCGGTGATCGTCCTGGCCCAGACCGCCGAGGGCAAGTATCTCTGCTTCCGGCAAACCAAGTATGCCGTCGAGGGGACCACCCTGGCTCCGGTCGGGGGAATGCTCGAGCCAGGGGAAGAGCCACTCGCCGCCGCCCGGCGTGAGCTGGGCGAGGAGACCGGCTACGCCGCCGATGAGTGGATTCCCCTGGGAAGTTACAAGCTCGATCCCAATCGCGGCGTCGCCGACATGCATCTGTTCCTGGCCCGAGGCGCGCGCCAGGTCTCCGCGCCGGAGAGCGACGATCTGGAAGACCAGGAGTTGCTGCTGCTGGAGCGGGATGAACTCGCGGCCGCCCTGCGTGGGGGCGAGTTCAAGGTCGTTGCCTGGGCCGCGGTGATCGCCATGGCATTGGAACGGAGCTCCTAGTTCCAGCGCGGGTCCGAAAAACCACTCCAGAGAGCCGTCGGGGCTGCGCCATATGATGAAAACCGTTTTGTCTGGCGTTGCTTTTTAGACCGCCGCTTCTTTTCCCGTCCAGAACCGCCCGGCCTGGATGATCGTCCGGTCGGGGACATCGGCCAGGACGATCGCCCCGTTGCCGATCCGGACCCCATTGCCGATCCGGACCCCGATGGCAGTCGTCACCCCCATCCCGACCAGACTCCTTGCCCCAACCTGGACGTGCCCGGCCAGCAGCGCCCCAGGAGCGATGTGACTGTACTCGCCGATAACACAGTCGTGCGAGATGACCGCATTGGTGTTGACCATACAGCGCGGTGCCAGGAGAGCTTCCGTACCGACATACGCGTTGCCGAAGACCTGCACGCCTTCACCGATCCGCGCACTCGGCTCGACCGTCGCGCGCGAGTGGACCAGCGCCGGGAAGCGCAGGCCGGAGCCGTCCATCAACTCGAAAATCCGCACCCGCACGTTGATGTCCAGAATGCCGCCCACGCCATTGGCCGCCAGGGTCACGCCCTTCCCGACCAGCGCTGCCAGAACCGCCCGCGTCCCCAGCACGCCAATGCCCAGCACCTGCGTCCCGGCCGGGATGCCGTCATCAACGATCCCGGCAAGGGTGTAGGCGCCGTTTTGCAGGATCATTTCCATGACCGCCTTGGCGTGCCCGCCCCCTCCATAGATCAGGAGGTAGGGTTTTTCCGATGCTGGTAGCGAGATCTCGACCGCCGTCCCGCCCAGGCCGCGAACGTACGCCTCGGTCACCAGGCGATCGGTCGGCAGGGAGGCCAGGTCGATGCCCATCGATTCAGCCAGTGCCAGGGCCGGCCTGGTGATGCGCAGCTCGGTCGTTGCGGAGGGAGCTTGCCCGCCGGTGTGCGCCTCCACCGGTTCGTCGACCGTCTCGGTGATGACCGCCAGGAGGTCGCCGACCTGGAGCGTGTCGCCCTCGGCCGCCAGCAAGCGGACGAAACCGGCTTCGGGAGCCTCGATGTCCGAGGCGGCCTTGGTCGTCTCGACGGTGAACAGGATCGCGCCCGCCGCGACGGCCTGGCCGTCACGGACGTGCACGTTGACCAGCCGGGCCTCGGGCTCATTGGCATTCAGGAGCGGGAGAAGGATCTCAGATTTGATCATAGGTTGTGCAGGGTGAATGGTCCACGCTCATCCGGTCAATTCCACCGCCGCGCGGACGACCGCGCCCACCTGCGGCAGGATGGCGTCCTCCAGCGAACGGGCGTTGGCAATCGGCAGGTCACGTGCTGCCACCCGTCGGACCCGCAGCCCGTCCTGAGCCTCGATCGAGCGGGCCACCAGCTCCGCCCCCCAACCGAGGGACAGGCTGCCCTCCTCGACCGTCAGCAGGCGCCGGGTCCTGGAGAGAGAAGCCAGGAGCGGGTCCAGTGCGAACGGGCTCAATTGTGAAAAGACGACCAGTTCGCAAAAAATCTCGCGTTCCATCGTCAGTTCCAGGGCTGCCTGGCGGGCCAATTCGTAATTGTAACCGTAGCAGGCCAGGGTCAGATGCGGCGTGGTGGTAAACACAGGACTGACGGTAAATGCTGGATATCGCTCACTTCCCATTTTACTGATCGAATAGTCCTGCAGCTCGCTGTGGCCCGGCTCCAGCCATTGGCAAGGATAAAGCAGCTTGTGTTCAACGAACAGAACCGGTTCCTCGTCAGCGATCGCTGCCTGGAGCAGCTCGGCTGGATCGCCCAAGACATTGGGAGCGACGACCGTCAGCCCGGGGATCCCCAGGAACATCTTCTCCAGCGACTGGCTGTGGGTCGGGCCGTAACCGCGCCGCCCACCCATCGGCGCCCGCACGACCAGCGGAACGCGCACATTGTCGTTATACATCCAGCGGAACTTGGCGGCGTGGTTGACCAGCTGGTCGGCGATCAGGGTGACGAAGTCGCCAAACATGACTTCGGCCACCGGGCGCAGGCCGCGCAGGGCCATCCCCGCGGCAATCCCTGCGATCGCGGCCTCGGAGATCGGCGTGGGTAAAACCCGTCCCGGGAACTTCGTGCTCAGGCCGCGGGTCACCTTGAAGGCCCCGCCATAGGGGTCGAGAATATCTTCGCCGAGCACATAGACACGCTCGTCCATTTCCATGGCGTGGTGCAGGGCATGATTGAGACGTTCGAGGACAGTGGCCATCAGCGGTTGGAGAGCAGGGCGGGCAATGGGTCGGCATCGGCGCGGGTGAATGCCTCGTCGATAGCGGCGGTCACCTCGGCCTTGACCTGCTGGCGCTCGGCATCGGTCAGGCGCGGGGCGTGGACCGCCAGCGGGTCGAACCGGCGGAGGCGTTCGAGTTCGGCGGGCGATCGCGGGTCGTCGCCCTTGCTGTGGGCCGAGAAGCGGTAGGTGTGCAGAATCAGGCTCGCCGGTCCGGCCCCACCGCGGACATGGGCCACGGCCTCGGTCGCGGCGGCCTTGACCTCCAACACGTCGGTCGTGTCGCGCTCCCAGACCGGGATGCCGAAGGCGGCAAAGCGACCGGCCATTGTCCCGGCGACGGCCAGTTCGACCGGCGTGGTCTGCGCATAGCGGTTATCCTCGACCACCACCAGCAGGGGCAACTTCCACAAGGCGGCGAAGTTCAGGCTTTCGTACAGCGCCCCCTCTCCAAGGGTTCCATCACCGATGAAGACCAGCACGATCTTTCCAGATTGTCGCTCGCGTTCGGCCAGGGCCATCCCGGCCGCCACCGGGACGATCCCACCCTGGATGCCGTTCGAGTAGAAGTCGCGCCACTGGATGTGCTGCGAACCACCCCGCCCGCCGACCAGCCCGGTGGACTTGCCCATCAGCTCGGCCGCCAGCGGATAGGGCCCGCCGCCATAGGCCAGGTAGTGGCCGTGGCAGCGATGGTTCGAGAAGACCACATCGCCGGGGCACGCCGCGGCGAAGACCCCGGCCGCGTCGGCCTCCTGGCCGATGTAGGCATGGGTCGTACCAACCAGCTTGCCGGTTCCAAACGCGGCCAGCAGGCGCTCCTCGAAGCAGCGGATCAGCAGCATGGTCCGGTAAAGGGAGACGTGATCATCCATCCGGGGCGTATTATAACCCACCACGCGGGGTTCCCTTCACCAAAGATGTCTATGCGCAGTTTACAATCTTGCGTCTTCGGACACGCCTCATGGTATAATCGGCCTTCGTATGAGCCCTGAACCCAATCCTTCCCCGACCAAGCTCTGCCCAACCTGCGGCACCCGGCTGGCCGAGAGCGCGGCTCGCTGTGTGGTCTGCGGCAGCGAGTTCAAGGTCGAGACCAAGGCCAAATCCCAGAAAGCCGTCCAGGGCACGCGCATGCCCGAGATCCGTCTCAGCCTGCCGGCCGCCCTGGGTTTCCTGGCGCTCTTTCTGGCAATCGGCGCCGTGCTGGTCTTCCTGATCCTGGGACGCTCTCCCGACCCGACCGACTCGAACGCGACCCCCACCGAGACGCCGACCATCACACTGACCCCCACGGTCACCCTGCCGCCGACCGAGACGCCCACCCCGACCCCGCTGCCGCCGCTCGAATACCAGGTCAGGTCCGGCGACACCTGCTACTCGATCGCCGCCTTCTTCGACGTCTCGGCCAGCGTGATCATCCTGCAGAACAATCTCTCGGCCTCCTGCACCGACCTGGTGGTCGGCCAGACACTGCTCGTCCCGCAGCCCACCCCGACCCCGCTGCCGCCGGCGACCGCCACCCTGGGCTCCGACGAGGCCACCCGCCAGGCCTGCACCCAGGTTTCCATCACCGTCCAGGAGAACGACACCCTGTCGAGCATTTCGCTCAACTACAACGTTTCCATGGAAGCCATCAAAGAGTGGAACGGCCTGAGCACCGACAACGTCTACCTCAACCAGCCGCTGTTGATCCCGCTGTGCATGCGGGCTGCCACTGCCGGCCCTTCGCCGACCCCGACCCTGCCGCCGCCCTTCCCGGCCCCCAATTTGCTCCTGCCGGTCGACGGCCAGCCCTTCAGCCTGGCCGATAACACTGTCACCCTGCAGTGGTCCTCGGTCGGGGTGCTGGGGGATAATGAAGCCTACCAGATCGTCATCGAGGACGTGACCGCCGGCACCGGCCGCAGACTGGTCGCCTATGTGACCAATACCAACTACGTCGTCCCGGCCACCTTCCGCCCGCTGGACGGCACGCCGCATGTCATGCGCTGGACGGTGACCACCGTGCGCCAGACTGGAACCGACAACAACGGCAACCCGATCTGGTCGTCCGCCGGGGCCTCCAGCACGCCGCGGGTCTTCACCTGGAGCGGCGCCGCGCCGGCTGCAACGCCAACCCCCTAACAGTGATACAATCTCCCCGTGGAAAACCTCACGGGGAGATTTGATTCCCCGCAGATCATGGGTTCCAACCACACTTGCTCCAACAGGGAAAGAGGCCATGCAAAAGCGCAAACTCAATGTGCGTGAATACAACCGCTACGCCTGGGATCGCCAGGTGGAAGACGGCAACAAGTTCACCGTCCCGGTCGGGCCGGAGGTCATCGCTGCCGCCCGGCGGGGCGAGTTCGCCGTCCTGCTGACCGAGACCCTCCCCGTGCCGCGCGACTGGTTCCCGGACGCGTTCGCCGGGCTGGACCTGCTCGGACTGGCCTGCGGCGGCGGGCAGCAGGGACCCGTCTTCGCTGCTCTGGGCGCCAACGTGACCATTTTCGACAACTCTCCCGCTCAACTGCAGCGCGACCAGCAGGTGGCGGAACGCGAGGGCCTGAGCATCCGCGTGGTCGAAGGCGACATGCGCGACCTGTCGGCATTCGCCGATGGATCCTTCGAGCTGGTCTTCCACCCGGTCTCGAACGTCTTCTGTCCCGAGGTCCGGCCGGTCTGGCGGGAGGCCTGCCGGGTCCTGCGCCCAGGTGGGCTGCTGCTGGCCGGGTTCGCCAACCCGGTCTACTATCTCTTCGGAACGACCCTCGACGAGCAGCGCACGCTCAAGGCCCGCTACGCCATCCCCTACTCCGACCTGCGCTCGTTCAGCCCGGACGAACTGCAGGCCTACATGGACGAGGGCACCCCGCTCGAATTCGGTCACAGCCTGAGCGACCTGATCGGCGGCCAGGTCGAGGCCGGTTTCGCCATCTGCGGCTTCTACGAGGACATCTGCCCCGATTCGCCGATCAGCAAACTGCACCCGACCTACATCGCCACCCGGGCGATCAAGCCCAGGGAGGCCCGATGACCCGCAACCTGCTCAAACGCAAACGCATCGCCCTGGTGGCCCACGACAACAAAAAGGCCGGCTTGCTGGAATGGGCGCGCATCAACCGGGAGGCCCTGGCGCGTCACGTTCTGTATGCCACCGGCACAACCGGCGAACTGTTGAATCGCGAACTCGACCTGCCGGTCACCCGCTTCGTATCCGGACCCCTGGGCGGCGACCAGCAGGTCGGGGCCGCCATCGCCGAAGACCAGATCGACTTCCTGATCTTCTTCTGGGATCCGCTCGAACCCCATCCGCATGACCCCGACATCAAGGCCCTGCTGCGCCTGGCCGTCCTGTACAACATCCCGACTGCCAGCAACCAGGCGACCGCCGACTTCCTGATCTGCTCCCCGCTGATGGACCAGGAGTACGAACGCCCCACCCCCGACCTGGCGCGCTACGCCACCACCCGGCGAGCTTTTTAGGGCGAGTTCATGTTTCTTACAGCAATATCCGAATCGAAGCGACCAAGAGCGGGGAACAAACGAAGATTTGGGTTCAGAGATTAACGTAGTCCCCTGATTTTCCCAATCGGCCCTGATCGGGATCCCGCGGCTGCCGGCGACTGCCGACCGCCGTACGCCGGCAGGAAGAAAGCACACCTGTGAATCGAAGCTGTCCGGCAAGGATCATGATCCCCGTATAATGCACTTCATACAGCCAGATCGTTATGCATTCTATGGATCACAGGGTTCGATCCGGCCGCCAGAGCGGCGGGGCAGGAGCAGGTGTTCGTCCCGCAGATAACGCAGGACCTTCTGGGCGCTGCCCAGGTGCTC
>JAFGSI010000019.1 GCA_016934715.1 Anaerolineales bacterium
CGCGAGAGTTCCCATTTGGAAATTCTTTTCCACTGTATAACGAGAAGGTGGTTGATAAGTGGGCGGCTGCAATGCGTAGATACGATGCCGAGAAGGCGTTTGGCAAGTTACACAAGACAGCAGATCTGATTAAAGCAATCGAGTATACGAACCCGTCTCGGGATGTGGTCTGTCCAAAATGCGATGGACCGGCAGTGAAAGAGGGAGGAGACGAAGACAGCAAGGCCTCGAAGCGAGTTTGGTGTCCGACATGTGGAATTGAGGAGAATTTCCGTGGGTAGTGAAGTTCTATTCTTTGATCACCAAATGGAAGATGCATTGTTACGACCAGCATTGGTCACCCGGATCGAAACAGGAACAGATGCTGTAAGCGCTTTGCAGGACTTCTATGATCGCCTGACGATCTGGTCTTCTGTGGCGAAGAGCACAGATCATATCCTGTGTGTCCAGGATGTCGATGCTGCGGTCGGCCAGCGCGTCCAATTTCCGCCCCATTCCCCTGGACGTGACGTGATACGATGCGGAAACTCACAGTGAATTGGAAAGACGATTACAAATCAATATTTCAGAAGCAGTGGAAGGCTTCTGGATGGTTCAGGGTGGCCCTGATCCTGGCCGCGCTTATGGCGCTGCTGCAGCTGGCGATGATGATCGCCTTTTCCTTCGACCCGATCAGCAACCAGGTGGGTGCGGACCTGCAGGTGTCCTACCTTGAAGCGGCGGACCAGTTCGCCCATCAGCAGGATATGTACCACGAACCGATCGAGTTCGTTGAAGGCCACTACCTGTACTCGCCTGCCTTTGCCATGTTGTTCATCCCGTTCACCTGGCTGCCGTTGCAGGCGACCATGCTCATTCATATCTTCCTGCACCTGGGAGTCTACCTGCTGCTGTTCGTCCGCTGGGGAAAGATCTTCCAGGAATACGGGCTGGAAAAGGCCGCCCGAACGCTCATCTGGAGTCTCCCGATCTGGCTGCTGTTCTCGGCCTTCTGGGACGATCTGGGCTATCTGAACACCTATACGATCCTGGCGCTCCTGGGAACCCTGCTCGTTGAGGCTGTTCTAAAGGAAGACCTGATCCCGGCCTCGCTCTGGCTAACCCTGATCCTGATCTCCAAGCCGCATTGGGCTTTCGTCCTGGCCCTGCCGTTGTTGTTGGGCCGGGTTCGCTTCTTCTTCAAGCTGGTCCTCGGGGGTCTGGTCGGCACCCTGGCGTTTGGCTTGATCGCGGCCCTGATCAGCAGCCCAGAATACGTCTGGAACCAGACCCTCGGCCAGTTCGCCTTTCTGGCTCGCCTGACCAGCGAATATCCCTGGCGCGGGCCTGAAGACGGCTTTCTGGGCTATTCCCATTCTGTGCTGCAAACCATCCTGTTCTACACCGGTGTGACCGCAGCCAACATGCGGATCGCGCAGATCGTCAAGGCGATCCTGCTTATTCCTCTGGGGATCGTCGCCGGCCGGCATCTCCTCCGGCCTGTTCGGCAGGCCGGCAAGGATATCCCGGAGGTGGCCCTGCAGTTGGCTTTCCTGCTCTATCTGGGCACCTTCATCTGGCTGGACATGGTCTGGGAATTGAGCCTGAGCATCGCCATTTTCGTTTATTTGTATGCGACGATCGACCGTCCAGGGAAGATCCTGCTGATGATCGTCTACCTGCCCTATGCTCTGCTCAATGTATGGCGCATCCTCACCTATACTGCGGGGGTCTCCCTGGTCGGTGACGCTTATTTTGGCTGGGATTACAGCGCTTATTTTCCTCTCATCCTGGTTGTTCTGTTGACCCTCTACGGCCTGCTGTTGAGAAGGGCCTGGCAGTCCGGGCCGCGGCCGGTGGAGAAAGGGGGTCTCTGAGTGTTCACGGGAATTCCCCAGTCGCTGGTGATCGCAAGTACGGCTGTTCTTTTTTATGCATCCGATCTGATCGTGATGAGACGTTATGATCGCCAGCGCAAGGAGAGCGGAACAGGCCGGGCCTGGGATTTCACCATCCTGATCCTGCTCTTTACTCTGGCGGTCCTGCTCCAGCCCATCTTTCTGCCCGGGTTAGGGTTCACCACCGCGCATATCTGGGGATTGGTCGTTCAGCTGATCGGTCTCGTGATCGTGGTCATTTCGCTGGCCCTGCATGTCTGGGCGCGCCTGCACCTGGGGCGCTTCTATGCTGAACGGGTCGAGGTCCTGCCCGATCATCAGGTGATCGAGACCGGCCCTTATGCCCTGGTGCGGCACCCGTTTATCCTGGCCGTCTTTGGCCTGGTTGCGGGCCTGCTGCTGGTGGTCCCGGGGCTGCCGATGCTGCTGCTGGCCGTTTACACATTCTGGGATTTCAGTCGGGCGGCGGTCCAGGAGGAGAAACTGCTGTCTGATCGGCTGCCTGCCTATCGTCGTTATCTGGAACGCGTGCCGCGGTTCCTGCCCCGCCTGTGGAGAAAAGCGTGACAGCCCTTCAGGACTTTCTCTCACTTCCGACCGAAGAAGTCGCCCACCTGGTTCGCCAGGCCGGCCCACAGGTTTGCGTTTTTCCGATCAACGGGACCCGGCGCTGGTTCGTGCTCGAGAAAGCCGCTGGCCTGGGTGCGGCTGATTACATGGATGCCGCCAGCGAGGCCTATATCCGGTTGTTCGGACTGTGCTTCGCACATGGGATCGATACCCTTCTCAGCCCGCTCTTCGGCGGCGAACTGATGGGCCGCGGGGAGGAGTACACGCAGGCCATGATCCACTACGGCCTGCCGCGCCTGATCACCGATCCTTTCCTGTCCTTTTATGACCGCTGCCAGGTCAGGGTCCGTTTTTACGGCAACTACCGCGAGCACCTGCCGAAAGAGATCCTGACCCAACTGGAGGATCTGACGGCACACACTGCCGGGTACGAACAGCACCGGCTCTTTATCGGCCTGTTTGGGGATGATGCCACCGCGGCAATAGGCAAAGCGGCTATCCTGTATCACCAGGAACATGGTCAGATCCCGGATCGGCGTGCGTTGATCGAAGCTTATTATGGCGAATATATGCCGCCTGCGACACTCTTTTTCGGCTTCGACAGGTTCAGCGTCTTCGACTACCCGCTGCTTGGCCTTGGCCAGGAAAACCTGTATTTCAGTGTTGCTCCCTCGCCCTATCTGGACCAGACCGGGCTGCGCACCATCCTCTATGACCATCTCTTTTCCCGGCCGCTTCCTGAGCCAGCCTGGGACGAACTCCCATCCGAGATCATCGAACGCCTCAGAACCTACTACCATGCCAACCAGAACACCGTTTTGGGGGTCGGCACGATGTGGAACGGGATCTGGATCCCAGCGACACACGAGGTGGATTCATGAAGGCCAGCGCATTGCTCAACTCTCCTCTCGGACAAATGTCCTCGACCGCCTATGATACAGCCTGGGTTGCCCTCCTGAATCACATTGACCCGGTCTTGAGCAACAATGCCCTGAGCTGGTTGTGTGAGAACCAGCTGGAGGACGGCTCCTGGGGGTCTCTCAAGATGATGTATTATCACGACCGGGTTGCATGCACCCTGGCCGCGATGCTGGCCCTGGTGAAACGCGGCCGGCGGGCGGCCGACCGGCTTGCGATCGAGCGCGGCCTGATCGCTCTGGAGCAGATCACCTCCGGAGCAACCCAGGGACTTATGGCCGAGGCGAATGGGGCAACGGCCGGCTTTGAAATGATCATTCCCACCTTGGTGAAGGAAGCCGAGGATCTTGGTATCATCAAGCAGCAAAGCGACCGCATCCTGGGACGCCTGCAGGCCGCACGGCAGGCCAAGATGAAAAAACTGGAAGGCCTGCAGATCAACCGCCATTACACGGCTGCCCTGTCTGCCGAAATGGCCGGCCAGGATTTCACCAGGATGCTGCAGGTGGATGAACTGCAAGAAGACAATGGCTCGGTTGCCAACAGTCCGTCGGCGACAGCCTATTTTCTCGATACGGTGAAGCCCGGCGATGAGAGGGCCCTGAAATATATCCGGCAGGTCGTGGCCGAGGACGGCGGCGCGCCGTTCGTGGCGCCGTTCGAATGCTTCGAACTGGCCTGGCTGCTTTGGAATCTGACCCTTGTGGATGAAAACCTGCCCCTGTGTAAAGAAAGATATCAGTATCTCCGCGAGAGTTGGAAGCCGGGCGAGGGGATCGGGTTTTCAAGGCACTTTTCGATGGTGGACGGCGATGACACAGCGGTTGTTTTCGAACTATCCAAACGCCTGGGAGTCGCGGGGCCGGACCTGAATGCGGTCCTGAAACTGGAGGAAACCGATCACTTCCGCTGCTTCCCCCTGGAAACCTCCTTCTCTACGGATGTGAACATCCACGTCGTCGCGGCCTTGCGGGCTGCCGGCATGGAGCCGGATCATCCATCCATCCTGAAGGCCCTGCGATTCATTCGCCAGACACGCATCGACAATGCCCTCTGGCTGGATAAATGGCATGTGTCGCCGTTTTATACAACTGCCCACGTTGTTATTTGCTGCGCTGGAATGGATGACCGCCTGTGTGCAGAGTCAGTGAACTGGATCCTTGGGCAGCAGATCGTCGATGGCAGTTGGGGCTACTATCGAAAAACAGCCGAGGAAACCGCCTTCTGCCTGCAGGCGCTTTGTTTCTGGAGAAAGAGAGGCGGGGATGTCCGCGCTGGCGCGATCGAAATGGGAAAACGCTGGCTCGAGGAGCATGCGGAAGGCCCCTATCCGCCCCTCTGGATCGGAAAATCCCTGTATTGTCCCGACCTGTTAGTAAGAGCCGCGATCTGCAGCGCTCTCCAAATGGCAATCGAGTAGGAGTTCCTATGATCTGGCTAGCGAAATTCTCGACAAAGGTCAATCAGTTTCTGGATGTGCCCACGGCGGATCCGGATGATGCCCGCCGGAGAAAACTTCTCAACATTATCCTGGCGGGACTTTCCATCATAGCCCTTGCCATCCTGCTCGTCGCCCCGCTCGCCAGGGCACTCGGCCAGACCATGAGCTCCGGTGAGATGGCATTCATCATCATTACGGGGGCGGGGATCCTGGCGGGAGCTGTTGCATTCTACGCGATGAACAAGAGCCAGCTTCCTGGATGGGTGGCCTCGACGCTGTTCTTGCTGTTTCTGTCCCTGACCATGGTCATGGCCGATTCGCCCGAGCAACTTGCCAGCGGGCGCAGCCTGTTCATCTTCGTGATCCCCGTTGTTGCGGCCGGGATCCTGCTCAAGCCAGGATATGTATTCCTGTTCGCGACGGTCAGTTCGGTCGAGATCTACATTCTGGCACAAGTAGCCCATTCTGAACCCAATATCTTTGCGATGTTCGGATTCTATATGATCGCGGTGATGTCCTGGCTTTCCTCGCGCGGATTGAACCAGGCCCTGCACGATCTGCGCCAGACCAACGCCAACCTGGACCGGCTGGTGCAGGAGCGGACTCAGGAACTGGCGAGGGCCCTGGTCCGTGAGCGGGTCGAGGCCGGACGCACCCGGGCGATCCTGGAGAGCATCGCCGACGGCGTCGTGGTCTTCGACCTTCAGGGCAAGGCGATCTCTGCCAACATTGCTCTGGTCCGGCTGCTCGATATTCCGCTTGAAGAACTTCTCCGGGCCGACGTCGATTCCCTGACCCATTCGCAAGTTCTGGATGCCAAGAACCGCGGCATCCTGGCCGGGCTGCTCACCAGCCCCGGGCAGGGGGTCACCAGCTACCGGGTCCAGTGGGGGCACAAGACCATCTCGGTCAGCTCGGCCCTGGTCGAGGACAGCGAAGGCGAACGGGTCGGCACGGTGGCCGTCTTCCGCGACTACACCCGCGAGGCCGAGATCGAGCGCATGAAGAACACCTTCCTGGCGATCGTCTCGCACGAGCTGCGCACCCCGTTGAATGCCATCCTGGGCTATGCCGAAATGCTCAAGGAGGCCATCTACGGACCGATCAACGAGAAACAGGCCCGGGCTTCGGAGCGCATTATGTCCAATGTCCGCCGGCTTTTGGACATCGTCAGCGACCTGCTCGACCAGGCCCAGATCGAAGCCGGCAAGCTGACCATCCAGGTGCGGCCGTTCAAGCTGGCCGAGCTGCTCGACACCGTTCACGGCGTGATGGACAAGATCGCCGGTGACAAGGGTGTTGCCCTGACCAGCAACCTGGATCCCGAGCTGCCCGAGTCGATCAACGGCGACCCGGCCCGCTTGCAGCAGATCCTGGTTAACCTCTCCAATAACGCCATCAAGTTCACCGATAAGGGCTCGGTCAATATCCGGATCTACCGCCACGATAAGAAACACTGGGGCCTGGAGGTGCTGGACACCGGCATTGGCATCCCGGAAGAAGAACTGCCGAACATCTTCGACGCCTTCCGACAGGTTGACAGCACCGCCTCGCGGCGCCACGGTGGCTTCGGGCTCGGCCTGGCGATCGTAAAACAGCTGGCCGAACTCATGGGAGGGGATCTTGCGGTCAAGAGCAAGGTCGGCGTCGGCAGCATCTTCACCATCACGCTCCCGCTTGTCGCGACCAAAAAGAGGAGGACATCATGACAGACATGGAACTGGCGCTGGTCATCGAGGACGACGAGGACCTTGCGACCATCTTCAGCGAAGCCCTGCAGGCTGCCCATTTCACAGTGGAGACCATCCGTGACGGGAAACAGGCCCAGATCCGGCTCTTCGCGGTCCAGCCGCAGGTCATCATCCTGGACATGCACCTGCCCAATGTGGACGGGATGGTGCTGCTCAGGCTGATCCGGGCCGATCCACGGCTGAAGGATACGATCATCGTCGTCGCCACGGCCGATGCCCGCATGGGAGAGCTCTACGTTGACGAGGCCGATTTCGTCCTGATCAAGCCGATCTCCTTCACGCAGCTGCGCGACCTGACCGAGAGACTGCACAAAGGATGAATTGGCGAACCGAGGGATGCGACGAAATCCCTGCGATTGCCGAAATTGCACACCCCGGCAGCGGCAGGCTGGCCACGGTCCTGTACAGGGGGCAGGACAGGCGATTTCACCGCCGGTGATCTGCCCGGCGTCTTCCTTGTATTGGCGAAAAACCGACCCGAATGGAAGGCGGCTTTTCAGACAGAGCTCCGATCCCTGATTCTGTCAGCCGGTGCTGCACGGCGCGGTTGGAATAGGTTCATGCCATGAAACGCAGAAGAGCCATTTCCTTTCCTTCCTCCGATGCTTCCGAGGATGCGCGTCGTCGACGGCTGCTGAACATTTCGCTCCTTGGCGTACTTGTCATTGGCACGATCGGTACCCTGCTGTTTCTCTGGGGGCCCTGCAATAAATGGACCGGGTACGATGCCAGCAGTGCGGAATGGTGCATCTACGTTCCTCGCCTCATTCCGCAGTCGGGGGATTTCTATAGTGATACGAGCAGAATAGTCATCGTTTTTTGGTTCGCTGTGACCCTGCTCTGCCTGGCGCTGCTGCTGGCGAACAGGGCGAAAAGAATTTCTCCAACCATCCTGACCAGCATCCTGCTGGCGGGGTTTACGATCGTCATCCTGCTGAGCGACGCCCCCGAGGAGATCATCGGGGGACAAAGCACGGTCCTGCTCCTGGTGCCGGTGGTGTTCGCTGCTTATTTGACGCGTCCGTTCGTGTCTTTCATCATCGGGGTGCTGGAAACCCTGGGGCTGATCTACTTCACCTACGTCGTGCTTGACGACCCAACCAAGATGAGCTTCGCGGCAGTGGGTGTCATCATGGTTGTGGCGCTTGGGTCCTGGGTTGCCGGCCGAAGCATTGAAAAATATCTGGCCGAGGCGCGTGCCCTGGCCGCCCAGCGCGATGCCGTGTTCAGGAGCATTCCCGATCCCGTCCTGCTGGTATCGCCTGAGGGGGTCCTGCAGACGATGAACCCGGCCGGGCAATCGGTCATCCCCGGCGCAATTGCCGGGAGCACCACGGCAGACGACATGGATGCTTTCTTGTGTGGGCCGGCCTCGCACGGTCTTCTGCGTGATCTGGCTGTTGGAAAAGCCGAGGATGGCCAGCTGCGCTGCGACCAGACCACCTTCCTGGCCTCGAGCACCCCTGTCCCCGATCTGGGGCGGGTCCTGGTCCTGCACGATATCTCGGAGACCATCCGGGCCGAGGACGCCAAGCGGGTCACCCTGGCCCTTGCCAACCACGAGCTGCGCACGCCGCTGGCCAATATTGCCGGGTACACTGAGCTGATCCAGCAGCTGCAGGGCGGGGGAATCGATGTGCAGCTGGCAGCCGCCCTGAGGATCATCCTCCAGAATGCGGAGCGGATGTCCCGCACCATGGACAGCATCCACATCCTGGCCCAGATCCAGGCTGGGATGCTCGAGATCCGGCGGGCCGAGGTGACGGGAGAGGGTCTGTCTGCACAGCTGGAGAAAAGACTCGAGCCGCTGTCCGGCGAGGCCGAGCAGAAAGGGCTGGCTTTCAGGCTCGAAAACCATCTGCTGGACGACCAAACGCTGGTCCTGGACGTGCGCCACACCGCCCAGGTGCTGTTCAACCTGGTCTCGAATGCGGTCAAGTTCACCGCGACAGGAGAGGTGGTCATAACGCTGGTGCTGTCCCCGGACGCGCTTGCTTTACACATCACGGTCTCCGATACGGGGGAGGGGGTCGCTCCGGATGAGATCCCCCATCTGTTCAAGCGCTTTGAACTGGCCGGTCAGGATTATATGTCGCGCCAGACGCAGGGTATCGGCCTGGGCCTGGCGGTGGTCAAGGAACTGGTCGACCGCATGGGAGGCGAGGTCTCGGCAGCCAGCCAGCCGGGCCAGGGCAGTGTCTTCACTGTGATGCTGCCGGTAGCGGAGTAAAGAACACCAAGCCTTTCGGAGAAAAAAGGAATACCGATATTCTGCAGGAATTCTGCTAAACTGTGGTTGTGATCATGGAAAACGATCTGAATGCCCAACATGCCAGTGCAATCCTGGACAGCCTTCCGCACGCGATGATCGAATTCGATCCGGACGGCGTGGCCCGGTTTGCCAACCGGGCGGCCAGGGTGCAACTGGGCCTGCCGGAGGCCCTCACGCTCCAGTCGTTCCTCGACCTGCCCGGCTGGGACTCGGAGAGCCGCCTGTTCCTGAAGGGCCTGCTCGCTGAGGCCGATTCGAACGCGCGCCGGGTGAACTGGGCCGAGGGCGATTCGCGCCGGGTCTATTCAGTCATCGCGGCTCCCGTGCACGCCCCAGACGGCGGCCTCGTGGGCACCATGCTGGTCCTCTATGATTACACCGGCCAGGTGCAGGCGGAACATGTCCGCAGCGACCTGATCAGCGCCGCCAGCCATGAACTGCGCTCGCCGACCATGTCGGTCCTGAATTTCGCTGAGGCCCTGCTCGACGGCATGTACGGTCCCCTGCAGGAGAACCAGCAGGACGTGCTGCGCCGGATCCTGGCCAATGCCCACCGCCTGAGCGACGTGATCGCCGAGCTCATCACCAGCGCCCTGATCGAGAAGGGAAACCTCCCGGAGGCGACGACCGTATTCCCCGCAGACGTGCTGACCACCTTCGTGGAAGAGTTCTTCGGCAGGCGGGCGGAGGAAAAAGGGATCCTGCTGGAGATGGAAAGTCAGCTTCCGGTGATCTCCGGGAACCAGGCTCACCTGAAGACGATCCTGTCCAATTTGGCAGCGAACTCGCTCAAATACACCGACAGCGGCAGGATCATGATCCGCCTGCTGCCGGAGGGGGGCAAGCGCTGGCTGCTCGAGGTCGAGGACACCGGGATCGGCATTCCCGAAGATGCGATCGCCTCGATCTTCGACCGTTTCTACCAGGTCGATCGGCCGGATAAAAAACGGGGCGGGGTGGGGCTGGGGCTCTGGATCGTCAAGGAGCTGGCGGACCGGATGGACGGGCAGATCCATGTGTCCAGCACGCCGGGCGCGGGCACGAAGTTCACCTTATCGTTCCCGCTGCAGAAACAGGAGTGAAGCGTATGGACGAAGGTCCGCTGGCGATCGTGATCGAAGACAACGAGGATCTGGTCAACCTGCTGGCCCAGGCGATCGCGTGGGCCGGTTACACGCGCGTCGAGAAGTTCCTGGACGGCGAGAGCGCCATGGCCTGGCTGCAGGACGGCAATGTGCCCATCTTCATCTCCCTGGATCTCCATCTTCCGGGGAAGATCCGGGGGCTGGATATTCTCTTCTACGTGCAGAAGGAGCAGCGCCTGAAGGACACCGTTGTGGTGGTGGTCACGGCGGATGCGATCCTGGCCTCCGAGCTCGAAGGGCAGGTCGAGACCATGCTGAAGCCGCTGCCGACCAAGGCCCTGGTCTCCCGGGCCAGGCAGGCGTTGACGCCCCGGGCGCCGAGCGCCCAGAGGAAATAAGGGTTGGCGGCCGGTTAGCGTAACCGTCTCTGTCCTCCGGGATGGGAGTGGGCGGCCTGGCTGACCCTGTTTGCACGCACCTGATCTGTGGGAGGGGCCGGCCTGGGCCTGTCCACGTCGGCTTCAGGGGGATGAAGTGGGCCGCCCATTCCAGGTAGTCGCAGTGCAGGGTCAGCGAG
>JAFGSI010000020.1 GCA_016934715.1 Anaerolineales bacterium
TCACAGCTGGCCGGGGTCGGACCGCCGCCGACCGGCGTGGGGCAGCCGCTGCCTGCGGGCGGAGCATACTCCCCGGGGTCACAGCTGACCGGGGTCGGACCGCCGCCGACCGGCGTGGGACAGCCAATCACCGGAGTGGGGCCTTCAACCGATGTGGCCGCCAGAGTGGGGGTGACTGGCGGGGTCGAAACCGGCAGCAGGCCCGGATCGCCTGCCAGGGTGACGCCACCCGCCGGCAGCCAGCACAGGGTCGCCAGGTCGTCAGGCGCCCGCACCAGCCAGTAGTCGCTCTCGGCACTGCGTCCAACTGCTTCGACCTGCTGGCCCGGCTCGAAGGTCCGGACCGGGTCGAATCTCTCTGCCGGCCCCGCCCGGCAGACCGTCGTCTCGACGACGCTGGCCAACGCCACCGGATCGGAGGACCGGGTAGCCGGCAGGTTGCAGGCCATCAGGCTGATCAAGGATACAAGGGCCGCAATCAAACCTATGCGCCATTTCATTTTTATTTCTCCTGCATGAGAAAAACTTCCCGGATAAGGTCGAAAGGGGGCGGCCTTCCGGCCGCCCCTTTTCCGGTCAGGGAGTGAAGTTTAGGGACTGCGAAACGCACGTCCCGCCCAGGCCGTTCGCCGTGCAGAGTGTGATGACCGCCGAGATGCTGTGCCCGGCCGGGTCGTAGTTTAATTGGCCGGGGCTGACGTTGGCCACCACGCCACCCTCGCCTGGCAGCAGGTCCAGCTGGTCGCTCTCCAGCACACAGCCGTTGTAGGATCGGAACGAGTCCAGGATGTGGGTGAAGGCGGTGGCGGAGGTATTATCGGTGATATTGATGCGGATCGATTCCCAGGTGACGCTGCCATTGTTCTGGATCTGGAAGCGGAAGGCATACTGGGGAGCGCAGGAAGTCACCCCGAGATAGGAAACCGTGAATCCCGGAGCAGGAGTGGGCGTGGGCGGGGGGGTGAAGACAGGCAGGCCACTGGTATCGCCCGTCACGGTGGCGTACTGGCCCCACAGCCAGCAGAACGCGGACGGATTGGATGGGTTGCGAATGTACCAGTAGGTGCCCTGCGGGTGTCGGGCGACGACTTCGGCCTCCTGACCGGGAACGAGCGCGCCGACCTGATCATAGGCCTGCCCGGGACCGACCCGGCAGTTGGTCCCCACGCTCACGGTCACCATCGGCACGCTGGATGTAGGAGTCAGTGTGGGCGTCGAGGTCAAGGACGGGGTCGCGCTCGCCTCAGGCTCCAAAGGCGCGGGGGGCGTACCCAGCGCCTCCATCGTTTGTGCAACCGCCAGGGAAAAGGCCGTTTCGGCCTGGGCGGTGGCTGCGCCGGCGTTTTCCGGCGTCGCTTGCGCGACCGAAGGCGCGGTGGGCAGGTTGCAGGCTACCAGCCCAAAAACCAGGGCTATCAAGATCGAACAGATGGGTTTTGCTTTCATGAATCTCCTCCTTTGGCATTCTTGGTTCCGACAACAGTTCCATAATACAGGGTTTGCGCAGGAGAAACAACCCCCGCTTATGGGTCATCCTCTCGCTTGACCGGTCATACTCCCATCGCATGGGACTTAAGAGCCAGTGATTCATGACAGGTTCTTCAGGTCCACGAATCGAGTTGCACATCCGACCTGTGGTAGACTATAATTCTATAGACGGCGTACACCCTGGAGGATTTTCTGGATACCCAAGAGATCGATCTGCCGATCGAAGACAACGGTAACGAAATCGACAGCAGCCAGCAGCTCCAGACCGGAATCACCCTGGTCGAACGCTACGTGATCCAGGAAGTGATCGGCGTGGGAGGCATGGGCTCGGTCTACCGCGCCCGCGACCTGCACTTTCCGAACGTCGTCAAGCTGGTGGCCGTCAAGGAGATGATCAACCGGGCTACCGACCCGCAGGTCCGCCAGACGATCATCCAGAACTTCGAGCGCGAGGCCAACATTCTGGCCACGCTGACCCACCCCTCCATCCCACGCATCTACGACTATTTCACGCAGGGGGAACGTTCCTACCTGGTGCTGGAATTCGTCAACGGCAAGGATCTTGAGGCGATCATCGCCGACAACGAGGGCTTCCTGACCGAGGAACAAATTCTGACCTGGGCGATCGAACTGTGCGACGTGCTCCATTTCCTGCACAACCACCGGCCCGACCCGATCATCTTCCGCGATATGAAGCCTTCGAACGTGATGATCAACCAGCACCACCACGTCGTCCTGGTCGATTTCGGTATCGCCAAGACCTTCCAGAGCGGGCAACGCGGCACGATGATCGGGACCGAAGGGTATTCCCCGCCCGAACAGTACCGCGGCGAGGCGACTCCCCTGGCCGATATCTACGCCCTCGGGGCGACCCTGCACCACGCCCTCACCCGCCGGGACCCGCGCCTCGAGCCGCCTTTCTCGTTTGCCGAGCGGCCCATCCGGAAGATCAATCCCGCCGTCTCGGAAGAATTGGAAGTGGTGGTCGACACCGCCCTGCAGTACGATCCGAAGAACCGCTACCAGAGCGCCAACGATATGAAGGAAGCCCTGGTCCACTGCGGACGCAAGACCGGGATCCTGAATCGCATCCCGGACGCGGGCATGGCGACGATCCAGACCAGCAGCCTCAAGCCGCTGTGGACCTTTGAGTGTGAGGACGAGATCCGCAGCACACCACTCTATTACGAAAATATCATCTTTGTCGGCTCTTACGACCACAACATCTACGCCCTGGATGCCGCCGAAGGAAAATTCCGGTGGAAATACCCCACCGACGGTGGAATCGTCACCCGTCCATCCGCTTATGACGGCAACGTCTACTTTGGCTCGGAAGACCAGCGTCTGCACGTGGTCAGCGCCCGGTCCGGCAAGGTCGTCTGGACGTATTACTCGGAAGGGCGCGTGCGCTCCTCGCCGCGCGTGGCCGAAGGGCACGTCTTCTTCGGCTCCGACGACAACCACCTGCACGCCGTCAACCTGATGACCGGGCGCCCGTCGTGGCGATTCGAGTCCGCCGCCCCGGTCCGTTCGTCCCCCTTCGTCACCAGCGAAGCGGTCTACTTCGGCTGCGAAAGCGGCGAATTCTACTGCCTCGACTTCCGCGGCGATCTCAAGTGGCGCTACAAGGCCAAGTTGTCCGTCACCTCCTCGCCGTGGGTCAGCGACGGCATCGTCTACTTCGGCTCCCTGGACAGCAGTTTCTATGCCCTGGATGCCAAGGCCGGCTGGATCGTCTGGCGCTTCCGCATGGGCAAGGGATCGATCGTCTCGCCGACCCTGTCCGAAGGGCTGATCTTCACCGGCTCCGCTGACGAGAACATTTATGCCATCGACGCCCGCACTGCCAAGGAGATCTGGCGTTTCCGCGCCGAGCACCAGATCAGCGGCTCACCGGTGATCTACAAGGACTCGCTCTACTGCGGGACGGCCGATGGCAACCTGTATTGCCTGGAATACCGCACCGGCCGCCTGCGCTGGAAATTTGCCACCAAGGGCGCGATCACAAGCGCCCCGGTGGTCTACGATGATATCGTCTACATTGGCTCCGCGGATCATACGCTCTATGCCCTGCTGGCCTGATTCCCGGGACAAAGGAGTTTCCCGTGTCCTCGATCTTCAAAAAACTACGCAGCAAGAAACGCACCCAGCCGCTCGCCCAGACCAAGGTCAACACCATCCCCTTGACCTTCACCCCGGAGCAGATCGCCACGCGGATCGAACCATCCCAGTTGATCGCCGGGTGCGGACAGTCGGTTGGAAGACAGCGCGATCACAACGAAGATTGTCTGTTCGCCATTTCGTTCTGCATGGCTGGCGAGAGCTCTTTCCCGCCGATGGGCCTGTACATCGTCGCCGACGGCATGGGCGGTCACCAATACGGGGAGGTCGCCAGCAGGTCAGCGGTCCGCTCGCTCTCCGGGCACCTGCTGCGCAAGATGCATCCTTATCTGGTCGATCCGACCCAATCGATGGACGAGTCCCTGCAGGAAATGATGACCGCCGCCATCTACGAGGCCCAGCATGCAGTCACGAAGGCCGCGCCCGGCAGCGGTACCACCTTGACCGCCGCCCTGGTGCTCGGCCAGCAGATGATCATCGCCCATGTGGGCGACAGCCGCGCTTACACCATCCGCCCCGACGGACGCGTCGAAGCCTTGACCCGCGACCACTCGCTGGTGAGACGGCTGGAGGAGCTCGGACACATCACTCCCGAGGAAGCCGCCACCCGTCCCGACCGCAACGTGCTCTACCGCGCCATAGGACAGGGCGAGGCTCTCGAACCAGACATCTTTGTTGCACCGTTCCCCCAACCCGGCTACCTGCTGCTGTGCAGCGACGGCCTGTGGGGCGTCATCTCCGAAAGCGAACTCCTGCGGATCGTGCTCAACTCCCGAGATCTGACCAGCGCCTGCCAGGAAATGGTCAAAGCCGCCAATGAAGCCGGTGGGCCGGACAACATCAGTGCCGTCCTGGTGCAATTACTCTAATGCCGCAACCGAAAGACTACTACGAACTCCTCGGTCTGCCGCGCAACGCTTCTGTCGATGCGATCCGTAAAGCCTACTTCAAGGCTGCCCGGCAGCTCCACCCGGACAGGAACGAAGCCCCCGGGGAAACGGAATTATTCCTGGACATCCAGGAGGCCTACGAGGTCCTGGCAGACCCCCAGCGGCGCGCCCAGTACGACACCCGCCTGCCCCCCGGGCAGCGCGCCTCCCTGCCAGTGGTCGAGAGGATCCTCTACAGCCGCCAGACCCTGCTGCGCCTGAAAGAACAGCAGCTCGTCTACGTGTTGCTGAACTACGCCGTCCCAAGTGATGGCGGATCGATCGTCGCCCCGCCGCTCAACCTGTGCCTGGTACTCGATCGCTCGACCTCCATGCGGGGCGCCAACATGGACATGGTCAAGGCGACCGCCATCCAGATCATGCGCCGCCTGCGGCCGCAGGACACCTTTTCGGTGGTCGCCTTCAGCGACCGGGCCGAGACCGTCATCCCGGCCACGCACAACAGCGAGCCCGGTAAACTGGAGGCCCGCATCCAGATGCTCCAGACCGGGGGCGGGACGGAAATCTTCCAGGGGCTGGACTTCGGTTTCACCGAGGTCCAGCGCAACCTGAAGCGTGGCAGCGTCAATCACATCATCCTGCTGACCGACGGCCGGACCTATGGTGATGAAGAGCAATGCCTGAAACTGGCCGAGATGGCAGCCGCCAAGGGGGTTGGCATCAGCGGCCTGGGGATCGGCCACGATTGGAATGATGCCCTGCTCGACGACCTTGCCAAACGGACCGGCGGCAGCAGCATCTTCGTCGCCCAGCCGCAGGAGATCGAGCAACTGCTGATCGAGAAATTCAACCACCTCTGGCAGGTCTATGCCGAGGAGACCAGCCTGGAGTTCGAACTCCCGGAAGGGGTCAAACTATGCTATGCCTTCCGGCTGCAACCCGAGGCCGGCCTGCTGACCCAGGAAAGCCCGATCCGGCTGGGTCCCATTTTGCATGACCAGGGTTTGCGGGTCCTGATGGAGTTCCTGATCGGCCCACAGGCCCTGCAGAAGGATGGGGTCATTTTCCTGGAAGGACAGCTGTCCCTTTCGATCCTTGCCCTGACAGCCCAGCCGGAGCCTCTGCCGGTGCGGCTGCGCTGCGGTCTGGCCGACAAAGCCGGTTCCGAACCGCCGCCACCGGAAGTGGTCGAAGCCCTCTCCAGGCTGACCCTTTATCGCTTACAGGAACAGGCCCGATTGGAGGCCGAAGCCGGAGACATCGACCAGGCCTCCCGCCACTTGGAGCGCCTGGCCACCCACCTGCTCGAACGGGGAGAACGCGGCCTGGCCAAGACCGTCATGCTGGAGGCTGAGAATCTGAAGAAGGACCATGTAATTTCCAAAGCCGGTGGCAAGCAGATCAAATATGGCACCCGGTCCCTGCTGATGGCCGGAACAGCGAAGGATAAGATATGATCACCTGCCCCAATTGCAAGAACCAGGAAGTCCCAGGCGCCATTTTCTGCAGCGAATGCGGCACCCAGTTGATCGAAGGGGCCAGCGCCAGGACGCACGAGATCAGCACTGCCGAGGGCAAGCAGATCAAGACGTCCGACACCACCGTATTTCCCAAGCCCCCCCCGATGGCTCCGGATTCGTGGATTTCGCTGCACATGGTAGACAGCGGACAGATCCTGACCCTGACCGAGCGCAGCGAGTTCACCCTGGGCCGCGTGGCCGAAGGCCAGCCGATCATGCCCGACATCGACCTGACCCCCTACAACGCTTACGCCCAAGGTGTCTCCCGCCTGCATGCGGTCATCAAGCTGGTCCACGAGAAGATCATCGTGATGGACCTGGGCTCATCCAACGGGACCTACGTCAACGGCAACCACCTGGCCCCGTACGTGGAATCCCCGCTGACCCACGGGGATGTACTTTATCTGGGAAAACTCAAAGTGCAGGTTCTGTTCGGCGAAAAGCAGACCGAGAAAGGTTGATTGCGATGTCTCCTTCAGTCATAATACACATTGCCAACGAAGATCCGATCGTTGGTGAAATGGATGAACTGCCCGCCGCCAATGATACGGTCATCAAAGTCCACAATCCCCGCCGCCGCGACGGGAAGGACATCCACTACCTGCAGAACGACGTGGTGACCGTCTTCTGGCCGGTCCGCCAGATCGCGTTCATCGAGGTCCTGCCGACCGAGGCGGAAGAAGAGATCATCGGTTTCGTAAGGGAATAACCAGATGGCAGAAGAGAAACAACGCCGCAAGATCCTGGTCGTGGATGATGAAGAGCGGATGGTGCGCTTCATCCGCCTCAACCTGGAGCACGACGGCTTTACCGTCGCCGAGGCCTTCAATGGCAAGCAGGCCCTCGCCCGATTGCGCGACCAGACCCCCGATCTGATCCTGCTCGATGTGATGATGCCCGACCTGGATGGCTTCGAGGTCCTGGAAATGATCCGCGAGATCAACACCGTCCCGGTGATCATGCTGACCGCCAAGGGCGAGGAGGACGACCGGGTGCGCGGCCTGGAACTGGGGGCCGACGACTATGTCACCAAGCCATTCAGCCCGCGCGAGCTGGTCGGCAGGGTGCGGGCTGTCCTGCGCCGCACCGAGGGGGCCAGCGGCGCAATGCACGGCCTGATCGAGGTCGACGACCGCCTGAAGATAGACTTCGACCGGCGCGAGGTCTGGCTGGAGGGCAAGATCGTCAAGCTGCGCCCGACCGAGTACCGCCTGCTTTATCACCTGGTGCAAAATGCCGGCTGGGTGGTCTCGCACGACCAGCTGCTGGCCAAGGTCTGGGGCTACGAGTACCGTGACGAGCCGCACTACGTGCGCCTGTACATCAATTACCTGCGCCAGAAACTGGAAGCCGACCCGGCCAACCCGCGGTACATCCTGACCGAGCGCGGCATCGGCTACCGCTTCATCGATTTCCGGCGCGATCGAGCGGGCTGAAACCCGATTCTGACATTTTTTTAACGCAGGGCTTGCGTTTTTCTAACGCAGGCCCTGTATGATTCACACTGTAAATCCACCATTTTCGGAAAAGAAAGGAGAACATACGATGTCCAATCTAATCCGTTGGGAGCCCCTCAGTGAAATGGTCTCACTGCGTGAGGCCATGGACCGGCTCTTCGACGACGCCTACACCCGCCCAGGCGGTATGCCGGCCGGTTTTGGAGCGCCCGTCCTTGACCTGTACCAGACCAAGGACCAGGTCGTCGTGCGCGCCAGCCTGCCTGGCATGAAAAGCGACGAGGTCGAGATCGCCATCACCGGCGACCTGCTGAGCCTCAAGGGCGAGTTCAAGGACAAGCAAGAGTCACAGGACAAGACCTACCACCTGCGCGAATCGCGCTACGGGGCTTTTGAGCGGACCCTGCGCCTGCCGACCGAGGTCGAGTCCGACAAGGCCAAGGCCGAATTCGAGGACGGCGTACTGACCATCACGCTGCCCAAGGCCGAAGCCGTCAGGCCCAAGACGATCACCGTCAAGGCAAAATAACCATCCCCACAGGGGCGGACGCAAGTCCGCCCCTTGCTCCTGGAGAAACCATGCCCCGCTACGATTTCACCTGCCCCATCTGCGGTCAGACCTTCGAAAAGCAATTGTCCTTTGCCGAGAATTCAGCGCAGGTGCGTTGCCCATCCGGGCACGCCAACGTCCGGCGGGTGTATGCTACGCCGGCGGTGGTCTTCAAGGGCCCAGGCTGGTACAGCACCGACCACCGCACCGGGGGGACAAAGGCAGAAAGCAGCCCGGGGGATTGAAACCAGTTGTAAATGAAGGACCGGAATGAGCCGAAGCGGCCGAACGGCCGCGCTTTTCTTTTTCGGCCCTCCAAACCAGCCGCCGGGCATCCTTGCCATCCACCCCACTCTCGGCTATACTTTTCGGGAAGGAGTCTGCATGCCCAAACAACGTGTCTTACTGGTTGATGATCACGAAGTTGTCCGGCTGGGGTTGAAGGCTCTGCTCGATCGGCACCCTCAGTTCGAAGTCGTCGGCGAGGCGTCCACAGCCCGCGAGGCGATCGAAATGGTCGGAAACACCCAACCCGATGTGGTGGTGATGGACATCCGCCTGCCGGGGACCTCAGGCATCGAAGCCTGCGAGGAGATTACCCACCGCTACCCCAATACCAGGGTCATCATGCTGACATCCTACGCCGAGGACGAAATGCTCTTCTCGGCCATCCGGGCCGGCGCGTCAGGGTATATCCTGAAGCAGATCGAGAGCGAAGGCCTGGTGCGGGCCCTGGAGGCAGTCGGGCGCGGCGAGGCTCTGCTCGACCCGGCCGTGACCCAGCGCGTCTTCCAGGAGGTGCGCCGGGCAGTCAAGGAAGAGGAGGCCTCGGCCTTTGCCCACCTCAGCCAGCAGGAAAAGCATGTCCTGCTGCTGGTCTCGGAAGGCAAGACCAATCGCGAGATCGCCAAGGCCCTGTTCCTGGGCGAAGGCACGGTGCGCAACTACGTCTCGAGCATCCTCTCCAAGCTGGGCGTCAATAACCGGGCCGAGGCCGCTGCCTACGCCGTCGAGCATAATTTGAGAGAATACATCTCTACCTGAATCCACCCTTGTTTTTCCTGGGGCCGCGAGGAAACTCCCGGCCTTTTCGTTTCCTGCGGTCTCACCCAGGGCCACCGTGCACAGAGTCATCCCGGCAAGGGGATCGCTGTCAAATTTGTGCTTCCTTGTGACCCTTCCCGAATTCCTTACGATGTCGGTACCCAGCTATCGCCTCGCTAAAATCCTGCTCGTCTTCCTGGTGATCGAAGCCCTGCTTATGGGCTGGGCCCGGGGAGTACGGCTGATCTTCCCGGACCTTGGCGCGCCCGGCGGCGACCCGGGTTACTACGTGGGCGTCGAGCTCGAGACCCGCCCCTGGCTGGAACCCTGGCAGCGCTGGGACACGCCCCAATACCAGGCCATCGCGGAACGCGGCTACACCGCCTTCGATACGGCCCTGTTCACCCCCCCACTCTACCCCCTGCTGATGCACCTGGCTGCCGCTGTGCTGACCGGCGGGAACACGCTCGCCGCAGGCCTGCTGGTCTCCGGGTTGGCCTTCCTGGGCTGCCTGATCGCCGCCTATAACCTGGCACGCTTCGAATTCCAGAACGATCCGGCCGCCCTGCGCAGCGTCCTGTACCTGGCCTGCTTCCCGACTGCCTTCTTCCTGGCAGCCGCCTACAGCGAGTCGCTCTTCCTGCTCCTGGCAATCCTGTGCCTGCACGCACTGCGCCGTCAAAAATGGGCCCTGGCCGGCCTGTGGGGCGGACTGGCCGCCCTGACTCGCATCACGGGGTTGTTCCTGGTCGTCCCGCTGGCCTACGCCCTCTGGGCCGCCTGGCAGGAGGCTGGGGAGGCCAGCCTCGTCGAACGCCGCCAGATTGCCGGGCGTGGCCTGGCTGCCGGCGCCCTGATGATGGGGCTCTATGCCATTTTCCCGGCCTGGATCTGGCTGGGACTCGGCCGGCCCCCGACCGCCATCCTGGACGCTCTCAATGCCCGCGGCGGGACCCTGACTCTGCCCGGCCTGAACATCCTCGAGGCTGTTCGGCGCATATTCCTTGGCCAGCTGGTCGCCGAGAACCTGATCGAATTGACCTTTTCCCTGGTTTTCATCGTCCTGACGGTCTTCATCTGGACAAAATTACCCCGCATCTATGGCCTGTACGCCGCCGTGCTGATCCTCTTCTTCCTGACCCGCATGGGATCCCCCCAACCGCTGGTAGCCATGACCCGCTATGTTCTGGAGATCTTCCCGGCCTTCCTCCTGCTCGGCCTGTGGGGACAGAAGGCCTGGGTCAACCGGCTGGTCCTGTACCTCTCCTGGCCCGGCCTGCTGTTCTTCACCGCCCAGTTCGTCATCTGGGGCTGGGTAGGATGAGAACTCCTGCAAAGGAACTGCCCCGGTCAGGAATGGTTCCCCACAGCATTCCTGTGGCAGTGCCAGGATTCAGGTCGATCAGAACCTTCACAGGGGGGAAGAAAAAAACCTGGCGCGGCGAAACGCCGGCCAGGTCAGTTGGTCAAAGAAGACGGGCTAGCGCCGAATCCCCATCCTGCGCAGATCGTCTGAATCGCATTGGGCGGTGATCACGCCCGCCAGGGCGACGACCAGCATAATGACAGCACCGACAACAGCAAAGATCAACATGGGGACCTCCTTTCGAAATCTTGTATATATAACGTTCACAGAGAGGAAAAGTTCCTACAACTTACGAATCTGTTATGCGAAGTGGCGGCCGGCCCGCATTTGCGCGTATAATGGGCCTTGACCAGACATCCTGCAGACAGGAAAACCCGATGAGCACATATCGCAACTACCTCTCCCCCTTCTCCTGGCGCTATGCCACCCCCGCCATGCGGGCCATCTGGAGTGAGCACCACAGGCGCCTCCTCTGGCGGCAGATCTGGGTCGCCCTGGCCGAGGTCCAGAGCGAGTACGGGCTGGTCAGTGCCGAACAGGTTGCCAACCTGCGCCAGCACATGCAGGCGATCGACATCCCGCGCGCCCTGGCGATCGAGTCCGAGATCCAGCATGACCTGATGGCCGAGGTGCGCACCTTCGCCGAACAGGCTCCGGTCGGGGCCGGGATCCTCCACCTGGGTGCCACCTCGATGGACGTCGAGGACAATACCGACGTCCTGCGCCTGCGCCAGGCGCTCGACCTGATCCTCGCCAGGCTGGCCGATCTCCTGCGCATCGTGAGCAGGCTGATCGCACAATGGGCTGAGACCCCGGTGATGGCCTTCACGCACATCCAACCAGCCGAGCCATCCACGCTGGGGTACCGCCTGGCACTCTACGGCCAGGACCTGCTCGAAGATTACCGGGCGATCGGCCAGCAGCGGACTGGCCTGCGCGGCAAGGGCTTCAAGGGCGCGGTCGGGACGGGGGCCGCCTACGCAGAATTGATTGGCGCCGGAGAACTGCCCGCCTTTGAAGCGGCGCTCGCCGCCAGATTGGACCTGCCCTTCTTCCCGGTCACCTCGCAGACCTACCCGCGCCGCCAGGATTACACCGTTCTCTCGGCCCTGGCCGGGCTGGGCGGTTCGCTGTATAAATTCGCCTTCGACCTGCGCCTGCTGCAATCGCCGCCCTTCGGCGAGCTGGGCGAACCCTTCGGCGAGAAACAGGTTGGCTCGTCGGCCATGCCCTTCAAGCGCAATCCGGTCCAGGCCGAAAAGATCAACTCGCTGGCCCGTTACCTGGCCGGGCTGCCCCGCCTGGCCTGGGACAACGCCGCCCACTCACTGCTCGAGCGGACCCTGGACGACTCGGCCAACCGGCGCATCCTCTTGCCCGAGGCCTGCCTGGCAGTGGACGAACTGCTGCACACGGCCACCGGCATCCTCTCCCAATTACGAGTCGACGAGGCCGCCATCCAGCGCAACTTCGCCGTCTACGGTCCATTCGCTGCCACCGAGCGGGTCCTGATGGCCCTGGTCAAGGCCGGCGCAGACCGCCAGGCGATGCACGAATCCATCCGGGCCCATGCCATGCAGGCCTGGGAGATCCTCAAGACCGGCGGCGAGAACCCGCTGATCGAAACCTTATGCGCTGACGCCGGGTTGCTGGCCCACCTGACCGCGACCGAGATCCGGGACCTGATGAACGCCCGCGACCACGTCGGCGACGCACCTGTACGCGCCCACCGTTTGGCCCGGACCATCCTCGAAGAGGTCGGGTGATCTGAAACGACGGGAATCGCTGCACAGCCGCGGCGCACAGAGAAGATCCTCAAAACACACAGGAATCTCTTCGTTTCAGGAGAGCAGGTCCCGGATTCTGCGGGACCGTTTTTAAATTTCATTCTTTGCCTTTCCCCGCGTTTTCGAAGTCTATGCTATAGTTAGGCGACGGAGGTCAAACCCTTCTCGGAGATCAGAGGAAGACATCCACCATGACCATCGCTCCCCTCTACCTTGAGAAAACCTCATCCAAAAAGACGGAAGCTCTTTTCGTCGGTCTTACGATCTTGTTCCTCATCCCTTTCTCCTGGTTCGCAGGGATCCAACTCCTCGGGGGATGGTCCATCTTGTTTTTCTGCCTTTTCGCCTTTTTCATGTTCTATTCCCTGAACTACAGAATACTCATCCTTCAACTGGACAGGTCGAATTTACAACTCAGGTTTGGCATCTTCAAGTGGATTATCCCGCTTAAAAACATAGAGGCTTGTTCTCTTGATACCACCTCGATCCAACGCGTCGGAGGAGCGGGAATCCATTTCACATCAATCGCTGGAAGATATCGAGCGATGTTCAACTTTCTCGAATTCCCCAGAGTTGTTCTCAATCTGAAGATCAAGAAAGGTCCTGTTCGTGATATCGCTTTTACAACACGCAGGCCAGATGAAGTGATACGCTTGATCAAAGTATATGGAAAACCAGAACCCGCCTAACACCGGCTCAGCGGAGAACGGCGGGGCCGCTGTCCGCTGAGCCAACCCGTACCACTGCAAGCGTTTCAGGCAGGAGGCGTATGAAACTACTCGATTCATCCAGGTCGGATCCCGAAGAACTGCAGGAAGTAGCCCAGCCTTCCAGGCCGAAGGAGACTCCGCAAGAACGACCCGCGCCGCACCGGGTTGTCCACGGCCCCCGGGTGGTCAAGCCCGAGGCGGGCAGGGAGCAAAAACGGCGCCCATTGAAGCCGCTGTTCTTCAGGCGTGAGGAAAGCCAGAAACGGGGTCCCGAGCAGGACCAGGGGAAGACAACCAGGACCGGACCCGTACGCAGCGCGGGACAGGGGTCAGGTGCCCGATTCGAGCGGCGCAGCCCACCCGCTCCCGGGCGCCCGACCGTCAGCCAGACCGGCCCGCACCCGGCCCCAGCGCAGGAGACCGGCCCCCGATCCGCCCAGCCGACCAGCAGAAGCATCAACCCCGGATTGCGCCTGCGGGCGATCGAATCGGCCACCCACAACGGCCGGCGCATGCAGCTGCCTCTGCTCAACCGCATCATGCGTCGCCCGGAAAGCGAGAAGACCCTGCGAGCGTACTGGTCGATCACCGGGACGATCTCCCTGATCGTCAACATCATCCTGATCGCCGCCCTGATCATCCTGGCTCGCTACACGTTCATGCTCAAAGACATGGTCGTCAACGGGATCCTCTATGAGGGCCTGTACCAAAACTTCGGCGCCATGGACGCGGCCAGCATCGTCACCACCCTCCCGATCAGCACCACCGTCCACGCCAGCATCCCGGTGACGATCAACCAGGCCACCGATGTGGTCCTGACCCAGAACACGACCATCAACGGGGCGCGTGTCACGGTGTCCACTGGCGGGTTGAACATAAACAACGCGCCAGCCAACATCGTCCTGCCGGCCGGGACGATCCTGCCAGTGCAGCTCAACCTGGTCGTCCCGGTCGAGGCTGACATCCCGGTCTCCATGGACGTAACGGTCAACATCCCGCTCAACCAGACCGAACTGCACGCCCCCTTCGTCGGCCTGCAGGATGCCGTCGAGCCGTACGTGGCCACGTTCTACAACGGTGAGGTGAACCTGGATGACAAGCCCTTCTGCCGGGTCTTCCGTTCGCTCTGCGAGTGGTGGTATTTCATCCCATAATGGTAAAATCGGCGCTCCTGGAGGTGTCATGACCGAACCCGTCACTCGCACGACCCTCGCCAATGGTCTGCTGGTCCTGCTGAAGGAGATCCATACCGCCCCCCTGATCAGTTCGTGGGTCTGGTACCGGGTCGGCGTCCGCGACGAGCCGACCGGCCGGACCGGCATCTCGCACTGGGTCGAGCACATGCAGTTCAAGGGCACACCCGAATTTCCACCCAGCGTGCTCGACCGGGCCATCTCGCGCGACGGCGGCATCTGGAACGCCCTGACCTACCTCGACTGGACGACCTACTTCGAGACCATGCCGGCCGACAGGATCGACCTGGCCCTGCGCCTGGAGGCAGACCGGATGGTCAACTGTCTCTACGATCCTCAGGAGATCGAATCGGAACGCACAGTGGTGATCTCCGAGCGTGAAGGCAGCGAAAACGAGCCGCTCTTCCGTCTCAGTGAAGACGTCCAGCACGCCTCCTTCCGGGTCCACCCCTACCAGCACGAGACGATCGGCGACATGGCCGACCTGCGATCGCTGCAGCGCGATGACCTCTACGACCATTACCGCACGTTCTATGTGCCCAACAACGCCGTCATGGCCGTGGCCGGTGACTTCGAGAGCGAAGCCCTGCTGGCCCGCATCCGGGAGCTGTATGAGCCGATCCCGGCCGGTGACCAGCCTCCGCGCCTGCTGCGCCCCGAACCGGAGCCGCGCGGCGAACGCCGGCTGACGGTCGAAGGCCCCGGCGAGACGACCTTCATCCAGGTCTCCTACCGTGCCCCGGCCGCCGCCGCCCCCGACTTCTTCCCCCTGAGCGTGCTTGACAGCCTGCTGACCGGCCCAACCAGCCTGAACATGTTTGGCGGCGGAGGCGTCTCGAACAAGACCTCGCGTCTGTACCAGGCCCTGGTAGAAAAAGAGCTGGCGGTCTCAGTTGGCGGCAGCCTGCTGCCCACCGCCGACCCATTCCTGTACACCGTGACGATCACTGTCCACCCACTCCGCAAGCCGGAGGAGGCCCTGGAGGCCCTGGACGCCGAGATCCGCCGCCTGCAGGAAGAACCGGTCAGCAGCGACGAGATCCGGCGGGCGATCAAGCAGGCCCGGGCTCTGTTCGCCTACGGGTCGGAGAGCATCACCAACCAGGCCTTCTGGCTGGGCAACGCCGAGATGTTCGCCAGCTATGACTGGTTCCTGACCTACCTTGACCACCTGGCCCGGGTCACGCCGGCCAGGGTCCAGAAAGCAGCCCGTAAGCTCCTGCTGCCCCGCAACCGGGTCGTCGGCATCTACCTGCCGCATCAGGAAGGTGGGGCATGATCCGGCCGCGCTCGGCCCTTCCCGGGCCTGAGGACACCACCCGGGCCGTGCTGGCCAACGGCGTCACCGTGCTGTCCCGCCTGAACCCCAACAGCCCCTCGGTGGTGATCAGCGGCTACGTCCAGGCCGGCAGCCTGTTCGACCCCGATGAAGCCCTGGGTCTGGCGAATTTCGCTGCCACGGCCCTGATGCGCGGCACCGCCGAACACGACATGCAGGGCCTGTACGACGCCCTCGAGTCTGTCGGAGCCAGCCTGTCGTTCAGCGCCGGGGTCCACACCGCCGGCTTCAGCGGGCGATCGTTGTCGGAGGATCTGCCGCTGCTGCTCGGCCTGCTGGGTGAGGCTCTGCGCCGGCCGGCCTTCCCGCCCGAACAGATCGAACGCCTGCGAGCCCAGCTGCTGACCGGCCTGGCGATGCGCGCCCAGGACACCTCTGAGATGGCCAGCCTGACCTTCGACAAATTGGTCTTCAAGGGCCATCCCTACAGCCGTCCCGAAGACGGACTGGTCGAGACCATCCAGGCCATCACCCCCGACGACCTGGCCGCCTTCCACCAGCATCACTACGGGCCACGCGGCATGGTCCTGGCCATCGTCGGAGCGATCGACCCGCAGAAGGCCGTCACCCAGGCCGAGAAGGTTCTCGGAAACTGGTCGAATCCCGCACAGCCTGAGCTTCCCGTCCTGCCGCCGCTCAAGCCCCTCACCCGGGCAGTCACCAGCCGGGTCAAAATTCCCGGCAAATCGCAGAGCGACCTGATCATCGGCACATCCGGCCCGACCCGTCGTGACCCCGGCTTCCACGCTGCCCTGCTGGGTAACTCGATCCTCGGCCAGTTCGGCATGATGGGCCGTATCGGCGACGTGGTGCGCGAGAAGTCGGGGCTGGCCTACTACGCCTACTCAACTCTCCACGCCGGCATCGGCCCGGGAGCCTGGGAAGTAAGCGCCGGGGTCAACCCGGGAAATATCCAGAAGGCGCGCGACCTGATCTGCGGCGAGATCGCCCGCTTCCTCTCTCTCGGCGTGAGTGCCGAGGAACTGGCCGACAGCCAGTCCAACTTCATCGGGCGTCTGCCGTTCTCGCTGGAGTCCAATGCCGGCGTGGCCGGAGCCCTGCTCAACATCGAGCGCTACGGCCTCGGCCTGAACTACTACCAGCGTTACGCCGATCTTCTACGGGCCGTGACCCCCGAAGAGGTCGTCGAGACCGCCCGCAAGTACCTCGACCCCGACCGGCTGGCCACCGCCATCGCCGGGCCGTAACTTCATGATCCTCAAAACCGGTATCGACATCATCGAGATCCCCCGCATCCAGGCCGCCCTCGATCGCTTCGGAGAGCGCTTCCTGCAACGCGTATTCACCGCGACGGAGATCGCCGAATGCCGCGGCCGCGCCGAAGCCCTGGCCGTCCGTTTCGCCGCCAAGGAGGCCGCCGTTAAGGCTCTGGGCACCGGCATCGGACCTGTCAGCTGGCGCGAAGTCGAGACCCGCCACCACCGCAGCGGTGAGCCCTACCTGGTCCTGCACGGTCGGGCCCGGACGATCGCCCGCCTGCGCCGTCTGAAGAACTGGGCGGTCAGCCTGTCGCACAGCCAGGAGCTGGCCACCGCCATCGTTGTGGCGACCAGCCGCTGAAGCAAAAACCGTATGTCCTTCCCTTCTCTACAGGCAGGTTCCTTCCAGTGCTGTTCATCCACGAAGCCTGGAAAGAACCCTGCGCAAGCAGATAGGCGGCCTCTCTCGGGCCTCTCCAATCCGGGGGCTTCTTTTCTCTACCGGACAAACTGCGGATAAGCATGTGAAAAGTCAGTGAACGAGACCGGGATGGGCAGATTGAAATTCAAGAGATGTTCAATTACCCGCAGGCCAAGTTGGAACAGGCTCAAATCGCAACGGTCGGTTCGATGGATCGCAGTATGGAGTTTTTGCTGGATTGACCAAGCGCCGAGATAGACGATCCAAAGATAAGCCAGGCAAGCGGCGAGCATCAATCTTGCCAGGCGAGCAGGGTTGGACAAATGACTTTTGTGCAAGTGAAAGCCTCTGCTTTTTTGGTCTGAGAAGAAGGTCTCGAAATAGTCTTTGCGCCACCAGGTGATTGCCAATACTGGGCCGAAGCGTTGCCGTGTAGATAAGACATCGGGCAGGCTCAAACACATGTCAGACTGCAAGAGCAAGTCTTGGAACGAGAACTCTTCGCCGTCGTACAGAATGGTGTTGCCGGAGGTTCGACAGGCATATTTCCAGTCAAAATCAGTCAGTTTGGCCTGTAATTCGATGCCATCGAACTCGCCATCGCCCAAAAGAGCCCATCTGCGCAGATGGGATAAGGTTCTGGACGGCTGACAGGAGTTTGATGTATCTCTCCTGTGAAAAGTGTCCCTTCTTGGCCGAGATCACCAACCAAGCAATTGGGAGGGCCCGGCTACGATAGAGGACACTCAGCATCAGAGCCAGACAGCCTCGCCCCACTTCACTGCCATCCATCACCAGCACAAGCGTCCGTTCGGCGAGATTGGATAAGAGCGCACTGGCAAATGGCATGAGGTGAACTTCTTGCTTTTCATCGGCTTCATTGACGAAGCGGGGTATCCGTTTGACACGGCTTTCGGGTTTCGCCTGATCTGGCACCTTGCTCGCAATTTGCGGGTAATTCGTTCTACAACTGCCGATGATGCCGCTGATCAACTCGGTTCCATGAAGCGTGGAGGGAAAACTCACTCCAACAAACTTCTATCCGTGCCGATCCATGACCGGACACCCAATAGTGTCTTCGCTTGGAGGCGAGTGAAACTTTTTGGGAGCTGCCCCATCGTATTGTCGGTCTCCAGAGGAAAACCCGTCCGAATAACGGGCAGCTCACACCAGGGGGAAGTGATCCTTTCAGGAGTAGGGATCTCGAAAGCTGTTAAGATCCAATCATGTTAGCGCCAGCGTGTGCGAGTGGATATTTTCTGGCTGAACCACTTCATAAGCAGGGCGCTTTCCCGGAGGCCGGGCCCCAGTCAAGGGCGGCGACCGATAGGGAGCCGAGCGAAGCGATCCCTTGAGAGGGTGGCCGGAGGAAGCACAATCGCTCTAGCAGAAGTGGTTCAGCCGGGATCGGGCAGGCAACTGGGTTTCAGGCAGGCTCCTTCTGGGATTGAACCCTTTTCAAGGTATTTCCACAGCTTGATCAACAGCTTACATGCCAGAGCGACGATGCCGATGCGGCGCATCCGGCTGCCACCTTAGGCAAAGCGCTCTTGATACCAGCGGCTGAGCTGGCTATCGGGTTGGAGGCGCAGCCAGGCCCAGGCAATCTCGATCGTCTTGTCCGAAGCCCAGCCCTGATCCGGGTGCGGCGGGGGTGTTGTATTTATGCCTCCGGCTCTATATAATAATAGAAGTCGAAATTCGTGTGGAGACACTTTCAGACGACCGCGGTTGCCAACCAGAGCGTCCGGGTGCATGCAAATCGGTGGGCCAGTCATCAGCAGATGATCGTGGAAAAGGTTGGGAGGCATGGCTGAGAAGGTGCCACAAGGGGCCGAGGCTCAAAAGCCAAGGGATGGGCAGTTATCTCCGCCCGCGATCTCTCTGCCGAAAGGCGGCGGAGCGATCCGCGGCATCGGCGAGAAATTCTCCGCCAATCCCACGACCGGCACAGGTTCGATCAGCGTCCCCCTGGTGACATCCCCCGGCCGCCAGGGGTTTGGTCCTCAATTATCGATCAGCTACGATTCCGGCTCCGGCAACGCACCCTTCGGCCTGGGCTGGAACCTTTCCCTGCCCTGCATCACGCGCAAGACCGACAAAGGCCTGCCGCGCTACCGCAACCAGGAGGAGTCGGACGTCTTCATCCTGTCCGGCGCGGAGGACCTGGTCCCCGTGCTGGAGCAGAGCGGCGGCGGCTGGCAAGTGATGGAAAAGACCCGCCAGGTGGGGGGCATCTCCTACACCGTCAAGCGCTATCGACCCAGGGTGGAGGGGCTGTTCGCGCGCATCGAACGTTGGACGAACAAGCAGACGGATGAGGTCCACTGGCGATCGATCTCCAAGGATAATATCACAACCTGTTACGGCAAGACTGCAGCCTCAAGGATCGCCGATCCGGCAGATCCAATACGAATTTTCAGCTGGCTGATCTGCGAAAGTTACGATGACAAGGGCAATGCCATCTACTACGAGTACAAGGCGGAGGACTCAAACGGGGTGGAGATTTTGCGGATCGAGGAGAAGAACCGCACCGCCTCGAGCCGCTCAGCCCAGCGCTATCCAAAGCGCATCCGCTACGGCAACCTCACCCCGCGCCGATCCGGGGAAGACTTGTCCATCCGCACGGATTGGCTCTTCGAGGTGGTCTTCGACTACGGCGAGCACCTCCAGGCACTCCCGGCAGATGCGCAGGGCAATGAACTGGTCACGGCCTCCTCCCAGCCGCAGGCGACATGGGAGGTGCGCCCAGATCCCTTCTCCAGCTACCGGGCCGGCTTCGAGCTGCGCACCTACCGCCTCTGCCAGCGCGTGCTGATGTTCCACCACTTCCCCAACGAGACCGTTGGAACAGACTGCCTGGTGAGCTCAACCGACCTGGAGTATGAGGCCACGCCTTTTGCCTCCTACCTGGTGTCCGTCACCCACTGCGGTTACGTCCGCAAGGCAGGCAGCCAGTTCCTGAGGAAGAGCCTTCCGCCGGTCGAGTTCGAGTTCTCCCAGTTCCAGATTGACGAAACGGTTCGCGCTGTCGATCCCGATTCTATTCAGAACCTGCCGGCCGGGCTGGCCGCGCCCGAATACATATGGGTCGACCTGGACGGGGAGGGGCTGTCCGGCATACTATCCAGACACTCCGGCGCCTGGTACTACAAGCGCAATCTGAGCAGGCCGCAGGAGGGTGGGAACGGCTCAAGCCTCCTGCCACGCTTCGGCCCGTTGGAGCGGGTGGTCGAAGCCCCCGTACCGGGAAACCTGCCCGCCAGTCAGCAGCAGTTCCTGGACCTGGCCGGCGACGGCCAACTCGACCTGGTCCAGTTCGCGCCGCCCCTGTCCGGCTACTTCGAGCGCACGGCGGAAGAGAGCTGGGAGAAGTTCGTTCCCTTCCGCTCGCTTCCCAACACCAACTTCCAGGATCCCAACCTGCGCTTCGTCGATCTCACCGGGGACGGGCATGCCGATATCTTGATCACCGAGGACGAGTCCTTCACCTGGTATGCCTCCCTGGCAGAGGCAGGCTTCGAACAAGCCGGGGAGGTGAGGCAGGCGGTTGATGAAGAAAAGGGGCCCCGGCTGCTTTTTGCAGACGGCACGCAGTCCATCTACCTGGCAGACATGTCCGGCGACGGGCTGATCGACCTGGTGCGCATCCGCAACGGCGAGGTCTGCTACTGGCCCAACCTGGGCTACGGACGCTTCGGCGCCAGGGTCAGCATGGCGGATCCGCCGGTCTTCGACGAGCCCGACCAGTTCGAGCAGAAGAGGATCCACCTGGCGGATATCGACGGTTCCGGGACGACCGACATCCTCTATGTGAAGCAGGGGGCGGTCCACATCTGGCGCAACCAGTCTGGGAACGGTTGGGGCGAGGCAAGCAAGCTGGACCAGTTCCCGCTGGCGGTCGACATTACCTCGCTGTCCGTCCTGGATTTGCTCGGCAGCGGCACCGCCTGCCTGGTCTGGTCTTCGCCGCTCCCGGCTGACGCAAACCTTCCCATGCGCTACATCGACCTGATGGGAGGCGAGAAGCCCCACCTGCTAGTGGGGATCAGGAATAACCTGGGGGCGGAGACGTGCATCCGCTACGCCCCCTCGACCCGGTTCTACATCGAGGACAGGCTGGCTGGCCACCCCTGGATCACCCGGCTGCCCTTCCCGGTGCACGTGGTCGAGCGGGTGGAGACCTTCGACCGCATCAGCCGTAACTTCTTCGTCACCCGCTATGCTTACCACCACGGTTACTTCGACGGGGCGGAGCGCGAGTTCCGCGGCTTCGGGCTGGTGGAAACGTGGGATACCGAGGAGTTCAATGCGTTGAAGACGGATGCGGATGTGCAGCTGGGGATGAGCACCAACCTGGAGAGCGCCTCGCATGTGCCACCTGTGCTGACCCGCACCTGGTTCCACACCGGTGCCTCTAAAACTGGGGGAGCCACCTCGAAGCAGTTCGAGGAGGAGTATTACAGCGAATCTGACCTCAGCCAAGGCGTCGCCGGCCTGAGCGAATCCCAGCTGGAGGCCATGCTACTGGATGATACCGTCCTGCCGTCTGGTTTGTCCGCCGAGGAGGAGCGCCAGGCTTGTCGTGCGCTGAAGGGGTCCACCTTGCGCCAGGAGATCTACGCCCTGGACGGCAGCGAAGAGCAGGACCGTCCCTACAGCGTCTCCGAGCGCAATTTCACCATCGAGTGCCTCCAGCCGCTCGAAGATAACCACCACGCCGTGTTCTTTACCCATCCTCGTGAGACGTTGAATTTCCACTACGAGCGCAAGCTGTATGAGATTAATGGGAGTCTGGTGGCCGACCCGCGCGTCTCCCACGCGATGGTGCTGTCGGTGGACGACTACGGGAACGTGCTGCAGTCGGTTTCCATCGGTTACGGACGGCGTTTTGAAGACACAGACAGCCTGCTGACGTCCGATGACAAGAAGAAACAGGCACGCACCCTGATCACCTATGCGGAGAACAGTGTCACCTCCCCGGTCGACGAACAGGATGCCTACCGCGCCCCACTGCAGAGCGAATCGCGCACCAGGCAACTGCTCGGGATCACCCCGGCTGCCAGTCAATCGGGGGTGACCAATCTGTTTCGCTTTACAGAGATGGCCGCAAATGTCCTAGCGGCTTGTGACGGGGCGCACGACCTGCCCTACGAGCCGTGGGATGTCGATGAGAGCAGCCTGGGCGCGCCTTCGTGCCGGCTGATCGAGCACGTCCGCCAGCTGTACTACCGGGACGATCTCTCCAGCCCGCTGGCACTAGGCGACCTGGAATCGCTCGGCCTGCCCTACGAAAGCTACAAGCTGGCCTTCACACCGGCGCTGATCACGCAGATCTACGCCAGCCGGGTCACCGATACCATGCTGTCAGGTGACGGGGCTTTCGTCCACAGCGAAGGTGACGCCAACTGGTGGATTCCTTCCGGGAAGCCTCTTTTCAGCGCTGATGCTGTCGATCACTTCTACCTGCCCACCCAGTACGCTGATCCCTTTGGGAATAAGACCTCCATAAAATTTGATGCCTATGATCTGTTGCTGCTGGAAACCGAGGATGCGTTGCAGAACAAGACCACGGTCGGGGAGCGCGATGCCCAGGGAAATATTACCCCCGGAAACGACTACCGCTTGCTTCAACCAACCATGGTCACTGATCCCAATGGCAACCGCTCGGCAGTCACATTTGACGCGGTAGGAATGGTGGTCGGCACGGCTGTTATGGGCAAAGCCGCAGAAACGCGGGGCGATTCACTCACCAGTTTTAAAACCGACCTGGATCAGGCTACGGTCCTCTCGCACCTCCAGGATCCCCTGATCAACCCGGAAGACATCCTGGAAGGTGCCGCCACCCGTCTGGTTTACGATTTATTCGCCTACCAGCGCACTCAGGGCGATCCTGAGCCGCAGCCGGCGGTCGTCTACACCCTGGCGCGCGAGACCCACCAGTCGGACCTGGCAGCCGGCCAGCAGATCCGAATCCAGCACAGTCTCACCTACTCGGATGGCTTCGGCCGCGAGATCCAGAAGAAGGTCCAGGCTGAACCGGGACCGTTTGTAGAGGGCGGGGCGGATGTCAACCCACGCTGGGTGGGAAGCGGCTGGACGATATTCAACAACAAAGGGAAACCCGTTCGTAAGTACGAGCCATTCTTCAGCTCCAGGCATGAATTCGAGTTCGCCAGGCAGGAGGGCGTCAGCCCAATCCTATTCTACGATCCTCTAGACCGGGTTATCGCCACCCTCCACCCGAATCAGGCCTATGATAAGGTGATATTCGACCCCTGGCGGCAGGAAAGCTGGGACGTCAACGACAATGTGCTACAAATAGACCCGGCCCTTGACACGGATGTGGGCAATTTCTTCCAGCGACTTCCCCAAGCAGAATACCTGCCGACATGGTACGCCCGGCGTTCCGGCGGCGGGCTGGGAGCAGAGGAGCAGTCTGCCGCCAGCAAGGCTGCCGCCCACGCCAAGACCCCCACATTTTCCTTTTTCGACGCTCTTGGTCAGGTCTTCTTGACAGTCGCGGATAATGGAACCAACGGTCAATACACTACCCGAAACGGGTCGGATATTGAGGGTAATCTACGCGAGGCGATCGATGCACTGGATCGCATCATCATGCGCTACAAATATGACATACTTGGCAGTCGCATCCACCAGGAGAGCATGGAGGCCGGTGAACGTTGGACGCTGAATAACGCGGCGGGCAAGCCGGTCTACACCTGGGACAGCCGCGGTCACAGGCTGCGCAACCTGTACGATGAACTGCAGCGCCCAACCGAGGTCTACATGCGCCAGGGTTCATCGACCGAGATGCTCGTCGAACGCGTCGTGTACGGCGAGAACCGCGGCGATGCCCTGAACCACCGCGGTAAGGTGTTCCGGCACTACGATGGCTCCGGTTTTACCACCAATGAAGAGTACGATTTCAAGGGAAATCTACTACACAGCAACCGGCGGCTGGCAGCGGATTACACAGCAACGCTGGACTGGTTGACAAATGTAACTCTGGAGGAGCCGCTCTTCACAACCCGCACCAACTACGATGCCCTCAACCGCCCTGTCCGGCAGACTATGCCCGATAGGAGTGTGATTCAAGTCAGCTTCAACGAGGCGAACCTGCTGGAAGGCGTTGAGGCCTATCTGCATGGCGATGCAACGGCCACGACCTTTGTTTCCAACGTCGATTACAACGCCAAAGGCCAGCGTACCCTGATCACCTATGGGAACGGTGCGCAAACCGAGTACGATTACGATCCAGATACCTTCCGTCTGATTGGTCTCAAGACGACGCGTCCGGCGTCTTTCCCGGCTGCGCAGCGTGTGGTCCAGGACCTTTCCTACGTCTACGACCCGGCCGGCAACATCACTTCAATCGAAGATGATGCCCAGCAGGTGATTTTCTTCAACAATCAGGTCGTCAAACCCGACAAATCGTATACTTATGATTCTGTCTACCGTCTGATCGAAGCGAAAGGCCGCGAGCACATAGGACAGCAGTCCCAACCGCAGCCAAGCTGGAATGATGGACCGCACATCGACCTGCCTCATCCCAACGATGGACAGGCGATGCGCAGCTACACCGAGCAGTACACCTACGACCAGGCCGGGAATATTCTTAAGATCGCCCATCAGGCCAGCAACGGCAACTGGAGTCGTGTATACAGCTACAACGAGCCAAGCCTGCTCGATGCCGGGGCGGTGAACAACCGCCTGAGTCAGACAACGGTGGGAAGCCTGACCGAATCATATTCATTTGATGCCCACGGCAACATGACGGCGATGCCCCACCTTTCACAGATGACCTGGGATTTCGAAAACCAGCTGCAGATGGTCGACCCGGGCGGGGGAAATAAAGCCTATTACACCTATGATGCATCCGGTCAGCGTATTCGAAAAGTATGTGAGCACGGGGGGGCAAGTGTGGAGGAGCGCCTTTACCTGGGCGGTTACGAGATCTACCGGAAAAGCAATGCTCTGGGTGTGGAGCTGGAGCGCGAGGCACTGCACATCGTGGACGACAGGCAGGGCATTGCCCTGGTGGAGAGACGCACACAGGGCAACGACGGCTCACCTGCGCGGCTCATCCGCTACCAGTGCGGTGACCACCTTGGCTCAGTTAACCTGGAAATGGATAGCCAGGCACAGGTTGTATCGTATGAAGAATATTATCCTTATGGCAGTACGTCCTTTCAGGCAGTGGAAAGTCAGATGGAGACACCCAAGCGTTATCGTTACATGGGTAAAGAACGGGATGAGGACACAGGCTTGTATTATTGTGGAACCAGATACCTGGTACCGTGGCTTGGACGTTGGTGTAGTTGCGATCCTAAAAACCTGATTGATGAGTTGAATTTGTATATCTATGTCAGTAATAATCCACTGAAATTTAGAGATCCTGGTGGAGGTTCTAAAGAATATGAAATTGTCTCAAAAGTAACTGCAAAAGCTGGCGAACGTACTTTCTATCATGTGGTTGATTGGGGAGGGCATGCGCCGGAGGTTCCAGGTTACAGCGCAAAAGGGATGATGATGGCCAATATACAGCATAAGGGATTGGCTCCTGGTGGAGGTAAGTATGGAGCAGGTGCCTATGCATTCCCTACAGAAGCAGAAGCTATAGGTCTTGCAGGAGGAGCGGAAAGTCCCTATGCGGTATTTAAAGTCGCACCCGACACCTCCGTTGAGGAAATTCTTTTACGCAAATCAACCGGTGAAACGACAACCTATATCAGAATTCAGCCCTCACCAGGAAAGGAATATGTTGAGTTAAAGTCCTTGGAGTTCCGCAATGAACTTCCCCCGAAAAAATGGACAGTAAGTTAAGGAGACTCTATAATAGTCAAACGGAGGAAGTTATGACGAAAGCTCGCAGGAA
>JAFGSI010000002.1 GCA_016934715.1 Anaerolineales bacterium
TCAAGGATGAAACCGGCCTTAAAGCGGGAGAGGAGAACGCAGGCGTTCTGTTATTCCTGCAATACAAGTTGAGCGAATATCTTGTGGGTACCAATTCAACGCTGAAAGAAAAATGGGGCATCCCTTACTATCGATTTTCTGTTCACCCCAAAAGTAAATACAAACGGCACGATTTGTTGTTATCTCTCGAGGGCACGAATCATCTTGTGTACTATGCAGCTCCAGAATTCCATACCCTGGGGGAGCTGTATTCCTCTCTGATGCGTACGGCTGTGCTGACCCATACCACATTCTGGTCGCCGCAGAGCCTCGGCAGATTCTCAAAGGCCGAAAAATATGCTGTTGCTTATAAACGCGACACCCCTATCGGCAGGCTGCAGCCAGAGGAGCGGGTCATTGAGGGTGTCATGCGGGGGGATATGTTTCTCAAGCGGATCAGGGAGAAACTCGATTCCCCACAGTCTGACGCTTATGATGACAACAGGCTGGTTCAATTGGGCGATCAAATGCTGGACAATTATCTATCCGTGTTCTATACGCCTAATGAATGGAGAGTGGTAGAAGATATTCGGAAAGGACGCGAGCGAATCGACCCTCGGGATTATTTGAGTTTGATCTCCATATTGCTGTACGATTGCTTCGTGTACTTCGTCGCCCGAAAATGAGTTGACCCGGGCCCGGATCCTGGTTTGTCTATGTCCTGAGAACTTCTTCCTGACCAGGCGGCAGCTGTTTCACCCAGCTCACGGGCTGGAGGAGTCAATCCTCACCCGAGAGGAGATCCTGCACAGTCGCACCGACAGATCAGAGCTCTTCAGGATGAACTGGTCCGAGTGCGGGGGCAGCGTCCGACTGAGAGAGGCGGCCTGGTTGAGCACAACATGGAGCAAGATTGTCATCCGGTTTGGTTGAGGAGGGTATTCTGGACGGAGAAAAAAGGACGGCCGAAGAATGAATCGTCTACCGGGAGACATCCTGTCTGTCCTCCGTTTTACGCTGGACGGCTTTGTCCATGCCAGGGCGGCACAAGCAGCGGCCAGTGTGGCCTACTACGCCCTCTTTTCGATCTTCCCGATCCTGCTGGTCCTGATCACCGTGGGAAGCTTCTTTCTGGAGATCGAACAGGTCCATCAAGAGGTTGTTCGCGTCGTAAGCCGGACCCTGCCGGTGTCCCAAGGTCTCATAGTGGAGAATCTTCAACAGGTCATTGACAATCGCGGCTCGGTTGGACTGCTCGGTTTGCTGGCCTTGCTCTGGAGTGCATCCTCTGTTTTTACCTCCCTGGTGCACAATGTCAACCTGGCCTGGCCAGACGCAGCCAGGCGCAATTTCCTACAGAAACGCTTGGTGGGGATCGGGATGATCGGCGTCTTGACGATTTTGCTGCTCCTCTCCCTGGGGGTGGATCTGTTTACCAGCCGGTTCTCCTGGATGCGGGGGGGGTGGGGTCTGGAAGTGTTTGTGGAGCAGTCGTTTTTCTGGGAGGTCGTTTCGCTCCTGTCGCCGTGGGCATTGATGTTTCTCTTTTTTTCTGGCCTCTATCGCTGGGTGCCTAGCAGCCAGGTGACCTGGAGGGCGGCCCTCTGGAGCGCATTCAGCGCTGCAACGATCTGGACGATTGCAGTGCGGTTGTTCTCCTGGTATGGGAATGATGTAACCCGGTTTTCAACCGTTTATGGATCCCTGAGTGCGCTGGTCGCACTGATGTTGTTGGTCTACCTCTTCTGTTTGATCACCCTGCTGGGTGCTCACCTGGCATCGGCGGTCGACCGGCACCGGGGACATCCGTCCGACCGCCCGGGGAGGAGCACGGCAGCTTCGCTAACGATCTGATCGACGCGGCCGGCTTTTCGCTCCATGTTCGGGTCCATGTGGACAGCGTGATGTCGCTGGGTGTCCTGATCAGAGTGGACCGTGAACTTGCCCAAAGCCAGCGGGCCATGGGGAACCACGTGCTGGCGGCGAGTTCGGCGGCTTTTCCGGTCGTGCCTGGCGACGCGCCAGCCGAAAGTCTGGCAGGGTAGCAACGTCAAAATATAACCTCGTATATATCCTGTCTCTGTATCCTGGTACCTGCCCGGGATGGGAGACAGTGATAGAGTAGATATTGGGAGTGGGGAATTTTCAGCGCAGCGCATATCAATCTGTGGCCGTCCCGCCTTCGAGCGACCCGGCTTCCCCATTCACCCAGGGAGTCAAAGATTCATAAAGTGAAAGGGGCTCGCGATGTTGCGAAGTATGAATGAATTGCTAGGATACAAATTATGGGCCAATGACGGCCACATGGGGACAGTACACGACTTCTTTTTCAATGATGAAGACTGGCGAGTCTGTTATCTGGTGGTTAACACCGGGGTCTGGATTCTGGGACGTAAGGTGCTGATCTCCCTGCAGGCGCTCGGCCAGCCCGTCTGGGCCTCCCGCACGTTCCCGGTGGATCTGACCCGCCAGCAGGTCAAGGCCAGTCCCAGGGTTGATCTGGCCAAGCCGGTTTCCCGGCAATATGAAGAGGAACTCAACCGGTACTACCGCTGGCCTGCCTATTGGGGTATTTCAGCCTCCACTCGACCTGCGTACATTCCCCCGCGCCTCTTCGAGGAGGAAGCACAAGAGGAGAACAGCGGCGAGGAGAAAGAAGATCCACACCTGCGTAGCGTCCGGGCCTTGACCGACTACCAGGTCGAGACCGACGAAGGGAAGGTCGGGCCGGTCGTGGATTTCATTGTCGATGATGAGGACTGGTCTCTGCGCTACCTGGTGGTTGAGACGGAAGACCTGTCTGCGGCCGATAAGAAAGTATTGATCGCCGTGGCATGGATCAGGAAGATTGTCGTGGCGGCCAGAGTCATCCGGCTGGAGCTGACTGGGGACGCCGTTCAATACAGTCCGCCGTTTGACCCCGGTCTGCCTGTCAACCGCCGGTATGAAGAAGTGCTTTATGACTACTACGGCCGGCCGAAGTACTGGCGTGTGGTCGATTAAACCCTTGGTGTGTGGTTCTACTGCTTCTTGTATGAAGATCTGGACTTAAGTGACCCAAAACAGGAAGCAAACGAAGATCTGGGTTCTCTATTGATGCAGTGCTCTGGAAAATACGAGTTTGAATATCGTGAGGAGGATAGGATCATGAAAAGTGGTTTTCGTGTTGGCAAGATTTGGAAGATCGAGGTGCGGATCGATTGGAGCTGGTTGTTGATCCTGGCCTTGATCAGCTGGAGTCTGGGAGTTTCGTTCGTCGAGGCCCACCCGGATTGGAGTCCTGTTTTAAGCTGGGGGCTGGCGATTGGCTCGGCGCTCCTGTTCTTTGCCTCCCTGTTGGCCCACGAACTGGCGCATTCGCTGGTGGCGCGCGCGCGCGGCATCCCGGTGCGCAACATCACGCTGTTCCTGTTCGGCGGTATCTCCAACATTCAGCGTGAGCCTTCGTCTCCGACCGGTGAATTCCAGCTGGCAATCGTCGGGCCGATCACCAGTTTCGTGCTTGGGCTCCTCTTCCTTGTTGTTGGTATCTTCAGTGTTGGTGGCGGGGAAGTCAACCTGTTGGCCCCGGCGCAGGCCGTCTCGCAGATCAGCCCGTGGAGCACGGCCTTCTTATGGCTCGGCTCGGTCAATGTGCTGGTGGCCTTCTTCAACCTGATCCCCGGCTTTCCTCTTGATGGCGGCCGGGTGCTGCGTTCGCTGCTTTGGGCGGTCACCGAGGATGTCTCCAAAGCCACCCGCTGGGCGACGCGGGTCGGGCAGGTCGTGGCCTGGATGTTCATACTCGCGGGTGTGGCGATGGTCTTCAACGTGCAGGTCCCCATCCTGGGCAGCGGTCTGGTCGGCGGGATCTGGCTGATCCTGATCGGGTGGTTCCTTCACAGTGCTGCCCTGCAGAGCCACCGCCAGACGATCGTCCGCGAAATTCTGGAGGATGTGCCGGTCAGGAAGATGATGCGCGCGGATGCCCCGGCAGTTCCCGCCTACATTTCGGTCGAGAAGTTTGTCGATGAACATCTGATGAAGACCGACGAACAGGCTTTCCTGGTCATCGATGGCAAGAACCTGGTTGGCATGGTGACCCTGGATGATGTTCGCAAGCTACCGTCTGAGGCCCGGTCACACTCGCAGGTCAAAGAGATCATGATCCCCTCTGAGAAATTGATCGTGATCGCCCCGGAGGAGGATGCAGCCGTTGGACTCCAGCGCATGCGCAGCCAGGATCTGCGCCAGCTGCCGGTTGTGCACGGCGGACAGATCGTCGGCATGCTGCGGCGGAAAGATATTGTCCGCTGGCTGCAGATCCAGGTACAGGGGATATGAGGTCAGCTTCTTTTCGTACGGATTGCCAGATTTTTTGAGACGATGATTGGAGAAGGAAAATAAACGCATGAGCATTAATTTACGCCAGAAAGAAAGGACAACCGACACATATACTTTCACAGCCAGGAGTATGGGAAACCCCGATAAGGTGGTCCCCTTCACGCTGGTCGGAGAAACCCTGTGCGTCAATCTCACCGGGATGCTGGAGGCTTTGGAGACGATCGCCACTTCTGAATCCGGGTCGGTTGTGCTGCGGCACCATCTTGCCGGCCAGGTCCGGCCGCTCTCGCTGGCGCTTGTCCGGATCCTTTCCAGGCCTGTGCACGTTGGGGATGTCCGTGCCGATCTGGATGGAGAACGTCTGGAGATTCTTGCTTGGCCGCGTGCCGGCGGTTTGCGCCTGGCGCCCATAAGGATCCGCTTCGCACGAGTCGATAATCCGGAAGCCGCGGCGGCTTTCGTGGCCGAGCTGGATGCGCGCAAATCTACAGCAGCGCATCCCGGAAGACTCATTGGCCCTCTGGACTACTGGCTCGGATGGACCGGGTTGATTCTGGGCCTGGCGGTCGTCTTCCGCTGGGTGTTGCGGAAATGGATGGCTGAGGATTGATCAAGGCGATCGGGAATGTGCCTCGATAGGTGTCGCTTCTCTATATCTGGATACATGTACACCATGCGCCTGGCATGTTATGGTTGTTTAAGTAACAGTTGGATCGCTAAAACAAGCAGGGTGCTTCGAATTTGGGAAGTGCCAGAGAAGGGAGTGAAAATGCAATTCAGACGGAATACCGAGGTGTTCACCCGGGCTGGCAAAAAAGCGGGGGTTGTCAATCGCGTGGTGCTCGATCCGGATTCGAAACAGGTCACCCACCTGGTGGTAGAAAAAGGGGTTCTATTTACAGACGACCGGGTGATTCCGGTGAAAATGGTGGAACAGGCAACTGAGAACCGCGTGCTGCTGACGATCGATGATGCCGGGTTCGATGAGTTTCCTCCTTACGAGGATGCTGAATATGTGATGTTGAACGATTACACGGCCCAAAAGGCGCGTGAGGAAAGTAGTGCCCAGCCGTTGTACTGGTATCCGGCTGTCGGGGGAGCCTGGTGGGCATACCATCGCTCTTCAAGCGTCCCGGTTCCCCCCTTCGTTCTGGAATCAGAGTTGAACATTCCGGAGGGAACCGTGGCCGTGAAAGAAGGCGCCAGTGTGGTAGCCAAAGATGGGGGCAAGCTTGGGAATATCGAGTCCGTCTTTGCAAATTCTGACGACCATCGCGTGACGCACATCCTGATTTCTCAGGGTTTGCTGTTCAAGGAGCAGAGACTGCTCCCCAGCACCTGGATATCAATGACCATGGAGGAAGAGGTCCATCTGAATGTGAAATCTGATTTTGTCCGTTCCTTGCCGGAATACCGGCCGGCAGCATGATCTCCAGTTTTTTTTACGAGGTCTGATTTACCCTTTTACTCAACGTTCAGTACAGGAGGAAAAAAATGAACAGCAGAATTAGTGCAGGTACGTTTTGGGGGTTTCTCGCCGGAGGCTTGATTGGGGCCGCGGTTGCTTTGCTCTACGCGCCTCGTTCCGGCAGCGAGACCCGTCAGAAACTGGCCGAAGATGGCCAGAAACTGAAAGATTCGGCCATTGAATCCATCAAGGGAGTACGGGATTCGGCCGAGGCTACAATCAAGGACGCCCAAGCGCGCATTAACTTGGTGGCGCAGGAGACCAAGGATTTTGTCGAAAGGCTTAAGGATGTAGATCCTGAAACGGTCACGGGACGCAGCGTTGCAAAGAAAGCAGATGCGCTGGCCTAGCCATACTCACAAACAGCGCCCGGGGCAGTCTCTTCTCGAGACCGCCCCGGGCGTTTGATTCCACATGCCGCAGCTTAAACCAGCCAGGGTAATATGTGGGATGAAGAAAAAGAGGCAGGGGGTTGGAGGTACAGGGGCCGATTGCTCCGCCCCTGCGACGCTTATGCGAGTTGGTGTAAGGGAGTAAGTTCTGTCTCGACCTCCAGCACCTGACCGCTGTTGAGCCAGCCGCGGATCCAGTGGAGGGCTTCCTCGGGAGAGACCGATCCGGCGCGACCGACCGCAGGGCTGCCAGGAGAACATCCTGGCCGGCGGGGAGATCCCATCAACCAGCCATGGTGTCCATCGTACTCTCGCCACAGGGAAAATCTTCCCAGGGACGTTTACTGCTCCCCTACTGGTTATCGCGCTCCCATCGTTTGATTGCCCGGCGGATACATTCCACGCGACTTTTTCTCGGCGTTCTTTCCGCTTCGTGTTGGATCAACCGCTCGGCAGCTGCCTGATCTCCTGCCGCTTTTCTTCGCAAATCCTGAAGCAGTGCCTCCTCGCTGTCTCCAGGTTGCTCTGCCACAGGAGGGCGTCTGGTGCGGGTCCTTCTCCTGGCCGGCAGGGCTGGCGTGTAGACGGGGGTCCCATTCTTGTGAAGCTGCGCATCCTGGCGCATTTGCCCCAGTACGTGCTCACATTCCTTGGCCAGATCGTAGCGGCTTCGGCGCTTGCGGTCCTGGAGCTCCCGCTCCATGAGCAGGATCGCATCGTTGTAAAAAACCTCGGCATCATCGAAACGGTCATTCACTTTGTGGATCTCTGCACACAGCCAGCGCGCAATGGAACGATTCCAGGTCTGGTTCTGCTGGTCCAATCCTTTGATCGCAGCAGTCGCCCCTCTTGTGGCCCGCGCCAGGTCGTCGAGCGTGAAGTAGGCGCAGGACAGGTAGAGACAGCAGTAGGGGGTCTTCTCGAGAGAATCAACACATGCGGCGAACTCATCACGCTTGGCTTCCAGCCTGGCGATGGCCTGCACGGCCCCCACCGGATCCTGGCAAAGATCCAGGATCTCGAGCATCAGCTCCCGGAGAGAAACCTTCTCGACCACAAGATGATTTTTCAGGATGTCAGCGAACCTGTTCGGCATGGGTTTCTCTTCTCGCCCTGTATACTAAAGCAGATTGTCCAGATTCTCAAGCAGTAATAAAGTGTCTTTGGATATGCTGGTCCGAACCCAGGGATCATGCAGCCCCTGATCAAGAACCTTCGAGAAGCAGAGCAGGATCGCCTCGGGATGCTGCAGGGGGTCCACTCTTTCCAGGCTTTGAATGATGGATACGATCAGATCGCGCTGTGCCCTGGCGCGCGCGGCTTCACCCAGACGAATTTCAGAAGCATGCCCTTCTCCATGTATTCTTGTCACGACACTATCTTTACCGGCCTTCCAGACATCCAGGCGCTGGCCATACACATCCTCGGGAATGTGCGTTTTTATGATCTGGATATTTCTGACGTGGATCCCCGCTGTTCTTAAGCCCTGGTTTGCATCTTCACACAGTTGGTTTAGGACCTCGGCGGAGAGGATTTGTCCCTCGCCCCTGTCCGTCAGGTAGAGTTCGTCCAGGCGGCGGCTGGAAATATGATGGGCAAGAAGGCCGGTCACCTTGCCCAGCGTGCCTTCGCACCAGTCGGCTTCGACCAGCGCACCATCGCGCTGCCTGACCGCGGTGTACTCCACCGCATGGCGTACCGAGATTGGATCGAAGAGGTACAGGCGCTTCGGGTCGGCATTCTCCGGGGAGTACTGCGATCCGATCCGGAACTCGACCCGCACACCCAGGATCACCTTGATGCCGTCCTTGGTCCATGCATTGGCCTCCACTTCCCGGAACTGGGGCCGCAAATCCACGATCGCCTTAATGGTCTCGCGCGCATCCAGGTGTGGTATGGGTACACCGGCCCCGACAACCCGCTGGAAGCGATTCCCGTATTCCAGGTAGGCCGCAAATCCATCGTGAATGATCAGATTGGCAGGTCCGCCAAGCCATTTGCTCCAGTGATCCGCCGGATCGAGTTCGGTTCTGTTCAGAATCAGGAATTTGCGGAACAAGAATTGATGCCATCCCCACAGCCTGTTCCAGATTCGTACGCCCACTTCGCTCTTTTCGAAGGATGGGCGGAACAATTCGATCAAGAACTGCCTGGCAGTCCGCAGCAGGAGATACGCACATGCCAGCAGCAGCAGGGTGGGGCCAAGTGCAGCGATATATTTGATGCGTGGGTTGAGGAGGAAACCGGCCAGGGTTATGTAGGCGACAAAGAAGATAAAGGGCAGATCCAGGAAGACGAATTGCCGGATTTCACGCTTGAAATTGAAGGCGCGCGGCAGGAACGCATTCTGCCATTCTTCGGGGGTTTCGGGTATGTTTGGATAGGGCATGCTGCTACTCAAAGATTGCCTTCAGGGGAAAACCGCCTCAGCGTTTTCATGGAGGCTGTGGCTTCACTTTTTTCATCCCCTTCGGGTTGCTGTTGGAGCATTTCCTCCAGCGCACCAATAAAGCGCATGGCGATCACGGAACGCGGCAGATCCGGGTTGGGGAACTGCGTCTCCTGCAGGCCTTCGGCGACCGCGGTCAGCAAATTCGCATAGGCAAAAGAGCGCGCTTCCTGTCGCAGAAGCTCCGCTTCGGCTTTTCCCTGTGCCCGGACCTCCATGGTATCGCGCTGCCAGTCAGCCTGCCAGGCCGCGATCTGCTGGCGTTCTACTTCCCCCAGCTCCTGGACCTTTTCCCGAGAAAATTCGAAATTCACCAACCGGCATGAAAAAAGGCGGACCCCCCGGCAGAGAAGATCGAAAAAGCACTGATCCTTGATCGCCCCGGCGATATCATCTGCGGCACTGCTGCCGGCGTGATCATCGGGTGGCAGCCATAATGCATCGAAACGTCGTTGCGATAGCACCTCACTCGCCGCCTTCTCGATCTGGTACATCACCAATTCATCCCAATAGGTCGTCGCAGATTTAGCAGAACCGATATCGTTCGTTCGGATCCCCGTCGTGCTCAGCAGGGTCCGCACGCGCAGAGTCGAAATGGGATAACTTCCTTCCCCGCAGTCGAGTTCCCGGGCATCCTTGAGCAAACGATCTTCTCTTTTTAAACGATTGATGGTTCCCCGATCCCACCTGTCTCTGTCGACGCCAAACGATGTGAACAACAGGGCCTTATACGGGATTCCATCACTGGACACAAGGTCGATCCAGAAGGTTCGCAGCTGCGTCCGGAGGTCTACGATCCCATTGAATGGACTCTCAAAGGCTCCGGTGAATACCGTTCCCGGTGCCGGGATCCTTGAGAAACTGATGCCGGTGGTCAGGCCAACCACCTGATGCGAATTCGCCCACACCAGTCCGGGGATTGTGCTTGGATTGAACTGGCTGCCTTTGATCCGGTTCTCGGCGACTCTTGCGGTGGAACTTGCTACGACCCACCCGGGATAATGGATGCCCCAGGTGTACCAGAAGAAGTAGGCCATTCTCTGGAACCACTCTTTGAAGTTGCCTGGTTCCGAGGCCGGGACGACCACCAGGGCGATGTGGAATAAAAAATAATAATAGAAGAGCAGCAGGGGGAGTGAAAGAAAATAGATTCCGAGCCACTTCCCGAAAAGCCAGCCGACGAGGAAGATCAGCCAGTGCAGGCAGTAGGTGATCAGACCTCGTGGTCCGCACTTCTCGAAGGTGCTCAATCCAATGAACGCCCCCCCCATGATGAAAAATAAGAAGAGGGCAAATGCGATGAGGAGAATCAAAGGGTTCCAGTTCCCGATTGCGATGTACGAGGTGCGATCTCGCGGAAGGTCTTCATGGTGAAAAGACACGGTTTTAGAGAGCAGTGGACTAAGCTAGTATATACTCGCCAGAACTCATTTGTCAAGCAAAATTGTCCAGGGCTGTTGGCTGGCTGACCGGCGTGAAGTTCAGCCGCCTGACCTGCGGGAACCCTCAAAACAAAAAAGCCCCATCGAGAAGAAAGGGATGGCGCCTGAACAGGGATCGAGTTCCTCTATGAAAAGATCCTGCGTAGGTTTGCACGACCTGCGTATCCAGGCATCCTGGAAGAGATCCACTCCGTGAACGATGAGGTTGCGGCAGGGCTCCCATGCCGCGGGCCCGGCTGCGGGCCTCCAGGTGGACAAGATGTGTGCCTCCGCTCGAAGATCACAGCTGCTTGCTCGCCGGCGGCTGCCTGACCCTGTGAGGGCGGGGAGTTATTTCAACCTGTAGATCTCTTTCTTGGCCTGGTTCCCAAGATTTCCACTCGCCTCGATGGCTTGCCGGGACAGGTGGGGATAGGCTGGTGGGGAAAGTGGAATTCCTGGCACATCCTGCCTTACGATCGTGATCATTTCCTCGTCGGTCGGCTCCTGGGCGTGTTCATTCTTCGATCTGATCACTCTGGTCGCCAGGGCAGATTTCATCTGATTGAAGAGCTGCACGACCGCCCGGGCGTTTCCGAAATGGGTCGCTTCTCTTCTCTTGAGATCTTCCAGAACCCTGCCGGCCGAGGCCACGACATCCTTTGAAAGAAGGTATCCTTCAGTCGCTGCTTTTCGACAAAGGATCTCCTGGAGTTCGGGAATGGAAAAATCCTGAAAGACGATCGGCTGATCAAAGCGTGAACTCAGGCCCGGGTTGCTGCTCATGAACTGCATCATTCTCTCCGGATAGCCGGCGACGATGACCACGAGTCGCTCCCGGTAATCTTCCATCATCTTCACCAGGGTATCAATCGCTTCCTGTCCGTAATCGCTGTCACTGCCGCGTGCTAAGGAATAGGCCTCATCAATGAAAAGGATCCCATCCAGAGCCTCGAGAATCTTCTCCTGCGTTTTTGTGGCTGTCTGCCCCACAAATTCGGCGACCAGGTCGACCCGGCTGACCTCGATGCAATGACCTTTCCGGAGCAGGCCGAGCGAATGGTAGATCCTGCCGATCAATCGAGCCACGCTGGTCTTGCCGGTCCCCGGGTTGCCCAGGAAGGCCATGTGCGTCAAAAGCGAAGAGGATTGATACTGGGGATCTCGCTGTTGGCGGAGGCGCTCATACGAGATCGTATGGGCCAGGGTCTTCAGGTATGATTTTACCTCTCTCAGACCGACGAGCTGGTCCAGCTCCTGGATGATGGATTTGAGTTCTGAAACCTCGGCGGTTTTCTTCTTCCGATAATCATCCGGCAGGTCGTCCAGGATCACGGGTGCATCCAGAGCAAGCTGCATGCGACTGATCCGGAAAGCCCGCCGCCGGTCGATCGATTCGACCAGGTTACGGATTTCTCCTGCATTTCCAAAAGAAAGGTCCTTGTGCCGGATCAAGTGGCGCGTGATCTCCTTCAGGCTGTCCTCCACCTCCACAGGGAAGGCCAACCCCTTCTCACGACACATCCTGGTCAGGATCTGATACAGTTCAAGCGGTGAAAAATCAGGGAAATGGAATCGATTATCCTTCGGGAATCTTCTTCTCAGTCCAGGATTGGTACTGAGAAATTTCTCTATCCTTGATGGATATCCGGCGATGATAACCACCAGCCGCTGGCGGTCATTCTCCAACCGGACCAGCAGCGAATCGATCGCCTCCTGTCCATAGCCACCTCGATCTTTCTCGGAGAGGACATATGCCTCATCAATGAAGAGAATTCCGTCCAGTGCTGAGTCGATCACTTGATTGGTCTTGATCGCTGTCCCGCCGACATAATCTGCGACCAGATCGCTGCCGCGTGCCTCAACCAGGTGTCCTCTGCGTAAGAAACCGATCTCATGCAGAATCTCTCCGAGCAAACGCGCCACGCTGGTTTTTCCTGTCCCTGGATTCCCGGTGAATACCATGTGCATCGTCGGATGGTGGTCCAGGGACTCCTTCTTATGTTGCTTGAGTGACAGCCAGGCGGTCATCTCCAGGATCCGTTCCTTGATCTCCTCCAGTCCGATCAAGGCTTCCAGTTGCTGTTGCGCGCTGGAATGCCTGTCCCGAAAAGCGCTGATCCATCCCTGGGATCTTAATGCATCCAGATCCAGACGCCGCACCCCTTGCAGTCTGCCAATCCACTCGCGGGCATTGATCCCTTCCTCAGCCATCCAGGTGCTCAATTTCTCCAACTGGTCCATGTCCACGTCCAGGTCGGTCTGCTGCTTAACTGCCAGGATCAACCTGTTCATCTCCAGGATCTCGGGACCTCTGATCTGAAAAAGGGACTGCCCTCTTCTCGGATCGAAGCCATGGGAAATGGATGCCCGTAATTCTGGGATTGGCAGTCTCTCGGCCGCCTCCAGCAGCTGCTGGCGATCGTTCGCCGTGATCAGGAAGAAACAGCGGTTACGGTTTTCCGAGGAGAGCCGGGTCCATTCACCGATCAGGCCGGATAGCATGCGGGGATCCTCGAACCGGCATAAAGTGGTTTCGGCCTGCACGATGACGACTGCAGAGCGAACGCGGGCATCATGCATGATCACACTCAGAAATCCGATCGTCATCACATCCCCCATGCCCTCCAGGTTGGACATGTTTGGGATGGATGCCGCATTTTTTATGAAGGATAGATCCACGAAGGGGCCTTCGTGGAGAACTGTCATCTTATCGATGGAACAATCCCCTTCCATGTCATTCCAGCCTGGAGGGGTTGTCAGTTCTCTGGATCGTTCATCCAGGAAATAGATCGAACGGTGGGGAGAAGAGAAAACCACCCGCTCAAACCCAGCTTCCTGTAATCCATCATGCAGGGCGGCTTCAAGGTTGCATTCTTCTCCTTCTTCTGAGATGAATGCATCCTGAATTCCAGGACCATACAGCACACTGAAACGATTCCCAGATTGTCCGGGAAAGACCTCACGGAGTCTTTCGATCATGCTGGGATCCCTGGGTCAAGGTGGTTTGCCTGGCGGGAGGCAACTTCCGGGCAATGGGAGCACTTTCCTGGGCAGCACTGCGGGGACTGGTGAGGAAGGATCCCACCTGCAACCCGTATCCAAGCAGGGCGGCTGAGATCTCCTGGGCTCGTTTCTTCTTCTCATGCTCCGTCTTCATGGCCCGGTCTTCAGAGATGACTACCAGGTCACTTACGGTATCTTCCAACGGATTGACCTGGATGGTGACCCGATTTCCAGCGATATCGATCATGGAAAGGACATAGGAATCCCGCTTATCATTCTGGAGGTATCCATGAGTCTCCTGGAAAAAACCCTGTCTTACCAATGCCTGTAATGCACAATCGGCGATATTGATCCTCAACTGGGAGTTGATCGCCGCGTGACGCGCCTGGTACACGATCGTGTTGAACGCTTCCTTGAGTCCTGGAAGGTCCTCCTGCAGCAGCTGATAGAGCTCTTTGGATGAAATCGAAGAGATCTCATTGCGCAGGCGCCCGAGGATCTCTCTCAGGCGCAGCAGCACGCCCGCATAATCCCCGTTCGACCAGAAGTTCAGCTGCAGGGAGAAGGGCAGTTCATTCCCATTCATATCCAGGGCGGCACACACCCCATTCTCTTTCACGGTTTCATAGAGCTCTCGGGCCACATGATACGCAAGGTGGTACATGGTCTGCCATTCGGTGGCCAGCTGTTCGAGCTCGAGATGAAAATCAGACAGGTTCAGATAGGCCTGCTGGGCGGAAAGAAGAGCGGCTTCCGGCAGTCCCAGCGCCAGATTTTCATGGGCTTGATCGAGCATGCGCATGATCCTGCTGTATTCTCCCGGTGCGAAGCGGTCATGATCGTATTGATCATGGATAAAGGCGCTCAGATTGCCGGTGGCAGCCAACCAGCTCTTGGCGATCTCGTTCTTCTGTTCGAGATCCTGGAAGAGATGATGGATCAGACGATCTGTTCTTGCTTGATGCCGCTTGCGTTGATCGTTCTCCTGTGCAACGGATTGCTGGATGGTGTTCAAGATGTTTTCCAGGGAGGACTGGTCATCCCAGAGCGCATCCAGTTCTTGAGCGATCTCCTGATAAAGATCCTGCTTCTGGCGCAGGATTTCCATTTCCGTTTGGGCTTCGACTGCGCTCAGCCCCGCGTCCAGGCAGCCCGCCAACTCCTCGAAGTCCTGCTTGCGGTCATCGATGATCCGCATCAGTTTTCGATAGGTCGCCTGGTTCTCCTGCCGGTCGATCTGTTCCCTGCTTTGCATGAATTTCAGCTTCATATCCGCGTCGTGTAGCCGCTGATATTCTTCTTCGCGAATGCTGACAAGGGCACGTTTAAAGCCGCTCATGGGTGGTTTCCTGTGACTACCGATCGCGCCTGGAGAAGACTCTCCTGCAACTCCGAAACCTTGAATCCGGGTACTCCGATCATGGTGATCGCATTGCCAGCGATCGTGATCTCGGCCAGACGAGGGGCGCCTTCGAGATCAACCCCTCGCAATCGGTCGGTCAGATGGATGATCTTCTGGTTGTCGCTTCCTCGCAAGCCGATCCCGGTGTTTCTTGCCCGGACATACCTGCCATCGATGAGCACATCCAATTCCTTCAGGAGCGCGTAGACCCCCGGATTCGGGGGGGTATGGATCAATTCCTTGTGTGAGAATCCGGTGAAGCAGATGATATTCAACTCTCTCTGCCCGCGCGCCATCCTGGCCACTTCCGCCAGTGCAACGGCTTGCAGCATCGGTTCACCACCGGAGAAGGTCAATCCGGCGACAGTCGGGGAGGCCAGCAGCGCAGACACGACCTGGGCGGGGGACATTTTCTGGCCTCCGTGCATGGAGGTCCATTCGGGTGCGATGCAGCCGGGACATCGAAACGGACATCCCTGCACCCAAACAACTGCCCGTTCTCCAGGCCCGAGGCTGAAGGTCGAGGGGGAAAGGTTGGCGACGAGTAGATCTGTACCTGTATCGATCATGCTCAAGGTGGATTCTCCAAACGACCGATAACGGTCACGGCGCTCGCACAGAGAATTCGTAAAGAGAGGTGGTTGTTTATTTTCCTCATCCCGGGAGGATCGATCGCGTGAGGATGGAAGGAAAGGATGAGGAGTTATATTTTAGCACATATGTTCTGTTTGTCAAGATGAGGAATCATCGGTCGTAAAAGACAGGACGGCCAGGCAGTCCCTGCTGGCTGAACGCAGTCCCGCGGAGCGGCCAGGAATGGATTCTCATCTTCCAGCGGATGACCCCGGAACGGGGGGGGGCGGATTTGCGGTCCAGGCAGCCATGGCAGACGGCACCCGGCAGGATTGGAGTTCCCTGCCAGGGGTTGGTCTCGGATGGTCCAGATGGGGGGGTAGACAAGAACAATAAAATAAGATAGTATAGGTCCGAAATGTATTCGTTGCTTGAGGGCAAGATAGGAATCATGCCAAAGGAGGAGAGCAGATGGCAACCTGTAAGGTATCTCTCTTTGGCCGATTCCGAGTAGAGTGGGAATTAGAACGAGTAGACGATCACATCCCCCACAAAGTCAAAGAACTGCTTGTTTTTCTCTTACTTTACCGGGATCGACCGCATCCACGCGAGCGGCTGGCAGAATTGCTGTGGCAGGCACAGCCGCCGGCAACCTCCAGGAAGAGTCTGCGGCAGGCGATCTGGAAGCTCAAAGGCTTTCTCGAATGCTGCAGCACCAGCGACCGCCAGCAACTGCTGGTCGAATCCGAATGGGTTCAGTTCCATCTGTCCCCGGACTGGGAACTGGATGTGCGGATCTTCGAAACCACCTTCACCGAGATCAATCCCAAGCGGGCCCGGGAATTGGAGACGACGGATTTCCAGCGCCTGGAGCAGGCGGTCGGGCTTTACCGGGGGGATCTGCTTGAAGGCTGGTACCAGGACTGGTGCATTATCGAACGCGAGCGTTTCCAGGCCATGTACCTCATGTGCCTGGACAAGCTAGTCCAGTACTGCGAGGTCCAGCACCAGTACGATGCCGGGCTGGAATACGCGACAGAGATCCTGCGCTGCGACCGGGCCTATGAGCGAACTCACCGTCAGATGATGCGCCTGTCCTATATGGCCGGAGACCGGACTCGGGCCATCCACCAGTACCAGCGCTGCCGGGAGGCCCTGCGCGAGGAACTCGACATCGAACCATCCGAGCGAACCCGCCAGTTGTACGAGCAGATCCGGGCCGACAATTATGCCCCTCCGCCCTTTGCCCCCGCTCCGGCCCTGCCCGGACCCAAAGCCGAGGGGGAGATCGCCAGCGTGCTGCAGAAACTGGAGCAGTTCTCCGAAACGCTGAACCAGATCGAGTACCAGGTCCGGCGGGAGATCCAGGCGCTCACCAGCACGCTGTCGGGACAATGAATCCGCCCACAACCCGACCGATCCAGCCGGGAAGGCCGCCCGTCGGGCAACTTCCTGTCAGTCCTGTTTCCAGGCAGGACTGCACCCGACTCTGAACCCGGAACTTCCTTCGCGGCCTGCTTTTGCCCGCTCCGGTTCGGAGGTCGCGGTGTGCGGCAGTCATGAACGGGCGGGGTCCTTGTGACCCCGCCCGTTCGATTCTTTCCCTGGTCTTCTCCACCCATTCGAGCCGCGCGGCGCGGACCGATCCTCAAAGACGCGCGCGAGACGCCGCAAAGACGTCCGGGATCCTTCGGCGAGTCATAATAACGACATTCGGTCTTGCCTGGAGGATTTGCGTTGTCCCACAACACACCGCAGGATCGCCATCGCTTTGAAGACGAAAATGGGAATATTCATTCGTTCATCGTGCGCGTATGGAGGGAAGAAGCCGACTCCGATACGGATCCATTTGTCTGGCGTGGACACATCACGCCCGTTCCTGGCGAACAGCGTTTCTATTTTACAGACTGTTCCGAAATTCCAGGCCTGCTCCTGGCTCACCTGACCGACCATGCGTGAGCCTTATTCCATCATCTCAAAAACCTAAGGATCAAGAAGGAGGTTTGTCATGCCTGTCACACCCACTTACCCGGGCGTCTACATACAGGAGGTTCCCAGCGGCGTGCGCACCATCACCGGCGTCAGCACTTCCGTGACGGCCTTCATCGGATACACGCCGAAAGGGCCGGTGAACAAAGCCGTCCACATCTTCAACTTCGGCGATTACGAGCGCAAGCTGGGCGGGCTGTCCAGGGACAGCGAACTGGGCTATGCCATCCAGCAGTTCTTCCTCAACGGCGGGACGGATGCCTGGGTGGTGCGTACGGCCAGCGGGGCGACCAGAGCCGTGGTGACCCTCTGCCGGCCAAGCGACGGGACCAGGATTCTCACCCTGACCGCCTCCAGCGAGGGCGCCTGGGCGAACTACCTCAAAGTGGATGTCGATTACGCCACCACCAATCCCGACAGCACCTTTAACCTGAGCGTGACCGAGTACATCCCCCGCGGGACGGACCTGGTCCAGGGGCGCAAGGAGGTCTTCCAGAACCTGAGCATGGACTCCAAGGCCTCCCAGTATGCGCCCAACGTGGTCAACGGCGGATCGCAGCTGGTCACCTCTGCCCGCCACACGGCTGCGGATGGTGTCCTGAATGCCCTGAGCGCCGGATGGAGCCTGAGCACCGACCTCAGCGCGGTGGCCTTCCCGTTGAGCGATGCGACCCGCTTCCTGTCCATCATCGTCGACGGCGACGGGCCTTACGAGATCCCGGTCTTCGCGGCCGGATCGCCGCCGGCCAATCTGAATGCCCTGACCGCGGCCCTCGAGGCTGCGATTCAGGCCATCAATCCCTCCCTGGATCGCTTCAGCGGCTTCTCCGTTGACCGGGCGAGCGCCGACGGCACGCTCAGTGCGACCGGTAATTTCCTGAAGTTCACCTCCGGTACACCGGCAACCGCGGCACGCGAGCAGTCCTCGGTCCAGCTGCTGAACGCTTCCAAGAACAACATTGCCAAGCTGCTCGGCCTGGGACTGGCCAATCGCGGCCGGGCCGGCGGCGGCGCGGCGGATCTGCGCCCGGCCGCCTCCGGGACCCTCGGCAACCCGGTCTTCAGCTTCGCGACGATCACCGCCGGCGACAGGCTGACCATGGCGGTTGCCGATGGCACCACCTCGCTGGGTTCCGCTACGAACGTCAGCCTTGGCTCGACGGTCAGTTCGCTTTCCGACCTGGCCACCAAGCTCCAGGCTGCCATCCGGGCGGCCGTACCGGCCAACCCGGCCTTCAGCCTGGCCTCTGTCAGGGTGGCGGGGAACCGGCTGCAGGTCGTCGCCGGGACCGAGAAGACGGATGCGACCATCACCTTCACCAACGGCGGCGGCAACCTGGCCACCAAGGCCGGCCTGACCGGTGCCGGCGTCGAGAACAACGTCCAGCGCTATTCCCCCGGCGTGGGGATCGACCGCGAGGACCAGCTGGATGCCTCTGCCGGCAACAACGGCACCCCGCCGAATGCCAGCGAACTGATCGGCCAGCTTGCGAGCAAGTCCGGCATCTACGCCCTCGAGGATGTCGACATCTTCAACCTGCTGTGCATCCCGCTGGTAGCCGACATGGACGAGACCTCTGCCCTGAGCGTGATCTCGGCAGCCCAGGCCTACTGCACTGCCCGCCGGGCCTTCTACATTGTCGACCCGCCGCGAGCCCGCAATGGCGTGGAACAGGTCAAGGAATGGCAGACCGACAAGCTGACCCCCGACAAGAACTCGGCTTTCTACTTCCCCTTCTTGCTGCTTCCTGATCCCCTGGACGGCATGCGCCAGAACGCCTTCCCGCCCTCGGGTACGCTGGCCGGACTGTACGCCCGGATCGACAGCAATCGCGGCATCTGGAAGGCCCCCGCCGGGACCGAGGCCACCCTGGCCAACGTCCAGGGCGTGGCCTACAGCCTGACTGACGCCGAGATCGGCACGCTCAACCAGGTCGGGGTCAACTGCCTGCGCCAGATGCCGGTCTACGGCCGGGTTGCCTGGGGGGCGCGCACGCTCGAGGGCAACGATCAGCAGGCCTCCGAGTGGAAGTATATCCCGGTCAGGCGCATTGCCCTGTACATCGAAGAGAGCCTGTATCGCGGCACCCAGTGGGTGGTCTTCGAGCCGAACGACGAACCGCTCTGGGCGCAGATCCGCCTGAACGTGGGTGCTTTCATGAACGGCCTGTTCCGCCAGGGCGCCTTCCAGGGCGCCACCCCGCGCGATGCCTACTTCGTCAAGTGTGATAAAGAGACCACCACCCAGGATGACATCAACCGCGGCGTGGTCAATATCCTGGTCGGATTCGCGCCACTCAAGCCGGCCGAGTTCGTCATCATCCAGATCCAGCAGATCGCTGGCCAGATCCAGGCGTAAGAGAGGTCGAAATGGCTCAGTTCAGTGTCAATACCAACCGCTTTGATCCCTATAAGAACTTCAAGTTCCGCGTCAAGTGGGACGGTAAATACGTGGCCGGAGTCAGCAAGGTCGGTGGCCTGAAGCGGACCACCGAGGTGGTCAAGCACCGCGAAGGCGGCGATCCCAGCACCAGCCGCAAATCTCCCGGCCGCAGTGAGTATGAAGCCATTACCCTGGAACGCGGCGTGACCCACGACAAGGAATTCGAGCAGTGGGCCAACAAGGTCTGGAACTTTGGTTCGGGCCTGGGCGCCGAAGCCTCGCTCAAGGATTTCCGCAAGGATATGATCATCGAACTCTATAACGAGGCCGGCCAGCTGGCGATCGCTTACAAGGTCTTCCGCTGCTGGGTGTCCGAATACCAGGCCATGCCCGACCTGGATGCCAACGCCAATGCCGTCGCCATCCAGAACATCAAGCTGGAGAACGAGGGCTGGGAACGCGACTACGAGGTCGCCGAACCGAGCGAACCGTCCTTTACCGAACCGGCCTGACCTGATCGATGCGTTCGCTTTCCGCTTCCGATCTGCTCGCGATCTGGGAACGCGGCGCGGGCAGGTCCCCGGTCGTACAGGCGCTCATCATCCTGGGGATCGCCTTTCCCGAGGCGTCCCCAGGGCGCCTGGCCGACCTGACCGTCGCCCAGCGCGACGCGGCCCTGTTCCAGCTGCGCCGGTGGACCTTCGGCCCGCAGTTCGTCGGGCTGGCCGCCTGCCCTGCCTGCGCGGAGCGGCTGGAACTGGCCTTCGACGATGGCGATCTGCCTCTCCCCGACCCGGCCCATACAGACCTGCCGTCGTTCGAAACGGGAGACCGGGCGGATTCCAGCCTGCAGGTCGATTCCTATCAGGTCACCTTTCGCCTGCCGGCCAGCACCGACCTGCTGGCCATAGACCGGGATACGCAGCCGGGCGCGGCGCGCGGCGACCTGCTGCAGGCCTGCATCCTCTCAGCGCAGCGCGGCCGCAAGGCCGTCCCGGCGGGCGATCTGCCTGCCGTGGTGCAGGAGGCTGTGATCACCCGCATGGACCAGCTCGCCCCGCTGGCCAACCTGACCCTGGCGGCAACCTGCCCGGCCTGCGGGCATGCCTGGGATGTCGTCTTCGATATCGTCTCGTATTTCTGGAGCGAGATCACGGTCTGGGCGATGCGGATCATGCACGAAGTCCATGCGCTGGCCTCGGCATACGGCTGGCGCGAAGCCGACATCCTGGCGATGAGCGCCTGGCGCCGGCAGCGTTATCTTGAATTGATGGGTGCCTGATGCCCGATTTCCTGACCAACCTCCTTCAACGCAGCGGAGCGACCGCCGGAGCGGACGGCGCCTCGATCCTCCAGCCGCGTCTGCCGGCACTGTACGAACCCGCCGGCCAGGCGGACGAACCGGCCGCTCCCCCGCCTGACCTGGCCGCGCCTCCCTCGGCAGCCCCACCACAGCCGGGCGCCGGGCAGCCGGCCCAGACGCCCCGGACACGTCCCGGAAAAACCGCGCCGGGGCAGCCCGCGCCCATGCCGGCCCTGCCCCAACCGCCCCGCCGCCCGGCCGAGCGCGAGGCGGGCCGACCTCCGTCCGTCGCCCGGATCGGGGGGCGGGAGCCTGCACCGGAAATTGTCTCCCCGGCCGGGGTCATCCCGGAGCAGGAGCCCGTCCGTCCGGCCAAACAGGCCTCCCGGCCGCAGCGCGCGGCCGAGCCACCTGCACAGAAACCGGCCAGGCGGGATCCCGCTGGCAGGCCGCAGCCGGCCGCGATCCTGAAGACCGCTGCCGCGCCCGAGGCCGCGGCGGGCACGATCCGGCCGGAGGGGGCCATCCGAAACGGCGGGCCGGACCCGACCGATCCGGCCCGGGAGGGCCCGGGCGGGCAACCAGCCCCCGACGGCGGGTTTGAAGCCGGCCGCCTGCGCCCTGCGGCCGCGCCGGTCGATCCACAGACCATCCTGGCCCCGGTCAGCACGGTCGCGGCCCGATCCCGTCCGGTGGCCATCCCTGCCGAACGGGGGCCAGGGGCCGAGAACGTCGTCCAGATCCGCATCGGGCGGATCGAGGTGCGGGCGGTGCAGCCGCCGGCCAAACCGCCCACTGCGCGCCCGGCCGCCGCCAGCCCCAGGATGTCGCTTGACGAGTACCTGCGCCAGCGGGAGGGGAAACCATGAGCAATTATCTGTCGATCGCGGCGGTCACCGAGGCCTTCCGCCAGGTCCTGCAGGAAGCAGCTGGCGACTCGGGTGTGGCCGGGGCGACTGCCACGGCGGTACGCCCGACCTCGGGCATCAATGATGGCCAGCCTGGCAACCCGCCGGTGGCCGGGGTGAACCTGTTCCTGTACCAGGTCACGCCGAACGGGACCTTCCGGAACGCCGACGCGCCGACCCGGCGCAGCGACGGCAGCCTGTACACCCCGACCCGGGCCGCCTACGACCTGCATTACCTGCTGACCTTTTATGGCGCCGAATCCAGCCTGGAACCTCAGCGGGTGCTGGGCAACGTCCTGCGGGTGATGAACTCGGTGCCGATCCTGACCCGCAAGCGCCTGGAAGGCATCAAGATGTCACTGGCCTTCCTGGCGGCCGCCAACGTCGAGACCGAGGTCGAGCGCATCCGCATCTCGATGAATCCGCTTAATCTGGAAGAGCTTTCCAAGCTCTGGTCGGTCTTCTTCCAGGCCACCTACCATCTGTCGGTCGCCTTCCAGGCCTCGGTGGTCTTCATCGACGGGAGCGAGGTGGCCCAGCCGGCCCTGCCGGTGCTCAGCCGCAACCTGTACGTGCGGCCCTTTGAGCAGCCGCAGATCGAACAGGTGCTTTCCCACCCGACCCCGACCGGCGAAACCCTGGCCGACCGGCCGATCGTGGTCGGCGACACCCTGGTGCTGCGCGGCCGCCAGCTGAGGGGGGAGGTGACCCGGGTACGCATCGGTGAACTGGAGATCAGCCCGGTCGAGGTGGCGGAGAACCAGATCAAGTTCGTCCTGGACATGCCGCCCTTCCCGGCCCAGAGCCTGCGGGCCGGCGTGCAGGGTGTCCAGGTGGTCCAGCACCTGATGATGGGCACCCCGCAGTCCGAACATGCCGGGTTTGAGTCCAACGTGGCGGCCTTCGTCCTGCGCCCGGTCGTCACGGCGCTGGCCGTCCCGGTCTCGAGCCAGCTGGTGGACGGGGTGACGCTGTGTTCCAATGATGTGACGCTCAACTTCACCCCCCGGCTGGGTGTCCGACAGCGCCTGGTCCTGCTGCTCAACGAGTACGACCCGCCCGGCAACCGACCGGCATGGGCTTACCGCTTCGAGGTGGCCTTCACCCCGCCCAACCCGGCCGACACCTCGCTGGCCAGCCTGGTGACCCGGGTCGTCGACGTGGCGGCGGGCGACTACCTGGTGCGCATCCAGGTGGACGGGGCCGAAAGCCCGCTTGATCCGGGGCCTGATCCGCGCAACCCGTTCTACGTTGACCCCCGGGTGACGATCGCATGACGCCTGATGCAGCCCAGTCCTGGTTCGAACGCAACCAGCGCTACCTGTCGCTCGGCCTGGCGCGCCTGCGCCACCTGCTGGAGCAGCACCCGGCAGGCGCGGACCTGGCGCAGGAATTCCCGCGCCAGGCCGAACTGCAGTCGCTGCGTGCCGCGATGCAGGTCCCGCCGGCGCTCGAGACCCTGCGTGCCGTTTTTGGCCTCTCGCCCTTCGAGGCCGATGTCCTGCTGCTGTGCGCCAGCATCGAACTGGATTCTGGTTTTGCTGGATCGATCGCCGCACGGCGGGGCGATCCGAAAGCCACCATGCCCACCTTCAGCCTGGCGCTGACGGTCCTGCCGGAGGCTCACTGGAGCGCCCTGACGCCCAACGCCCCGCTGCGTTTCTGGCGCTTGATCGAACTTGGCTCCGGGAGCGTCGTCACCCAGCTCCCTTTGCGCATCGACGAGCGCATCCTGCACTACCTGGCGGGGATCACCCACCTGGACGAACGCCTGACCGGCTACCTCACGCCGCTGCGCGCACCGAACCACGGCCTGGTCCCCTCCCAGGAAGCCATCGTCGATGAGATCGCCTCGGCCTGGGGGCGGGGCAGCTGGCGGGACCGGCCTCCGCTGATCCAGCTGGTCGGCAGCGATCCAACCGCCCACCAGGCCATCACGGCGGCGGTCAGCTCCCGGCTGGATCTGGTCCCCTATGTTCTGCGCTCGACCTCCCTGCCTGCCAGCCCGGTCGAGATCGAATCCCTGCAGCGCCTGTGGGAACGCGAGGCCCTGCTGACCGGTGGGCTGCTGCTGGTCGACGGCTACCAGAGCGGTGAGGGGGAACTGGCCCAGGAGGCTTTGCTGAACAACTGGATCGAATCCCTGCGCACGCCGCTGATCCTCTCCAGCCGCGCCCGCCGGCACGCCCGCCGGCCGCTGATGGCATTTGAGGTCTCCAAACCTACCCGGCTGGAGCAGCACGATTTGTGGGATCAAGCCCTCGGCCCGTTGGCGGCCAGTCTCGATGGCCGCATGGAAGCCATCGTGTCCCATTTCGACCTGGACGCCGACACGATCCGCCAGATCTCGCTGGATGCCGTCGAACAGGAAGCGGCCTCTCCGGAGGAACTCGCCCGCAGGCTCTGGAAAGCCTGCAATGCCCATTCCCGGCCGATCCTGAGCGACCTGGCGCAGTACATCCGCCCGCTGGCCACCTGGGAGGATCTGGTCCTGCCGGAGGCGCAGTTGCAGACCCTGCGGGAGGTCTCCGTCCATGTCCGCCATCGGCTGGTGGTCTATGAAAGCTGGGGATTTGCCACCCGCAGCGCCCGCGGCCTTGGCATCAGCGCCCTGTTCTCCGGGGTGAGCGGGACCGGCAAAACCATGGCAGCCGAGGTGCTGGCCAATGAACTCGGCCTGGATCTGTTTCGCATCGATCTGAGCCAGGTGGTCAGCAAGTTCATCGGTGAGACCGAGAAGAACCTGCGGCGGGTCTTCGACGCGGCCGAGGAGGGCGGGGCGATCCTGCTCTTCGACGAAGCCGACGCCCTGTTTGGCAAGCGCAGCGAGGTCAAGGACTCTCACGACCGCTATGCCAACGTGGAGGTCAGTTATCTGCTGCAACGCATGGAGGCCTATCGCGGGCTGGCCATCCTGACCACCAACTTGCGGGAAGCCATCGACACTGCCTTTCTCCGCCGGATCCGCTTTGTCGTGCAGTTCCCCTTCCCGGACCTGGCCCAGCGGGTCGAGATCTGGCGGCGCATCTTCCCGGCCGAGACCCCCACCGACGGGCTGGACGTCGACCGCCTGGGGCGGCTGAGCGTCACGGGCGGCAATATCCACAATATTGCCCTGTACGCGGCCTTCCTGGCCGCCGAGGCTGGCCAGCCGGTGTGCATGCGCCACCTGCTGCGGGCGGCCCGGGTCGAGTATGACAAGCTCGAAAGACCGCTCAGCGAGGCCGAGATCGGGGGCTGGGGATGAGCCGCCCGCGGGTCGAGATCCTGATCGACGAACTGGTCCTGGACGGCTTCCGTCCAGGCGACCGCCAGCGCATCGCCGAGGCGTTCTCGCGGGAACTGCAGCAGCTGGTCGCGGCCGGCGATGCCGGCGCGCTGGCACAGATCGGAGACCGGCCCTTGCTGCGGGCCGGAGAGGTGCCCCTGGCACCCGGGGCGCGGGCCGAGGTGGTCGGCAGCCAGCTGGCGCGCACCCTCCACACCAGTCTCACGGCGAAGGGAAGCCGAGATGAGCTTCGATAGATCCTGGCTGTCGCAAAAGCGGCCTCCGATGGTCATCCCGGCGCCGCGCGGCCGTGCTCCGTGCGAGGGCGATCGCCCCGGCGAACGCGATCCGGCTCCGGCCCTGGATGGCGTCCGGCACGATTTCAGCCGGCTGGCAGAGCGAAGCCCCGATCTGTCCGGCGAGGCGCCGGGAGGGGTGCAGGCGGCCCTGCAGTCTCCCGGCCAGCCGCTCGAGGCAGACACACGGGCGTTCCTGGAGCCGCGCTTCGGCCAGGATCTCAGCCGGGTGCGGATCCATGCCGATGCCCGGGCTGCCCGTTCGGCTGGCGCGCTCAATGCCCTGGCCTATACGGTCGGGCGTGACATCGTCTTTTCGGCAGGGCAATATCGGCCCGATACACTTGCCGGCCGAAAGCTCCTGGCCCACGAGCTGGCGCACGTCCTGCAGCAGGGCGGGGCGGTCTTTCAGCCCGGCAGGCGGCTTCCGCTGGCCGCTGCGGAGGGCCCGCTCGAACGGCAGGCCGAGGCCGCCGGATCCCAAATGCATCAGGGTTCATTGCTGGCGGCAGGAGGCTTGTGCGCAGCGATTTCCATCCAGCGGGCCATCGAGGATCCGGCGTCTCCTGCGGGCGGCGGAACCACGGCGGCGGATGATCTGTGCGCGGGCTGGTTCTCCGACCGCCAAAGCCTGACCAAGCGGGCGGCGGAGCATTACGTCCACACGGAGTTGACGGGTGATCGCGGCGGGGTCGAGCGCATCGACTGCGACCTGTTCGCTCCCAGCGGGGCCTACGCCTGCACGGCCCAGTTCAGCGATGGGACACCGATCCGGGTCATCGCCCGCAGGGATGTGATCATCGTCAGCCTCGCCCCGATCCAGAGCATGTACCCGCCCCCCGACCGGCCGTTGTGCTGGTATGACTACCGCTGCCCAGGGCCCAACCGCGAATTGACCCTGACCAAGCGTAAGTGCCAAAGCGCCAGACCCGCCGGATCCGCATCCCCCGCAAGCGGCCCCCGAGGTCCGCAACCGTGAGAACGATCCGTGGCGAAGATATCCTGTGGAGAACCCTGTGAAAGAACAGACTCGACCAGCCAATGAGGTCCAGGCCCCGGACAGATGCGCACAGGCTGCCGTGCCCATCCTGCAGCGCGCCCCGGCCTTGGTGGGGGACGCCCGGCGCATGCGGCTGGTCGGGGTCCAGGCCAAACGGGCCTTCAGCCAGCCAGGCGACGCATACGAGCAGGAAGCCGACCGCCTTGCGGAGCAGGTTCTGGACGGGCACACCCTCGCCCGGCGCCGGCCGATGGGGTCCCGTTCTGGCGAGGCGCTGATGCGCCTGCCCGCCGGCGCCGGGCCTTCCGCCGATCTGCCGGAGAGCGTGCAGGCGGCCCTGCAGTCTCCCGGGCAGCCGCTCGAGGCGGACACACGGGCCTTCATGGAGCCGCGCTTCGGCCATGACTTCGGCCGGGTGCGGGTCCACACCGATGACCTGGCGGCCAGGTCGGCCCGCGCCGTGGATGCGCTGGCCTACACTGTCGGGCGGGAAGTGGTCTTCGCCGCCGGGCAGTATGCTCCCCGGACCTCCAGCGGAAGGGCCCTGCTGGCCCATGAACTGGCCCACACCCTCCAGCAGGGGGCCGGCATGCCGCTGGTCCTGCGCCAGGCGTCGCCCTTCAGCGTAAGCGGGCTGTATGAGAACCGCGGCGACCCTGGCGAAACGAGTTTCATTTACTTTGATCTGGGCCTCCCGAGGGCGGCAGATCGCCCGCCCGAGAATGTCCTCGACCAGGCCGAGCGGGACAAGGTCACCCGCAAGGGCCTGGCAGCCGTGCAGGCCAATCAAAGCCAACTGACCCTCTACGGCTTCGCCTCGGAGGAGGGCGGGGCGGGGGTCAACACCCCTCTGATCGAACGCCGCCTGCAGGCGGTCGAGAACCTGCTCGACCAGGCCGGGTTCCGGCCTCCCAATCATAGGGTTCGGCGCCAGACCCGCCTGGCTTGCAGTGCCAACAAATACAACTACCGCTTCTGGCGGGTGGTCGAGATGCAGGACGGCACCCGGGCCTCGCAACGTGTCTGTACGCCCACTGCGGCCCAGCCGACGACCTGCTCGCCTGGATTGACCGGCATCATCAACACCGTGCGCACCAATGCCCTGGACTTTATTCTCGGACCGAACGGCGCCCTGCCCCGCCTGGATAGCTACATCCAGAACCAGGCCAGTGAACCGGCCGTGGCTGCCGCCCTGGACCGTTATTTCGGCAACAGTCATTCCGTCCAGACGGCGACCGCGGTCCGCGACCGGGTGGATGCCATCCGGGAGTTCCTGCAGGCCCTGGGCCCGACCGGACAGCCGTCCTTTCAGTGCGGCACGATGGATGAACCCACCTGCCGCACAGGATCGCCGGCGAATGCCAACCGCAGGCAGCAAAGGATCACGATCTGCCCGACCTTCTTCAGCAATCCCAGGTACAACACGATCCAGGAGGAGATCCTGATCCACGAATCCTCCCACGCCTCGCGCTTCAACACCGATGACCGGGCCTACCAGAGCGAGCGGGTCATCCTGATCCTGACCACCCAGCAGGCCCTGGCCAATGCACAGTCGATCACCAATTTCATCCTGGAGATGAACAGCCGGGCCCGTCACCTTGGGCCGGAGCATCCCGATCTCGTTGTAGGGTGCACGCCGCGCCGGTCGGGCCTGGTCCGCGAAGCGATCGCCTGGGCACAGCGCTGGAACACCTATGCCAAGTATGGGACTGCGCAGGTCTACGGCAGTCCGCAGAACCGGGCCTACATGGCCTATTACCACACCGCCCACTTCGGGCGCTCGGACCAGGCCGCGATCGCGGCCCTGTACGACCGCTACCGGGCGATGGATGAATGGTTCGATCTCTTCTACAACATCCGCTGCGTTCCGGGCGGAGATCCGGCCTGCCGCGGTTCCCGCCAGGTCCACTGGACGCTGACCCACCCGGTGTCCCCCGCGGGCGGCGGCCCGCTGCCCGCGCCGGCTGCGGTCACGACCCCCCCGGCCGGCGGTGCGACGGCTGAAGCGACCACGACCACCCCGGCCCCGGCCAGCAGTGCAGCCACGACCACCCCGGCTCCGGCTCCCGGGCCGAGCACGACCTCGGCCACCCCGGCCGGTGAGATCCGCGTCTGCCCGGCCTTTTTCAGCCTGGGCACGCTCTATGACCGGGTCGTCGAGATGTACTCCGGCCTGGCGGTGCACCTGCCCGGCGTGAGCGAGAGCCTGTCGCGGGCCTACCCGCGCCTGGCCTACAACTACAAGACCCAATACTGGGGGGTGCGATGATCGGAGCCACTGCCTCGACGTTTACTGGTCTCGCCTTCATGGATGGGCATGAAGTGCCGATTTATTTATTGGTGGATGAACAAGGAGCGATGATGCCGGATCGGATCAAGCAATCAGCCAGGCCGGTTCAACCGGATCCCCAATCCCATGGAAGGTCCCAAGGCGGGGGGGTCGATCCGAACCCGCTGGAGAGGATCCCCCCGATCGTTCGGAAGGTGCTCCAGGCCCCCGGCCAGCCGCTGGAGGCGGAGACGCGCGCGGTCATGGAATCCCGCTTCGGGCATGATTTCAGCCAGGTGCGCGTTCATGCCGATGCCCGGGCGGCCGAGTCGGCCTCGACCCTGGAGGCCGAAGCCTATACGTTCACCAGGCACATTGTCTTTGGCCCGGACGCGTATGCCCCCCGGACGGCCGCCGGCCGGCAGCTGCTGGCGCATGAACTTGCCCATGTGGTCCAGCAGGGGCTTGCGGCGGGCTCGCCGGCCGGCCAGCAGGGCGACCTGTTGGAGGCCGACGCCGATCGGGCGGCGGCGGTTGTCAGCCGGGGAGGCCGGCCGGGCCCGCCGTCTGCCAGCGCCCCCCCGCAGATCCAGTACCAGAGGCGACGGGCCAGGAGTCGCAGCGCGTCCCGGCGTGAGGCTGCGAGCGCTTCGGGGCTGATGGACCTGGTCGAGGCCGATCCGACGGCCGCCCAGAGCGTCCTGGCACTGGCTGCCGCCTTCCAGGAACTGGCCAGCGCGCTTCCGTCCAACCATCCGGATTGGGTGGCCCTGGACCGGCTCCGCGAGCAGATCACCCGGGCGAACAATGCCTACCAGCAGATGGACCGGGCGGGGTTCACCGGCAGCGGCATCCTGCGCTGGGTGCGGGTGATCGAATCGGCCCAGAACGCAATCAGCAGCCTGTTCGGATTGTCCCCGCTGGGCGGGAGCGGGCACCTCCGCACGCTGTGGCGGCGGGTCGGGGACCTGCTGCAGGAAACGCGCCACACCCGCATGGTCCAGGAGGCCCAATCGGCCGAATCCCGGGAGCGGGAAGCCGCACAGGAAGGCCAGGCCTCTGCCCGGAGCGATCCGGCCCGGGCCGCGGCAAACGACCTGCGTCGCTATGTTCGCCGCCAGCGAAGCTCCATGCGCGACGATCCCAGTCTGCACACCGGCCCGATCCTCGATCTCCTGCGCCGTCGCCTGGGGTCCGACCGGGCAGCCCTGCGCCGGTTCCTCGACCGGCTGCGGGTCGCGGAACCGCAACTGCACGCCGCGGTCTCCCTGGAGGGGCATCTGGCCCGGGCCCTCGGGATGCGCACCAGCGTCGACGAAGCCGTGGATGACCTGCGCGCGTATGTGCGCCGCCAGGGGGCGGCGATGACCGGGGAGCCTGACCGGCACGTCTCGCCTGTGATGGGGATCCTGGTGTCCCACCTGGGCTGGAATCCGACGGTCATCCGTCAGTTCCTCGACGGCCTGCAAAACGCGGACCCCGGATTGTTCCGGGCGGTTGCCCTGGATGGCCGGACCCTGAACGCCTTCCTGGAGCGCGAGCGGCCGGTCCTGCCCAGCGTCGGCCGGGCGCTCCTGCACGGGGTCATGGGGGAGTGGCACGAGGGCAGCGTCCGGGAGGGGATGAGCGAAGTCGAGCGGGAAGAAGCCGAGGCCGAGGATCTGTCCTCCATCGCCGTCGACACGGTCATCGGCCTGGTCCCGGGCCTCGATCAGGCCTCCGACGCCCGCGATCTGATGGCCCACACGTATCTCCTGATCACCCGCGAGGGCGAGCTGCGCAGCCCGCTGCGCTGGGTCTCGCTGGTCTTCTCGCTGATCGGCGCCATTCCGGAGGTCGGCACGGCGATCAAGAGTCTGAGCAAGGTCCTGATGCGCGGACTGGCCCGCCACGGCTACCACCTCGTCGCCCGGGCCCTGAACCTGATCGAACGGGTCCTGCCGGGCGCCCTCGATGAACTCGAGCACATGCGCGCATTCTACCGGGCCGGGTGGTCGCGCTTCGCCATCCGGGCCGGGGAGATCTGGACCGATTTTTTCAACCGCGGCCAGGTCGTGTTCCGCGGGCTGCTCAATGCCACCGCCGAGAGGCTTGGCCGGATCCGCGGCTATGCCTCCCGGATGATGCCGGATGCCTTCGTGCGGGCACGGGCCATCTTCGAGGAGGCCTTCGACGCCATCCTCAGCCGGGTGACCCGCATCGGGAGCGGGATCGCCGCCTCGATCCCGCGTCTTCTGAACGGCCTGCGGGAGCGCGTCATGCACCTGAGCGCCACCGGGCGCCTGCAGCTGGAAGTCGAGCGGCTGGAGGGCCTGGAAAGCGCCGCCCGCCGGGCGTTGGAACGCGGTGACCCGGCCACCGCGCAGCGGCTGCTCGCCGAACTCGAGGAACTGGTGACCGGCGTCGAACGCCGGGTGGACGACCTGGCCGGGGGACCGGCCTCGGCCGCTGGCCGGAGCCCGGGAGCGCCTCCCCGCCGGAGCGTCGAGAGCCCGCCGCCCGCCCCGGCGCGCCCGCCCGATATGGAAGGCGCCTCGACGCGCCTCGAGACGGCAGCCCCGCCCCGGCACGCTGACCCGGGGATCGCGGAGTGGCCTGACGGTCTGGTCCATTACGGCCTCGACGAGAGCCAGGCGCGCGCCAGTTACAGGGCCTCCCTGCAGGCGGATCCCACCCGCGAGGCCGGCATCTGGGTGGATCTCGATACCGGCGAGCAGATCGTCGTGCAGGGCAATCAGCGCTTTGTCACTTCTGAGTGGTACCAGGACCCCGAATTCGCCTCGCGGCGCTGGCGGGCGGTCGAGCACTTCCATCCCGGCAGCGACATCGGGGCCCGGTTTGCCTCGCCGTCCGACTTCGAGCACATGCTCTACAACCAGCTGCACGGCATCGAGCCGCCCGGCCCGGTGACCACCCATATCCGCTGGCGGGACCCGGCCACCCGCCGCCTGGTGACGACCGACATCGGCTTCGATCCGGCGCTCCCCCAGCCCTACTGGATCGGTTACCGGGATGCCAGCGGGGATTGGCAGGTCGAGTTCTTTGCGGATGTCCCCTGGAATCCCGGCTCGGACTACCAGGCCTTCATGCGGACCCAGGGCATCCCGGTGGGCAGTCTGCCGGCCAGGACGCCTGCCGGCACGGCGCCTCACCAGATGTCTCCCCAGCCTCTTTCGCCGGGGTCATCCGGACTCGCTCCCGAAGAGGCCGTTCCAGCCTCGAGCATCGACCAGCTCGTCGCCGAGGCCGGGCATACGCCGATCCCGGAACATGCCGCTCCCGTTGGGGGGGCGACCCCCCTGGAGGAGGTCTTCCCCGAAGAATCCCTGGCACGGATTCTCGGCGCAGGATCCCATTCGGGCCCTCCCGCGCAATCGCCCGGCCTGGATCAGCTCGTCGCCGAGGCCGGGCACACGCCGATTCCGGAACACGGCGCTCCCGTAGGAGGGGCGACCGCTCTGGAGGAGGTCTTCCCCGAAGAATCCCTGGCACGGATTCTCGGCGCAGGA
>JAFGSI010000021.1 GCA_016934715.1 Anaerolineales bacterium
GCCTGCCCAGTCGGTCCAGGAGAAGATCGATCCATACCCGGATGATGGACCTCGTGTATGGATATCCCTTTTTACAGAGGGTAGCCCCTGCGCACCTCGATGGCCCGCTCGAGGCCGGCTTCATCCAGGGAAGCCCGGTGGGCTTCAGGACGGGCATGGGTCTCGGGCAGGATTCCCCTGTCCGCCAAATTGCTGGAGCCGGCCTCGCGCGGGTATCCGCCTGGCCAATCCACCGTCACAACGTTCTCCTCTGTCTTACCACCTCGAACATCAACACCGCTCCCGCCACCCCGGCATTGAGCGACTCGCTCCCTCCGGGCATGGGGATGCTGATCTTAACATTCGCCAGTTCGCTGGCCTGCACGCTTGCCCCTTCCGCCTCGCCGCCGACGATCAAGGCCAGCGGCGAACGCAGGTCGATTTCCCAACAGGCAGTACCTTGCATGTCAGCCAGAAACACATGCAGCCCCACTGATCCGCTGATTCGACGAATCGCATCCCAGGCAAGGGGCTGGATTGGCAAACGAAAATGCGCCCCCATCCCGGCCCGCACCACCTTGGGGGCAAAGGGATCGGTGGTCTCGGGCGGGATCAGAGCCGCCTGGACACCGGCGGCGGCAGCGGTGCGCAGCAGCGTTCCCAGGTTGCCAGGATCACGGATCTGGTCTGGAATGATAACGAAATTCAGCGTTTGGGGGAGGGGCAGCAGGGCAAGGTCCAGCACGGCGACAAGGCCCTGAGAGTTACCGGTGTCGCTCAACGACTGGAGCAGGTGTTCGGCCACCAGTTCGCACTCGGTTCCCCTTGATCGAAGCTTGCTGACGAGCTCCTGCCCCCGCTCGCTCAGGCTTTCGGAATACAGCCCAAAACGGAACGGCCAGCCGCTCGCGGCGGCCTCCTCCACCAGCCGGATGCCCTCGGCCACGAAGGCCTCCCCCTGGCGGCGCTCCTTCGGGCGGCCGAGCAGAGCCCGGGCCAGTTTCACCTTAGGATTCTGCGCCGAAGTGATCATGCCATATCCTCTGAAAGAGATCCACCGATGACCCGTCGAACAGCACCAGCCGGACCAGGGTGAGGCCTGAGTCCGGGGTGGCTGTAAAATAGGATTTCAAAGCGCTGAAAATAACCTCTGCGGCACGGTCCCTGGGAAAACCGAAGGTGCCGGTCGAGAGGGCTGGCAGGGCCAGGGAGACCAGCCCGAGCCGGTCGGCAACGCGCAGGGATCCGGTCACCGCGGCAGCCAGTTTGACGTCCTCTTCCCCCGCGCCCCACACCGGTCCGACGGCGTGGATGACGTAGCGGCAGGGCAGGTCTCCGCCCGAGGTCCAGGCCGGTTCGGCGTGGCTGACGGGGCCATGCCCGCGCACCCAGGTATTCGACTCGCACTGGATCGTCGCTCCGCCGCGCCGGACGATCGCCCCGGCCACCCCTGCGCCGTGGGCCAGGTCCGCGTTGGCAGCGTTGACGATCGCCCCGGTCATTTCGGAGGTGATATCGCCCTGGACGAGTTGGATGATCTGTCCGGCTGGCAGGCTGGTTTCGATCAACAGGGTGTTCACAGGGATATTGTACCCCCGTTATAAGAGTGCCCTCAACTCCGCCAGCGCCCGGACGATCCTTCCCGGGACGGCTGGGCTCTCGGCGGACAGGCTGTTCCCTTCGAAGTCGACCCAGACTGTGTCCAGGCCGAGTTCGCCAGCCGGCAGGATATCGCGCTCGAGATCATCGCCCACCATCCAGGTTTCAGCTGGAGAGGCGTCCAGCGCCTGCAGAGCTGCCTGGAAGACGCGCCGATCCGGCTTGCCCGTGCCGAATTCGCCCTCGATGAGGGTCGTTTCGAAGTAGCGCGCCAGGTCGAAGCGGCGGATCTTGCTGCGCTGGAATTCAGAACTGCCGTTCGTGACCAGCCCCATGCGGATGCCTCGCTGCTGGAAGGCCTGCAGCGCCTCGATCGCGCCCGGGAAAGGTGTGACCCACTCCTCCCGTCGCAGGGTAAAGGCATCGGCGATCTCGTCTCCCAGGGCGGTCTGCTGGACCTGCAGTTCGGCCAGTGCCTGCCGCAGGACGTCGCGGCGGGCAGTCGGGAGGTCCAACCGGCCCAGGCGGTGCCGTTCGGGGTCCGACCAGTAATCGTCGGACGAGCGGCGAATGGCCGCCCGCAACAGGGCGGCCTCCACGCCAATGCGGGGGGCATAATCCTGGCACAATTCCCGCCAGCAGCAGCGACCGCTTGCGGTGTAATCCAGGATTGTGTCATCGAGGTCGAGCAGCAGGCAGGGAGGCAGGGTCGTCATCACAGGATTCTAGCATCAATCCACAGACAAGAAAACGTCCCGCAGATCCAACCCTGCGGGACGTTCCATGACAATTCGTGTTTTATGCTTGACTGGCTTGCGCCACGACTGCAGCAAAAGCCTGCGGGTCGCGCACGGCCAGGTCGGCCAGCATCTTGCGGTTGAGGGCGATATTGGCCTTCTTCATGGCCGCCACCAGGCGGCTGTAGGTCGTGCCGTTCAGGCGGGCGGCGGCGTTGATGCGCGCAATCCACAACCTGCGCAGGTCACGCCGGCGCACGCGGCGGTCACGCGAGGAATACCACATGCTCTTGAGCATCGCCTCGTTGGCGCGCCGGAAGAGCAGGTGCTTGGTGCCCCGCTGACCCTTGGTGTATTTCAAGACTTTCTTGTGACGGCGGTAGCCGTACGGGCCACTCTTTACTCTTGCCATGTTCTACCTCCTGCGAACCGCCGGGCGTCGGTGCAAGGATTCTCCCTGCGCTCCAGTTGTGTACACCCGTTAGCCGCAAACCAAAATGGATACGAACTGGTGAAGATCGTGGTTTCGTCTGGAAACTACGACTTCATGTACGGCGCCATGCGCCGGATGCGCTTGATGATCCCGCGTCCCTGGACGGGAATCATCTTCGGGAACAGGGCCTTCACCCGCTTGGACGTTTTCCGTCGCAGGTGGGCCTTGCCGCCCTTGGTGCGCACGACCATGCCCGAGCCGGTGACGCCAAAACGTTTCGACGTCGCCTTGTGGGTCTTGAGTTTGAATTTACCAACTCGTTGCTTGCGTGGCACAGCAATTACTCCTTTACACATGATTCCGCGGGAGTGACCTCCCGCGGTGTTTCACTGTTCCTCGGCCTGCTCCTCGGCGCCTTCCTCGGGGGTTGCGGGTTTCTTCTTACTTGCTTTGGAAGGTGCTAGCATCATGGACATGCCTCGGCCTTCGATGGCGGGGGCCTGCTCCACGACGCTCACGTCGCTGAGTGCCTGGGCGATTTCTCTCAGATCTTCGAGTGCAATCTCCGGATATGTGATCTCGCGGCCGCGGAAGCGGATGGTCACCCGGACCTTCATGTTATGATCGAGCCAGCGGCGGGCGTCATCAACCTTGAAATCCCGGTGGTGTTCGGTGGTCTTGGGGCGCAGGCGAATCTCCTTGATCTCCACCTTCGTCTGTGCCCGGCGGGCTTCACGGTCTTTCTTCTCCCGCTCGTACAGGAACTTGCCAAAGTCCATCACCCGGCAAACCGGAGGGCTGGAATTGGGGGCCACCTCGACCAGGTCAAGTTCCGCTTCGCGGGCGATGCGCAGGGCCTCACGTGTCACCACGACACCGACATTCTCACCCTTGGCATCGATCAACCGCACTTCGGGAACCCGGATTCCTTCGTTGACTCGAAAATCGTTGGCGCTGATAAGCTTCTCCTCGTTTCAATAACGCAAACCCAGCACGAGGCTGGTTTTTAGCGGGGGTGATGATACCATAACCCTATGCGAATCGTCAATGAAATGATGCAAAAAAGCGCTGTGGGGGACAGTTTTAAGCCATTTGTCCTCCACAGCATTGAAATTACAGCTGGGCTGACCGCGTGCTGATGCGTTCCCTTGCCCGGGTGATGAATTCGGCCAGCGGGATATTGTCCTGGCGCGAACCATCCCGAACCCGCAGCGAGACCATCCCAGCGCTGGCTTCGTTCTCGCCGACTACCAGCATGTAAGGCACTTTCATCAGTTGCGCTTCGCGGATCTTGGCATTCATGCGTTGGGAACTGATATCCACGCTGGCCCGGATGCCCTGCTCGCGCAATTGGGCAACGATCGCCGCCCCGTACGCGTTCTGGTTATCGGTGATCGGGATGACCCGCACGTGCTCCGGGCTGAGCCAGACCGGGAAGGCTCCGGCGTAGTGCTCGATCAGGAATCCGATCATGCGCTCGTGGGTCGAGAGCGGGGCACGGTGGATGCACAGTGGCGTCTCCTCGACCCCGTCCCTGTTCATGAAGACCAGGTCGAAGCGCTCGGGGACAGCAAAGTCCACCTGGTTGGTCGCCAGGGTGAATTCCTTCCCGATCGCCGACCAGATCTGGACGTCGATCTTGGGTCCGTAGAAGGCCGCCTCATCCTGGGCTTCGACGAACGGTACGCCTCCGTTCTGCATCGCCCGCCGGACCATCTCTTCTGTCTTGAGCCACAGGCGCTCGTTATCAACATACTTCTTGCCCAGGCCGGCCTTGCCATGCAGGCTGAAGCGCATGCTGTACTTCCCGATCCCAAACAGATCGAAGTACTTCTTGTACAGGTCGATGACGCCCATGAACTCCTGTTCAAACTGGTCCTCCGAACAGTAAATGTGGGCATCGTTCATCTGCATGGAACGGACGCGCATCAGGCCGAACAACTCGCCCGATTTCTCATAGCGGTAGCAGGTGCCGTACTCGGCCAGGCGAACCGGCAGGTCGCGGTAGGAACGCGGCTTGGAACTGAAAATCTTGTGATGCATCGGGCAGTTCATCGGCTTGACGTAATACTTGATGCCCTCGATCTCCATTGGCGGGTACATCGACTCGGCATAGTATGGCAGGTGGCCGGAGCGCACAAACAGGTCCTCCTTCGTCAGGTGTGGGGTCCGGACGCGTACGTAGCCGGCCTTATCTTCCATCTCTTTCGCCAGGGCCTCGAGCTCATCGATTATGACAGCGCCGCGCGGCAGCCACAGGGGCAGGCCCGGACCGACCTCGTCCTCATAGAAGAAGATCTCCAGTTCCTTGCCCAGCTTGCGGTGATCGCGCGCCTTGGCTTCCTCAAGCATGTGCAGGTACTCTTCCAGTTCCTTGGAAGTGGACCAGGCCGTGCCATAGATGCGGGTCAGCATCGGGTTGTGTTCGTCGCCGCGCCAGTAAGCCCCGGCGATCGACATCAACTTGACCGCCGACGGGTTGATCTGGCGGGTGCTCTCGACGTGCGGGCCGCGGCACAGGTCCGTGAAGGAGTCATGCTGGTAGATCGAGATCTCCGGCTTCTCCTCCAGCGGATTGCCGTACTCGTCGAAGCCGCCCTGCTCCAGCCCCTCGATCAACTCGAGTTTATAGGGCTGCTCCTTGAAAACCTGGCGCGCCTCGTCAGCGGAGAGCACCTTCTTGACAAAGGGGTGTCCGCCGGCGATGATCTGGCGCATACGTTTCTCGATCTTCTCCAGGTCGTCTTCCTTGATCGGCTCGGGCAGTTCGAAGTCGTAATAGAAGCCGTTCTCAACCGGCGGACCAATCGTGTACCTGGCCCCCGGATAGAAGTCCAGCACGGCCTGGGCCATCACGTGGGCCGCCGAGTGACGGATGCGGTAGAGTAGCGTATCCTCGTAACGCTCTTCCGGTTGTTGAGACATGATCACCTCCAAATCGCCTAAATTTTCGCTTCAATATTCTGGCGGGCCTTTTCATGGAAATTCTCCAACGCCATGGGACCAGAATTCTCACCCGGGCGCTGACGTAGTGCCACGCCGTTACCTTCCATATTCCATATCCCCGACGATGAGCATAGAGGGGAACTTTTCCAGTGGAACGTCCTCTCTCTTTTCATCGACCTGGCAGTCCGCTAAAACAAAAACTCTCGCCCGAATTTCGGGGCGAGAGACGTTCAACGCTCACGCGGTTCCACCCGACTTTGCCCCGAGCGAAGCGAGGGATCTCCTCGCCCGGGACTTCTCCTTGGGGGCCGCTAACGGGGCCAGCCGTTCGGCTTACTTGTGCGGGCGAATCAGACTTCGCCTTTACGTTCGGCTTCACGCTCGCGGGTGGTTTTCAGCAGTGGACCCGTCCGGGGCAGGTTCTCAGTCGTGACCTGCTCTTCCTGTCGGGGGTGCTCCGCTTACTCGTCCCGGTCAGTGCGTTTGGAAGGAATGGGACAATTATATGCCGCTTTCAGGGCTTGTCAAGCGCCGCGTAGATCGAAAAACCGGAAAGGACAGGTGCCTATCCGGTTTTTCGATCCTGAATGCTCCTATTTCATGGTGGGGGGCAGCCAAACCTGGAAACTTTCCATATGGCCCCACAGGGCATTGTAGAAGGTGAACGCCCACAACAGGGCGGTGATCAGGAGCACAATGGCTGCGATCAGGCGAAAGGTCCTGTTCTTCAACAGGCCGAAGACCGGATAGGCCAGCACACCGCCCAGACCGGCCAAGATGAATCCGATGCCGGAGAAGAGGGGTTCCTTGGTAATCTGAAGCGAGATGATGCGCACACCGACGACTACAGCGTAGACGCCAGCAAAGAAGGCGTAGATGGTGATCGGGCGCAGATCCCAGCGCTGGCTGAGGGCGAGGCCAGTGGCCAGGAAGACCGCCCCGAACAGGGTGGTAGCTTCGCCGTATGCGATGTTATAACTGCCGGGCAGTGGCCAGGTGAAGGTGAGCACCAGCCCGAGCACCACGCCGAGCAGGCCGGTGATGCCGAAACCAGCCGCATAAGGGCGCTGGTCGTCCGCCTCGTAGCCCTTGTAGAGATAGTGGGCCAACAGGGCTGTACCGGCTACCAAGTTGATCATGATGATGGTCAAGTAATCAATGAACATTGATGGGGCTCCTTTTGGGTTGCAAAAATATAATCTCCTTATTATAACCCAATTTGTCCCATTAATATCTGGTTGGTGGCCCAGATGACCCAAACGAAAAAGCCCCGCGAGGGGCTTTCCTGTGGGCGGAATAGGACTCGAACCTACGACCTCTGCGATGTCAACGCAGTGCTCTAACCAACTGAGCTATCCGCCCGATAAGAGGGGCATATTATAACGAGTGTATTTGGATTTGGCAATAGAAAAAGCTCCCGTTGCCAGGAGCTTCTGCGTGCGGAGTGTTGCTGCGCTAGGCTTTCTTCAGCACCGGCAGACCGTTGGCGGTCTCAGCCACCTGGTAGCCCTGGGGAACGGCGTCCAGCGTCCCGGCCTTCGGTTCCTTGGCAAAGAAGTACAGGGTCTGGGTCTTTCCGCTTTTGAGGGTCGTGACTTTAGAATGCAGATAGTAGGTCACACCTTTTTTATTAGTATAGCTGAATGCCATTTCATGCTCCTTTCGGGTTGTTGAATTCATTATACAGCAAATGCCGGACCTGACAAGTACAAATCTGGAAGTCCGCGGGGCTCCAAACGAAGCAGGAAACGACGATCAGTCGCGGTATAATCGCCTTCGTGAGCAAGCCCAAGCGCACCGAAGATCTCTCGGAGCAGGAACTCCGCCGCCTGTTGCTGGAAAAGCGCCGTTTAATCCGCCAGGAACGCCTGGAACGCTTCCGCCGCACCGGCAGGGCCCTGACCCTCTCTCCCGATCTGCCGAACGAGGCGGACGAGACGTGGCACCCTGCACCCCGGGTCAAGGTCGAAACGCCTGTCACTCCAGAAGGGGCCGAGATTTCCGAAAACGTCCACCAAACCATGCACCAGCGGCGCCGGCGAATGATGGACCGCATCCTGGTCGGTGTGGAGATCCTGGCCCTGGTCGGCCTGCTGGGTGTTCTGGCCAATGGCTTCGGCCTGCTGCAAACCCTCAACCAGGAAGTTCTGTCAGCTCTGCAGCAGGAAACACTGACCCCCACGCCACTGATCACAGCGGTAGTCTTACCCGGCGGGCACACCCCGCCGACCTCCGTCGGCGGCGCCCAGTTCAACGAGGCTGAGATTCCCGAACACCTGCGCCCGCTGGTCCAGTCGCTGGCCAATGTGCCAGTCCCGACTGCCAGCCCGGGGCAGGCCGTTCGCATCCAGATCCCGGCGATCAACGTCGACGCACCCGTTGTCCAGGGTGACAACTGGGAAGCCTTGAAGAAAGGCGTCGGTCAGGCGTTCGGGACGGCCAATCCGGGCGAGAATGGCAACGTGGTCCTCTCAGCCCACAACGACATCTTCGGCGAGATTTTCCGCGACCTCGACCGGCTGCACCCCGGCGATCTGGTGATCCTCTACACCATGCAGCGCCAGTATGTCTACGTGGTCACCGAGACCCGCATCGTCGAGCCAACAGCCGTGGAAGTCATGAGCCAGACCGCCAACCCGACCATCACGCTGATCTCGTGTTATCCTTACATGGTCGACAGACAACGCATCGTCGTGTTTGCGAATTTACAGAATCCCTAGGAGACTCTCCATGAGCAAGAAACGTCAACGTACCCGCCCGGCCGCCGCAACCAGTAAGTCCTTTGAGTTCAACCCCAACTACAGTCTGGTCAAGCGCGACCTTGCCCGCATCGGCATTCTGGCCGGAACATTCCTGGCCATCCTGGTCGGCCTGTCCTTCTTCCAGGACCAGCTCCTGGCGCTGTTCGTTAAATAGACTCGGTGCCAGACCACTCCCGGAGAGCACGGAGGACACGCCGTGCTCTTTGTGTCCCCTCTGCAGGAGATGTCGCATGGACCAAGATTGTTTCGACATTCTGCTGTTAATTGGCCGTCCGGCTTCGGGCAAGAGCGAGATCATTGATTACCTGACCCACGCGCCGGCCGAAAGACGCCGCCGTGCCTGCCATGTCGGCGATTTGGACGTCATGGACGACTTCCCGATGTTGTGGACCTGGTTCGAAGAGGACGCCCTGCTGGTCGAGAAGTTCGGCCTGCCGCGCCTGCACACCGACGAACAGGGATACTTCAAGTACCCCGAGTTGTGGCACTTGTTGATCGAGCGCCTCAGTCTGGACTACGGCAAACGCGTGCGTGACCACCCCGACTATCACGACCGATCGACTGTCCTGATCGAATTCTCACGCGGAACCCAGCAGGGCGGCTACCGGGAGGCCTTTGAGCACCTGTCCGACGAGATTCTCTCCCGGGCAGTCATCCTGTACGTACGCGTTTCCTTCGAGGAATCGCTGCGCAAGAACCGCCGCCGATTCAATCCCAACCGGCCCGACAGCATCCTCGAGCACGGCCTGTCAGACGAGAAAATGGAACGCCTGTACCGCCAGGACGACTGGTCCGAACTGGTCCCCGATCCGCACGGCTTCCTGCAGATCAGGGAGCACGCCGTCCCGTACACCATCTTCGAGAACGAGGATGACGTGACTACTGGCCGGCCGGACCAACTGGCTACCCGCCTGCAGACGAGGCTGGAACAACTCTGGGAACTGCACCAGCAGCGATGACCGCCCGCGTTCCCGACCTGCTGACCGCCAAACTGGATAAACTCGCTTACGGAGGCGAGGCCCTTGGTCGCCTCCCCGATGGGCGGGTGGTCTTCGTCCCCCTGGCCCTGCCCGGCGAGACGGTCCGCCTGCGGATCCTGGAAGAGAAGCGCGGCCACGTGCGCGCTGCCCTGGTTGAGGTGCTCGAAGCCGCACCCGAACGGATCCTGCCGAAATGCAGGCATTTCGGGGTCTGCGGCGGATGTCATTACCAGCACATGGCCTACCCGGACCAGCTGCGGGTCAAGACCGGGATCCTGATCGACCAGTTGCGGCGCATCGGTAAGATCGACAAGCCGCCGGTCCGACCGATCGTCGAATCCTCAAAGGAATGGAACTACCGCAACCACGTGCAGTTCCACCTGTCAGACAACGGAAATGTGGGCTTCATCGGCATGGATGGCCAGATCGTTCCCATTCAGGAGTGCCACCTGCCCGAGCAATTGCTCAACGACCTGTGGCCCATACTGGCCTTTGAGCCCGAGCTGGAGCTGGAGCGCATCGGACTACGTCTGGATTCGAATGGCGAAGCGCTGTTGATCCTCGAGTCGGAAGAAGCACCCGAAATGGAGATCGAAACCGATCTGTCTGTGGTCCACCTGCGCGGGGAGGATACAGTAGTCGTGGCTGGTGAGGAAGCCCAGAGGATGCTGGTGAACGGGCGGCCGTTCCGCCTCTCGGCGGCTGCGTTCTTCCAGATCAATACGCCGATGGCCGAAAAGATGGTGACCCACCTGCTGGAAATACTACCGGTAAATGAGAAGACGACCCTGCTGGACATCTACTGCGGGGTTGGGCTGTTCTCGGCCTTCTTCGCCCCGCGTACCGGGCGGGTAATCGGGATCGAGCTCTCGCCGTCGGCATGCGAGGATTTCGCCGTCAACCTGGACGAATTCGAGAACGTGGAACTGTATCAGGCCCCGGCCGAAGACGTGCTCCCCCACCTGGAGGTCCGGGCCGGAGTCGCCCTGGTTGACCCACCGCGCAGTGGGTTGGAGCGGCGCGTCCTGGAGGCGCTGCTATCGATGAGGCCGGAGTGGATCGCCTACGTTTCATGCGACCCGTCCACGCTGGCCCGCGACGCCCGGCGCTTGATCGAAGGGGGCTACCGGCTGGTCGAGGTCACACCGTTCGATCTCTTCCCCCAGACGTATCACATCGAATCGATCTCCTTGTTCAAAGTGAAGTAGAACGGAACGGCTTTCCCGTCCTACTTCGAATCAATATTCTGCCACGACGATGATCTTGTCGTCGGGGGCAAAAGTCACCATCTCGGACTTCTTGGGATTGGTGTGTACCCCGTAGGACCGGGCGGCATTCCTGGCCTCACACGCCAGCCGGTAGCCGATGGCCGTCTCGCCGCGCCGGCGGGCCGCCTCGACCAGTGTGTAGAAATTGACCGGCTGACCGGTGGCCACATAATCCCCGACCGACTTGAGGTAGATCTCCGCTCCTTCAGGGTCGAAGATGTCACCGAAGACGGCGAACAGGCCGGCATTCTCCGATAACTGGGCCAGCATCAGGCTGATCAGGTGATCGCTGACGATGAAGTCGTCCACCCTGGCGACTTCGGCCAGCAGGCGGTTGCGCAGGTCAAGCATCTCGCTAACGATCGAGAAGGGGGTCGCGTCGCGCTCGGAAATGTCACGCAGGTGCAGCAGGGTGACCAGCGTCTTGGCATCGGCTTCCTGAACCCCCAGGCCGGCGTAGCTCAGGGCAATGACGTGGTCGTAGTCGACAACCTTGACTTCCTCGAGCAGGTGGCGGTCAGTGGTGTCGCCTTCCAGAAAGATAACCTTCTGATTGGACAAACGGCTACAGGACTGTTTGATCTGCTTCTGGACCGCTTTGACATCGGCGCTGACCTCGGTATCGGCCACCACCAGGACCTTTGACCCTTTGGCCACGTAGTTGTCCAGTTCGCGGATGATGGTCGCTGCGTATCGATTCCAGCCCAGTACCAGGCAGGCCTCCGAGCGAGGGGCAGCAGTCCTGTCTTGGGTTCGAAGCGCGGCCTCATCGAACGGGATGGAGTCCAACCCGGACACGCACACCGTATCGTCGTCCTCCGAGAGGGCGAAGAGGTGGTCGTCCGGGGCAAGGACGGTTTCCATGGGCGGGTTGAGGGCAGCAGACCCATCGGCCTTGCGGATGCCCAAGATGGTCGAATCTTCATAGGCCAGCAAGATCTCGCCGTAGGTCTTGCCGATCAGGGACGGTTCCTGGCTGAAATAGATCTCGTCGCCTCCAAAATTGAGCAGTTCGGTGTAGATCACTGAGAGACCTGACTGGCGCGAAGTCTGGGCCGTGAACCGGGCGATCAGGTCGCCCATCAGCACCGCCTGAACGTTGTCCCGTTCCCCGATCATCTGGATTACGTCCATGTTCTTGGCATCCTGGATCTGGGTGACGATGTGATACGGTTCGGGGCGGCGGTTGGGGTTGTTGGTGATCGCCAGGAGGGACTTGATGATATAGGTATCGGGGTCGTCGTTTTCGGGCGGCAGGACGATGATCGACTTGGCCGTGTGTGGGCCGACGATCTCGAGGTCGGTCAGGTCGAGAGGGTTGCCCGAACGGCAGATAATCCTCGTGCTGCCGACCGTCTCGACGCGTTCGCGCAGCTCGTCCTCCATCGCGACCTTGTCCCTGCCAGCCAGGATGACGATCCGGGCCTTCTTCTGGTTTACGTTGGCGACCATCAACTCGGACAGGATCGTGAAGATCTGCGGCGACCATCCCAAGATGAGTGTATGCCCGTTCTCGAGGACCCGCGAACGTCCCTTGCGCAATTCTTCAAGTTTGGAATCCACACCGGCGGTAAGGACACCGATAAGCGTGCTGACGATCAGGATACCGCCGATGGTGACCAGCAGCATCATGATCCGGAATCCCCAGCCCTCGTCGCCGCCCATCGTGCCGGGATCGAGGGTGCGCATCAGGCTGCCCCAGGTGGCCTCGGTAAAGGAGAGTGTATCCGCACCTCCCGGCGCCAGCAGACGCCCCCCGAGAGCGACCAACCCCCCGGCGGCGACGATGATCAGCAAGGTGACAAAAGCCAGACCACCGATCAGGGCGCCGGTACCGCGCGACATGAAATTATCGAAAAAATACTGAACCCGCTGATTGAAAGTCGGCTTCCTAAGCATACAAACCTCCAGTCTGATCAGATACCAAATTATAGATTCGATTGTTTGTCTTGCCAACTCCTGCGGGATTCTGCCATCTGCCGGGATGCCATAAGGCAACTCAAATGGACAGACTGCGGAGAAGCATTGGACCCAGCTTTCGGGTTTCGCCCTATCCAGTGCTTTGCTCGCGCTCTGTTGCGAAAGTGCTTTCCTTACGCTACTATATCGTCGGTGGTTGTCGCGCATGCTTCGCTCCTCACTCCGTGATGGCAGCTTAAGCTTACCCGACTTCAACCACTCCTTTTGTCCGGTAGAGAATCCGATTCTTTTGGGCTCACTTCATGCTTTTCTGTATTGCGCCGCCACATATCTGGCAACTTTGGATTGATGGGGGGCCTTTTTCGCCAGATTTTGGCGTTCACGGGCTACCCTGTGCGTAGAGAAGAAACAACGGAGGCAGTATGACCATATTCACCTGGTATGGGCACGCCACCCACGGCCTTGAAACCGACGGCTACAAGATCCTGGTCGACCCCTTTTTCAGCGGCAATCCGGTCGCCTCAACCGCGCTCGAGGAGGTCGCGGCGGATTTCATCCTGATCACCCATGGGCACGACGACCACCTCGGCGACACGATCTCCATCGCTAATCGAACCGGGGCGCTGGTCATCAGCAACTTCGAGATTTGCGAATGGTTGGCCAACCGGGTACCACTGACCCACGGGCAACACCTGGGCGGCGGTTTCAAGCATCCCTTCGGCTATCTTAAACTGACCCTGGCCTTGCATGGCTCCGCCCTGCCCGACGGCTCATATGGCGGCAATCCGGCCGGCTTCCTGCTGACCACCAACCTCGGGAAGAAGATCTACCTGGCCGGCGACACCGGCCTGTTCGGCGACATGCAATTGATCGGTGAGGAAGGATTGGACCTGGCCGTCATCCCGATCGGAGACAACTACACGATGGGACCCGACGATGCCCTGCGGGCGGTCAAACTGCTCAACTCCAAAACCGTCATCCCGATCCATTTCGGGACCTGGGACCTGATCGATCAGGACCCAGCTGCCTGGGCTGCCCGGGTGGAAAAGGAAACGACTACCAAGGTGGTCGTCCTGAAACCGGGCGAAACATACAATCTTTGACCGTCCTCCAATCTCCATTGCCCTCGCCGCAGCACACCAATTCCAATCACCGGCGCCGGGGGCTGGCTGGGGAGGCCGGAAGGACCAGCAGCGCATCTTCGAATGGATGTGGGACCACCTGGACCGGCAGGTTGTAGGCAACTGAGATCAATTCTGGGGTCAGAACCTGCTGCGGGGTCCCAGATGCTTTGACTTCCCCATCCACCAACAGGACCAGCCTGTCGGCAAACCGGGCCGCCAGGTTGAGGTCATGGAGGGCGATCAGCACGGCCAGGTCGTCCTGGCGAGCCAAGGCCTGGATCGTCTCCATGAAACTGACCTGGTAATGCAGGTCCAGGTTCGAAGTCGGTTCGTCGAGAAGCAGGATGGGAGTCGCCTGAGCCAGGGCCCGTGCCAGAAGGACACGCTGCTGTTCTCCACCCGAAAGTTCCCCGACCCTGCGCCCGGCCAGTTCGAGGGCATCCACTTTTGCCAGGGCCCGGCAGGCAATGGCCTCATCCGCGGCCGAAACCTGGCCAAGGAAATTCAGATACGGTGTGCGTCCCAGCAGGACCGTCTCCCAGACGGTGAAGGCAGCCGGCATGCTCACTGCCTGCGGGACGACTGCCAGATGGCGGGCGCGCTGCATACTCGGCAGGGTCAGCAGGTCATCCCCATTGGTGCGCACGATCCCCACCTCGGCCGGGACGATCCCGCTGGCGACCCGCACCAGGGTCGACTTGCCCGCCCCGTTCGGGCCGATCAGCGCCACCACCTCACCAGATTGCACATCCAGCGAGACCGAATGCAGGACGCGGCGCGGGCCGTAGGAGACTGTCAGGTTTTCAATTCGCAGCATCGCTTACCAGTATCCTTGATTCTTGGCCCTGCGCAGAACCCACAGGAAGAACGGCACGCCAAACAGGGCCGTGATGATGCCCACCGGCAGTTCCTGTGGGGCCATCACTGCTCGAGCCAGCACGTCAGCCACAAGCAGGGCAGCCGCCCCACCGATGGCCGATAGCGGCAGCAAACGGCGATAGTCCGGTCCGAACCACATGCGCATGACGTGCGGCAGGATCAGGCCGATGAAACCGATGATGCCCGAAAAGGCCACCGCGGCGGCCGTGGTCAGCGAAGCAGCCAGAAGGACGATCACCTTGGTGCGCATCACCGGCAGGCCCATCTGGGCAGCCTGATCATCACCGAACTGCAGCAGGTTGAGGGCATGCCCGCTCAACAGCAGGGTGCCCAGACCCAGGAGGACAAAGGGCAAGACGATCAGCACCGGGTCCCAGCCGGCAAAGGCGGCCCCGCCCAGCAGCCAGGCGAGCGCCCGCCGCAGTTCCCCCGTCGAACGCAGCATCAGGGAAGAGGTCAGGCCGGTGGCGAACGCACTGACCGCCACGCCTGCCAGGATCAGGTTCGTCGTCGGGACCGTCTTGCCCACCCGGGCGAGGAGGTAGACGGTCGCGACGGTCAGCAGTGCCCCAACGAAGGCCGCCACCGGGATCGCCAGCAGACCGGCAGGCGTATAGGGCCACTGGATGCTCATCGCCAGCACGGCCCCCAGCCCGGCCCCTGAGGCCACTCCGATCAGGTACGGATCCGCCAGCGGGTTGCGGAAGACGCCCTGGTAGGCCGCCCCCGATCCGCCCAGGGCCGCTCCGGTCAGTGCCACCAGGGCGGTGCGCGGCAGGCGCAGGGTGAGCACGATGATCGCCGCCTGGGCCACAGCCTGCGCCGGGCGGCCGGTCAGCACCCGCCACAGGTCGGAGGGTGGAATGAAGACCGAGCCGATGGCGATCGACAGGCTAATCGCCAGCAGCAGAAAGAGCAGGGTCAGGAGGTAGGGACGAAGTCTCATGAGATGATCGTTGGGGGCAGGTTGTATCGTGCCCCCAACGTTTTTATTCGAACAGGTCCGGATGCAGCAGGCGGGCCAGGGCCTCGAGTCCGTCCACCAGGCGCGGGCCCGGGCGGCTGACCAGGTTGTCGTCGAAGGGGAAGATCATCCCGGTCTGGACCGCGCTCAGCGCATCCCAGCCCGGGCGGGCAGCGACCGTCCCGGGTGACTCGCCCCAGGCAGCATCGCCCAGGATGATGATCTGCGGATCGATCACCAGCAGGGTCTCGGCGGGCATCTGCACCCACAGGCCGTCCAGTTGGCCGCCAGCATTGCTGCCACCAGCACGCCGGATCAACAGGTCTCCGAATGTTCCGGGGCCGTAGGTGTAGGGCAGGGCGGGATCACTGGCATCAAACTCGTAGAACACTGTCGGGCGATCGGATTCGGGCACAGTGGCGACCAGGTCATCCACCGCGGCGACGCGCCTGTGAAGCGACTCGACCAGGCTGGCCGTCTCGGCCTCATGCCCGGTCAGGGCGGCGATAATCTCCAGGTTGGTGTACATTTCCTCCAGCGTGATCGGATTGGCCAGGAAATAGACCGTCAGGCCGAGGCCCTCGAGCGCGGCGACCAGCTCGGGGGAATTGATCTCACCTGCCAGGACCAGGTCCGGTTCAAGGGCCACGATGGTCTCGGTGCTGAAACCGCTCCAGCCGCCGACGGTGGGCAGGTCGAGTGCTTCCGGCGGATAGTCGGACACCTCGTCACGCCCGATCAGCTGGGTGCCCGCGCCGACGTAGAACAGGATTTCTGTATTGGAGGGAGCCAGCGAGATGATCCGCTGCGCCGGGCCGGGCAGCCTGACCTCCCGGCCGAGGCCGTCGGTCAGGGTAATCGAGCTATCGATCGGGAATTCGGTGACAATCTCTTCGGTAACCACCGGCTCGGTGACGACCGGGACCGACTCAGGTGTGGCGGCCGCACCGCAGGCAGCCAGCAGCAGGGAAAACACCAGCAATCCGAAAGAAATTTTGCGAAACATGGTTTCTCCTCAAAAGAATAGGTCAGAACCAAAATCCCCTGCCGCGTAGCAGGGGAGGGAGGAGTGGCAGTCCAGCAGCCGTTCCCCACCTCCTTTCCGCGAGAGTGTGGTAGAACCGGTCAGGGCGGGCGGCCTGGCTCGTCAGCTGGAGGCTGACTTACAGTTGCGGGACAGCGCCGGACTCGCACCGGCTTCGCCATTGGGCCTTCCCATCCGGGGGAACAGGCACCCTGACTCTGATCAATTGTACTTGTATTGTATGCGCACCAGGGAAAACCGTCAATAGAAAACCTTGCCTCCATCTCCCGGAACCTGTACAATCGAACCGAGCAGCCCATGCCGACTCCCGATCCGACCTTACCCTCCAAACGCTTCGAGACCCTGTTTTCCTGGCAGCCACTGCTGTGGCTATCGCTGGCCTTCCTGGCTGGCATCCTGCTGGCCAGCTGGCTCAACCTGCCTTTCGTCGTGTGGCTGATCCTGGCCGGGCTGGCGGCGGTCCTGGCAGGTCTCCTGCGCTATCTGCTGACCCGGACGATCGGCCTTCCGCCACAGACCTGGTTCCTGATCGCCCTGTCGCTGGTAGCCATCGGCCTTGGAGCGGCGCGCTATCAGGCTGCTATTCCCCGGGCGAACGTTCACCACGTCAGCTGGTTCAACGACCGACCGGGCGACATGCTGGTCACCGGGGTGATCGCCGGCCCGCCCGATTATCTCGACACGTACACCAACCTGCGCATCGAAGTCGCCGCCGTGGATACCGGTTCCGGCTATGGAGATGTCAGGACCAGCGACCTTATCCTGGCACAGGTGGATGCCGGCGAGACCTACCTCTACGGCGAGTTGGTTCGCCTGCGCGGCAGCCTGGAGACGCCCCCGGAAGACGAAGTTTTTTCCTACCGTGACTACCTGGCCCGTCGGGGGATCTACGCCTACATGCCCGCGGCCACGGTCACCCGCCTGCCCTATCCCAGCTGGGGAGACCCGTTCCTGAGAACGCTCTTCGCGTTCAAACAGGCCTCGCTTGAGCAGATCTACCTGCTCTTTCCCGACCCGGAGGCCTCGCTGCTGGCCGGGATCCTGCTGGGGGTGGACACCGGCCTGGCAGTCGACCTGCAGGAGGCCTTCAAGAACACCGGCACGGCCCACATCATCGCCATCTCGGCCTTCAATATCACGATCATCGCTGGCTTGTTCGCCACCGTCTTCAGCCGCCTGCTCGGCCCGCGCCGCGGGGCGCTGGCGGCTGTGGTCGGGATCGCGGCCTGTACCCTCCTGGTCGGTGTTGAACCGGCAGTCGTTCGGGCAGTCCTCATGGGCGGGTTGGGGCTCTTTGCCCGCCAGATCGGTCACCGCCAGTCGGCCCTCAATACCCTGGCCTTCACAGGCGCCATCATGGCGCTCCTCACTCCTCACATCCCGTGGGATGTCGGCTTCCAGCTCTCGTTCTTCGCCACACTGGGATTGATCCTGTATGCCAGCCCGTTCGAGCAATGGGCGGCCAGGCTGTTCGAACGGGGCCTGTCGTCCGAGATCGCCCGCCGGGTCGCCACTTTCCTGGCCGCCTACGTGCTCTTCACCCTGGCCGCCCAGCTGACCACGCTGCCGATCATGGCCTATCATTTCCAGCGCATCCCGCTGGTAACGCTGATCGCCAGTCCCTTCATCCTGCCGGCCCAGCCGGCGGTGATGCTGCTCGGCGGATTGGCCGTCCTGCTCAGTTTCATCTATTTCCCCATCGGACAGCTGGCCGCCTGGGCCGCCTGGCCCTTTCCAGCCTACACCATCCGGGTGGTGGAATTCTTCGACCGCCTGCCGCACGGGATGATCGTCCTGGGGGATTTCTCGCTGTTGTTCGTGCTCCTGTTCTATGGGCTCCTTTTCGGCTGGACCTTCAGCCAGGGAACGGTCAAAGCGTTCCTGCGCCAGGTGTTTACCCCTTCCATCGTCCTGGCCAGCCTGGGAATCGTGGCCTTCCTGCTCTGGCGCGGGGCCTTTGCCGCACCAGACGGCTACCTGCATATCACCTTCCTCGACGTCGGCACGGGCGAGGCCGTCCTGATCCAGACCCCCTCCGGGCGCAACGTGCTGGTCAACGGTGGCCCAAGCGTCACCCTGCTTTCAGACAGCCTGGGACGGCGCATTTCGCCTTTCAACCGCCAGATCGACTTCCTGGTTATCGCCTCGACCCGGGAACAACACGTCGCCTCCCTGGTGCGCACACTGGACCGTTTCCCCCCCGCTCAAGTCCTGTGGAGTGGGCAGGTCGAGGCCTCTTCCTCGGCCCGCCAGCTGGACCGCTGGCTGGCGGACCACGGCACCCCGGTCCACTTCGCCGCGGCTGGCGATGCTCTCGACCTGGGCGCGGGCGCCCGGCTCCGGGTCCTGAGCGTGACGCCGCGCGGGGCAGTCCTGCTGCTCGAGTGGGGGGAGTTCCGGCTGCTGCTGCCCAGCGGAGCCAACTTCGACTCTCTGGCCGCCCTGGATGACGGTGCGGCGGTCGGGCCGGTCTCGGTCCTGTTGCTGGCCGATTCGGGTTACGCCCCGGTCAACCCGATCACCTGGATCGACAACCTGCAGCCACAGGTCATCGTGCTCAGCGGTGCGGCCGGCAATCCCGATGGCCTGCCCGACCCCGAGACGCTGGTAGCGCTGGAAGGACGCAGCCTGCTGCGCACCGACCGCCACGGCTGGATCGAGATCTCAACCAACGGCCTGGAATTCTGGGTGGACGTCGAAAGGCCTTAAGCGCGCCGACCTTTAAAACAATACTGGGGTAGGTTGTCGGCAAAATAGACGCCTGATACGATTCACCAGAAGCGATATAATTCACCCCCTGGAGTTGTTTTGATGAAAAAGTCCCTTCGCTTTATCAGTGTTCTGCTCTTTTCCATCGGCACCCTGCTCGGGGTCGGCTTCTTCGGAGCCACGACCTGGGCGGATGTCGAATCGACCTTCTACGGATTTGCCAGATATGGCAAGCGGGCCACGACCGCCCTCCACTGTCCCCTGGTCGTCACGACGCAGGAAATTGGAACCATCACCTTTGGCCTGCACAATTCAAGCGAACGAAGCATCCAACCGACCGTTCGTTTTCAGGCCAGCAGTGAGGGTGTGTTCCGCGATGAGTCAACCTCCCTGCCGCTCGAGCCTGGGGAAACCGGGCATCTGCAATGGGAGGTCTCTTCAGAAAATGTCGACCTTGAGCGTTTCATCTTCGCCAAGGTGTTCACCTTTGCTTCCTATCCACTAACAGATGTAGAACAGACTTGCGGCATTCTCGTGTTGGACCTGCCCATTCTCAACGGACAGCAAGTCACCATCCTGACCCTGGTCGTCAGTTTTGCCTGCCTGTCCGGCGGCATAGCCCTGTGGATCCGGGCGAACAGCCCCCTGCGCGAGAAATCACTGGACACCGCCCGTGCCATGGGTACGTTGCTCGTGACGATCATCGTTGGTCTGGTATCCATCTTACTGGCATGGTGGTTGCTGGGGATTCTCACCTTCATGGTTGCGATTCTGCTGATCGGCGTGATCATCGCCAATACCATCCAGTCGCGCTAAGCCAGCTGCAACCCAAGCCACTCCGAGGTTTTGTTTGCCCCGAATCGATTCGGGGCAATTTTCTTGTTTTTGATCCAGAATCCAGCCTAAAAAAAACTGTTCTGTTATAATCGCCCGCATGCCCAGAAAACAGAAATCAGAAAATTCGCTGGCTTTTGTCATCCTGTTGCCAGTCGTGTTCCTGCTCGGGGTTGCTTTTGGTTTTCTCGTGTGGGGCCATGACAGGACAACCCTGCCTGCCGCCCAGGCGCAGGCCGGAAACGCCCCGACGGAGGAGGTGCGTATTTACGACGTTTCGTCCGACGACGACCCCGCCCTGGGCCCCGAGGACGCCCCGATCACGATCATCGAGTTCAGCGATTACCAGTGTCCCTTTTGCGCAAGGTGGCACTCGGAGGTCTTCGACCGGCTGATGGCCAACTACCCCGGACAGATCCGCTTCGTGTACCGCGATTTTCCCCTGACCTCGATCCACCCGGGCGCCATGCCTGCCGCGGAGGCGGCCAACTGCGCCAATGAACAGGGCGCCTTCTGGGCCTACCACGAAGCGCTCTTCAGCTACCAGTATGAGTTCTCAAATGCGGGCTTGCTGCAGTACGCCGTCGACCTGGGCCTTGACAGCGAGGCCTTCAGTGCCTGTCTGGAAAGCCACCGCTACCAGGACGAAGTTCAGGCTGATGCCCAGTACGCCCTGATGGTGGGCGTGCAATCGACCCCGACCTTTTTCATCAACGGCAGAATAGTGATCGGTGCGCAGCCCTACGAAATCTTCAAACAAATCATCGACGAGGAAATGGCCGGTGGAAATTAGGTCATCCTGCGGGAGGAAGCCATGAAAAAATTCGTCGCGATTGCCGGCAACATCGGGGTGGGGAAATCTACACTGGTCGAACTGCTGTGTGCCAAGCTTGGCTGGACTCCCTTCTTTGAACCGGTGGCCGAGAATCCTTACCTGGCTGATTTCTACCGCGACATGCAATCCTGGGCTTTCCATTCGCAGATCTTCTTCCTTACCCATCGCTTGCGGGCGCACCATCAACTGGCACAATTCCCATCCTCTGCCATCCAGGACCGCTCGGTCTACGAAGATGCTGAGATCTTCGCTCATAATCTTTTCCTGCAGGGCCACATCCAGCCGCGCGATTACCAGACTTACCGTGAACTCTATTTGACCCTGGTCGAATTCCTGCCCCCTCCCGACCTGGTCATCTACCTGCGCGCCTCGGTCCCCACATTGATCGCCCGCATCGGCCGCCGCGGGCGCGACTATGAACGGACCATCCCGGCGGACTATCTTTCCAGTTTGAATAATCTCTATGAATCCTGGATCATCAATTTCACCCTCTGCCCGGTGTTGACCGTCCCCTCCGACGACCTCGATTATGTGGCCCACCCCGGCCACCTGGAACTGATCGGCCACAAGGTGGAAGAAAAATTGACCGGCAAGGAAGAGGTGGTCTTCGAACCGGAGGAAGTCGCCCGGGCGGCCCTCGACTGAAGCGCACCCCGTGTCGTTCAGTGCACGAAAATATCCCACTTGTCCTGGCCTTGCAGCCAGACCTCCCCATTGCCCAGGAAATCAGGATTCCAGATGCCCGGGTTCCAATCGGCACATTCGGCCTGGCGGATATCCGGGGGAATGGAATCCGGCAATGGGCAGGGCGGAACATTCGCTGCAGGGGTTGCAGTGCCGAGGGTGATCTCGGCCAGGGCGTTGGGGCGGCCTGGGGTCGGCCGGCAGGTAAAACGCCAGAGCGCATCCCCGTCCGGGTAACGGCACCAGGTGCGGTCGAAGGCGGTGACCACCGGATAGGTAAAGGCGTCGGCGATCTGGCCTCCCGGCCTGAGCAGGCGGACTGAATCTCCCCCATCATTAAGCAGGATGCCGGTCTGCGATCCGTAGAAGCGGATGATCTGGCGCGGCTGAAGGGTGATGTCAGGCAGGGAATAGGGATTGGAACCACCATCGCCGTCATCCAGCCGCCAGTTGTAGATGGTGACCGATTGGGTTCCGCGGTTGATGATCTCGATGTATTCGTCGCCTACGTCAACCAATCCGTCTGCGTTCCAGTCGGTGCTGGCGTGCGGGAGGAATTCATTAATGATCAGCACCCCGGGAATGGGTGTGCGGGTCTGGGTGGGGGTACGGGTGATGGTGGGGGTCGCGGTGCCGGTGGGAGTCCACAGGGACACACCGGTGCACATCGTCGGCGGCGTGGCCCGGCCCTGGGGGAGCGCTGGCGAGATCAACACGAAATCATAGGCATTGCTGTTCAGGTCATAACAACTCGTGGCGCCCCCCGGCCTGCGTTCGTAACTCTGGTCGGCATTGACGTTGAGCGGCGTCAGGGTCAGGCCCTCACGGTACCGGGTGCTGGCACACAGCCCCACCTGATCGACAACCGCACTGCGGTTCGTCACCAGGGCTATTCCTCCATCGTCAGCGATCGTCGAGGAGAAGAGCCGGTCGGCGATCCCCACGTAACTGGACGCATCTCCGGCTGCCAGGTAATGCTGTCCCGGCTGGAGGATGGTATTGGCCGGGAAGCTTACCAGGGTGGAGTAGCTGGTGCTGCACCCGCCCGACACGCGGATCGTCCAGTTCCCAATGTCGACCGCTGCTCCGGTGGGGTTGTAGAGCTCGACGAATTCGTCGCTCGTCCCACCCTGGCCGCGGGTGCGGAACTCGCTGATGACCACGTACGCCGGAGCGGCCGGCGTGGGGGTGGCGGTCGCAGCAGCGGCACAACTCGTATATGGACTGGCCCGGTTCTGCGGATCGCTTGGAATTAAATACGCAAAATCAGCGTAATTGTTGTCTGTATCATAACAGCTTCCACTCCCCCCTCCTAATCCGCGTTCGTAACTCTGGTCGCCATCGATGTCGAGCGGAGTTAATCGCGTTCCTTCCCCATACGCAGAACCTACACCCATACCAACCTGATCGATAATCGTGCTTCCATCAGCAGCAAATAACGCAATTCCCCTATCGTCTGGAATACCTGTCGGGTAGGTACCATCTGCTGGTACAATGCCGCTATACCCCCCGCTGTTGGCGATCAAATAATGTTGTCCGGGGGCCAAAACAACAGGCTCCAAGATCCAGAAAAGCGGAGAGGTGTGTCCAAAATTATCTGCCCCATGAATCTGCCAATTGGTAATTTCAATTGGTGTGGAGGTGGGATTGAACAATTCGACGAATTCGTCATTTTCACCGCCCGGCCCTAGCAGCCGAAACTCACTGATTACGATATGAGTAGCAGGACTCGCCTGTCGAGGCGGCGCAGCGCTTACCGCTCCAGCCAGGGAGGCCGCCAGCATGGCCCCCAGCAGGAACAGGGTCAGGATGGCCCAGGGACGATGGATGCGATGGAATGACATCATCAACTCGATAAGAATCACGAACCCGCTTCGTGAGCCCGTCTCACGGAGCGCGCTGCAGTGGCTCTAATTCTATTGTAAAGCCAAATGCAAGATTCAGCGGGGATCAATGACCATCTTGATTGCCGTACGCACCTTGCCATCAATTTCGACATCGACGAACTCAGGCCGGCAAACGACATGAATTCCGTCGTTGTCAAGATAGCCAGTAGCCAGCACCAAAGCCTTGATCGCCTGATTTACTGCCCCTGCCCCGATAGCCTGCACTTCCGCACGTTTGTGTTCGCGGACCACGCCCGCGATCGCCCCAGCCACAGCGGAGGTACGGGAGGTTGCGGACACCTTGATCATCTCCATAGCATTTCTCCCTCGAGAACAACATCGATTTGAAAGGGGCCTCGTTCTCTCAAGAAGATTGTACTGTATTTGTTAATCCGTTTCAAGACACTTATTTTCTCTAAGGATATGTTAATAGTAGTCTTAGTAGGGCCTGTGGAAAAGTGGAAAAGCAGGCTGGGGCACCCGCACATCCCCAAGATGTGGGCCGGGCAGACGGCAGGCCACTGCATATGCTCCTTTCGGGTTGGAAAAAGATACACACCTGCTGTGGAAAGAGAGCGTGATCAAGCGGGGGCTTTTTTGGGCGCTTCGAAGCCAAAGCGCTATTTGGGATTGTCAAAGAAAAGACCCCCAGATGTGGGGGCCTTTTTTAGAACAATTGCGCGGGTTCTCCACAGACCGCGCGAGTTATCCACAGTTTTAGGGCAGTTATCCACAGCCCGGACGGATCCCTGTCCAGGTCGGACCCCAAGATATGGGCTGCTCACAGGCCGTGTGCGGCGGCCATATTTTCGAGCAACTCCTCGATGGTATCCAGAAAAGTATCCAGCCCGGCCAGGCGCTCTTCGAAGGGCTCGCCAGCCAGTTCGAGTTGGACGCAGGCCGCCAGCCATTTCGCCTGACGGGTGGCTGGCAGGACGGCCGCACACAGGGTCCAGGTGTGGAGCAGAGGCCACAGGATTGCCTGTGGACTTTCGCTGGAAAGCAGGGCCTCGAAGGCCAGTTTGTAGTAGTTCAGTCGTGCGGGATGGATGCGGGTTTCGATCTTCGGCCGGTCGGCAGCATCGACAAAGGCCGTCTCCCATTCGGAGACCAATGCTGCCAGCAGGGGGGCCTCGGCCTGGGGCGCGCCGAGCAGGATGAACAATTGGTCGATCAGTTCCGGGACCCCGGCTGACTCGGCCCGCCCGGGGAATTCCAGCAGGAAGCGCCGCTCGGCCAGCGGACCGCCGTTCAATACGGCAACGGCGTTGGCGGCGTGGTTGACGGCTTTCAAGTAGGTGAGCATCAGTTCTGGCCCGTTGGCGTCGCTGAGTTGCAGGTCGCTCCAGATCTGGCGGGCGTGGCTTGCATTGTGCCTCGAGCGGGCGATGACGTTGAACGGTTCGTCGAACTTGTCGCGCACCCCGGCCTGGACGAATTCGAGAAAGTGCTGGCTTTCGTAGAGCCACATCGGGTTGTACATCTCCGGACCAAGCCAGGGGTTCATGCGCAGTTCACGCGGTCGCGTGAACTCGGCGCGCGAGTGATGGCAGATGTCGATGTGGATCTCGGGGGTGAGGGCCTCGATCTCACGACGGACCTCAGGCTGGCCGGGATGGACCAGGACCAGGTCGATGTCGGTCGCGCCGGCCAGGAAGGGATCCTCCCTCAGCAGGGAGCCGGTCAGGTAGGCAGCGACCAGATCGGGGGTCGAGAGGTTTCGCTTCTGGACGGTCTCTTTGGCAATCCGGATGAGGAAGTCACGCGTGATGCGCATGGGTGCTCCTTAATCCCCGTCCATGGGCAGGCCTGGCTGGTAGGGGCTCAGGCCGAGGGCCTCTTGGATGCGGTTCTCGATTTGCTTGCGGTGCTCGGGGTGACGGACGAAGTCGAGTGGATCGGTGTCGATCACCAGCACCGCTGTGTCGCCGTAGGGCTGCGAGAAGAACTCCTCATAGGTCTGGTTGAGGCTGGCGATGTACCCGCGGTCCATGTTGCGTTCGTAGGATCGGTCGCGCATGGCGATCCGCTGCATCAGGGTTTCGGTGCTGGCCCGCAGGTAGACGAGCAGATCGGGGAGGGTGATCTTCTCAGCCAAGGCCTCGTGGACCCGGAAGTACATGTCCAGCTCGTCTCCCTGCAGGTTGATGCGGGCGAAGAGGGCGTCCTTGGCGAAAGTGTAGTCGGAGATCAGGGACCGCCCGCCGGCCAGGATCTCGGAGACGGCGCGGCGCTGCTGATGGTAGCGGCTGAGCAGGAAGAAGATCTGGGTCTGGAAGGCGTAGCGCTCCCGGTCGGCATAGAAATCGGACAGGAAGGGGTTTTCCTCGAAGACCTCGAGCAGGATGTCCGCCTCAAAGCGGGACTGGAGCAGCCGGGCCAGGGTGGTCTTGCCGACGCCGATGACGCCTTCGATGGCGATGTACATGCAAATCTCCCACGACGACGATGTGGGTTAAGGATACCATAAAAGAGAAAAGGTGAAGCCTGCGCCATCCTCAATCCGCGCTTGACTCCCTCTCTCGGACTCTGTATAATCTGAACACCAACACCGTGAGGAGTAGGCGGTCTGAAACGCTGATAGAGAAGGAAGGCCAGGGCTGGAAGCCTCCGCAGCAAGTCCCTGCCGAAGTCGCACGGTTATTCTGCTGAAGAAATCTTCGTGAGAGTAGAACAGCACGGGGAGGTCCCGTTACAGACCCGCCGGATGATGGTCCGGACAGAGTGCGTGATTTTCCACGAAGGCAACATAGTGGGAAAGAGCGAAATGAGGTGGTACCGCGGCACCCGCCGTCCTCAGCAGGAGGCGGGTGTTTTTGTTTGGAGGCGGATTGAGCGCGGTCGAGGTTTTTCGCCGTGCAACAAGAACCTTACCGATGGAGGTTCCACCTGAACCAGGGTCACGAATCCCGCCGGACTTCGCCGGATCACTTGCAAAAGCGATGAACTTCATCCCTGCACAAGGAGCACGCATGACCGAATACCAGTTACCCAAGACCTATGACTTCGCCTCCATCGAGCCGTCCATCTACGCGATGTGGGAGCAGGGCGGCTTTTTCCGACCGTCCAATGACCCACAGCGGCCGGACTTCGACCCTGCGAAGAAGCCCTTCGTCATCTCCATCCCGCCGCCCAACGTGACCGGCGAACTGCACCTCGGCCACCCGTTGTTCGTCTCGCTGGAAGACCTGATGATCCGCTACCAGCGCATGAAGGGTGTCCCGACTCTGTGGGTCCCGGGTACCGACCACGCTGGGATCGCCACCCAGCTGCAGGTCGAGAAGGACCTGCTGCGTACGGAAGAGGTGACCCGTGAAGAGCTCGGGCGCGAGCAGTTCCTGGAGCGGGCCTGGGCCTGGAAGGTCAAGTACCACAGCATCATCACCGAACAGATCCGCCGCATGGGCGCCTCCTGCGACTGGAGCCGCGAGCGTTTTACCCTCGATGACGGATTGAGTCGCGCAGTGCGCGAGGCCTTTGTCCACCTGTACGAAAAGGGATTGATCTACCGCGGCCCGAGATTGGTCAACTGGTCGCCGGGGCTCAAGACGGCCGTCTCGGACCTGGAGGTGGAGTACACCGAAGAGCCCGGCACGCTGTACTACTTCAAGTACATGCTGACCGACGGCTCCGGCGCGTACATCCCTGTGGCGACCACCCGGCCGGAGACGATCCTGGGTGACACGGCCGTTGCCGTCCATCCCGAGGATAAGCGCTATAAGAAGTATGTTGGCCAACAGGCGATCGTCCCGATTCTGGGACGTGAGATCCCGGTGATCGCCGACGACTACGTGGATCGCGAATTCGGCACTGGGGCGCTTAAGATCACCCCTGGGCACGACCCCAATGACTACGAGATCGGGCAGCGCCACAACCTGCAGATGTTGTCGGTGCTCGACCGGGAGGCGAAGGTGACCGAGGTCGGCGGGTTGTATGCGGGACTGGACCGGTTCGAGTGCCGCAAACGACTATGGGCCGACATGCGGGCCGCCGGCCTGACGATCAAGGAAGAGGCCTATACGCTGAACGTGCCGCGTTCACAGCGCGGCGGCGAGATCGTCGAGCCGATGATCTCCGAGCAGTGGTTCGTCAAGATCCAGCCGCTGGCCGATGTGGCCATGGAAGCTGTTCGCGACGGACGCATCCGCATCATCCCCGAGCGCTTCGAAAAGGTCTACTTCAACTGGTTGGAAAACATCAAGGACTGGTGCATCTCGCGGCAGTTGTGGTGGGGGCACCGCATTCCGGTCTGGTACTGTCTCGACTGCGGTGGCCAGACCTGCACCCGCACCGACCCGCAGCGATGCGCCCACTGTGGAGGCAAGAATATCCAGCAGGACCCGGATGTGCTCGATACCTGGTTCTCCTCCGGCCTGTGGCCGTTCTCTACCCTTGGCTGGCCCGTTGAGACCGCCGACCTGAAATACTTCTACCCGACCACTGTGATGGAGACGGGGTATGACATCCTGTTCTTCTGGGTGGCGCGTATGATCATGCTGGGGCTGGAGTTCACCGGGCAGGTGCCCTTCGACACGGTCTACCTGCACGGGCTGGTGCGCGACGAGCACGGGCGCAAGATGTCCAAGTCCTACGGCAACGTGATCGACCCGCGCACGGTCATGGATGAGTATGGCACCGATGCCCTGCGCTTCACCCTGCTGGTCGGCTCAACGCCCGGCAACGACATGAACATCAGCGTCAAGAAGGTGGAAGCCAACCGTAACTTTGCCAACAAGGTCTGGAATGCCGGAAGATTCGTGATCTCTGCCATCAACGCCCAGACGGCCGAGGTCGGCAGCAAGGATGAATGGACCTTGGCCGATTCCTGGATCTGGGCCCGCCTGCAGCAGCTCGTCCGGGACGTGGAGCGCTTGTTCCAGTCCTACCAGTTCGGCGAGGCCGGACGCCAGATCTACGAGTTCTTCTGGAGCGATTTCGCGGACTGGTACGTCGAAGTGGCCAAGTTGCAACTGCAGGAAGGTGGAAGGCGTGCCTTCCTGACCGCCCAGACCCTGGCGCGGGTCCTCGACAGTTCCCTGCGCCTGCTGCACCCCTTCACGCCTTATGTGACCGAAGAGTTGTGGGGTCACCTGCGCAAGGCGTTGCTCGGCTCACCGCTGGCAGAGGTGGCTGCCAATTGGCCCGAGGCGTTGATCGTGGCCTCCTGGCCCGAACCGCGTGCGCCCGAAGGCTGGGAAGAGGCCAGACTGGACGACTTCAGCCTGCTGCAGGAGATGGTCCGTTCGGTCCGCAACCTGCGGGCCGAGAAGACCGTCCAACCAGCCCGCCGCATTCCAGCGATCGTGGCGGGCGGAGACAGGACCGCGCTGGTCCGCGAGCAGGCCGGGATCCTGGCCGCGCTGGCCGGGCTGGACGAGGCCCAGGTCTCGATCCAGGAAACCCTGGCCGAGAAACCGGGCGACAGCGTGGCCCTGGTCGTCGGTCCGGTGGAGATCCACATCCCGCTGGCGGGCGTGGTCGACCTGGAAGAGGAACGCACCCGCCTGACCCGGGAACTGACGAACACCGAGGCCCAGATCGTGCGCCTGAAGAACCTGCTGGCCAGCGACTTCACCAAGAGGGCCCCCGAGACAGTGGTTCAGAAAGAGCGCGAGAAACTGGAGGCCTATAAAGAGACTGCCCGAAAGCTGAAATCCCAACTGGGATAGTCTCCTGGAAGCGGGCCAGAATTTCCCGGACGGTGTACAATGGTCGTGACAGAGCGTCACGACCATTTCTCAAGGAGAAGGTGGATGGAGAAGAAACTTGAAGAACTGAAGACCCGGTTGCTCGAGATCGGTGACCTGAACAGCGCCGGGGCTGTCCTGGCCTGGGACCAGATGACCTACATGCCGCCGGGCGGGGCGCCGGCGCGCGGCCGCCAGATGGCATCCCTGGCAAAGTTAGCGCAGGAGAAGCTCATCGACCCGGCGCTTGGCAGACTGCTCGACGATCTGCAGCCCTATGCGGAAGGCATGCCGTATGATGACGATGATGCCAGCCTGATCCGCGTGACCCGCCGCGATTTCGAACGCGCCACCAAGGTCCCGCCGGAATTCCTGGCGCGCTTCAATGCCCACTCCTCCGAGGCCTACATGGTCTGGGCCGCGGCGCGCCCGGCCAATGATTTTGCCAAGGTCCTGCCCTATCTGGAGAAGACCCTCGACCTGAGCCGTGAACTGGCCAATTACTTCCCCGGGTATGAGCACATCGCCGACCCGCTGATTGACTTTGCCGACTACGGCATGAAAGCGGCCTCGGTACGTACACTGTTCGCCGATCTGCGCGCCCGGCAGGTTCCTCTCGTGCAGGCGATCACCTCCCAGGAGGAGGCGGACGACTCCTGCATCCGCAAGCATTTCCCCGAGCAGGAGCAGTTGAAATTCTGTGAAGAGGTCGTCCGTCAGATCGGCTATGATTTCGAACGAGGGCGTATCGACAAGACCCACCATCCCTTTACGATCGCCTTCGCGGTCGGCGATGTGCGTATCACCACCCGGGTCCAGGAGGAATTCCTTGGAGAGTGTCTGTTCAGCAACATCCACGAGGCCGGGCATGCCCTCTACGAACAGGGCTGCGATCCGAAATACGATGGCACCCCGCTGCAGGGTGGAACCTCGGCCGGGGTTCATGAAAGCCAGTCACGGCTGTGGGAGAACGTTGTTGGGCGCAGTCGCGGCTTCTGGGAGTTCTTCTTCCCCAAACTGCAGCAGGTCTTCCCAGAGCAGCTCAAGGGTGTCTCGCTGGAGGCTTTCCACCGGGCGGCCAACAAGGTCGAGCGCTCGTTGATCCGCACCGATGCCGACGAGGTGACCTACAACCTGCACGTCATGCTGCGCTTCGAATTCGAACTGGCCATGCTGGAGGGTAGCCTGGCGGTCAGGGATCTGCCCGCTGCCTGGCGCGAACGTTTCAAGGCCGACCTGGGGATCGAGCCACCCGACGACAAGGACGGCTGCATGCAGGACATCCACTGGTATGCCGGCAACATTGGCGGCGTGTTCCAGGGTTACACCCTCGGCAACGTGATGGGGGCCCAGTTCTTTGACGCCGCTCTCCAGGCCCATCCCGGCATCCCGGACGAGATCCGGCAGGGCAAGTTCGATACCCTGCACAACTGGCTGAAGGAGAACATCTACCGTCACGGCCGCAAGTTCACCGCCCCCGAGCTGGTCCAGAACGTCACCGGGGGAGAGGTCTCGATCGAGCCGTACATCAAGTACCTGCGCGCCAAGTACGGCGAGCTGTATCAGCTCTAGAACGGCTCTCGAGTCAGTGATAAAGTCATCCAAACGCGAGACATTTGTCATTTGACAGGCCGCCCCCGATACAGTAATTTAAACACAAAGTTTGTCCGAATTCCATAATTTCACCAAGGAGTGATGACCATGGCTCTAAAGATCACTGAAGAATGCATCGCCTGCGGCGCCTGTCTGCCGGAATGCCCGACCAACTCGATTACTGAAGGCACCCCCATCTACATTATTGATGCCAGCACCTGTGTCGAATGCGAAGGCCACTTCGACAGCCCGCAGTGCCAGGCGGTCTGCCCGGTTGCCGACGTGGCGATCGTCAAGGCCTAAAAACGGTATTTTGGGAAAGAAGCCCTCGCATAGGGGGCTTCTTTTTCGTCCGGGGCATGCTGCAATGTCGGTGTTAGATTGACGCTTGTCCTCGGGTAGGATATAATCCTTGACAATTGAATAGCAACCTTCGGGGCAGGGTGACACCTGGATTGTAATGCAGGTGAATTCCCGATCGGCGGTACAGCCCGCGAGTGCCGAGCGGAGGTCCGAACGAAAGTGAGGACCGCAGACGAGGCACAGGATTCGGTGAGACTCCGGAGCCGACGGTTATAGTCCGGATAGAAGAAGGTGACCTGGTCGAGGCGGCCAGGGATGTTCCATGCGCCCTGGAAACAGCTGTTTTCAGGGCTTCGATTGAACTGACCGCGTGCCTCGATCACCCATGCCCCGCAGGATTTTCTGCAGGGTATTTTTTATGGACCTGAAGGCACTTCTCAAAACCGCCCGGATCCCACGCCGGTCACCCTCCTGGACGATGCTCGTCTCGCTGGCTGCTGCGCTGCTGGCCTGGGAACTGGTCAGCCGCTATGCCGGCCTGCCGGCCTTCATCCTGCCCTCGCCGGGATGGGTGGTGGTCCGCTTTTGGCGAGCGCTGACCGGCGGCAGCCTGCTTCTGCACACCGGCGTGACCCTCCTTGAGGTCCTGCTCGGGCTGCTGGCCGGGACGGCGAGCGCTGTCGGGCTGGGGTATGCGGTCGCCAAGTCGCGGCTGTTCGAGCGGCTGGTAGCCCCTTACCTGGTCGCCACCCAGGCGATCCCAATCGTGGCCATCGCCCCGCTGTTGGTGATCTGGTTCGGGCCGGGGATGTTCTCGAAGGTGCTGATTTGCGCCCTGATCGTCTTCTTCCCGGTGCTGGTCAACACGGTGGTGGGAGTGCGGGCGGTGCCGCGTTCCTTGCGCGATCTGATGGTTTCGCTGCGGGCCCGGCGCGGGCAGATCCTTGGCAAGCTCGAGGTACCGGCGGCGCTGCCGATCCTGCTTGGTGGACTGCGCATCGGGGCGACGCTCTCGGTCATCGGGGCGGTGGTCGGGGAACTGGTCGGCGCCGACCGCGGCCTGGGCTTCCTCATTAACGCGGCGCGCGGCCAGTACGACACCGCCCTGGTCTTCGTGGCAGTCTTCGTGTTGATCGCCCTGGCACTGACCCTGTATGGCCTTGTTTCGTTCATGGAAACAAAATTCTTGAGATGGCAGGAGACAAATCTAAAATGAAAAGAATGATCCTTGTTCTGCTTTTTGCAGCCCTCCTCTTGGCCGCCTGCGGCGGTGCTCCTTCCGGCGCGAGCACTCCCATCCGGCTGGCCCTTGGGTACATTCCCAACATCCAGTTTGCGCCGATCTACGTGGCGGTGGAGAAGGGCTATTTTACCGACCGGGGAATCGACTTGGAGATCGTCCATATGGATGAGAATCAGGCGACGGCCCTGGTCGGGGCGAACGAACTGCAGTTCGCTGTCGTGTCGGGCGAGCAGGTCCTGCTGGCGCGCGAACAGGGGCTGCCGGTGGTCTACGCGGCGGCCTGGTACCAGCAGTATCCGGTTTCGGTGATCTCGGCGGCTGCGTTGGACATTCATGCTCCGGCTGACCTGGCCGGTCACACGATCGGCCTGCCGGGTCTGTACGGGGCCAACTACATCGGCCTGCGGGCCCTGCTCCATGCCGGCGGACTGGGCGAGGCCGACGTGGCACTCGATTCGATCGGTTATGCCCAGGTCGAGGCCTTCGTCAGTGGGCGCAACCCGGTCATCGCCGTCTATACGGCCAACGAACCGGTCCAGTTGCGCGCCCAGGGCTACGCGGTGAACGAGATGCGCGTCGCCGACTACGTTCAGCTGGCCTCCAACGGTCTGTTGACGAGCGAGACGGTCATTGCCGAGAATCCGGACCTGGTCGAAGACATGGTGGCTGCCCTGGTGGCCGGCATCGAAGAGACGATTGCCGACCCTGACGGGGCTTACGAGATCAGTGCCAGCTTCGTCGAGAACCTGGACCTCTCCCCCGAGGCAGTCCAGCGGCAGGTGCTGGCGACGTCGATCGAACTGTGGCGTGCCGAGCGGATCGGTCATTCCGACCCGCAGGCCTGGGAGAACATGCAGGCGGTTCTGCTGGAGATGGAACTGCTCAGCGCCCCGCAGGACCTGTCGCAGGCCTTCACCAACGAGTTCGTGCCGTAAAAGGCTGCGGCTTGTTTGGGGGAGTGGATTCGGGCGAGAGGCGAAGCCCGGTTGAAGAACCGGGACAGCCATTTCCGCACCGGTCCGCCTCCAAGGCCTGCACCTCTCGGGTAGCCAGGAACTGTGTTTCTCCATGGTGAGTGAATGATCGATCCGATCCTGACCGTGCGTGACCTGACCGTCACCTTCCCTGACGACAACGGCGGACTGGAGGCCCTTGACGGGGCGACCTTCTCGGTTTACCCGCAGGAGTTCGTCTGCCTGCTGGGGCCATCGGGAAGTGGCAAGTCGACCCTGCTGCGCATCCTGGCCGGGCTGCTCGCGCCGACCTCCGGGACGTTCACCTATATCGCCGGCCCGCCCCGCATCGGGATGGTCTTCCAACAGGCCAACCTCATGCCCTGGCGGACGGTGCGCGAGAACATCACCCTGCCGCTCGAACTGGAGGGTGTCCCGGCGCTGGAGGCGGACAGGAGAGCGGAAGATTTGATCGATCTGGTCGGGTTGCAGGGCTTTGAACATACCTGGCCGCGCGACCTGTCGGGCGGGATGGCCCAACGGGTGGCGATCGCTCGGGCCCTGGTTCACGATCCCGACATCTTGCTGCTCGATGAGCCCTTCGGCTCGCTGGACGCCCTGACGCGGGAGCGCATGTGGGCCGAACTGTCACACGTCTGGCAGGTCCGCCGCAAGACGGTGCTGATGGTGACCCACTCGATTGGCGAGTCGCTCTTCCTGGCCGACCGGGTCCTGGTGATGAGCCAGCGCCCTGGCCGGATCAAACTGGACCTGGCTGTTGACCTGCCTCGCCCGCGGGCGGACGAGATGCGCTACACGGCGGCATTTGGAAAACTGGCAAGGCAACTGAAGGATGCAATCGGCTTCCCTACCGGTATTGGATCAGATAGTAGATCAGTTTTAGATACTCGTTATTGAGTGTGATCAGACCCCCTTCGCTCTGCCACCAGTCGGTTTCGTCGAACCCTCTCGCCGGGACGGCAGCCATTTCGATCGTGACTGCCAGGCCGTCCAGTTCCTTGGCGATGATCCAGTGTGCCCGGCGGGTGTGGAAGGCCGAGGTGACGACGATGATATGGTCGACACCGTGCGCGACGACGTACTGGCGCAGCAGGCTGGCCTCGTCGAAGGTGCTGGTGACGCCGCCCTCCACGGTGAGCAGATGGATGGCCTCGGGTGGGACGCCGCGTGCTTGCAGGACATCCAGGGCCACGGCCGTCTCGTTGGGGGCCAGGGCCAGGCTTTCGGCTGGCTGTAGTTCCGACTGAGCGATCACGATCCGCGGGGCCAGCCCCTGGTGGTAGAGCTCCGCGGCCTGGAAGGGTCGGGTGTTGTAATCCCCGTTCAGCAGGAAGATGATGTCGGCCGGGTGCAGCGCGTCGTCGACGATCAAGTTACTGCCAAGACCGGTCAGGATCGGGATCCGGAAGGCGTAAACCAGCAGGCACGCGGCGAGCAGGATGCTCAGCGTGATGCCCGGACCCCGCCAGCGGCGCCCGGTGCGGGTGGGGGGAAGGGACGCGCTCAAGGGGATCGCCCTGCTAGGAGAGCGGCCAAATCCAGCCCATGAGGGTCAGGGGGATGAAGAACAGCAGCACAGCAATCGCCCCGGACAGGGCGCCGTGGCCCTGGCGTTCGTCGACCAGGCGGTAAGCAGGGTAGATTCCTTCCACCCGCAGGCGCGGGCCGCCGAACCAGGTGAAGAGCAGTCCGCCGAGCAGCCCGCCGATGTGGCCCCAGTTGTCGATCCCGCTGCCGAGGAAACCGTAGAGCAGGTTGTACCCTGCGACAAGCAGGATGCTCCCGATCTGGGAGCGGCCGCGATCGGTGAGCAGTTCCCGGTTCTGGACCAGGAACATGCCCTCGGCCGCCAGCATGCCGAAGATGGCCGTCGAGGCGCCCAGCGACGGGTTGGGGGTGAGCAGGAAGGACATTACGTTGCCGGCATAGGCGCTCAGCAAGTAGAGCAGCGAGAAGCGCCAGCGCCCGAAGCGGGTCTCCAGCCGCGGGCCGAAGAGGACCAGGCCATACATGTTCATGGCGATGTGCACGATCGATCCATGTAAGAAGACTGGTGTGATCAACCGCCAGAGCTGGCCGGAACGGATCAGGGGGCCGAACTTGATCCCGAACAGAGAGGGCAGGTCGATGCCGACCAGGCTTTCGGTGATCATCTGAACCAGGTATACGGCGACGGTCACGCCGAGCAAGATATAGGTCAGGTATGGTTTGACCGGGGTAGACCGGACGAGCGGCTGCTGGGGGGTGGGTTGAGAGGGGGGATACTGATTCATCGTCTTCCTTCTTGGAAACTATAAATTTACCTTGCGCGGGTTGACGCGATGGTGTTCGGCGTCGATGATTGCCATGACCGTTGCCACGGTTTGGTCGAGTTGGCCATCTGCATTGACGACGACATAATCGAACTCGGCGGCGCGCTTGAGTTCCTGGCGGGCGGTGGCGATGCGCAGGCTCAGGTCCTCGGCGGTGTCGGTCTTGCGGCCTTTCAGCCGCTGGACCAGCTCCTCCTCCGATTCAGTCATCAGGAAGATCAAGACCGCTTCCGCAGCCAGCTTGCGGACCGTGGCCGCACCCTGCACGTCCAGGCGCATGACCGCGTCCTTGCCGGAGGCGAGCGCCTGGCGGACTTGTTGCTTGGGGATGCCCTTGTAGTCGCTGTAGACGATGGCGTATTCGATCAATTCGTCCTGTTCGATCATGCGGGCGAACTCTTCCTTGGAGACAAAGAAATAATCTTTCCCATGGACCTCGTTCTCACGGCGGGCCCGGGTGGTGGCGGTGACGACAAAGTGGAACGGCAGGCCGCGCGTCTTCATGCGCTCCACCACGCTGTCCTTGCCCACGCCCGAGGGCCCGGAGATGACGATCAACAGCGGCTGGGGATTGTAGATGTTGTAGTCTGGATCGAAGGTCATGGGCGTATTAAACCACAGAAGCGGGACCGTGAACGGATGATTTTCGATTAAAATTCTCCTATGCCAATCTATGAATACATCTGTCTGGACTGCAACCAGCGCTTCGAGATCTTCATGACCTTTGCCGAATACGGCACCCGCCCCGTGGCCTGTCCCGCCTGTCGGAGCAAGCGCACCCGCCGGCGGCTGCCGCGCGTCCGGGTGGCCCGCTCGGAGGAGAGCAGGATGGAATCGCTGGCCGGGGATCTCTCCGATCCGGCTGCCCTGGAGGGTCTGGAGGATGACCCCCGCGCCCTCGGGCGGATGATGCGCCAAATGGGCAGTGACCTTGGCGAGGAGATTCCCCCTGAATTCAACGAAGTCGTCGACCGGCTGGAGAAGGGCCAGAGCCCGCAGGAGATCGAGAAGGAGTTGCCCGACCTGGATGCCGGGCTGGACTCCGGCTGGGATGAGACCTGATCGACCAATGAGGCGGATGAAAGGGCGCCTCCTTTTTTATACGGGGATGGTTTTCCCCTCTTCGAGTTCCTGCTTAGCGTACCCCTTGCGCAGGATCCAGGCCGGGCCGCGCACCAGGGTCGCCTTTTTCCCGGAGACACGAACGTAAGCCCCGTCTGACAACAAGAGTACTGGGTTGTCGTGAAAGGTGTGGTATTCGCTCAGCCATTCGTCGCGTGTGGCACGGGCGAGCGGATCTGCGGGATAATGGACGTTGAAGTTGAAGGGGACTGCGGCCAGGCCCTTAAAATAGGTGGTCGGGACGATGTTGAGATTGTTGGAGGTCAGGATGTTCGGCCCGCACAGGACCGTCCCGGCGCTGAAGGCCACCACCGGCAGTCCGGCGACAACTTTCCTGCGCAGCGGATCGATGATCTTGCACAGCTGCAGGCGGTGACTGAGAAGATAGGTGTTTCCTCCGGGGATGTAGACCTGGGCGGCGCACCGCAGGAGCGTCTCCATCTCCGGCAGGGTCATCATTTCGGTGTCAAGCGTTTCCACCCTGCCCAGCCCGCGGAAGGCCTCGACCGTGTATTCATGCCAACGATTGTCCAGGGACCCGGCCGGTATGTAAACGATGATCGGATCCCGCTTGCCTTCCAGGTAGGAGCGGCTGGCGTCGAGAACGTAGTGCGTGTCGTCCTGGCCGGGGGTTGAAAAGAGATCGAGGTTCATTGCGTTTGGGCAGGCGGCAGGCAGGCCAGGATCTTGTTCCGCAGCGCCGCCTGGACGTCAGCCCATGTTTGACCAGCGTCGACCACGATCCAGCGCCCGGGTTCCTGCTTCACCATTTCCAGGTATCCGGCCCGGACGCGCTGGTGGAACTCGACGGTATAGGCGTCCATGCGGTTCCACTCGTCGGCTTTCTGCTTGCGCTGCAGGCCGACCTGCACGTCAATGTCGAGCAGTACGGTCAGGTCGGGGACCAGGCTGCCGGTGGCGTAGCGGATCAGGAGGCGCACCTGCTCCAGGTCCTGCTGGTGGCCGTAACCCTGGTAGGCCAGGGTCGAGTCGGCGTAGCGGTCGGAGAGCACGATCTCGCCCAGGGTCAGCCGCGGTCGGACGACCTGTTCGACGAACTGGGCCCGCGCCGCCTGGTAGAGCAGGGTCTCGGCTCGCGGGTGCATCTCGGTGTTCTTCAAACTGTGCAGCACATCGCGGATCTGCTCGCCGATCGACGTCCCGCCGGGCTCGCGCGTGGGAAAGACGGTGTAGCCCCGCTCACGCAAGTACTCGACCAGGTAGGGGATATGGGAGGTCTTGCCGGAGCCTTCTGGGCCTTCAAGGGTGATGAACATAATCGTCCATGATCGTTGCGGCACGATCGCTCGCGCCCCAACGGATTATTCGCGAAATATCCTCACATGTCTTCTCGGCTCTTTGCCATAGGAATGGGAGACAAGTTCAGCATCGCGCGCCATCTCGTGCTGCAGGCGCCGGACGGTGGCCGGGCCGGGGGGCAGGTCGACCCAGCGTTCACCGTTCAAAACGGCCGAGATGGCAGCCTGGGTCTGGTTCTGGATGGATTCTATTTCTGAAGCAGCCGGGATAACCTCCGACAGATTGAACAGGTCGCTGAGGAAGCGTTCCATCTGGCTGACCGTGTTGGTGCGCAGGACGTAGATCGGCATGCCGCGGTGTTCGGCCTGCATGACCGGCTGCTGTCGGTCCCGGTAATGGGCCCGCAGGGTCACCAGCACATCGGCCTCAGCCTGGTCCTTGACGATCATCGCCGGGATGCCCATCCGTTTGGCGGCCAGCATCAACTTGTCACGCGCCACGCCGTAGGGGTAGACCCGCACCGGCTTCAGCGGGGTGCGGAGGATGGGTTCCGCTGTCGGGAAGGCGGTAGCCTGGACCGGGGCTGCTTCAAGCGGGCTGGACCCTTGTCGCGTCCCCCGGCCGCGCCGCGGGCCGGCTGTCGTACCATTCTCGATGCGAAATTCTGAGTCGGGCCTGGCCAGTGGGGTGGGGGCGGTTTTCTCGATCTGGATCCTGCCCTCAACGTCACGCCAGCGGATCTCGGGCGGGAGCGGGTAGCCGCGCAGCAGCGAGTCGACTGCCGCGGCGATGTCCATGTGGACGGCGAAACGGTCGCGCTGCTGGATCTCGACCAGCACATCGAAGGTCGGCGGCGCGCGGCGCTCGAGGACCGTCTTCTGGGTTCCGCGCCGGCGCGCTTCCTCGTCCGAGAGGGTCACGGCCTCGATGCCGCCGACCAGGTCGGAGAGGGTCGGGTTGAGCAGCAGGTTATCGAGGGTCTGCCCGTGGGCGGTGCCAATCAGCTGGACGCCGCGCTCAGCGATCGTTCGGGCAGCGGCAGCCTCCAGTTCACGCCCGATCTCGTCGATGACGATCACCTCGGGGTTGTGGTTCTCCACCGCCTCGATCATCACCTCGTGCTGGAGCATCGGTTCGCGCACCTGCATGCGGCGGGCCTTGCCGACTGCCGGGTGGGGCACATCACCGTCGCCGCCGATCTCGTTGGAGGTGTCGACGATTACAACCCGTTTGGACTCCGCCAAGATGCGGGCGGCCTCGCGCAACAGGGTCGTCTTGCCGACGCCTGGGCGGCCCAGGATCAGCAGGGATTTGCCCGATTCGACGATGTCCTGGATGATGTCGACCGTGCCATAAACGGCCCGCCCGACGCGGCAGGTCAGCCCGACGATGTGGCTGCGCCGGTTGCGGATGGCCGAGATACGGTGCAGGGTGCGCTCGAGGCCGGCGCGGTTGTCGGCGTCGAACTCGCCGATGCGTTCGGTCACGTGGTCGATCTCGATGCGGGTCACCTCGACCTCGCGCAGGATGATCTCGCGGTCGACAAAGCGGGCGGTTGGCACGCGGCCCAGGTCGAGAATCACCTCGAGCAGGTTGTCGCTGTCGTTTGCTTTCTGGACGGCCTTGGCGACTTCGGGGGGCATCACGCCCAGCAGGGCATCCATGTCGTCGGTAATTCGCAGTTGAGTCATACAGTTCCACTATCGAATGTTTCGGTTTGGGCGTCATCCTTCAGCACGGCCCGGGCGATCGGCGCAGCCGGCTTGACCAGGACCTTTTCGGGGCCGGTGATCGGCTGGACCTCGCGCTGCAGGACGGTCAGGCGCTTGACCATGACGGCCTGCAGCGGCCCCGGTTCGGCGCCGATTTCCTCCAGGACAGATTCCAGCCAGGCCTGGTATGAGCGCACGCACATGTGGACGGGTCCTCGTCTGCGCCCGGACAGGCTGGCAGCCAGGCCGCCGATCTGCTCGGGAACGCAGGGCGAGTCGGGATGGATGAGCGGCCAGATCCAGATCCCGGTCGGACCGCTCGACAGGGAGGTATAGGCCTGCAGTTCCTCCCCGGGGCGACAGACCAGTCCAGCGACCTGGTCAGGCAGCCGTTCCACCGGCTGGAGCAGGGCTGGGACAATCTGGTTGTGCAGGGATTGTACGGCCGGCCATTCCGGCTCCTCGACTGGCCGCCAGGCGTTCTCGGGCGCGCGCTCAATTTTTGTGGGGAGTCGCCAGACCCGCTGCCAGGCATACATGGCGAAGCCGGCTTTACGCAGCGACTTGAAGGCCGGGTGTCCTTCTTCCACTTCGGCGACCAGGTTGAGCACCCCCCAACTCCCGGCATGGGCGGCCAGGTGCTCGAGCAGGGGAATCGCGGATTCATCCAATCTGGAGGCCGGGACCAGGAATGTCAGCCGGCCTGTCCGGTCATCTTCGAGGTGGGTGACCTGTCCGATGACCTTATTCCCATCCCGCTCATTGACCGCCGTGTAGATCTGGCGGCGGGGGTTGAGGTAGGAGAGCAACGCCATCGCACCCAGCGGGTTGCCGCGTGTCAGCAGACGGGCGCTGTCGAGAGGCAGCACGTCGTGCTGGTAACGAGGCAGGAAAGGCAGGTCGAGCAGGTCAAGCGGTCGGACAGGCATGGGGGCCTCATTTTGACAGCGAGAGGAAGTAGCGGTGGAAACGGTCGTCGTCGGTCAGTTCCGGGTGGAACGAGGTGGCCAGCAGGTGGCCCTGCCGGGCGGCGACGATGCGTCCGTCGGGCAGGGCGGAGAGCACTTCGGCCGTTCCGTGGACCGCTTCGATGATCGGCGCACGGATGAAGATGGCGTGGTAGGGGGCCGGAGAACTGCCATCCTGCTGGAGCGCTGCGATCTCAAGATCGGCCTCGAAGGAGGCGACCTGGCGGCCGAAGGCATTACGGGCGACGGTGATGTCCATCAATCCAAGCAGGGGCTGGTTGCGGCTGGCGTCCTTGGATAGGAAAATCGCTCCAGCGCAGGTGCCCCAGATGGCGTGGGTCTTGCCGAACTGGCGCAGCGGCTCGAGCAGGGCGAAATCGACCGCCAGCTTGCCGATGGTGGTCGATTCGCCGCCGGGGATGATCAGGCCATTCAGACCGTCGAGCTGGTCGGGCAGGCGCACCTCGCAGGTCTCGACCTCGAGGCGCCTGAGCAAGACGATGTGTTCGGCGAAGTCACCTTGGATGGCAAGGACACCGATCTTCATAGGTGTTGGGGCAGCGCTATCCGGCCCTTACCAACCCCGCCCGGCGATCTTCTCGCTTTCGGGCATCTGCGAGATGTTCCGCCCGACCATCGGCTCACCCAGGTTCATGCTGACCTCGGCCAGGATGGCCGGGTCATTGTAGTGGGTCACGGCCTTGACGATGGCTGCCGCGCGCCGGGCCGGGTCGCCGGACTTGAAGATTCCCGAGCCGACGAAGACACCGTCCACGCCGAGCTGCATCATCAGGGCCGCGTCGGCAGGGGTGGCCACGCCGCCGGCGGCGAAGTTGACCACCGGCATGCGGCCCAGTTCTTTGGTCTCCTTGACCAGTTCGTAGGGTGCACCGATCTCCTTGGCGTAACGCATCAGCTCCTCGTCAGCCATGGTGGTCAGGCGGCGGATCTCGCCCATCACCGTTCGGGCGTGCCGGACGGCCTCCACCACATCGCCGGTTCCGGCTTCGCCCTTGGTGCGGATCATCGCCGCCCCCTCACCGACACGCCGCAGGGCCTCGCCCAGGTTGCGGCAGCCGCAGACAAACGGGACCTTGAAATTGTGCTTCAGGATGTGATGCTCCTCGTCGGCCGGGGTCAGGACCTCCGACTCATCAATGTAGTCGACGCCGAGCGATTCGAGGATCTGGGCCTCCACGAAGTGCCCGATGCGGCACTTGGCCATGACCGGGATGGAGACCGAGTCCATGATCTTGCGGATTAGATCGGGGTCTGACATGCGGGCCACGCCGCCCTGGGCACGGATGTCGGCCGGGACGCGTTCGAGGGCCATGACGGCGCAGGCGCCGGCGTCTTCCGCGATCTTGGCGTGTTCGGGGGTGACGACGTCCATGATAACGCCGCCCTTTAACATTTGCGCCAGACCTTTCTTGACGGTAAATGTACCGGTTTGCTGTTCCATATAACTTTCTCCTTATTTGGATTGGCACGCCGATTCTACCACGTTGGGAGAGGGGAAAGGGGGGCTTGACAAAATCAAAAAACGGCATACAATTAGTACAATGATACAATTATACAATGAGACAATGATACAATTCGACCATGAATCTTGAACTCGATTTTCGCTCCGGGATCCCGATTTACCTGCAGGTCGTCGACCGCATCAAGGAGATGATCGCTGATGGACGGCTTGAACCTGGGAACCAGTTGCCCACCGTGCGGGCGCTGGCGTTTGCGCTACGGATCAACTTCAACACCGTCGCCCGGGCCTACCGGATCCTGGATGAGAGCGGCATCATCTCGACCCAGCAGGGACGCGGCACCTATATCATGGAGACGCCCCAGCCGGAAGTCTCGATGGCGCTACGGCGCGAGGTGGTCGAGGCCCTTACCGAACGCTACCTGGCGGATGTCTTCCGCCTGGGGCTCGATCCCGAGGAAATCCTGAGGACCATTGACCAACAGGTAAAAAAGCAATTCCCCGAAAAGGAGGAAGGGAAGCAATGAAGAAGTCAAATCTGTACCTAACCGTGAGCGGCCTGGTCATCATTTTGCTCTTGATCAGTGGCTGTTCCGCCGAGCCGGCCGGACTGTCTGATGACCAGGTTGGCGAGGTGACCACCAGTATCCTGCAGGCGATCAGCGCTGACAATTATCAAGCCTTCACGCCTGATCTTAGTCCCCAGATGTTGGCGGCTATTCCGGAAGATCAGTTCCATGCGATGAGCACGATGCTGCAGGCGACCAGTGGGGATTTCGTCTCCCTTGGCGAACTGCGCATGGTCAACAATCAGGGCTACGCGGTCTATGTTTACACCTGTGTGTATGAACAGGAACAGGTCGTCGTGACAATCACCTTCGCGATAGGCGGCACGCAGGTCGAGGGTCTGTTCTTCGACTCGCCTAATCTCCGTGAAGCAAACCAATAACTGACCTACCCAAGGAGGATGCAATGACACACAAATCTGCGCAAGAACTGATCAAGCGTTCCAAGGCCCAGCCCGACCTCCACATTCCCGGGATGGCTGGATTCCTGTTTACCCTCTTCATGATCGCGGCCGTGATCTGCGCCCTGGTTCTGGATTCGATGAACGTCCCGGACCTGTGGATCGGCGTACCGGTCCTTGGCCTGATCCTGATCGCGACCTACCTGCTGCTGGCCCTGAAGATCGCCTCCCAGTGGGAGAAGGCCATCATTCTGCGCCTGGGAAAATTTCTCAAGCTGGCCGGGCCCGGGGCCTTCTGGATCATCCCGATCGTTGACAGCACCCCAAGCTGGATCGACCATCGCGTCATGGTCACACCTTTCTCGGCCGAGAAGACCCTGACCAAGGACACCGTTCCGGTGGATGTGGATGCGGTCCTGTTCTGGGTCGTATGGGATGCCGAGAAGGCCGCCCTTGAAGTGGCCGACTACCATGCTGCCATTGCCTGGGCTGCCCAGACCGCCCTGCGTGAGGTCATCGGCCAGAGCATGCTGGCCGACATCCTGGTCGGGCGGGCCAGGATGGATGCTGACCTGCAGAAGATCATTGACGAGCGCACCGCCCCATGGGGCATCACCGTCCAGTCGGTGGAGATTCGCGACGTGGTCATTCCGCCGGATCTGGAGGATGCCATGTCGCGTCAGGCGCAGGCCGAACGCGAGCGGCAGGCGCGCGTCATCCTGGGCGAGTCCGAGAAGCAGATCGCCGAGTCGTTCGCCGAAGCCTCCAAGGCGTATACCAATAACCCCACGGCCCTGCACCTGCGGGCCATGAATATGCTCTTCGAAGGGCTGAAGGAAAAGGGCGCCCTGGTTATCGTTCCCAGCAGCGCTGTTGATACGATGAATCTGGGCGGGATCAGCGGCGTCGTCTCGCTGGCTCAGCAAAACCTGCCCACGGAGAAGAAGTAGCCTCCCGCTGGTTTCACGTGAAACATCGAGCCGGCCTTGCAGGCAATTCCATGCAGGCTGCGGTCTGAAGCGGTATTGTTTCACGTGAAACAGCCCTCCCGGACGGCATAACAGCCTCTGAAATGGCCCAGGTTAAAAATAACTGAGTCCCCGCGCGAAATATTTGGAGGAAACGATGTCAGAAACAATCCAGTGGGAATACCGGATCGAAAGCTTTGGGACGTTCTTCTCCTCCCCCAAGGATGAGGACATGGCCGAAATCCTGAACGAATGGGGCGAGGAAGGTTGGGAGGTCGTCCATGTGCACAGCTATCCCAACACCAGCAAGGCGCTGGTGATCGCCAAGCGACCACTGGATCTGTCCACCCGCCGCCGGCGCTCCATGCCTCGCTAAGGCTGACGGTTGCCGCCAAGGTTTTATGAGGAGTGTGCAATATGCCCTTCGCAGATTTCCAGCAATACATCCCCTTCCTGATCCCGGTCGTCATCATCCAGTTGATCCTGATGATCGCGGCCCTGGTCGACCTGCTTCGCCGCGAGAAAACCCGCGGTCCGAAATGGCTCTGGGCGCTGATCATCGTGCTGGTGAACTATATCGGCCCAATCATCTACTTTGTTGCAGGCAGGCAGGACGCATGATTCAAATTACCGCTCTCCACAAGTATTATGGCAGCGTGCATGCCCTCGACGGCCTTGACATGACGGTTGAGGCAGGGACCGTCTATGGCTTTCTTGGTCCCAACGGGGCCGGCAAGACAACTGCCCTGCGCATCCTGACCGGATTGGCGCGCCCGACCGCGGGTCGCGCCTCGGTTGCCGGCGTGGACCTGGTCGCGGACGGTCGGGTACTGTCGCGTCGCGTCGGCTACCTGCCCGAGGAACCGGCCTTCTATCCCTGGATGACCCCCTCCGAGTTGCTCGACCATCTGGGCCGGTTGCACGGCCTCTCCAGTGCGGAACGATCACGCCAGACCCGCGAACTACTTGACCTGGTTCACATGGCGGAGGCCGGGAAACGTCGCATCGGTGGCTTTTCGCGCGGCATGCGCCAGCGCCTGGGACTGGCCGCCGCGCTCGTCCACAATCCGGAAGTTCTGCTGCTGGACGAACCGGTCAGCGCGCTCGATCCCCTCGGACGCAAAGAGATCCTCGACCTGATCGAAGACCTGCGCGACCAGTGCACCGTGCTGATGTCCTCGCACATCCTGGCTGACGTGGAACGCGTTTGTGGTGTGGTCGGGATCATTGCCAGAGGCAGGATGATCATCCAATCGCCGCGCGAGAAATTGATGGAATCCTACGCCCGGCCAGCCTTCGAGTTCGAAACCGTGGACGCCGCGTCAGCCTTGCGTTGGGCGGACTGGCTTAAGGTCCAACCGTGGGCCGCGGCCGTCAGATTGGAGAAGGTGGTCGTGCGCATCACTGTCAACGATATCGCCCGCGCCCGCCAGGAACTGCTCGCTTCTGCTGTGGCACAGGAAATCCCCCTGCGCCGCTTCGAAGAGGTCCGCCCTTCGCTTGAGGACATATTCCTGCAATTGACAGACCGGGAGACGACACTATGAACTTCTTCATCGTGCTCCGCAAGGAACTCATGGAACAGTGGCGTACCAAACGCCTGCTGGTCATCCTGGCCGTCATGGCAATATTTGGTCTGATTTCTCCGCTTTTGGCCAAGCTGACGCCGGACCTGTTAAAATCCATTCCTGACATGCCAGCCGGGCTGGCCGATCTGATCCCCGAGCCGACCCTGACGGACGCCGTCCTCCAGTATGTCAAGAACCTGGAGCAGTTCGGCATCCTGCTGGCCCTGCTGATGAGCATGGGTAGCGTAGCCCAGGAAAAGGAACGCGGCACGGCGGCGATGATGCTGACCCATCCGCTCTCGCGGGCGGCCTTCCTGCTGGCCAAGTTCGCTGCCCTGGCAGTGACCTTCACGCTCAGCCTGACGGTGGCTGCCCTTGCATGCTGGTATTACACCCTGCTCCTGTTTGAGGCGCTGCCGTGGGATTCCTTCCTGGCGCTCAACGGCTTGATGCTGGTTGGCTTCTTCGTCTATATCGCGGCGACGATCTTGTGCAGCACCCTCGTCCGTTCGCAGGGGGCGGCGGCCGGGCTGGCGTTCGGCGCGTTGGTCTTGATCGCCGGCATTGGGTCCCTGCCGCGCATCGGGACCTACTTCCCCGGCCAGTTGTTCAACTGGGGGGTGGGACTGGCATTGGGTGCCGCTGACCCGGCCTGGCCAGCCCTGTGGGTCAGCCTGGGCTTGATCGTAACCTTCCTGGGGATCGCCTGGCTGGTCTTCCGCCGTCAGGAATTGTAGCTTACACCATGATTCAGAAAAAATCACTCATCTGGTTCCTGGCGATCACGTTCGTCTTCTCGTGGATCCTGTTCCTGATCCCGTTGCTCTACCGTGACAGTGGGCCAATTTTCTATGGCAGGGTGACTCAGATCTGCTTCGCCCTGGCGATGGGGGGGCCTGGGATCGCCGCCCTTGTCGTGACCCTGTTCGTCGACCGCCAGCCGTTCCGGACCCTGGGCCTGGGCAGACTGGGCCCGAAGCGTTTCTACCTGTGGGCTCTGTTCCTGCCCCCGCTGCTGGCGCTCCTGGCCGGCCTGTTCACGATCCTGTTCGGCGTGGGCGAGTTCGACCCCGCGTTCACCCTCATGCGGCAGTTGACGATCGGAACGCCGGAGGGCCTCAGCTTTGAATTGATGCTCATCCTCCAGCTGGCTTTTACACTGCTCCTCGCTCCCATTGTCAACCTCCCCTTCGCACTCGGGGAGGAACTCGGCTGGCGTGGGTACCTGCTGCCGAAACTGCTCCCCCTGGGGCAATGGCCGGCCATCCTGATCAGTGGCGCCATCTGGGGTTTCTGGCATGCCCCGGCGATCCTGCAGGGCCTCAATTACCCTGAACATCCCGTTGCCGGCGTTTTTCTGATGGTCCTGTTTTGCGTGCTGCTGGGTGCGCTCTTCTCCTGGCTGTATCTGAACACGCGCAGCCCGTGGGTGGCTGCTCTGGGACACGGATCGGTCAATGCAACAGCTGCACTCTCTCTTTATCTGTTCCTCAAACCCGATGTCGCGCTCACCTATGGCGGAACTCTCGCCAGTCTCTCCGGTTTGGCTGCATTGGCGCTGGGGGTCGGCCTGCTGGTCCTGACCCGGCGTCTGCCGGTCCGATTGCGCGAAGAGATTCCCGTCCCCGAGTCGTGAGACCAGGCAACAGGGAGCAGGTTAGGCGCTCCCTGTTTTCTTGTTCTTTTGCCGAGAACATATGTTCTATATTGCCTTCGCCTTGATTCGCGGCTACACTGAGTATATGGACACTTCTGAGACGAGTTCAGTCGAACCTTCCCTGCGTCAGATGGCCGAGCAGCTGGCCCGGCTGATCGAGATCAGTGTCACCCTCAACTCGACACTGGACGAGGAAGAACTCCTGCAGTTCATCATCAACACGGCGACCGAACTTCTCGACTGCGAGACGGTTTCCATTCTGCTGTACGACGAGACCCAGGGACGCCTGGTCTTTTCGGCGGCCACAGGGTCCGATCCGCAGCGGCTGGCCGAGATCCCGGTCCCGATCGATAGCAGCATTGCCGGATTGATCTTTCGCGAGAATCGAGCGATTGTCCTGAATGACGTTCAGAACGATCCCCGGCACTTTCCCCTGGTCGCCCGGCATGTCGACTTCGAGACCCGCTCTCTGATCGGCGTCCCGATGCGAATCAAGGATCAGCTGATCGGTGTCCTGGAAGCGCTCAACAAGAAAAGCGGCGGGTTCACCGATTCGGATGTTGACCTGCTCAACATCATCGCCTCGCAGGCGGCGGTCTCGATCTACAATGCTCGCCTGGTCAGCGATCTACGTGACGCTTATGCGGAGATCAATGCTGCCAACCAGTTGAAAACGAACTTCCTTGCCCTGGCCTCTCATGAGTTGCGTACACCGCTGGGGATCATCATCGGTTATGCCACCTTTCTGCAGGAGGAGGCGCAGGGCGAACTCTCCGACCATGCCCGCCAGGTGCTCAATGCTGCCCTGCAGATGCGGTCGTTGGTCGATGCGATGACCAACCTCAACATGCTGCGTGCCCGCGAGATGGTGCTGCATCGCCTGACCCTTCCCATCCAGAAGATCCTGCAGAAGGCTTATCAAGATAGCAAACTGCTGGCCGAGGCCAAGAACCAGAAGGTCACCCTGGCCTTACCAGGACCCGCCTTGTTGGTCGATGTCGATCCAGAGAAGCTCAACCTGGTTCTCGTCAACCTGATGCACAATGCGGCCCGATTCACACCGGAGAACGGGCACATCACGCTCGGGGCGATGGAGGACGAGGGCAAGGTCCTGGTCTGGGTTCAGGATGATGGGATCGGGATTCCCGTCAAAGACGTGAAGAAGATTTTCCAGGAGTTCTATCAGGCTGATTCGCACATGACCCGACGCTATGGCGGACTGGGTCTCGGCCTGACCATCGCCCAGGGCATTATTGAATCCCATGCGGGCCATATCTGGGCCGAGAGTGAGGGTGCCGGGAAGGGCGCCTGTTTCAAGGTCACGCTCCCCCTCATACGCGGATGAAAACAGGCCGCTTCCAGGCGGCCTGAACCATTAGTCCTCCCGGGCTTTCAGAAATGCGACCGCCCGGCCTTCTTCATCATCCATGATCAGGGTCATCCGGTGGCCCGGGCGGAAGTCGTCCACGCAGATGAGGCGCAGACAACGCAACAGGGTTTTGTCGGCTGGGAGCCAGTCTGTCAGGCGGTTGGGGGGGGTGTAGAAGAAATCCCGGTTAAAGACCATGTCCTGGTCATCCAGGCAGATGGCCAGGGGGTAGATGTGCGCCTCCATCAGGTCCTGGAAAAAATGGGTGCCGAAGGACGGTTCGAGTTCCAGCCCGATCCCCTGTCCGGCCAGTTCGACCAGAGCCCGGGTGTTGTAGATGTCCCCATAGCCGATGTGCACCCCGAGATCTGGCGTGGAGGTACCCCAGCGCCCCGGACCGACGCAGATGAAGCGTTGATCCTTTAACAGGGCGTTGAGGCTGCCAATGGCGCGTTCCAGCTTGGCGCGCTGGTCGTGTGACTTCAAGCTGAAGTATCCCTCCGGCGGGACAAAGACGACGTAGTCGATGTTCTCGACCAGGCCGCGCGGGACCATCCGGCGGGTTGCCAGAACGATGTCCTTCTCGGGCAGGTTCTCCGGAATGTGAGCCTCCTGTTCCTCGATCCGGCTCTGGGGGCGGCACTGGAGCAGGGTAATCTTGACATCCGGCTGGGCAGACTGTGGAGCGGTCACCTGGACCGTGAATTCGGTATCCACAGGTGAGGCGTAACTTCGTTCCAGCAGCGAAAGCAGGCTTTGCATCCGGCGGGCGAAGGGGGTGCGTCGCAACAGGTCGTCGAAGGTGATGACCAGTTGATTGACGTCGACCATGCTGGTGCGCAGGGAACTGAGATATCCTTCTTCTTCGAACTGGGCAATGTAACGCAGGGGTGGGTAGCGCGCCTCAAGCACAGCTGCGATGGGTAAAGTGGCCGGTTCGTTCATCTCCAGATCGATCACGTCGACATATTTTTGCGAGTGCCTGCGGATCTGCTTGATCGAGGTCCCCGGGTAGAGCGTGGGATGGCTCAGAGCCACCAACCGGGGATGGTCATCCCCGATCTGGTCCACAGCGCGGGTCCCCAGGCCCCAGACGAGACGCAGGAAACCGGCCTCCTTGCGGATCTGCGGAGACCAGCGGTACAGATTGCGGCTGAAGCCCACCCCCGCCGCGTGGGGGAGATAGTAGCGGCCGAATCGCTCGCCTTCCACGAGCTGGATCAGGATGGCCATCCGTTCATCGTAGTCGATCAGGCCCTTCTCGCGACGGTAGAGCAGGGCATCGGGATTCAGGCCGCTGGCATAGATGAGGGCAACCGCCCGGATCAGGGCAGTCAGGTTCGATTCAAGGTCGGCCTGATTGGGCAGGAAGTAGCTTTCGTATTTCCCGGCGAAGGAGGTGTTAAAATTGTCCTCCAGAAGGCTCGACGAGCGGACGATGATCGGCTGCTGGCCGATCTCGTAGAGGGTGGTGCGCAGGGCGGCCAGGATATCATCGGGGAATTTGCCGGTGGCAAAATCGGCCCGCAACTGGGGATAATCGTCCCGGATCTCGGCCTCGTCCTTGTATTTCTGGTCGCCCCAGTGCATCAATCCATTGCTTGACATGAAGGCGTACATCACGTCGGAACTGAGGTAGTACGACTCGGGAATGCGAACGCAGCAACGGACGTCCTCCTCGGCCACATCTTTCAAAACGCGTGCAGCCAGCAGCATCCCGGCCGACTTGCCGCCGATCTTGCCCTGGCCGATCTTGCGCTGATGGATGCGCTTCAGGTCGTCGATCGTGAACCAGCGGCGGGCCAGGTTGATGTAGGCCAGGTGGTCGCTGATCATGGTCCGGATGAGCACCGCCTTGATTTCTTGCAGGCGGGCCTCGTAACGCCCGCGCTCGTCGGGCGGCATCTGTTCGATGGCTTCGGCCTGGTCGAAGAGCATATCCTGAGGTGCCAGTTCCGGATTGAAAGTGACCATGTCGGGGCGCTCGTCGCTGTGTTCGCTGATCGCCCGGCGGACGAGTTCTTCGAATTCCTCGTAAGGGAAGTTGTAGGCAAAATAGAAATCGGTCAGGTGATCGCGGACCCGGCGCAGTCGTTCCTCCCAGATCTCCGGAGCCTCCTCTCCGAATGGGTCCTGCATCCCCTCGCGGTACTGGGTGTGGATGGCCTTCTGGCGGGCCTCGGCCTCGAAAACCTCGCGGGTCACGACGCCGCGCGTGAAGAGCATCTTGCGCATCAGATGCCGGATGCGCGTGCGCAGGATCGGATATTCACTCAGGGTGAGATAGATGTTCAGGGCGCGATCGGATGATGGATTGGGCAGGGTCATCGCTGGCTGAAAATACAGGGGCAGGTCTTTGCGACCTGCCCTGATCTGGATTGCTTCAGCCCAGGTGCATGGGCATGATGACGTGCAGGAAGTTGTCGTCGCCGACCGACCGGACGACTCCGGGGGCGTTCGGGGCGGAGGTCTCGATGGCCACATTGGGGGACTTGATCACCTCCAGCACCTCGCGCAGGTACTTGACGTTGAAGGCGATCAGCAGACCGACGCCATCGATCGTCGCTGCTACCACAGTCTCGTTCGATCCAGTTTCCTCCGATTGGGCGGAGATCTCCACTGAGCCGGGCTCCAGTTCTCCAGTCGTTTTGATGTTCAGGCGGGCCACGTTCGAGCCCTCACGGGCGAAGATCTCAGCCTGCTTGCAGGCCTTGAGCAGGGATGTGGTCGAGAGGATGGTACGGCTCTTGTGGGAGCGCGGAATGATCTGCTGGTAGTCGGGGAAGGTCCCGTCGATCAACTGCGAAACCACTTCCACGTCCTTCATGCGGAAGATAACCTGGCCGCGTCCCTTGGGCATGACCATCGAAATCAGCTCATTGCCATCGGTGGCCACGCGGGCCAGTTCGGCCAGGGCACGCGCCGGGATGATGGCGCTGATCGGCTGCTGAGCCGGCTGTGAGAGGGTCCCCTTGCGCACCGACAGGCGGAAGCCGTCGGCGGCAGCCATCGTGATGGTGTCCTTCTCAATTGTAACCAGGACGCCCATCAGCACCGGGCGGGCTTCATCCACCGAGGCGGCGAAGGCGACCTGCTGGATCATCTCCTTGAAGTCGGACACGTTGATCTGGATGGCACCCTCCAGGTCCGGGACGGGTAGCGGGGGGAACTCCTGGGCGTCAATGCACTTGATGTCGGTGTTTGACGTGCCGCAGCGAACGTTGAGGGTCTGGTTGGAGGCGTTCAGGTGGAGGTTTACCTGTTCGAGCGGGAGGGTGGCCACCAGGTCCACGAAGGTACGGGCCGGCACGGTAGTCGAACCATCCTCCTCGATCTTGGCACCGATCCAGCAGGTGATGCCCAGCTCCAGGTTGGTGGCCGAAAGGCGCATTCGGCCCTCGTCGGTGGCAACCAGTACGTTGGCCAGTACCGGCAGGGTGCTACGGGGCGAAACCGCCCGGGATACGATGCTCAGTCCGTGAGCCAGGGTCTCTTGCAGTACGGTAACTTTCATCGCCTCAGTCCTCTCCTTCGGTAAGGGCGGCAGCATGCCGCCTCCGATTCAGATGAAGTATATCCTGAGAAGCGTAAAGTGAAAAGTGAGTTAGTAACCGAATAAGGAGGTGCCGGCGGAAATCAGGGCGATCAGAACCTGCAGGCCGCAGACGCTTGCCAGGATGTAGAGCAGGACCAGCCAGCCGGCCCCGCCTGTGCCGCTGGCGCGATGGATTTCCTGCCCCTCGGCCAGCTGGCGGATGGCCTGGGCGGCCAGCGCCACGCTGACGCTCTCCTTTGTTCCGCCGGGCCAGATCCAGCCAGGTGCGGCGCGCGGGACCACGATCCGGTGACCATCATATCTGGCCAACCAGCGCCCCAGTGCTGCGGGAGGGTTGAGGGCCAGATCCCCGGGCAGGACGATCGCCTGCGGGGCGGTCTCCTTCGGAACCGGACGGTCCGCCAGCTGGACCGAGGCTGGCAGGCTGGGGGCCTGCTTGCCGATCGCCGCCAGCAGGTCCCGGCCGAAGGTCCCGTTGCCGGGGTCGAAGACCAGCACCGGGAAGGCGGCGTGGCGGGCCATCAGCGCGCCAGCTTCCCGGCGTCCATCTACCCCGAGAGTCAGGCCGTGATAGATCCCCAGCAGGGCGAACAGGACCAGGTTGCGGCTGCTGTCCAGGACGAGTTCGGCCAGTCCGCTCGGTGGGTTGCCCAGCACCGCGCGCAGCAGGTTGTAGACCAGCACGCCGGCCGAGACCATCCCGCCGATCACTCCGGCGAACAATGCCAGGTAGAGGTAGATCTTGCGGACCAGTGACCGGCGGGCGTGGTCGCCAGCATCACCGGCGCTCAAGGCTTCGGTCTGCATCGGCCACCAGGTCAGGATCCATAAGGGTAGGCCTGCCGCCAGGGTTGCCAGCGCGGCGGCCAGCTGGTCGCGCAGGAAGTTGTACCAGGAGCCCGAACGCAACAGGAGATCAGTAAAGAAGTTGAGCAGCATATTCAACCCGATCAGGGTGGCGCTCAAGCCCAGGGCAGCCAGGATGTAATAATACAGCCGCCGCATCCCGGCCCGGCGCGGGGCATCAGGGACGTCTTTGATTGTCCGGTTCAACCAGTAGCCATAATAAGCCCATACGCCGGCCAGCGGGAATCCGATGGACAACGGGGAGCGCAGTTCAATCAGGAAATTGCGGGCTGTGAAATGTTCACCCAGCAGCAGGCGCAACAGGAGATCGATGACCAGGCCGCCCGAGGTCAGGACGGTTATCACGCCGGCCAGGGCCAGCAGGTAGAGCACCCCCAGGCGCAGCAGGGAGGCGCGTTCATCTGGTTCACTGATCGAGTCCTGGGCATTCTTCCAGGCCAGCACCCACAGGGGGACGCCGACCAGCAGCAGGGCCAGTCCATTGGCTGCCGAGGCGTGGAAGCTGGGGGTTGTCATAGCGAGGCCGTCGAAATTGCCGGTCAGTTGGAACAGGTAATACAGGATCTGTTGAATGCCTCCCACCACCATGGCCAGCCCGTAGATGACCCAGATGTAGCAGAAGACGCGCCGACCCAGGCGCAGGGCGTCTTTGGCCTCCACGGCTTTCCAGTCACCGCGCAGGATCTGGAGGAAGTAGGCCGCGATCAGGATGTTCATGAAAACGGCGATCAGGTTGTCGCCCAGAGTCTGCTGCCCCCCGAAGAGACCCATTCGGGCGGGGGCCTGGAAGATTGGCAACAAGGAACGGTTGATGAATGCCAGGATGTTCTGGGTTCCCGGGATCAGCGTCCCCAGCAGGACGGCGTAGAGGAAGACTGCCCGCACAGCAGACGAACGTTCGTCGTCGTCCTGAGCGACGCCCCTCTGGGCCAGCCACCAGTGGATCAGGAATACCGGCACCCCGACCAGGATCAGAGCCAGGGCCCCGGCCAGGCGCAGAACATCGCCGCCAAGACTCTGGCCGGCGAAGATCGAACGAACCAGGCCGATCATGCCCCACAGGACAACCTCAAGGCTGATGATTGCCACCGCGTATAAATAAAGACGCTTGACGGTACGCATTGGAGCTCCTCTCTGCAACTGGCAATTAAGGCTGGTACCAGTTCCAGCCCCAGAATTGGTAAGGCATATCCCGGATCTTCCACTGCCCATCCTGCAGAACCAGCCTGGCGGTCCCGGTCTCGCTCCAGCCTCTCGAGAAAGGATCGCTGGCGACATGCGTAAGGATGATCTCGACCCGGGCGCGGTCTCCTGAGATCCTCGCCTCCCCAAGATCGATGACCAATGTGGTCACGTCAGGGTAGAGGTTGAGAAAATAGCGTTCGAAGGCCGCCTGGGAAGGCTTTCGGTTGCCATTGGCCAGATAAGCATAAGCGCCAGCGTAATTTTCCTGCTGCAGTGCCAGAACGTAGTTGTACACCACCCCCTCCGGTGTGTCATCGGGGATCTCGACCTGCTTTTGGCCGCGCAGCAAGAAGAGCACCACTGCGGCAACCACCATGATGCCGATGAAGGCCAGGATGGCGAGCAGGAACTTGTCCTGTTTCATGGGATTACCTCCGGAATGATCCGTGGACCCTGTGTCCCCGGCCGGGACCCCCGGGCCGGCAGAGGATTACGACGAACGGCCCCAGCAACGGGATGAGCAGGGCGAACAGCCCCCAGGCAAGGAAGTGGAGCAGGGGCAGGGGGCGACGGCGCAGGTACAGGATCGCCAGCACGTACATGGCGAGCAGGAAGACGAACAACAGAAAGCGAACCGTATCAGCAGCCATCGTTGCTGTCATTGTATAAGGTTTCGAGGCAAAAGGCAAGCCGATGGCTTTGGACCCCCAGGCAACTGAAAGCGTAGAGTATACTTCATGAAAACCATCCTAAGGAGATGCCCATGATGACCACTCCTCCCCGCTGGAATCTTTCCAACATCTATCCGTCCCTTGAATCCAAGGAATTCGAGGCTGCAGTTGCGGCCGTGAAAAGCCAGATTGATGAACTCGAGGTTTTCACTGCCGAGAAAATTGCCGGCCTGGATGCAAGCTCCCCGGTCCCGGACCTGGCTGCGATCGTCGGCGAGGCGATCGGACGCATGAACGCCCTGTCCGAACTGGCGGGCACGGTGCGGGCCTATATCTCTTCGTTCGTGACCACCGATTCGCATAACATGGTGGCGATGAAGAAAATGTCCGAATTTCAGATGATCGGCGTGCGCTTGCAGAAGATCAGCACCCAGTTCCAGGCCTGGGTCGGGACGATTGCTCCGGTCTTGGAGCAGATCATTGCAGTGGACCCGACCGCTGAGGCGCATGCCTTCGGCCTGCGTGAGACGGTCGAGCAGGCCCAGTACCTTATGAGCGAGGCGGAGGAGGCCCTGGCGGCTGAACTCAACCTGAGCGGCACGAATGCCTGGTCCAAGCTGCAGGGAACGGTCACCTCGCAGTTGACTGTCGACTTCGAGCTGGACGGGCAGGTCCAGAAACTGCCCATGCCGGCCTTGATCAACCTGCACTCGCATCCCGACGAGCCTGTCCGACGACGGGCCTACGAGGCCGAGATGCGGGCCTGGAATGCGGTCCGTGAGCCCTTGGCGGCAGCCATGAACGGTGTCAAGGGCACGGCCAACACCCTCAACAAGCACCGCGGCCGGACCGATGCCCTGCATCAGGCCATCGACATGGCCCGCATTGACCGGCCGACCCTGGAAACCATGCTGGCTGCCATGGCAGCCTCTTTCCCGGCCTTCCGCAAGTATTACCTCGCCAAGGCCAAACGCTTGGGCAAGGAAAAACTGGCCTGGTGGGATGTCTTTGCACCGATCGGCAAGGCGGAGAAGACCTACACCTTCGATGAGGCGCGCGACTTCATCGTCGAGCACTTCGCAAAGTTCTCGCCTGAACTTGCCGCTTTTGCAAAGCGTGCCTTTGACAATCACTGGATCGACGCTGAGCAGCGTGAGGGCAAGCGCGGCGGAGCCTTCTGCATGGGCCTGCCAGCGGTCAAGGAGAGCCGCGTCCTGTGCAACTTCGACGGAACCCTCGACCAGGTCTCCACCATCGCTCACGAACTCGGGCATGCCTTTCATAATGAGTGCGCCTACCAGGTCGGCAAGACCCCTATGCAGAAAGATACCCCCATGACCCTGGCCGAGACCGCCTCGATCATGTGCGAGACGATCGTCATGCAGGCCGTGCTGGCCCAGACGGCTGATCCACAGGAGCAGTTGGCCATCCTGGAGACCCAGTTGATCGGCGACGCCCAGGTCATCGTCGACATCTATTCGCGCTACCTGTTCGAGAGGGAAGTCTTTGAGCACCGCGAGCAATCCGAACTCTCGGCTGACGAGCTGTGTGAAATCATGGAGCGTGCTCAGAAGGCGACCTACGGCGAAGGCCTCGACGAGCACTATCTGCACAAATACATGTGGACATGGAAGCCTCATTACTACTATGGAGGCCTGCCGTTCTACAACTTCCCCTACGCCTTTGGCCTGCTGTTTGGCATCGGTCTGTATGCCATTTACCAGCAGCGAGGCGCCGACTTTGTGCCTGACTACAAGGCCTTGCTGGCCTCCACCGGCGAGTATACTGCTGCTGATCTGGCGGCTCGGTTCGATATTGATATCCGCCAGCGTACATTCTGGGAAAACAGCCTGGCAGTGATTGCCGGCCGGATCGAGCGCTATTGCGAACTCTAGGGTCGCTTGTTCAAGGAGTGCCACGCCAGTATCTGTGATTGCCAGCCCCTCGTCCAAGGCGGCCATGTGGCGTAAATTCGCCGAAGGCGACCCGGCAGAGGACGTCTGGGCGCCCCTGCGCATCCCAACACAAGGTGCTCGGCGTGGTCTTCGGTTCGATCACCATCGAACTGCCGGACAAAGGAGCAACGCTGGCCCTGCACATCGGCGACCGTCGCGACCTGCCGCCCGGTGTGGTCCAGGCGGCCCGGGTCGGTGAGGCCTTGTGGAGGAGGGGCACAGCGGTGATCAAAAAAATAAGAAAAGGGCGGGGTCGGAGACCCCGCCTGGGCGTGAACGATCAAAGGGGTCATCAACCACATTGACCCTGATGGTCAGTCATCAAAAAACAAAGGCAGGTGCCCGAGCGAAATGATGTGCTCCCATTTCTCCTGGTCGCCCTCGGTGAATATTGCCGCCTCGGCCACCACGGTGGCCTCGACTTTCTCCATGATGTATTCCATTCCTCGCAGGGTCGAACCAGTGCTGATCACATCATCGAGCAGGACGACATTCTTGCCTTTGACGAGGGCGTGATCTTTCTCGTCGAGAATGAGAGTCTGTGGTTCTCCCGTGGTGATGGAAAGGGTCTCGCTGATGATCGCTGTACCCATGTAGGGCTTGTACGCTTTACGCAGGATCACGTAGGGTCTGCCGGTGACCACCGAGAGGGAGTGGGCCAGCGGGATTGACTTGGCCTCGGCGGTGAGGATGATGTCGTAGTCCACGATCTTGAGTTTCTCGGCCAGCGCCCGGGCACAGGCCTCGACCAGTTCCGTGTCGCCGAGGATGTTCAGGATGGCGATCCGCAGGCCGGGTTTGACCTCGAAGAGGGTCAGCCTGCGCTTCAGGCCGGCGATCTCGACTTCGTATGTGTCGCGTGGGGACATGGCAGTTTCCTCCAGAGGGGATTCTTCGAAATTAGTTTATCACAAAACTCTGGCCCTGCATTCGTTAGGGTGATCGCATCTAAATTCCAGCTGCGAGGACCTTGAGAAGATAATCTTCTTTCCAGGCGGCCTGGAGTTGCTTGGCGTGGATA
>JAFGSI010000022.1 GCA_016934715.1 Anaerolineales bacterium
CTCAGGAGGCATGCCTGCCGGATCATCGTTGTGAGGGTCTATGGCTCCTCACAACGAAAACCACTCCCGCGAGGGGAACGGGGGGGGGTAATATAACTGATCTCGTATAATGCACTTCACGCAGCCGGATACCGTCGTTCCAAATCCAGGAGCCTCACAAGGCTGGAATAGATATGCCTACTCGTGAAATCCAATTCGTTTTAATGATCCATCGGGACATATGAGCTGCAATGTTGTTACAAGTGGAAGAATATTATCAGAAGAAGATTGTCCCGAAGAAGCGCTCGATTATGGCCCTGGTCCTGGGGAGCCACCTACTACTCAAGAACCTGAAGTAGATGAAACGAATAATCTTGAAATGGAAGACCTCGCAACTGGTTTATTGTCCTTGGTGGGTGATTTGGGGTTCTGGGATAAACTTCGAATATTGTTGCATATAGGCACGGTAAACCCCTATATTTGTAGAACTGAAACTGGGTATGTCAGGAATCTTGTGTAAAGGGGAGTTCATGCTGGCCAACGGTCTTCGAAACGAATGGCAAGAGTGATAATCACCCACAAGCCGCCATTTTCGGAAATCCTACCGATCGGCAGAAACGGCACAGCGGAATCCGGTGGACCAGTAGGCGTTGTCCATATAGCCCCACTCCCGGAAGGAGGAGCGATTCCAATCAGCGTCAACCATCCAGGAACCGCCGCGCATGCCGCGGCCATCACCGGAACCCGGGCCGGAAGGATTGGAAGAAGGCGAACTGCGATAATATGATTCTTGGTACCAATCCTCCACCCACTCCCAGACGTTGCCCGCCATGTCCAGCGCCCCGTACGGACTGGCCCCACCCGGATAGCGCCCGACCGGGGTCGTCCCACCCACCAATTCATCGAAGTTCAGCAGCCCACCCGTCGGAGCCGCACTACCCCACGGGTAAGTCCGGCCATCTGTGCCGCGGGCAGCCTTCTCCCATTCCGCCTCGGTTGGCAAACGGCGCCCGGCCCAGGCGCAATACGCCCGGGCATCGAGCCAGGACACCCGGACAACCGGGTGACTTCCCAATCCATCGAGGTCGCTGCCGGGTCCATCCGGCTGAAACCAGTATGCACCCTGAGTTCTATCCCAGTTGAGGCCGTCGTAAGTCCATGACCAACCAAGCGACTCGGCGTCGGTAACGCGGCCGGTTTCGCTGACAAACCCGGTAAACATCTCGTTGGTCACTTCCGTCCGGTCGATCCAGAAGGCATCCAGGTACACCTCATGGACCGGCTCCTCGTCCGCATAATGGCTGCTGCTTCCCATAGAAAAAGAGCCCTCCGGTACGTACACCAGAACCATGCCATCGACAGGCGATGTCATCGTGGAGCCGATCCCCGGCGCGGGGACAGAGGTCCAGGTCGCAGTCGGGTCAGGCAAAAGTTGTCCGACCGATGTATACTCAGGCTCCTGACTCGTACGACTATCGTTTTGATTGAAAACCACAATCAACACAACCGCTGAGATGCTGCAGACCGCACCGGCCAGAATGCCAAACCCCACAAGCCAGAGCCACCAGGGCCTTTTCGCCGGTAAAGACCGACTGGTGGAAAATATATCGCTTTCCGGAACGTGGCTCTCCTCCTGCAGGTGGGTTAACTGCGAATCCTCCTGGTCCACCGTCGTCGAGGTGACCGCTGACACATCGACCTGCTCCAATACAACTGCGTCCATCACGGGGCTCTCATCACCCTTGGACTGCGGGAGCAGCCCGGCGAGCGCCTTCTCGAAAGCGGCCATATCAGGATAGCGGTCTTCAAGCCGCTTCGAGAGCGCCTTGATCAGGATCTTCTCGACCTTCTCGGGCAGGTCCGGTACGAACTGCGCCGGGCGCGGCAGCGGCTCGGTCGTCTGCTTGATAGCGATCGCTACCGGCGTGTCGGCAACATACGGTTTGTGCCCGGTGACCAGTTCGTAGAACACCACGCCCAGGGAATAGACATCCGACTGCGGAACTGTCTGCCCCGTCCACTGCTCGGGGGCCATGTACTCAGGCGTTCCAACCCCCATCCCCGTACTGGTCAGGGAGACCGTCTCCGCATCGCTCTCCAGAATCTTCGCAATTCCGAAATCCCCCAGCAACGGCCCCCCCACATGGGACATCAGAATGTTGGATGGCTTAACATCTCGATGGATGATGCCCTGCGCATGGGCAAAGGCCAGCGCCCCGGCGATCGGCAACAACAACCGGGCAGCATCCTGCCAGGGGATCGGTTTCCTGACCGCCTTGAGGGTCCGGCCCGGAACATATACCAGGACAAGATAAGGCGAACCTTCGTATTCGCCGTAATCGAGCACTTTGAGAATGTTGGGATGCGACAGCCGCGCCAGGGCACGGGCTTCGCGCCCGAACCGGCTCAGGACCCGATCCAGCTGCTCGGAGGGGAAGGCGCTCTGCCGGATGACCTTGACCGCCACATCCCGCTCCAGGCGCGTGTCATAGGCCCGGTAGACAGTGGCCATTCCGCCTTCGCCTAACTGCTCGAGGATGTGGTAGCGACCCAGAGATTGTCCGATGAGATTTGCCATGAAAGGTTTCTGATAAGTTGGATATTTTCCGATCTGACTCCAGTTTCGACCAAATTCTTTTCCAGGTCGTATTCAAACGCCGCGGCCGCCGGTCGGTAGCGCTTGCCGCGCGCTGCCGACCGGTAGGCCGCCCACAGATTCAATGGGTGTACCACTTGATCGTACAGATCGAAGTACTTTTTTCCCATAACGCGCGCTTCAGAAGATCAGAAGAACAGAAAACAGAAGTCCAGAACGAAGGTGAGCCCCCTTACGGGGATGCTTCGCTACGGGCACAACGAAAGCCGAAGCGGTAGTCGGCAGCCGAAGGATCGCCCCAGTAGCGGTAGGCCGCGCGCAGGCTGATCCCGTTGCCATTCCACGAGCCGCCCCGCAGCACCCGATACGTGCCGGAGGCCGGTCCAGTCGGGTTGCGCTCCGGCGAACTGGCGTAGTAGGTCTCGCCGGACCAGTCCGCCACCCACTCCCACACGTTCCCAGCCATGTCCAGTGCCCCGTACGGACTGGCACCAGCCGGGTACGTCCCCACCCGCTCGGTGTCGCCAACACGATCGCCGTAATTGGCCGGGGCCGGGTACACCACCACCCGCCCGGTGTCGCTAACAATACCGCCGTAATTGGCCGGGACGGTAGTATGAAATGTATCCCCCCACGGATAGATTCTCGCGTCCGTCCCGCGCGCCGCCTTCTCCCACTCCGCCTCTGTCAGCAGCCGCCCCCCCGCCCACGCGCAGTAGGCCTGAGCATCGTTCCAGTCCACATTGATCACCGGGTAGTCTGCATACTCCGGATTCCCGTAGTAGCGTGAACGCGTGCTTGATCTGGCGCTGGACGGCGGCTCACAGGACCCCTCCGCCACACACAGGGCGTACATCCCGTTCGTCACCTCGGTCCGATCGATCCAGTAGGCATCCAGATAGACCGTGTGCACCGGCTCCTCTTCGGTAAAATAACTACGCGAGCAATAAATTAAAAACCGGTTGCACATCACCAACGACGCACCCGCATCCATCCCCATCGTGAACTCCCCCGCCGGCACATACACCATCTCCATCCCGTCCACCGGACGCCTCCAGGTCAAGCCGATGCCTGGAGTGGGCGTGAAGGTCATCGTCGGGGTCAGAGTGCGGGTTGGCGTGCGCGTCGCGGTCGCGGTAGCAGTCGCGGTCGCCAGCCCCGCCAGAGGACCCTGGCCCCTGGTCCCCAGGAGCAGCAACCCGATCCCGAGCGCCAGCCCCAGACCTGCCGCCAGCAGCCCGCCCAGCCCCGCCGCCCATGGTTCCCAGGCACGCTTTCCCCGCTCTGGATTTCTTGAAGCTGCCCCATCCGCCTTTGCCGGACGGGCCGCTGCGACCGCCTCGTCCCGCCTGGACCCCGCCGCAGCCTGCGCCGCCTTCGGTTTCTCTCTCTTCCTGCCTGGCGCAGCAGGCTGTCCCCCACCCACCGGTAGTCCCTCCAGGGCTGCCGCAACCTCACCCATATTCTGGTAGCGGTCCTCCGGCCGCCTGGCCAGCGCCTTCAGCAGCACCTTCTCGACTGCATCTGGCAGGTCCGCCACGAACTGCGTCGGCCGCGGCAGCGGATCGGTCGCCTGCTTGACGATGATCGAGGCCGGCGTGTCCACCGCATACGGCTTGCGCCCGGCCACCATCTCGTACAGCACCACCCCCAGGGCATACACATCCGTCCCTGGACCCACCTGTCCCTGGAACTGCTCCGGCGCCATGTACTCCGGCGTCCCCACTCCCACTCCCGTCCCCGTCAGGTCCACGGTGGCTTCCGTATCCGTCAGGATCTTGGCGATCCCGAAATCGGTCAGCAGCGGGTCGCCGTCTTCGGTGATCAGAATATTGGACGGTTTACCATCCCGGTGGATCACCCCCTGCTCATGGGCGTACGCCAGCGCCCGCACCACCGGCAACAAGATCCGCACCGCCTCCCGCCAGGGGATCGGCTTCCCCAGCCGGGCTTTCAGCGTCCCTCCGGGTAGATACGGCATCACCAGGTAAGGCGCACCCTCATGCTCACCGTAGTCAGATACCTGGACGATATTGGGGTGCGTCAGGCGCGCCAGGGCCTTGGCCTCCCGTTCGAAGCGCTTGAGGGTCCGGGCCATCGTCTCGATCGTCAGCCGCTCAGTGCGGATGACCTTGACCGCCACCTCCCGCTCCAGGCGGGTGTCGTAGGCCTTGTAAACGACCGCCATCCCACCCTCGCCCAGAGGCTCGAGAATGTGATAGCGTCCCAGGGATTGGCCAATGAGATTCGACATAAATACCTCTGCAAAGAGTATACACGAATTCGAATTCGGGGAATAAGCCGGTTGGCAAAAGATTTTCCTGGCCGGTGGCTAGGAAATGAAAAGCAACATCCACTCTCCCGCCCCATATGCCGGTAGATGCCAGCCTCGTATCCTCACCCAATCAACAACCCCGTTTCTGGCATTCTTATCGCCCGCCGTCGGACCGCAGGGCTGCGAAAATCAGGAGCTTGTAAAATTTCCTGGAACCCGAGAGCAAGTCTCTCGGGTTCCAGGGCTGTACATAGAAGGATGGATGAACACAAGGGGAGCCAACTCCCCGGCACACCCCTGGGCCGCAGGTTGTCTGCGGCCCACAAGTGTGTCTCCGTCGTTTTGATGGAGAGGCGCATTCGTCAGCGGTCGATCTTATCGACCGGGAAACGAAAACAGCATTCGGGGGAAATCCTCACAGAAAAGACCAGGCCGCTTGTTCCAGCCTGGTCCCTGCGCGGCCGCCGCGGAAGGCGTGCAGAAATCACTCACAGAAACGAAAGGAGGTCGCCAAGACGAAGATCGAACCCAAAATCAATCTGGAAAAAACCAGCAAGGGGAAAAAAGCGTCGTCATCAGCTGCGCCGTCACGCTCACCGCAGCACTCCTGCTGGCACTCATCGCTGCGATCCTGAAACTCCTGCTGTAGCAAAAACCCCTGGCCGCGGCGGCCGGGGGCTCATCCTACGTTTCTTTCAGCAGGGCCCAGGCGCTTCTCAAGTCATACCAGCAGGCCACAAGCCAGCCGCCTGCCAGCCCCACCAACAGATCGCCCACGGTATTCACCCACCGCGGGCCGGAGCAGAATGCCAGCACAAGCGCGGCCGCTATTCCCACCACACCCACCGCGGCCGGTGCCAGGCCGATGACCTGCAGCTTCCAGTTCGGGCAGGACTCATCGACGATCACATGCTGGCAGGTGAAGTCCAGCACCTTGATCCCGACCAGCCGGGCGGCAAGGTAGTGAAAGATCTCGTGCAGGTAGCCCAGCTTCAGCAGGAAGCACAGACGTGGATGGGCCTCGAAGAACCTGCTGGTCCGCTGCACATCTTTCTCGAAGAACCGGCCCAAAGATGAAAGCATGAATCCAGTATATCACAAATCGGGCCAAAGAGAACATCTGTTCTTTGACCCCAAAAGGTCAATCCCGCCTGTCCGTACCCCAGGGAAGCAGGATTTCCTGGAAAGGCGTATCCCCCGCCCCGCCGCAGCCGTAGAACGATCGGAGCGCAGGGCGAGATCCCTGCGCTCCGATCTGATTCAGACTGCCAGACCTATCCCAGTTCCAGCTCGAGCAGCTGTCCGAGGACCTGGTGGGTATCCAGGTCTCCCTGCAGGCGGGTCTCGCCACGGATGCGGCCGTCGCGCAGCACCAGCACCCGATCGGCGTAGGAGGCGGCCCGGAAGTCGTGGGTGACGATGATCACGGTCTGGCCGTCCTGGCTGCAGACCGCTCGCAGCAGTTCCAGGATGCCGGTCCCGGTCCGGGAGTCGAGGTTGCCGGTCGGTTCGTCGGCCAGCAGCAACCGCGGCCGGTTGGCCAGGGCCCGGGCGATGGCCACCCGCTGGCGTTCGCCGCCCGAGAGGTGACGCGGCAGGTGCCGCGCCCGCTGTGTCAGGCCGACCTTGGCGAGCAGGTCGCCCGTCCGCTGACGGCGTTCCCGGCGCGGCACCCCGCCCAGGCGCATGGCGATCTCGATATTCTCGTAGACGTTCAGAGTCGGCATCAGGTTGAAGGTCTGGAAGACGAAGCCGATCTTGCTGGCCCGCAGGTCGGTGCGCTGACCGTCACCCAGCCGGGCCAGGTCCTGACCTTCAAAGAGCACTTCCCCCTGGCTGGCCCGGTCCATCGCCCCAAGCATGTGCAGCAGGCTGGACTTGCCGCTGCCCGACGGCCCGACGATGGCGACGAACTCTCCGGCCTGCACGGCCAGGCTGATGCCGCGCACCGCCTCGACCGTCATCCCGTTCAACCCGAAAACCCTGTGGACGTTCCTGGTTTCAATGATCGTGGACATGTTCTCTTCCTTACTCGTAGCGCAGTGATTCGAGCGGGTCGACCCGCATGGCCTGCAGGGCCGGCAGCAGGGAGGCCAGGACCCCGATCGCGATCGCGATGCCGAAACTGCGCAGCCATTCCAGCAGGATCTCGGACGGGTAGAACGACCCCCAGGCCAGCTGGTTCATTCCGATCGAGGCCGGCAGGGCCAGGATCACGCCGATCAGGCTGATGATCAACGACTCGGTGACGATCATCCCCAAAATGACCCGCTTGCGGGCGCCGATGGCCCGCAGGGTGCCGATCTCGCGCCGGCGTTCCATCACCGCCACCACCATGACGATCATGATCACCACGATCGCCACCAGGATGATCGTGGTGTTGATGGCGTTGAAGAACAGGCGCATGTTGGCATACATCTCTTCGACATTCTGGGCGAGTTCCTCCTGGCCGGTGACGCTCAGGGCCGGGTAGGTCGTCTCGACCCAGGTCCGCATCGCTGCGACCCCCCCGACCTCCCGGGCGGTCAGGATCACCGCCGAGACGGTACCCTGGCGGTCGAAGACCCGCTGGGCCGTCTCCAGCGGCAGCAGCACCGCGCTGGCGAACAGGGTCGGTGTCGGTTCGAGAAGCCCGATGACGGTGAAGGTTTCGCCGGCGATCACGATCGTCTCCCCGACCGTCGCCATTTCCCCCTCCCGCGAGCCGTAATGCAAAGCCGCGTCGCGGCCGAGGATCACGTCCCGCTCCCCGCGCAGAACGGCGGCCCCGTCCGACACCGCAAAGGTGCCCAGGAAGGCCCCTTCATGCCCGGGCTGGATCCCAACCGCGATGACCAGCGGCGGCGAGAACGGCCGCAGCGAACGCTCGACCGTCACAAAGAGGGCCAGCGAGCTGGTCTGCGGGTCAACCCCCTCCCCTCCAAGCAGCTCCTGGGCCATCTCGGTGTCGATGCTGCTGGAGGACGAGGGGAAATCCTCGCTGATCAGGTCGCCCGAGACCAGGCGCTGGACGTAGACCTTGCCGCCAAACGCCAGCAGGCGGCCCTGCAGATCTTCGTCGTACCAGCGCATGATCGAGCCGATGCTCAGGTACAACTGGACGGCGACCACGATGCCCAGGATCGTCAGGATCGTGCGCAGGCGGCGCTGCCACAGGTTTTTGAAAGCGATATCGATCAACATGTTCTCTTTCTCCTACGAAGAACTCTCCAGGCTCTCCAGCCGTTCGTCGCACAGATCGAGCCAGCGCAGGTCAGCCTGCAGGTGCAGGATGGCCCCTTCGGCCAGCAGGGAGACGAACGGCTGGTCGGCCTTCTCGGCGGCCAGGGCTGTCAGGCCGCGCAGTTGCTTTAAGTAGGCCTGCCGCTGGCGGGTGATGGCCGCCAGGGCATCCCCGTAGCCGGCCAGGTGGCGGACGATCAGCTTGACCAGGAATGCATCCTTGAAGGATTCGTTCTTTACGACCGGCTGATCCAGCCAGGCTTCGAGCTCCCGCCGGCCGGCAGCGGTGATCCGGTATGTTTTTTTGCCGCGCCCGTCATCCGCCTCGGACTGCACCTCCGCCAGGCCATCGCGCTCCAACCGGCCGAGGGTGGTGTAGATCTGGCCGAAATTGATCTCGCGGCTGCCGCCCAGCGCCTGCTCGATGGCCCGCTTGAGATCGTAGCCGTGATGGGGTTGGCGGGCCAGCAGGCCCAGGATGGTGTAGGCAAACATCGGCCTCCGATGAACGACCCTGATATATACTCAGTATATATATCGAGTATATATCAGGATCGCGAGTCTGTCAAGCCCCTTTTTCCTCCCCCCGAACACAACCGCCAGGTATGATACACTTGCCCCTATCGTTAGGAGAACAGCATGGCCCTCAAAACTGGGCGCAAGGCGCCCGACTTCACCCTGACCAGCCACGAAGGCGAGAAGATCAGCTTGCGCGGCTACCGCGGCCGCAACGTGGTCCTGGCCACCTTCCCGCTGGCCTGGACGCCGGTCTGAACGGCGCAGATCCCTTCGTACCAGGCGATGCTCGCCCTGTTCGAAGGGATGCAGACCCAGGTCCTGGGTCTCAGCGTCGACAGCGTGCCCTGCCTGAAGGCCTGGGCCGACAGCCTGGGCGGGATCAGCTACCCGCTCTTGAGCGATTTCTACCCGCACGGCAAGGTCGCCAAAAAGTACGGTGTGCTGCGCCGCGATGGCACCACCGAGCGGGCGCTCTTCGTCCTCGACAGGCAGGGCCTCCTCCGCTACGTCGATGTCCACGACATCGACCAGCAGCCCGATAACCAGGTCCTGTTCCGCACCCTGGCCGGGATCGACCCGCTCGCCCAGCAGGCCTACGCCGCCTACCAGGCCACGCTCCAGCCCGCGCCCGAGCCGCAGGCCGAGGTGGTCATGTACTGCACCGCCTGGTGCCCGGCCTGCCGGCGGGCGCGCCAGGTGCTCGAGCAGTACAAAGTGAACTACGTCGAGGTCGACATCACCCGCGATCCGGAAGCCGCCGCCCGGGTGCGCGGTTGGGCGAACGGCAATGAAACCACGCCGGTCTTCAACATCCGGGGCCAGGTCATCGTCGGATACGACCTGGTCAAGCTGGCCAAAGCGCTGGGGATCGAGCTTTAGTCCGATCGATCGCCCGCACAGAACTGCCTCGCTCTTTGCTCCCCCCCGTCTCTGGCGCTTCCCTGTGGATCTGCATGCCCGAAGCCGAAAAACGAGCGCAGAGGATCTCCTCTGCGCTCGCCGCGATCCAGGATCAACTGGAACAAGATCAGTCCCCGCCTCCAGAGCACCCGGCAGGCCGCGCATCCGGGATGTCAAGTTCCACCGGCACCCCGTTCTCCGGGATCAACTGCCAGACCTCGTCGATCGGGCGCTGGCGGTAGACGACCAGCGCCACCGCCAGCACGAACCCGTGGGCGACGATCGCCAGCGTCTGGCCGGGATGCCGGGCGACCACTTCCTGCAGGAATGCGACGACCCGCGCCTGCACCCCGGCCACCGTCTCCCCGCCGGGAGGTGCCACGTTGAGCGGGTCGCGCCTGCGCTCGTGAAAACGGGCGGCATAGCGGGCCTCGATCTCACCCACCAGGAGCCCCTGCCACTCCCCCTGGTGGATCTCGCGCAGCCGTGCATCCAGCCGGACCTCCAGCCCGTGGACCGCGGCCAGGGCCTCGGCCGTCTCCCGGGCGCGGACCAGGTCGCTCGCGTAGATCGCCTGCAGGTCCAGTCCACGCAGGGTCTCGGCCATCCGGGCCGCCTGGGCGCGGCCGCGGGCGTTGAGCGGCACGTCGGCCTGCCCCTGCCAGCGGCCCTCGACGTTCCAGTCCGTTTCGCCGTGGCGGATCAGGAACAGGTGGGTCATCGCCGCGGCCGCTCCAGGTATTCGGGGATCGTGATCATCGGCGGACGCTCGCGCGAGCCAAGCTCCTCCACATCGAGATGGAAACGACCTTCCTCGTAGCGGACCAGCTTCATCGACTGGTTGACTTCATCCAGCATCTTCCAGCCGTAGCGCTGTTCAAGCTTGCGCGCCACGGTCTGGATGATGACGAAGGACATCTTGCTGAGCGCCGTCAGGGGCTGGTTGTGGTGGACCCGTTTCTGCAGGTCGACCTGGGCAATGGAATGGAGGCCATACTCCTCGAACAGGTCGATCAGCAGGCCGATCTCGACCCCGTAGTCGGAGGCGAACGGCAGGCGCTCGAGCGCCGAGCGCCGCCCGCCATACTCGCCCGAGAGGGGCTGGACCAGGCCCGAGAGCTCCGGGTAGAACATGTTGAGCAGCGGGCGCGCCACCAGTTCGGTCACCCGGCCCCCACCCCCGGCCTGGATCTTGTCGCCGACCCGCAGCGGCCGGCGGTAGAACCCTTTGACAAAGAGGGTCTTTTCGCGCAGCAGCAGCGGGCCGAGCAGCCCATAGACGAAGCGCGGGTGGATGTTGACGATGTCGGTATCGATCCACAGGACGATATCCCCGCTGGTGACGTACAGGCTCTTCCAGAGGGCCTCCCCTTTTCCCTGGCGGACGCCGTACTGCGGCAGCGTCTCCTGGTGAATATGCACCGGCACGCCCAGGTCCGCTGCGATCGCGCGGGTCCGATCCGACGAACTCGAATCCATCAGCACGATCTCGTCCAGCAGGGCAACCGAATCCATCAGGCTGCCCTTGATCGTCTCGATCACCCGGCCGACGGTCGCCTCCTCGTTCAGGGCCGGCAGTGCCAGGCTGACGGTCACGCCCATCTTTTGCTTGAGCGACTGCAGGTATTCCAGGTCGGCGAATTCGTCGGCGTAATAGGTGGTCTCGGCGAACCACTTGTCGACCAGGACCGAGATCGCCGCCGAACCGGACTGCTCGGTATACAGGTCCTCGTGGACCGGGCGGTCCGAGCGGACCGCGATCACGGCGGTCGCGCAATCGTTCAGGACCAGCGAGGTGATCGCGCCCAGAGAGGCGGCCTGCGCGGGGAACGGCCTGGTCAGGCCCATCACGACCAGGTCGCAATCGCAGGCCCGGGCGACGATCTCGGCGGCAAAATCGTCCGCCTTGATGGTCCGCTGCTCGATCTCCGGCAGGTTGTCCAGGACCCTGGACAGGCCCCGGAAGGAAGGCTCGATCGCAAAATCGGATTCCGGCGGGGTCATGTGCAGCGAGGTCAGGGTGGCCTGGCAGGTTTCGGCCAGGGCCAGCGAGATGCGCAGGGCCTGTTCGGCGTAGGCGCTGCCGCGCATCGGCAACAGGATGCTGCGGATGCACGCCGGCAGCGGACCGCGCACCATCGCCAGGCTGCAGTGCAGCGTGCTGAAGACTTGCTCCGGCGAAGCCAGCAGAGCCTGGAAACTGTCCGGCCAGGACAGCAGCAGCAGATCGGGCTTCTCTTCCTCGATGACCGCTTTCAATTCCAGCAGAGGTTGGTGGGAGACACGCACCCGTTCGCGAACATGGGTGCCCGGGACGCCGGTCTCGGCCCGGATCGCCTCGCGCATCTGCTTGGCCAGCGGGGCGGCGGTGCTGAGCGACTCTTCTTCGGGGATCCCGACCAGCCCAACCAGCACGACCTGGCCATCCCTGGCCAGGGCCCGCCCGACATGGAGCACATCGCCTCCGTCCAGCCCGGGGAAGAGCGGCACCAGCAGCTTGCGGAACGGGGACATCTTGTAGGTTCTCATCAGCCACCTCCCAGAAGCAGCGCAGCGATCTGCCGGGCATAGATGCGCTCCCAGGTGAACCCGGTGCGCACGCGGCTGCGCAGAGCGTATACCGGGTCCCGGGCCAGCCGGGCAGCGATCAGCCCGGCCACTTCCCGCGGGTCCGCGTCCGGCGAGAAGTAGGTCACCTGCGCGCCTCCCAGCTCGCGCAGCGGCGGGATGTCGGCGCACAGGGCCGGGATCCCCGCCAGGCCGGCCTCCAGCACCGGAATGCCAAAGCCCTCCTCCCGGCTGGGGAACAGCAGCAGGTCGGCCAGGGCGTAGAAATCGGAGATCACCTCGTCCGGCAGGAACTCGTCGTGCAGCTCGGCCAGGAAATGGGCTGCGCCGGAGAGTCCCAGTTCCTGGCGCAGGGCGGTCAGCTTCTCGAAATAGCGCAGGTTGTCCGGGTTGTGCGGCCCGAGCGGACCGGTGACCACCAGGCGCGCCGCCGGGTAGTCCGGCTGCAGGGCCGCCAGGACGCGCAAGGCCAGTTCGATGTTCTTGCGCGGCGTGATCCGCACCGGCAGCAGCACCAGCGGGGCCGCGGCCAGCAGATCGAGTTCGGCCACGAAACGGCGGGTCAGGTCCTCCAGCTTCAGGAAGCGGGCTGCGTCCACCCCATTGGGAACCACCTGGATGCGCCCGGCCGGGACCCCCAGCAGGTCGGCCAGTTCCCTCTGGCGCAGGGCCGAAATGGTCACCTGCACGGCCCCCGGCCAGTCGCTGCGCAGCAGGTCCCAGGGGAAGCCGTCGTGCAGTTCGGCGCGGTAGCGCGGCGTGGTCCAGGCCAGGTCATGGTGCCACAGGATCAGCCGGGAACCCGGGGCCGAGCGGTGAAGCTTCTGCAGAGCCGCCGTCAGGGGCAGGTTCTTGTTCAACGAACAGACATTGTGGGCGATCAACCAGTCCACCCCCGCAACCGCCGGGGCAAGGTCGGCCAGGATGCGCGCCGCCAGCGGGTCGAAGGCCGCCGGGAGGCTGCCCCGATCCAGCTCGGCCTTGACCGCCAGGACTTCCGGATGGCGCGAGTCGAGCAGGGGCAGACCGACAAAGGGGATCCGCCCATCGACCTGGGCGCCGCGCGCCGCCACGATCCGGACCTGGTGCCCGTCGTCGGCCATCAGGCGGGCGTGGTGCCCGAGGACGCTCTCCACCCCCCCGACCACCGGCGGAGAGGCATAATGCAGCAGGGCGATCTTCATGCAAGATCCCCCTCGTCACCGAAGAAGGCCTGCAGCAGGGCGTGCAGCTGGCGCTCCAGGATGGCGAAAGAGAAATAGCGCCTGGCCAGCCGGAAGTTATGCTCCACCATCGCCTCGACCAGATCCGGTTTCTCCAGGAGCTCGCCGACCTGCGCAACAGTCCGGTCGGTGATGAAACCATCCATTTCGATGGCCCGGAATCCCCTGGGCTTGATATCGATGGCGTAGATCGTATAGTTGTTCAACAGGATCGGGCGCCGGTAATAGACGGCCTCCAGGAAGGCATTCCCGAAACCCTCAAAGACAGACGGGTAGGTGACCAGGTCGGCGAAAGGATAGACGTCGCCCAGGGCGTAGACTTTGCGGCCATCGGGCAGGATCTGGCGGCGTTCGCCGATCACGTCCGACTCGAAGGAGGCCTGAACGTCCAGCAGTTCGGCGAAATTACGCAGGTGCTGCTCGTATTCGTAGCCTTCATCTCCGCTGGCGTGCGAGATGACCAGGCGCACCTTGCGCCCCAGCCGGCGGACCAGCTCGATGGAGTGCTCGATCCCCTTGCGGTGCACGACGCGGGTCGGCTGCAGGAAGAGCAATTCGTCGGCGGCCAAGCCCAGGTCCGGGCGCAGGTGCTCGGTGTATGGGTCGGGCGGAGCCGGCGGGTTGTCGAAATCCATCACGTTGGGGATGATGCGCGACGAGATGCCGCGCCGGTAGCTCAACTGCGAGGCGGCTGCCGAATTGATGACGATATGGCGTACGCTGGGCAAACGCGGCGGGAAGGCGGAGTCGAGGTAATCCCAGACGCAGTTGACCAGGAAGCGCTTGCGCTCCCAGTAGAAATCATGGTGGTGGGCGATGACGTGCATGCCGGTCTCGGCGATGAACTCGGTCAGCGCCAGGCCAAGCGGGATGTTGACCGGGATGGTCAGGGCGTTCTCGACCACCAGCAGGTCGATCCCGAAGCGTTCGACAAAAGCGACCAGCCCGGCCTTGAGATGGTCCTTCAACTGCAGGATCCGGCGGGTGACCTGGGGATCGCGGCGGTGGCCGCTGAAGGCGCTCTCTGAGATCGCCTGGATCTCGGGATGCTTGAAATGCGCCTCCGGGACGACCATGCTCACCTCGGCCGGGCGGTCACTGGCCCCGGCAAAATAGTAGGTCTCCTGGCCGAGCCGCTCGAGCACCTCGGCCCATTTTTCGATCTCAAGGGAAACGCCATCCGTGCCGTTGATCCGGGTCGACACGAAGCCGATCTGGTGACGGAAGGGGAGATCACCGGGCATCGCTTTTCCTCCCTTCAACGAGTTTCAACCAGCGGACCTGATACGGAGCCACCGGGATCCATCCCTGCGCATCCACCGCCAGGGTCTGCCCGGAGACGAGGTCATGCAACTGGGTTGCGGGCCGTGCGAAGACAGCTTCAGGGCGAAGAGCCAGGCGCTGCGGTTGCGGAGTCACGTTGTGGATGCACAGGACCTGGTGCTGCTGGTCCGGAGAGACGCGCAAGCAGGCAAATATGCCCGAGGTCAATTCTAACACACGCTGCTCCGCATGTGGATCAAAGGCCGGGCACCCTGCCCGGGCCGCCAGCAGGTGCCGCAGCCGGGAGAAGACCTGGCCCCGCAGGGAGGCTGGATCGTCCAGGGCCGCGGCCAGTTCCTCCCGCTCCAGTTTCTGGCGGTTGATCGTCCGCTTGCGGCCGGTCAGGTTAACCCCCTCGGGCCAGCCGCGCGACCCGAACAGGCTGTGAAAATAGATCCCCGGCACTCCGCCCAGCGACAGCAGGATCGCATGGGCGGCGATGAAGCGGTCCACCTGCCTCGCCAGCGGCTCCCCTGCCTGCGGGTCGTTGAGGGCCTCGAAGTAGTTGACGTTCAATTCGTAAGGGCTGTGGGATCCGTCCGGATTGCTCTTGTACGAGACCAGCCCGCCGTGGGCCTGGACCCGTTCGACCAGTGCCTCGATCTCGGCCCGGTCGAGAATGCCGTGCACGGGATTGAGGCCGATCCCATCGTGCGAGGCCAGGAAGTTGAAAAAGGTCGTGTGCCTGGAGGACCCATCCAGGCTGGCGGCCCAGGCGCTCAGGCGGCGGGCGTCGCCTCCATGGAACGTGTGCAGGACCAGCGGCGGCAGGGCGAAATTGTAGACCAGCTGGGCCTCATCCGTTCCGTCGCCGAAGTAGGAAAGATTCTCCCGGTGAGGGACATTGGTCTCGGTGATCAGGCGCACGTGCGGGGCGGCTTCGTCCAGCACCGCCCGGATCAGCCTGACGACCAGGTGGGTCTGGGGCAGGTGGATGCAGCGGGTGCCGGGCTCCTTCCACAGGTAGGCGACCGCATCCAGGCGCAGGAACTCGGCCCCCTGCTCGACGTACCCCAGCAGGATGTCGATGATCTCCAGGAGCACTTCGGGATTGTGGTAGTTCAGGTCGACCTGGTCGGGGCCAAAGGTGGTCCAGACCTGCCGCTCCCCGTCCCGGGTCTGGAAGGAGGTCAGCAGTGGCAGGGCCCGCGGGCGGACGACCTGCGACAGGTCCGGTTGACCAGCGACCACGATGAAGAAGCCGGCCCGGCGCGGGTCGCCGGACAGGAAGCCCTGGAACCAGTCCCCCTGGGCCGAGACGTGGTTGATGACCGCGTCGAACATCAGGCGGAACCCCTGCCCGAGCCGACGCAGGTCGGCCCAGCGGCCGTAGGCCGGGTCAACCTGGCGGTAGTCCTTGACCGAGAAGCCGTCGTCGGACGACCAGGGATAGAAAGGCAGAACATGCACCCCGCTGACCACGCCGGCCAGGTGGCGTTGGCAGAAGGCGGCCAAACCCGCGAGCGGCGTGGTGGACCGATCCTGGACCTGGTCGGCGTAGGTGATCAGGATGGCATCGGATGAATCGAGAGTCGTCCGGGAGGGGACCGGCAGCCGGGTCCGGTACGCCGCGATCAGGGACTGCAGGCGTTCGAAGGCTGCCTGCCCGGAGGCCTCGCCGTACAGGCCGGTCAACAGCGCAAGTATTTTCTCCATGGCAATCGGATTGTACCCGATTGCCCCACTAATGTCTCTTTCCGCCCAGGATGCTGTGCAAGCGGGTCCATGGTGAACCGACCCGACCGGGGTTGGCGATGACCTGACCCCCCCAGGCACCATGGGGGTGGGGCTTCTTTGCTCCTTTTCCAAACTCTACCGCCGTCCACCAAATCGGGTCAACCCCATCCCCCGTGGTAACCCATCGAACGGGTGGATGCGCTTTGAGCCTGTTCCAACTTGGCCTGCGGGTACTGGAACATCTCTGGAATTTCAATCTGCCCATCCCGATCTCATTCACTGACCTTTCTCTTGCTTCCCCGCAGTTTGTCCGCGAGAGGACTCATGGATTCAGCCAGCCCACATGTCCATGGCGAACAGGTAGGCGTTCATGCCCAGCAGCAGGATGCTGGCGATCGTCCAGGCCCGGTCGAAGGCCTCGTTCCTTCCCAGCCGGCTGAGGAAGATGAACAGCACCGGGGCAGCCAGGACGTAGCGGTACATGCCCTGGATGTCACCGCTGAAGAGGGCGAACAGGATCACGGTCAGGCTGAAGAGGGTCAGCTCGGGATGGCGCTTGAGGGTGAAGCCGCAGGCTACCAGGGCGAGGACCGGGATGACCATCTCCATCAGGTGATAGGCGAAGCTCGGCCCGCTGACCGAGGTGACCTGGTCCCAGGCATAACGCCAGCTGTCGAACGTGCGCTGAAAATCGAGGAAGCCGCGCCCGAACCAGGCCGCCTGGATGACATCAAAGGTCTGGCCCAGGGGGGAGACCTTCCAGGCCAGGAAGGTGACCAGCGGGAGCAGCGTCAGCCCGACCTGGCCCGCCCGGGCGAGGCTGAAATTGGAGCGGATGGACTTGTAGTCCAGGTCGCGCAGGAAGACGATCCCCATCGGGATGACCAGCGCCACCCCGACCGAGCGGGTCAAGGCTGCGCAGGCCGCCAGGATGCCGGCCCACAGCCATTTTCGGCGCAGGGTCAGGGCCAGGGCGCTGAAGGCCAGCCCGATGAACAGCCCCTCGGTGTAGACCACCGCCATGAAGAAGGCGCTCGGAAAGGCGATCAGGTAGAAGGCCGCCCGCCAGCCCCCGGCGTCCTCCAGCGCATCCCTGGTCAGGAAGTACAGGGCGACCATCCCGGCCAGGGCCCCCAGCGCCGAGACGATCACCGCCGCCAGGGTGGCGGTGGCGATCGGGGTCAGGCCGAGCAGCTTCAAAGGCCAGGAGAACAGCCAGATCATGACCGGGTAGAACGGGAAGAAGGCGTAACTGAGCGAGATCTGGCGCATGGCGCGCTGGTAGTCGTTGGCCGGATCGTCATCAACCTGGTTGAGGTTGACCTCGGCCCGGGTGACATCCGGATCCTCGTACCCGGCCACGGCGATGGACAGGTAGAACTCCGAATCCCAGGCGACCTGGTTGTTCATGAACGGCTCGAGCAGGTAGGGCTTGCCGGCCTGGGCCAGGGCGGTGGTCCATTCGGCGGTCCAGGGCCGGGCGAAATCGGGACGCTTGGGCAGCATGCGGTTGGCCGCCCAGGCCTGATAGCCGAGCACGATCAGCACCCAGGCCAGCCAGAGGAAGACGAGATTGCGGACGGTCTTGTTTTTGAACACGGGAAGGCTCCTGAGGAAAAGTGATGTAACCGGTTCCATTATACGCAGGGATCGAAACCCCCGTCATGGAATTTCACGTGCCGTTGGCAAAGGCAGGCGAGTCACGAGGGCCTCAGGGGCCCTCGGCCAGGCCGCTCAGGGCCGCCTCCAGCAGGCGCAGGAACTCCTCCGGCCGGTCCTGCTGGATGATCTGCGCCCGGACCGGGCGCGGCAGGCGGTTGCCCTTCAGGTACTGGATGGCGTGCTTGCGGAACAGGAGCAGCCCCTTGCGCGGGCCATAGAACGCCAGGTTGCGGTCGAGGTGGGTCTGCATCACCCGGCGCACCGCTTCAAGCGGGACCTCGGACCGCTCGCGGCCGGCGAAGATCCACGGGTTCCCGACCGCCGCCCGACCGATCATGACCGCCGCGCAGCCGGTGTGCGCTCTCATCCGGGCGATGTCGGCCGCCTGGCACACGTCACCGTTGCCGATGACCGGGATCTGCACCGCGGCCCTGACCTCGGCGATGGCGTCCCAGTCGGCCGCCCCGCCGTAGCCCTGCTCCTTGGTCCGGGCGTGGACGGCCAGCGCCGCCGCCCCGTTCTCCTCCAGGATGCGGGCGATCAGCCGGTAGTTGCGGCAGTCGTCCCAGCCCAGGCGGATCTTGGCCGTCACCGGCACGGCCAGCGCGGCGCTCAGCTTGCGGAAGATGCGCGCCACCTTGAGCGGATTGCGCATCAGCCCCACCCCGGCCCCGCGATGGGCCACCGTGCGCGCCGGGCAGCCCAGGTTGATGTCGATGGCATCCGGCCGCACTCCCTGGACCAGCAGGGCCGCCTGCAGCAGCTCGTCCGGGTCGTCGCCGTAGATCTGGATCGCCACCGGGCGCTCGGCCTCGTCGAAGGCCAGGCGCATGCCCATGTGCTCGAAGGCGTTGACCAGGAACTCGGCCTTGATGAACTCGGTGTAGCTCATCGCCGAACCCAGTTGGCGGCAGAGCGAGCGGTAGGGCCAGTCCGAGAAGCCATCCATCGGCGATAGGATCGCCTCCCCGCAGACGGGCACAGGCCCCACGTGGAAGAGCGGGGCTGCGGAAGCTGTGGACCGGGGCAGGGGTGCGGGATCTTTCATAAGGGGAGACTGGTCCCTCCCAATCTGCCGGGAAGGGAGAGAAGGGACCACCTGCAAGGAGATCGGGAAAACCGATCGGGAGTGTCGCACAGGGGTTGGCTTGCCAGAGGCAAGAGACACGGGAGGCGCGCCAGGTTCCCCTGGGACGACTTTCCCTCGTGCCTATTGTAACTGAATGTGGTTCGATTGCCCAACCAGGGCGAACTGGAAAAGCGGCAGGAACAACTTGCCCGTCCTCCGGCCGAACAGCGGCGCATCTGTCTCGAAAGAGACTCCCTGGCGTGGGGGCGCGGGCCTGAGTCGTATTCAAACGCCGCGGCCGCCCACCGATCCGAGGGGGCCCACTGGATCGCCCAGATCGAAGGCCCGTTTTCCCATCACGCGCGCTTCAGAAAATCAGAAATCCAGAACCAATGTGAGCCCCCTTACGGGGAGGCTTCGCGACCGGAACAACGAAAGCCGATGTTGAGGTTGGCACTCGCAGGATCGCCCCCGTAGCGGAGGGCCGCCCGCAGGTTGCCCCCGTCGCCGCCCCACGAGCCGCCCCGCAGCACCCGACCGCTGCCATCAGGCGGGCCCTGCGGGTTGCGCTCCGGCGAACGGACGTAGTAGGTCCCGTCATACCGGTCCGCCACCCACTCCCACACGTTCCCGGACATGTCCAGTGCCCCGTACGGGCTGGCGCCTGCCGGGTATGACCCCACCCGCTCGGTGTCACCAACATGAAAGCCGTAATTGGCCAGACCCGCAGTTGGAAATGGTTCCCCCCACGGATAGATTCTCGCGTCCGTCCCGCGCGCCGCCTTCTCCCACTCCGCCTCGCTGGGCAGCCGCCCGCCCGCCCAGGCGCAATACGTATCGGCGTCATTCCAGGTCACGTAGATCACCGGGTAGTCTGCATACGCCGGATTCCCGTAGTAGCTTGAACGCGTGTGCGAGCTGGACCAGGACGGCGGCGTACAGGCCCCCTCCGCCACGCACAGGGCGTACATCCCGTTGGTCACCTCCGTCCGGTCGATCCAGGTGGCATCCAGATAGACCGTATGCACCGGCTGCTCATCAAAGTACCGATCGCTTCCCATCGTGAACTCCCCCGCCGGCACATACACCATCTCCATCCCGTCTGCCGGGCGCACCCTGCTCGAGCCGATGCCTGGAGTGGGAGGGAAGGTCATCCCTGCGGTCGCAGTCGCGGTCGCCAGCCCCGCCAGGGGCCCCTGGCTCCTGGGGACCAGGAGCAGCAGCCCGATCCCGAGCGCCAGCCCCAGCCCCGCCGCCCATGGTCCCCAGGCACGCTTTTTCCGCTCCGGAATTCTTGACGCCGCCCGATCCGCCTTTGCCGGACGGGCCGCCGCCTCCGGTTTCTCGCTCTTCCGGCCTGGCGCGGCCGCGCCCTCCCCCATGCTCCGATTGCGTTCCTGCGCCCCCCAGACCCTTTGCGCCAGGAGAGCAGGATCCAGGACCCAGGCGCCCAGAGACCTTACGGCAAATGCACGCACCGAAAGCCGATCCCGTAGCTCGAGTTCCCGGATGTAGCCCGCAGGCGAAGGGCGGAACGCAGGAAGCTCCCGATGTAGTCCCACGAGCCGCCCCGCAGCAGGCGATACGTGCCGGAGGCCGGTCCGGTCGGGTTGGCCTCCGGCGACCGGCTGTAATAATGGGCGTCATACCAGTCCGCCGTCCACTCCCACACGTTCCCGGCCATGTCCAGCGCCCCGTACGGGCTGGCACCCGCCGGGAAACTCCCCACTGCTTGTGTATCCCCGACACTGCTGCCGTGGTAATTGGCCCGCTCCGCAGTGGGAGACAGATCGCCCCACGGATACCTCCGGCCGTCCGTCCCGCGCGCCGCCTTCTCCCACTCCGCCTCGCTGGGCAGCCGCCCGCCCGTCCATTCGCAGTAGGCCTGGGCATCGTTCCAGTCGACGTAGATCACCGGGTAGTCTGCATACGCCGGGTTCCCGTAGTAGGGGGAACGTGTGTTCGATCTGGCGCTGGACGGCGGCGGGCAGGCCCCCTCCGCCACACACGCCGCGTACATCCCGTTGGTCACCTCCGTCCGGTCGATCCAGTAGGCCTCCAGGGTCACCGTATGGACCGGTTCCTCGTCGGAGGCCCCCTCCCTGCTTCCCATCGGGAAGGCCCCCGCCGGCACGTACACCATCACCATCCCGTCCGCCGGGCGCACCCTGCTCGAGCCGATCCCCAGGATCGGAGTCGGGGTGAGGGGAAGCGTGTCTGTCGCCAGCCCGGCCAGCGGGCCCTGACCCCCGCTCCCCAGGCCGATGCGGTCCGCCCCCCACACAAGCCCCAGGCCGAGCACCAGCAGCCCGGCCGCCCACGGCCACCCGCGCCGTTTTTTCGGCGCCGGGAGGACCGGCCCTTGCTCCGCCGCCGCCTTCGCCTGCCTGCGCCGCGCCCGCCCCGGCGGGTCCCCGGCTGCCGCCAGCCCCTCCAGCGCGTCCACCATCCGGCCCATATCCGGGTAACGCTCCTCGGGCCGCTTCGCCAGCGCCCTCAGCAGCACCCTTTCCACCGCCTCCGGCAGGTCCGGCGCGAACTGCCGCGGCCGCGGCAGCGGGACAGTCGCCTGCTGGATGATGATCGCCGCTGGCGTGTCGGCCGCATACGGCTTGCGCCCCGTCACCATCTCGTACAGCACCACCCCCAGGGCATAGATATCCGTTTCCGGCCCCACCTGCCCCTGGAACTGCTCCGGGGCCATGTACTCCAGCGTCCCCACCCCCACCCCGGTCCCGGTCAGGTCGACCGTCGCCTCGGCGTCTGCCAGGACCTTGGCGATCCCGAAATCGGTCAGGAGCGGGTCGCCTGAAGCGGTCAGCAGGATGTTCGAGGGCTTCACGTCGCGGTGGATCACCCCCTGCCCGTGGGCGTACGCCAGGGCCCGCGCCACCGGAAGGAGGAGATGCAGAGCCTCCCGCCAGGGGATCGGCTGGCCCAGCCGGTCTTTCAGCGTTCCCCCCGCCAGGTACGGCATCACCAGGTAGGGCTGGCCTTCAAATTCGCCGTAGTCCGAGAGCGGAACGATGTTCAGATGGGTCAGGCGCGCCAACGCCTTGGCCTCCCGCTCGAAGCGCTTGAGGGTCCGGGCCATCGTCTCGATCGTCAGCCGCTCGCTGCGGATGACCTTGACCGCCACCTCGCGCTCCAGGCGGGTGTCGTAGGCTTTGTAAACGAACGCCATCCCCCCCTCGCCCAGAAGCTCGAGGATGTGATACCGGCCGAGAGATTGACCGACGAAGTCTGACATGGATATCTCCGAGTTTCAGTATACAACTGATTTACTACAACGAGATTGCAGTAGAGCGATATTGACGCACAAGCTCCCTTTCGGAGATATCCTACCGATCCGCAGAAACGGCACAGCGGAATCCGGTGGACCAGTAGGCGTTTTCCGCATAGCCCCATCCCCGGAAGGAGGCGCGATTCCAATCAGCATCAGTCATCCAGGAACCGCCGCGCATGCCGCGGCCGTCACCGGAACCTGGGCCGGAAGGATTGGAAGAAGGCGAGCTGCGATAATAGGATTCCTGGTACCAATCCTCCACCCATTCCCAGACGTTGCCTGTCATATCTAGCGCTCCATATGGACTGGCCCCGCCCGGATAGCGCCCGACCGGGGTCGTCCCACCTACCAGCTCATCGAAATTAAGCAACCCACCCGTCGGGGCCGCACTGCCCCATGGGTAAGTCCGGCCATCCGTGCCGCGGGCGGCCTTCTCCCACTCCGCCTCGGTTGGCAAACGACGCCCAGCCCAGGCGCAATACGCCCGGGCATCGGACCAGGACACCCGGACAACCGGATGACTTCCCAATCCATCGAGATCGCTGCCGGGTCCATCTGGCTGGAACCAGTATGCGCCCCGGGTTCTATCCCAGTTGAGGCCGTTGTAGGTCCATGACCAGCCAAGTGACTCGGCGTCGGTGACGCGGCCGGTCTCGCTGACAAACAGGGTAAACAGTTCGTTGGTCACTTCCGTCCGGTCGATCCAGAAGGCATCCAGGTACACATCATGGACCGGCTGCTCGTCCGCATAATCGCTGCTGCTTCCCATCGCAAACGAGCCTGCCGGCACATACACCAGGACCATACCATCGACAGGCGCTGTCATCGTGGAACCGATTCCCGGCGCAGGGATAGGAGTCCTGGTTGCGGTCGGCAGAGGAGCGCCGACTTCCGGCGTGGAGCTCGGCAACGCAGCCGGGTCAGACGAAAGCTGTCCAACCGGCGTGTGCCCGGGATCCTGACTCGTACGATCATCGCCCTGATTTAGAAACACAATCAGCAGAACCGCGGAGATGATGCAGACCACACCGGCCAGACTGCCAAACCCAGCAACCCAGAGCCACCAGGTCCTTTTCGCCGGAACAGACCCACTGGTCGAGAATAGGTCGCTATCCGGAACGCTGCTCTCCTCCTGCAGGCGGGTGAACTGCGAATCTTCCTGGTCCACCGTCGCCGAGGTAACCGCGGGCTCCTCGCCCTGCTCCAATACAACCGCGTCAATCGCGGGCCTGTCATCACCCTTGGACTGCGGGAGCAGCCCAGCGAGCGCCTTCTCAAAGGCAGCCATGTCAGGATAGCGATCTTCCAGCTGCTTCGAAAGCGCCTTGATCAGGACCTTCTCGACCTTCTCGGGCAGGTCGGGAACAAACTGCGTCGGGCGCGGCAGCGGCTCGGTGGCCTGCTTGAGCAGGATTGCCGGCGGCGTGTCGGCGACATACGGCTTGCGCCCGGTGACCAGTTCGTAGAACACCACGCCCAGGGAATAGACATCCGACTGCGGAACTGCCCGCCCGGTCCACTGCTCGGGGGCCATGTACTCGGGCGTTCCAACGCCCATCCCCGTGCTGGTCAAGGAGATTGTCTCCGAATCACTCACCAGGATCTTGGCGATCCCGAAATCCCCCAGCAGCGGGACCCCCGCCTGGGCCATCAGAATGTTGGACGGTTTGACATCCCGATGGATGATGCCCTGCGCATGGGCATAGGTCAGCGCCCCCGCAACCGGCAACAGCAGCCGGGCAGCATCCTGCCAGGGAACCGGTTTCCTGACCGACTTGAGGGTCCGGCCCGGGATGTATTCCAGGATCAGATAGGGCGAACCCTCGTATTCGCCGTAATCGAGCACTTTGAGAATGTTGGGGTGCGACAGCCGCGCCAGGGCCTGGGCCTCGCGCTCGAAACGGCTCAGGACCCGATCCAGCAGTTCGGACGGAAAAGCGCTCTGCCGGATCACCTTGACCGCCACATCCCGCTCCAGGCGCGTGTCGTACGCCTTGTAGACAGTGGCCATCCCGCCCTCGCCCAACTGCTCGAGGATATGATATCTGCCGAGGGATTGACCGATGAGATCGGACATATATCTCCACAAATCAATAGGGTGTGTTTTTTGGATATAAGATTGCTTGGGGATGTAAGAATACTATCGGTCAGCAGGCTGCCAGGCAGGAGCACTATCCAGAGCAGGTCCAGACGTGACTTGCTGCATATTTGATCCATCTGCACTCATGATCCAGAGGTCACACTCCTCGGCGCTACTACAACGCTGAAATACAATCCAGGTCCCATCAGGAGACCAGGCCGGGTTCCTGCAGTCATCCAGGAATGTGAGTTGGACAGCATTGGAGCCATCGGTATTCATAACATGAATATTTCCACTATCCGAACAATACTGGCTAAAAAGAATGCGTTCCCCGTCAGGTGAAAAGCTGGAGACACACCCATTCACCAAAGACTGCTGGTTGGATCCATCCGCATTCATCACGAAGACCCGGTAAACACCAGGCAGGTTGGATGAAAAGGTAATCCTTTGTCCATCTGGGGACCAGGACGGGAACCAATTATAGATGTCGCTGGTATATGTCAGCTGGACTCGACCGGAACCATTTACATTGATGGTATATATTTCACGATTCCCGTCACAGTCTGAGTAATAGATCAATTTGGTTCCATCTGGAGACCATACCGGAGCAAAATCATTACAATGATTGTCTGTAACAGGTACAATCTGTCCTGTTCCAAGAGTTAAAATGACAAGCTCCCAGTCATCTCCCATGTGTGACTGGTAAGCGATCTGGCTACCATCGGGTGACCATGCTGGAATAGTATCATGTTCCGGAGCAAATGTCGCCTGGGTGAGGCTGTTGCCATCTGGCCTCACCAAATAAATATCATTATTCCCATTCCGATCAGAGTGAAAGGCAATCCATTCACCTCCGCCAAATGGCGTTGGTATTCGAATCGCAGTTTCCGTCGGTGTTGGTACAGGCGATCTGGTCACTGCCGAGGGTGTATCCTGATTCACAACAGGCGCTTCCACTTGGACACTCTCGGGGAGGGGGATCAACCACCATACCCCAAGGCCAAGTACGGCTACGCAGCCCAGCAGGACAAGCCCGCCCCCGGCAAGCGCCCAGGGCCACCAGACCCGCTGCTCCGGCGCCGAAGGCTCATCCTCGAAATCGGTGCTGGTGGCCGACTCCCCGGCATCCGGCAGGGCATCCTGCAGGCGGGTGAACTGGGTATCATCCTGGATCACCGTCCCGCGCGTTTCGGGTACGGACCCTGGATCTGTCTCCCCATCCGCCGGGAGGGCCTCCTTTGATCCGACGCCCTGTCCCTGCAGCCCCTCCATCGCCCGGGCGAACTCGTCCATGGTCTGGTAGCGCTCGGCGGCGTTCTTGGCGAGCGCCCGGCGCAGTACATCTTCCACCTTCCCAGGCAGGCCCGGCACATAGGTGGTCGGCGGGGGCAGCGGATCGTTGATGTGCTTGACGATCACGGCCAGGGGCGTATCGGCCGAGAACGGCCTGCGTCCGGTGACCAACTCATAGAAGACAATCCCCAGCGAGTAGACATCCGCCCGCGCATCGATTTCCCCGCCCAGGCCCTGCTCAGGGGCCATGTACTCCGGAGTACCGATCCCCACTCCCGTCCCGGTCAGGTCCACGGTTGCTTCCGTATCCGACAGGATCTTGGCGATCCCGAAGTCGGTCAGCAGCGGCGCATTGGAAGCGGTCATCAGGATGTTCGAGGGCTTGACGTCCCGGTGGATCACCCCCTGGCTGTGGGCATACTCCAGCGCTCGCACCACCGGCAGGATCAGCCGCACCGCCTCCTGCCAGGGGATCGGCCGCCCCAGGCGCGCCTTCAAAGTCCCACCGGGCAGATACGGCATCACCAGGTAGGGCTGGCCTTCAAATTCGCCGTAGTCCGAGACCGGAACGATGTTGGGATGGGTCAGGCGCGCCAGGGCCTTGGCCTCCCGCTCGAAGCGCTTCAAGGTGTGGGCCATCGTCTCGATCGTCAGCCGCTCGGTGCGGATGACCTTGACCGCCACCTCGCGCTCCAATCGGGTGTCGTAGGCCTTGTAAACAAGGGCCATCCCACCCTCGCCCAACTGCTCGAGGATGTGATATCTACCAAGGGATTGACCCGTCAGGTCAGTCATCTTTACTCCGAAAGGAATGATTGGAGAAATTTCTTCAAAGCAGAGACACCCAACGAGGTCATGCGGACCTCCCCCCGCACATCCACCTCCCCTCCGAGCAACTCCAGACCCTGCAACAACAATCCCCGCCGGGATGGTATCCCCGCCCCGGCCAACGCCGCAGTGAGCAGGACTACCTGGTCGACTCCGGCGAACGAGGCTTCCTCCCGCCAGGCATGCGGGAAAAGCCGGTCGGCATGCGCCAGAGTCATGGCGCCACGCCCGGTTGCCTTGCCGACTTTAGGATCGGATCGGCTGCCTAAATCAGCCATCAGCCGATCAAGCAAGATCTTCTCGTCTTTGCAGAAGGTGAGTCGGTAGGCCGGCGGCATCTCGAGCAGCAGGTGCATCCTCGCCGCCCGGTAGACCATCCCCCGGACCTCGCCCCCGGCTCGAGACAACCGCAGCAGGCTCAGGGTCCATTCGGGGCCGGACAGCAGCTGGATCACGACCGCGACGGCCTGCTCGATCTGCCAGCCAGAGCCGGGGGTGTGCCGGATCAGGCCGCGTGCGACCAGGGAGGCCTGGGCTTCGGCCAGGATGGCAGACAGTTCATCATCCAGCAGGCGCTGCAGGGGCGCGTCGGGGAGCAGCAGGCGGGTCTGGCCAAAGGCCCCGGCCAGCCAGGCCAGTTCGGCCGGGTTGAGTTCGATAGAGAAGGTTTTTTCCATCATGGACGGATGACGACAAGGCCGTTGGTGCCGCGATTCCACATGTCGTTGAAAGTCGCGTTGGGAATTTCCATCTCCTGACCGCTCCAGGGGTCATTGACAATGACGGCCGTCTCGGTTCGGCCCTTGACGACCACGGCGTGCGTGGTCGACCCGGGCCCGGCAAGGGCGCGCGCTCCCGAGCCGCCGACCGTTCCCTCGCCGGTGACCCGCACGCCGACCGTCACGACCACCGGCCCGTCGTCAAGAGCGGTGTGCAGATCATCGAGGCTAGCGCCGCCCCGGGCGCTGACCTCAGAATAGCCGACATCGTTGATCTCATCGGCCATCCGGCTGAGCGAAATGCCGTTCCCGGGAGTGCCGTCACCCTTGTCCAGGCTGTCGATCAATTCCTGCGGCGTGGCAGTGGGATTATTCGCGTCCTGGTTGTGGTAATAGTCCATCACCATGCTGACTGAGGTTGGCGAACAGGCGGCATTGCCGTAGGCGCTGCCCTGCGACTTGACCGGCACATCGTGGTAGGCCACATACTCCTTTGCCGGAGCCTCAGGCTGGACAGGGGGAACGGCCTCTTGCGCGGGCCGGGGTTTGGCCGGGGCCTCTACCGGCACTTCGGCAGGGGCAGGCTCCGGCCCGAAGATGCGCCGGAACCAGTCCGTCAGCCAGGCCGGGACACCCGTCAGCCAGCCGGTCACCACCGCCAGGGTAGTCACAGTCGGAATCGCAACCCAGTAGGAGGGGATCAGGTCACCCCAGCCGCCGCCGGAAGCCGGCATGGCCGGGCCGGGGGTGAAGTTGATTCCGCCTGTCTGCAGTCCCTGGCGGAAGAGCGCCGCGCCGCGCTGGTCGACCGTCTCCCACTCATCGATCTCGTGCAGCAGGCGCTGGATGAGCATTTCGAGATGCTCGGTCTGGGCAGCCAGGTCGCGGGTCAGCCGGCGGCCCTGGCTGGAAAAAGATTCGGCGCCCCCGCCTTGCCAGGCCATCTCCAGATTGGCAAGCGCCCGCTGCAGGGACTGGATCGGCGTCTCCACCTGCCGTGCAGAATCTCGCAGGGAGCGGGCGGTGGAGCGGGCAAGGTCGGGGTCGAGGTGAAGGGCAGGCATGGATGCAATTCCGTGAAGCGCGAAAGGGGTTCGGGGCAGATTCTGTGAATTGTATACCAGCATTCCCTGCCCGGGCGACAAAGAAACATGTTTTGTAAAGTGTCTGTAGAGCGGCCTGGTTTTCCTCCTGCCTATCGTCGGCCGGTACAGGTTTCGAAAAGTCCGGCCGGATCCCAGTAATCCCATGCGCCCTCAAGAATGATCGTTTCCTGCAAGAAAATGGATAATGTCCTGTTCATGAGCATATTCCAGAGCCCGGACAACGGGAGCCAGAATAGAAAAGGCCTGCTGCCAGGGCAGCGGCTTTCCCAACATCTTCTTCAGCGTTCCACGACGGCACGGCGGAAGGCCGGGAATCTGCGGCTACCTTCGAGATCGATGAAGACCCTGCTGCTCCGAAAAAGGCGGGCAGCGAGCCCCCGGGGTCAATGCCGGCCGGCGGCCAGGCCTTCGGGAACGCCTGGCCCTGGCTGCCCGGTCTCCTGCACGGATCGTGGAACGGGAGCAGGAACAGAAAAGGCCTTGCCCCACTCCGTTCCTGGCGCAGGCGCTTCGGCAGAGCTAGAGATAGCCGTGGCTTTTCATCAGGCGCAGCCCTTCCAACCGCAGGACCTCCGGGAACAGCGCCCTGTAGATGCGGCAGTTGGGGCTGGGAGCGTCATACCGCTGGGCCGCCTGATAGGTCTCGAGCGGGCAGCCTCCGGCACAGCGATAGCGATAGGCGCAGGTGCGGCATTCCGCTTTCTGGTCGACCGGCAGATTCTGGACCGTCCCGGCAGACAGCGCATCCAACCAATCCGCGTCCCGCGATTCCGCAAGGCAGTGATCGAGCAGCATATGGCACGGGGCCAGGAGACCCTCCTGGTTGACGACCAGGTACGATTGCCCGATCCCGCAGGTGCGCGGGTGGGCCTCCACCTGGACGCGATCCAGCAGCCCGTTCAAAAGCGGCCGTTCGGGGAGCATTTCCTCAACCACCGCATAGGCTGCCCGCATCCCCTGGATGATGGCGTCCTCTTCTGCGGCCAGGGAGGCCGGCAGGCTGCCATCCAATCCCCGGCGGAAGAAGTTCAGGCTCACCGGCAGGTCACGTTCCAATGCCCAGCGGACCGCGGCCGCGATCCTGCCGGCGTTCTCCCGTGTAATGGTGATCGACACGAACGGCTGGATGCCGCGCTTCAACAGCACCTGGTCGATCGTATGGGCAACTGCCTGGAACGTCCCGCGGCCGTCCCTGTGGTGCCGGGTCCGGTCGTGATCGGGCCCGACGCCGTCCAGCGAGATCATCACGGCCACCTGGTTGTCCCGCAGCCAGTCGGCATCGGGTGCAGCGAGGTGCGTGCCATTGCTCAAAAGGACATGCTGGAGGGCAAGCCCGGCCTGTGAAAAACGCGCCCGCCCGTATGCGACCAGCGCCCGGACCAGCCGCATGCGCAGCGTTGCTTCCCCCCCGGCATACTTGATCTTCACGCTGCGGAAGCCGTGCTGGCGGGCGGTGGCCACCAGCTTGTCGATCGTCTTCCGGCCAACCTCCAGGCTCATGCTGGCGGAAGACTTGTGCACATAGCAGTAGGGGCAATCCAGGTTGCAGGCGTTGGTCACATGCAGCCAGACCGTGAGCGCCTCCGGCGCGGCGAAGTCCAGGCGCGGCGGATGCCCGGCCGGCGCGATCAGGTTCTGTTCGAGCAGCTGCTGATCGACAGGGTATTCCAGGGGCTGTGGCGCACAGAACGACTGCCAGCGTTCCCAGGCCTCGGGATTCAAAGCGCTCGGCCCGGCGGGGGCAAAGGGGCTGAAGGTCATCCAGAATCCCCCGGGGAGAGGGCAGGTCTCGACTTCGGCTGTTCGGGCGAACAGGCCGGTCAGGCGCGGCCCCGCCTGGACCAGGTCCGGGGTGGACGGGCAGGCGCAGTCATTCTCGTCCCGCAGGAAGCCCGCTCCTGCCAGCAGCCGGGCCTGCTCGGGACAGGCGCAGTCATCCCCGCTCCGATTCGGCACCCCGGTCAGAACGACCGCCCTGGTCACGTCATAAGCAGGAATGGGGATCATATCACCTTCTTTCCAGGCCTCTTCCAAAACAATCCTCCAGGAATTCGTCCAGGTTCCCGAGGTCCTCGAGCTTGATCCGGGAGATCGCAAAGCGCTTGCGGGCCCGGTTCTCGTACCGGTAGAAGTCGTCCATTTCCACCAGGTTGAACTTCTTCAGGTAATGGTACAGGCTGTCGTAGACGATCCCCAGCGCGCTGGAGCGCGGCGAAAGCAGCTGGGCGTAGGCCAGCGCCAGGACATAGTTCTCGGCCGCCGCCGCCAGGGCGGCCTGAGCGGTCTTGTCCTGATGGACCCGCATCCGGCGTGCCGCGACCACCTCCAGGGCTTCCCCGGGATTCTCCTTGGCGACCAGCCGGGTAAAGCGCATGAACCTTTCCATTCCCATGCGCCCGCGCAGGCCGTACATCTTGCTGAGCTGGGCGTACACGTAGAGATCGTCGCGCCCCGGCTCGGGGAACGGCTGGCCCTTGCGGATCCAGCAATCCTCCGGCAGGAGTTCCTCGGCCTGCTGCAGGATCTCTTCGGCCTGCTCGAATTCGTCAAACAGGAAATGGGTCCAGGCCGTATTGACCCGCGCGTCCAGATCGAGGCGCTTGTTGTTCAACTCCCGGGCCAGCGCCCCCGCCTGGTTGAGATAATAAAGGGCATCCCGGTAGAACCGCTGACGCTGTTCATCCTCGGCCCGGGCCACCTTCATCCGGTCTCGCTGCAGACAGCCCATTTCGATCCAGGCCTCGACCAGGCGCATCTTCTCCCCGGCCGCCGGGCTGGTGGTGAACAGTTCCATGGCCTCGCTGTCGGCGCGGGCCGCGATGTTCAGGATGACCTCGGGGGAATCTTCCCGGAAGGGATGGTACATGTTCGATTCCGGTTTGCCATGCCGCCGCAAGGCCTCCCCGAGCTGGAGCAGCGCCAGGCCCAGGCCGCGCGGGTCATCCACCCTGCGGAAGTAGGCCGCCGCGGCGGCGGCCTCCGCCCAGGCCAGGTCGGGCCGGTTGTGATCGTTGTCGATCAGCGCCAGGGTGTTGAGGGAATAGGCGATCGGCACGTCCGCGCCCTGGCTGCGGCGCAGGGCCAGCGCATCCAGGCAGACCCGCCGGGCACGCGTATAGCCTCTCTCGGAAAGGACCCGCGAGAGGTTGTTGCGGGTTGTGGCCTGTTGGGCCGGGAATTCGGTCTGGCGCATGTAGCGCAGTGCCATCCCGTAGGCGCGCTTGGCCTTTTTGAACATTCCCAGCGTGGAATAGCCATAGCCGATGAAGTTGTGAAGGAGCGCTGCCACCCGGCGCAGGCGGGTCTCACCGGGATGGCCGAGGAAACCCTTCTCGTTGCGGTCCTCAAAAGCCCATTCCTCTTCCCGGTAGCGCAACAGGACCTCCAGGTCTGCGGCGATGGCTTCCATCTCCGCAAGCGCCTCGAGCGTGCGCTGCCCCAGGAAGATCTCGGCATACCCCTTCCAGCACTGGCGTTCGCCGCGCGCGAAGGTGTGCATCCAGGAATGACGCTCGGTTTCTGTGGTCATCCTGGCGGCCACCTTTTCAACCGCCTCGCAGAACTCGATCGCCCGCTGATACTGCTTGCGCATGACGAAGCGTTTGATCCAGCGGGTCACATCGTCCTGTTGGGCGACCCGCACCAGGGCCTCATAGGGCTCTTCGTGACGCTCTTCCACGGCGAACCAGGGCTCCGGGGTCACGAAGCGCATGGAGGCCTCGTCCTTGAGCACCAGCCACAATTCCATCTGCAGCTGCCCCTCGGATTCTTCATCGTTGGCCAGCCAGCGCCGGTCCCCCACCTCGAACAGGACATGGTTGATGTTCCTGCGCAGGTCGATGAGGAAACCGTAGTGGAGACTCTCGACCTCCCAGGCGGAGAGGGCCGTTCGAACAGCGGAGCGCCGTTCTTCCTCGCGGTCCGTCAGGGTGGAAAAACGGATCTCCAGGGCTTCGGCCGGCCGGGTCAGGCGCAGGTTGCGCTCATCCTCGTCCAGAAATGCGGAACGTTCGAGCATGCGTTGATCGGTCTGGTATTGGGCCCAGGCCTGCAGCTTGCGGTAGAGCAGCTGGCGTTCCTTCTGCTCCCCGCTGCGGTTGCGCTCATCCTTGGACAGGTGGGCCGCGTAGATGCGGTAGATCTCATCCTGCAGGCCCAGCCGTCCGTCCGGCCGCACCTTGATGATCGAGAGGTGGCGCAGCGTTTCCATCTCGTTCTGGATCTGCTCGCCGATCTCGGCCTGCTTCTGGTCGCGGCCCTTTTTCTCGAGCCAGTCGCAGGCAGCTTCGCCGCCCGCGCTGCTCATCACGAAATGGAGCTGTTCGGCGTTCAGCCCGCGCGGCGCGCGCACCAGGACCTTGAGGATCTCGCTGCGCAGCGAGGGGGGCCCGAACAGCAGGCGGACGAACTCTTCCTCGATCATGAACTGCGCCTGGGCCAATTTCTGCGGGTCGGCTTCCCCCTGCGGGTTCGCGCCCACCCGCTCCAGGGCCTGGACATAGCTGTCCTGCAGCGGCTGGGGGATGGAACGGCCTTCGAGGATCAGGTCAGCATAGAGCGCTAAGTGGACCGGTTTCCCGCCCGTGTACAGGCGCAGGGTGCGGGTGCGGTCCTGGTCGCCCGCCAGGGCCAGCAGCTCCCTGGAAATTTGCGCATATGCGGGCGTGCTTTCCGCCTGGCCTTCCCAGTAATCGGCCAGGGCCTCGAAGTAGGCCTGTGTATCCTGGTCGTCGAAGGGGGCCAGGTCGATATCGTCCCCCAGGCATTCCTTCCCGGCCGCCTGGGTCGCCCCGCTCAGGTGTTCGAAAAAGGGCCGGCCCTGCTGGCCGCGGCCCACCAGGATCAGGGTCGTGTTGGGAAAACGATTCTGGCGGACCTGTTCGGCCAGCCACTGGAAGGTGTAGAAGATGACATCCTGGGGATGGACCAACCCCTTTTCCATCAACCACTGTGTGCCGACCGGCAGCAGGCGCTCCACGGTATCCAGGATCAATACCAGCCTTTGGGAGCTGGCATTGCGGGAGTAATCGACCAGGAATTTTTGTTCGGCCTGCTCCTCTGCCTCCTGGATGGCCTTGTAATCACCGGCCAGGTTCCTCAGCCGCTGGTAGCGGCTGTAGGCTGCGTCGTAGCCGTTGAACCCGATCCCGTTCCCTTCCCAGACCAGCGCATCCCGGACCGCCCGCATGAACTGGGCCCGGGTGTGCAGGCGGCTGTCGGTCATATCCAGCAGGTCCCCGACGACGGCCGGGCCGATCCGCGTCCAATCCCAGTCGGCGGCCGGCTCGCCGCGCGCCCGGCGCATCCTCCAGTTCCCGCCCCGCCAGAGGGTTTCCTCGGCCAGGCGCGACTTTCCCAGCCCGCCCTCGCCGCGCATGAAGATCACCTCGCACGGCTTCTGGGGCCGGTAGATGGCTGCCTGGATTCTCTCCAGCTCGCGCGAGCGGCTCACCAATACCGGTGAACGCTGGGATGCGATCAACAGGGTGTCATTCATGGCTGGACTCCTTGGTCTTCTTCTTGCGCATTTCATGCAGGTCGCGCAGCAGTTCGCGCAGTCCTTCTCCCACACGGTAATAGGGAACATGGTCGGTGATCAGGCCGTACTGGAACAGCTTCTTCATGCGTGGATCGAGCACATTGGGAAGACCGGCAGCTTCCAGGTCGGCGCTGTTCCATTCCTCCGCCAGGCCGGCAGCCAGGTCCACCAGGCATTCGAACACCTCCGGTTCCAGCATGGCGTAGCAGGGAACCCCCCCGGGCGTCGGGCGCGTGATCACGGCGGTGCAGCAGTCCAGCAGGTCCTGCTGGCTGAGCAGTGTCCGCCGGGCCGGGTCGCATCGCAGAAGACGATCGAACAGGAAGGCGTTGATGAACGGGTGATTCCACGGATATTCGAGAGGGAGCGTCTTCAAGCGCTCGAAGGAGAACTCCTGGGCCTGCGGGTAGCGCCCGCTTTGCGGCTCCTGGCACGCCAGCTCCCGGAGCTGTTCGAACTGCGTTTTGGCGAAGTCTTCCGACAGAGGCGAGGCCTCGAGCAGGTACAGCGTGCGCTGGGTCCTTCTGGCCGCGCCATCCAGCCGCCACGGGTCGCGATAGGCGATCAACATCCGGGTGCAATCCCTGTCCAGGAAGCGGTCCAGCAGGCGCAGGCTGACGACCGCGGCCTGTTCCGGGGAGATCTCGTCATACCCGTCGACGATGATGACCGGCGCCCTCGCCAGGTTGCACTCACAGACCAGCTCGACCAGCCGGCTGATGATCGCCGGCTGATCGGGGATCCGATCCACGCCTGGCAAACGGGGGCAGTGCCTGCGGGCCGCAGTTTCGATCTCGGCGATCAAATCCCCAATTTCTGCGGCGTCCAGGACCTCGTCCGGATCCGTCGCGTGCGGGGTGACAAATCGTGGAATATTCAGCCAGACGGCAAAGCGTCTGGCTTCCGGTTTTCCCCATTCTTCATACAGGTCTTTCATCAGCCAGGTCTTGCCGGCCCCCGGCGGGGCGATGATGGAGATCACCCTCCTGTCGACCACCTCCGCATCCGCCCAGGCGAGGATCACGTCCCTGATCCCCGGGCGATCAACGAACAGCGTGGAATCATAGTGCTGCCAGAGAGTCATACCCTCCTCCGCCTTGCTTCCTGAAATACGGCTTCCCGGGCTGTGCACAGCGCTGCCTGTTGGGTTGCACGGACAGTGAAGATCAGCCCCGCCACCTGGCTTCCACCTGTTCCCACTGGTGGCGGCTGAACTTCAGCAGGTCGGATTGGCTGGTCACATGTTCGTCGATCAGGTCACTGACGATCTGAAGGTAGCGCCTGGGCGAACCGCGCGCCGCCTGCAGGACCCTTGCATCCAGGTCCAGCCCTGCTTCTGCAAGCGAATCGAGACCTAAAAGACGCGACTCTGCTGCCCGGAAACGCTGGATCAACAACTGCTGCAACGAAGCCTGGTTCCAATCAATTATAGAGACAAAGGTTTCCGAAAGCAAGCCAGAATCGATCTCTCTTAAGGCCGTGGCGACATCTTCCTTGATGGCAAGCGGCAGGAACAGTTTCAGGTACACCTGGCGCGGCCCGGCCTCCGGCATCAGGGCCAGAAGAGGCCGGAGCAGATCGAGCATCACCCGCCGGCTGCGCTGGCGGGCGTCCAGGCCATCGACCAGGATGAAGACCCGCCTGTAGCCCCAGCCCTGCACGATCTCGAACCCCCGCCAGAGCGCCTCCGGCGCAGGGACAGCCCCGGGGGGTTCCAGCAGCTGGCGCAGCAGGGCAAGCAGGGCTGGCGAGGCGCCCACGTAGCGGACCGCCGCCTTGCCAACCCGCTTCCAGTATCCACTGATCCCGGCGTGGTGATCCGCCATGGGTTCGTCCAGGATGCTGCGGATCAAGCGCTTCAGCTTCGGGCCGCCAAGCTGCACCAGCCCACGCAGATCGGTGACCTGTTTTTCGTCCGGGGACTGCTTGAGCGGGTTGAACTGCTCGACCACCTGGACGAAGAGGTCGATCGCCAGGGCCTGGAGCAATCTGCGCTTGTGCTCGTCGGCCGTGAGCGGGCGGTCGAAATCCTCCCCCAGGTTGTAATTGACGACCAGCGATCCATCCAGCACTGTGCGGCAGTCGGCATCCAGGGTCAGGCGCAGGGTGGATTTGCCGCTTCCGGGTTGTCCGTAAAGGATCATGTTGCCCGGCTCGCGCAGGGTCTTCAAGCTCAATTCTTTCCCGGGGGCAATGTGCATCGGGGACAGGAAATACGAATAAAAACGTTCGCCCACCAGTTCCAGCTCTTGTTCAGCAACCGGTGTGGCAAACGGATCGTGCGAGAGTCCCAGTTTGCTCAGGAAGTCCTGTCGCGGCGATGTGGTGCCCATACAATCCTATTCAACTTTTCGAGAGTACTGCGTAAATATCCGAACCGAAATCGTTGCTGCTGCCTGCTTCGCAGCGACTTCAGTTCAGCTATTTCTGCAAGAAGCAGTAAAAAGTGGAGCCCGCATTGACGCTGCCTGCGTTTCTACCCCCATTATCCTGTAGCGCCTCCAGTTCAACAAGCCGTGTGGCTGTCACTACCCTGTCAGGAACCTGACACCGCCGGGGTCGCGCAGGGTGTTCTCCAGCCAGTAGCCCTCCCCGCGATGGCTCCTGACATACACCGGCTGGGCCGGGTCCGGCTCGATGGCCACCCGCAGGCGGTGCGCCAGGGTATGCAAATATTCCTTGGACCAGTGCAGCCTGGTCTGGTCGACCGGCGATCCCTGATGGGCCCAGAGCTCTTTCAGGAATTCGAAGGGCGCCTCCTCCAGCGCCAGCCAGCGGTGGCCGCGCCAGACACCGCGCTGGCGGTCATCGGCCTCCAGGCGCAGCGGCAGATGGCGGGCATAGAACTGCAGGCAGAGCTCCGCATAGGCGGCGGCAGGGAGGGGCCCGGCCGGCCGGCCGGTCCGTTCCAGCAGCAATCCGGCCAGGCGCACCCAGGCGCCCGGGACCGGGGCGCCGTATTCCGCCTCGACCAGCTGGCGCAGCCTGTCCACCAGGTCCGAAGAGGCCAGCTGCTCGAGGCGGTCGATCGTGCCATTCGTCGCACAGGCCAGATGGCGGTTCACGACCTGCTGGCAATGTTCGTAGGAAGGGGACAGCCCAACCACACCGATCCGCCCGCGCGCCATCTCCAGCAGTTCCTGCCGGGTGTAGACAGCCGGCAAGGCGACCAGGACCCGGAACCCGCCGTGCTGGATCAGCTCCAGCCAGCCGAACAGGTCCCGGACCAGGTCCGCTTCGACGGCGGTGAGAACCGGGCCGGTGTCGACCAGCACGGCCAGCTGCTGGTACCCGAAGCGGCGGCACAGGTTGACCAGTTCTTCGATCTGCCCCTGGACATCGAGCACTTCCACCTGGGTGGGGTAGAGGTCCTCGTAGGCGATCCCGGCCAGGTCCGCGGCCAGGTCGCGCGGCAGGCCGTCCAACCAGCGCGGATAGGCGCGCGGCCCGTCGAACTTCTCGACCAGCCAGCGCAGGAACTCGCGCTGGGTCTGCGACAGCAGTTCCAGACCCTCCGGGTGAGCGACCAGGGTTTCCCGGACGGCCCGCGAGGCCAGGGTCATGATCCGGTACAGGTGGTTGTCCTGCCCACCGCCCTGGAGGGCCGCCCCGCCCAACGGGTACTCCAGGATAAAAGCGCGCCGGGCCCATGCGGCCCGCCAGGCCGCCAGGGCGACCGTCTTGCCGCTTTGGGGAGGCCCGATCAGGGCACACCAGTGCACCTGGCTGAACAGGACCGCCTGGGCAGGATCGGGCACATGGCACTCGGCCCACCAGCGCAGGTTCTCGTCTGGCGTACGCGCCTCCGCAGGCGCAAAGGGCCAGTTCTGCAGGCTGAAAGACATCAAAGGCTTCCCTTCGCCTTTTCGATCAATGGGCGGTCGATCTTCTTTCCAGGCCCCAACGCGACGAGGGCATTCCACAGGCGCATGAAGCGGCCCGGGTTGTGCTTTGATTCCAGGAGCAGTGCCTGGAAGCCACCTTCGGCGAACAGGTCGGGGAGGTGATGAGGCCGGTTTGACTCATCCCAGTACCACTGCACAAGGTCTGCCAGCAGATCCCGGGTCCCGTCCCGCCAGGTGAGTTCCAGCTCGTGATCCCAGTCCAGGTCGGGGGTGCGCCTGCCGGGAAGCGAGAAAACGATCCCCCGGATGCCTGCCTGCCGCCAGGCCGCCCGCTGGCTCATGATGACGCGCTGCATCCAGTCCTGATCCAGCCCCGCTCCGGTATCGATCGCCAGGTACAACCGGTCGGGGAAATCCAGTTCCCGCGCGCAGAGCGCCAGGGCATGCGCCCACTGGGAGTCATGGAAGACGGGGGAGGCCTCGATCCTTTCCACCTCCTCGCGCAGGAGCCGGATCTGGGCCCGCGTCTCGGCCTTCCAGATCGCCCGCCGGGTCTCATCGCGGCCGGCCCTCTCCAGCCACTCCCAGGACACGCGATCCAGCTCGGTCCGGGCCACATTCCGCCCCAGGGCCTCCACCAGCAGCTGCGCCAGCAGGCCGCGCCCGCCGGGGGAAACTTTCACCAGGTAGGAAGGAGTCTGCTGGATGAAATCACAAAAACGCCGGGCGAAACCGGCCCGGATGTCGGCCGCCTCGGGCCGCCCGTACAGATAACAGCTCATCACAGGTTCCCGGATGCCGTAGGCGCCAACCGCCAGCGCCAGGGTGGTCTTCCCGCTGCCGGCGGCCCCCACCACGTGGGTGAGCCCGGCCGCATCCTGGATCTTCTCCACGAGAGGGTCCTCGAACCAGAAAAGCGGTTTGCTGCTCCGAAAAAGGAAGGCCAGGTTGTCCTCTGCCCGTTCGCAGGAAAAAGGATTTGCCAACCGTGCCGGGAAACCGGCGAACCCCGCCGGAAGCTTCGGCCAGCTCCGGGAGGCCGGGCGGCGGGGCCAGTCGCAGTACTGGGCCGGGCCGGCATGGAAGATCGAACCAGCCTCGAAAAATGGGGCGCGCAGCTCTTGATCGAGCTCTTCCACGGGAAAGCTTCGCAGGGCCCGCGCCAATCCTTCCCGGTCGACAGGAGCATGCTGCAGAGCATACAGCAGGGCGCCGGCAGCCTGCCGCAGTCCCATCTCCCGCAGCTGCTGTACATCACCGGCGGCGCCCAGATCGCCATCCATGATCTGGAGCAGGCGTTCGCCGGTCTCTTTTTCGTGGGGATCCAGATAGCTCTCCAGGCCTTCCCGGCGGATCTTCTCCCAATGGCCTCGCGCCCCGGCTGTGCGCGGGTCACGAAAGGAATCCCGGAATTCATTCAGCAGGGCTTTGGCCCGCTCGCGCTTTTTTTCGGATTCCAGCTGGCGCTGGCGCCGCTCCTGGAGGTAGAGGCCGAATGCGGAAAACAGGATCGTCGCCAGAGGCGCCAGCGGCAATTGCCCGTTGCCGCCGCCGCCGCCGAAGCGGCGCAGCACGGCGCGCCCGACGCTCTCGGTGGTCAGCGCGATCTGCCCGATCGGCTGGCCGCTCTCGACCACACTCAGCAGAACCGCCTCCCGCGCGGAGGCAAAACCGCCGGTCGTCCGGGCGTTGAGGATCGGCAGTGTCTGGGGGGCGGCCGCGCTCAGCAGGAGCGTGACCTGGCGCTGCGCCGGAGAGCCGGTGACTTCCAGCGTCGCGGGGAGCGTCACCAGGACGGCAAATTCAGCCGGGTCGGGCTGTGAACCGTTCGCCTGCACGAACAGTTCGATCGCCACGGACTGCCCGTCGGCGGGGACGGCCGCGGGACTCCTGGCGTGCAGGGTGTAGCCCCCTTCCAGCGGGAAGGACCGCGCGACGACGGTCTGGAGTTCGATCGGCCAGACCACGGATGCGAGAAGGACCCACACGATCGCGCCCAAGATCAACCCGCCAAAAAGGACCTCGAGGCACTTCCAGACCACGCCCAGAACAGCCTGCCAGCCCTTCCTGACCCCTTGCCAGAACCTCTCGAACCCGTCTGTTTTCATCTTCCCTGCCCTCATCCTGAGCCGCATCCCGTTCCCCGGATGGGCGCCACGCCGCATCCAGGGCCTGCGAAGAAGTGATATCCTGATTCTAACCCGCCCAACCCGCATTTACAAGCGGGCTGGGCGGGTTTCTCGACTCAGATCTGGCCGCGGAAAATCCTGGCGCGGTTCTACTTCAACTTTTCCACGAACTGCTGGCGGAACCTGGCCAGCTTGGGAGCGATGATCGCCTGGCAGTAAGGCTGGAAGCGGTTGTTGGAAAAGTACTCCTGGTGAACCTCCTCGGCGACGTAGAAGGCCTCGAACGGGCGCAGCGCGGTGACGATCGGAGCATCCCACAGTTTCTCCGCCGTGAGCCTGGCGATCACCGCCTCGGCGGTCTTCTTCTGTTCCTGGTCGTGGTAGAAGATCACCGAGCGGTACTGCGGGCCGACATCGGCTCCCTGGCGGTTGAGGGTCGTCGGGTCGTGGATGGCGAAGAAGACCCGCAGCAGGTCGGCATAGGCGAGCACTGCCGGGTCGAACCTGACCTGGACGACCTCGGCGTGGCCGGTCGTCCCGTCGCAGACCGCCCGGTAGGTGGGGTGCGGGACCGTCCCGCCGGAGTAGCCCGACTCGACCGATGCCACGCCCCGCAGCTCGTCGAAGACGGCCTCCAGGCACCAGAAGCAGCCGCCCCCCAGGGTGGCCACCCGGGATTCTTTCTCCATACGACCTCCTGTTCCGGGCGCAGCGCGGCTGGGCCTGGAGGGATCACGCGACGGGTTCAGCTGTTTTTTCCTTGACCCCGGCCTGTTTGAGGACCAGCTCTTCTTCGACGACGTCGACCAGGATGGAGTCGCCTTCCTTGAAATCGCCGGAGAGCAGGGCATCCGAGAGCGGGTCCTCGACCCGGCTCTGGATCACGCGCTTGAGCGGGCGGGCGCCCATCTCGGGGTCGTAGCCCTGCGCAGCCAGCAGGTCCAGGGCCGGCTCGCTGGCCGAGAGACTGACGGCGTGCTCGCGCAGCCGCTCGCTGACCTTGGCCAGTTCGAGGTTGACGATCTGGCGGATATCCTCCCGGTTGAGGGAGCGGAAGACGATCACGCTGTCGACCCGGTTGATGAACTCGGGCCGGAAGGTGCGCTTGAGCTGCTCGGTCAGCTTCTTGCGCATCTCCTCGTAGGTGACCTTCTCCTCGACCTGCTCGTCGCGCTTCAGCTGGAAGCCGAGCTGTGTCTGGCGGCGGATCTCCTCGGCGCCGACGTTGGTGGTCATGACGATGATCGCATTGCGGAAGTCCACCTGGCGGCCCTTGGCATCCGAGAGATGCCCCTCTTCCATGATCTGCAGGAGCATGTTGTGGACCTCGGGATGGGCCTTCTCGACCTCGTCGAAGACGACGATCGAGTACGGGCGGCGGCGCAGGGCCTCGGTCAGCTGGCCGGCGTCTTCGTAGCCGACGTATCCAGGCGGGGCGCCGACCAGGCGGCTGGCGGTATGGCGTTCCATGAACTCCGACATGTCGAGCTGGATCAGGGCCTCTTCGCTGCCGAACATGAACCTGGCCAGGGCCTTGGTCAGTTCGGTCTTGCCGACCCCGGTCGGTCCGAGGAAGATGAACGAGCCGATCGGCCGGCGGGGGTCCTTGAGGCCGGCGCGCGCCCGGCGGACGGCCTTCGAGATGGCCCGGATGGCCTCGTCCTGCCCGATGATGACCTTGTCCAGCTCGGACTCCATCTGCAGCAGGCGCTGGCTCTCCTCCTGGGCGATCTGCATGACCGGCACGCCGGTCCACATGGCGACCACCTCGGCGATGTCGTCGGCGGTGACGACCGGGCTGTTGGCCCGGTCCCAGCCGGACTTCATCTCGGTCAGCTGCTCGTTGAGTTCGGTCTCCTTCAGCTCCCAGGTGCGCACGTCCTCGGCCTTGCCCTCCTCCTGGGCCAGGGTGCGGTTCTGGCGGACCTGCTTCAACTGGATGTAGAGATCCTTGGCGGAGGTGGCCGCGTCAGATTTGTACATGCGGACCCGCGAGGCCGATTCGTCGATCAGGTCGATCGCCTTGTCGGGCAGGAAGCGGTCCGAGACGTAGCGCGACGAGAGGTTGGCCGCCGCCTCGAGGGCCTCGTCGGAGATGACCAGGTGGTGATGTTCCTCGTACATCTTGCGGATGCCCTTGAGGATCTCGATCGTCTCCTCGACCGTGGGCTCGTCGACGACGATCGGCTGGAAGCGGCGCTCCAGGGCGGCGTCGGTCTCGATGTGCTTGCGGTACTCGTCCAGGGTGGTGGCGCCGATGCACTGCAGTTCGCCGCGCGACAGGGCCGGCTTGAGGATGTTGGCGGCGTCGACGGCCGAGCCGGCCGAGCCGGCCCCGACCAGCATGTGGAACTCGTCGATGAACAGGATCGAGCCGGTGGACTTCAACTCATCGATGACCCGCTTGAGGCGTTCCTCGAACTGGCCGCGGTACATCGTCCCGGCGACCAGCGAGCCGACGTCCAGTTTGAGGACCCGCTTGCTGAGCAGTGGGGCCGGGACGTCGCCCTCGATGATGCGCTGGGCCAGGCCCTCGACGATGGCCGTCTTGCCGACGCCGGGTTCGCCGATCAGGGCCGGGTTGTTCTTGGTCCGGCGGGCCAGGATCTGGATGACGCGCTCGATCTCCATCTGGCGGCCGATGACCGGGTCGAGCTTGGTCTCCTCGGCCAGGGTGGTCAGGTCGGTGGCCAGCTGGTCGACCAGGGGGGTCTTGGGATCCTGTTTGCCCGGCTGGCGCGGCGATTCGGAGACCGCCGAGGGGGTCGGGCTGGAGCTCTCCTGCAGGACACGCCGCACCTGGCGGCGGATCTGGTCTTCGGTCACGCCGAGCTTCTTGAGCACTTCGGCGGCTGCCCCGCCGGCCTGGGTCAGGGCCAGGAGCAGATGCTCGGTCCCGACATAGTGGTGGCCCATGCGGCGGGCCTCCCCGAGGGCCATCTCCAGGACCTGCTGGGTCTCGGGAGCCAGCTCGATGCGGGCCCCTTCGTGGCGGCCTTCGCCGCTGACCCGCCGGACGATCTCGCGCACCCGGTCTGTCTCCAGGCCGAGCTCGCGCAGCACCCGCCCGGCCACGCCCCCGTCCTCCTCGAGCAGGCCGAGCAGCAGGTGTTCGGTACCGATCAATCCCTGGCGGGCCTGCTCGGCTTCCTGGTGGGCCAGGGCGAGCACGCGCCGGGCACGCTGCGTAAATTTTTCCATGCTAGCCATAAAGTTCTCCCGTAGAGCAGGAGTCTATCCCGCGCTACCGATTCGGACAAGTCGTGTCTGGATTGATTGTACCAAAAAGCGGAACGCTTTTCCGTATGAGGATGATTAGAATTCGAGGCGCCCTGCAGACGATCGGGCGCAGCGGGCGGGGCCTTTCAGCGGTTGTCGCCGTCTCCGCCGATCTTGCCGCGCTCCAGGCGGTCGTAGAGCTTGGCAATGTTGTGTTCAGCCACCTCGTCCAGGCTGAGACCCAGCTCGGTGCAGACCTGCGCCACATACCACAGGACGTCGCCCAGCTCGCCCTTCAGGGCCTGGCGCTCGGCCTCGCCGATGGCCCCGTCCTTATCACGAAAGATCTTCTTGACCTTGCCGGCCACCTCGCCGGCCTCATTGGCCAACCCGAGCACCGGATAGATGACCGGGTGCCCGATCGAAGGGTAGACCGCGGTCTTGCGGGATTTTTGCTGATAGGCAGTGAAGTCCATGTTCATTTCCTGGTGAAGTTGAAGTGGGTTCGCATGCTTCCGCACAGCGCGCTCTGGCAGAAACAGTCGCTCATGCTGCTGCCGGAGCCAGAAGAATTGCCGCGATCCGTTCGGCAGCGTGCCCGTCCCACAGCGCAGGAATTTGCCCGCCCTTCGCCTGCCCGGCCAGGATGCGGGCCACCTCGGACTGCAGCCGCTCGAGATCGTGGCCGACCAGCAGGTTGGTGCCCAGGGTCACGGTCACCGGGCGCTCGGTGTTGGTGCGCAGCGTCAGGCAGGGCACGCCCAGGAAGGTGGTCTCCTCCTGGATGCCGCCCGAGTCGGTGATCACGACAGCCGCCTGGCGCTGCAGGGCCAGGAAGTCCAGGTAGCCCTGCGGCGCGAGCAGGCGCACAGGGCGCGGGACCTTCACCCCGCAGGCGGCGATCTGCCGGCGGGTGCGCGGGTGGACCGGGAAGAGCAGGTCCAGGTCCCGCCCGATACGGCCCAGGGCCTCCAGCAGGGAGGCCAGGCGCGGCGGGTCGTCGACGTTCGAGGGCCGGTGCAGGGTCACCAGGCCGTAGCGCGCGAGGCCAAATTCCGCCTGCAGCCGGGGCCAGCCCTGTTCAGCCTGCGGCAGGAGCCGCACCAGGGTGTCGATCATCACGTTGCCGACCTGCTTGATCCTGTCGGCGGGGATGCCCTCCCTGCGCAGGTTCGCGTCCCCGTCGGGCGAGGGGGTGAAGAGCAGGTCAGCCAGCTGGTCGGTGACCAGGCGGTTGATCTCCTCCGGCATGCTCCGGTCGCCCGAGCGCAGGCCGGCCTCGACATGCGCCACCGGGACCTGCGCCTTGGCACCCACCAGGGCCGCCGCGGCGGTCGAATTGATGTCGCCGTAGACTGTGACCCAGTCCGGCTTGCGCTCCAGCAGGACCGGCTCGAAGCGCTGCATGATCTCGGCGGTCTGGACGGCGTGGCTGCCCGCCCCGACCTCCAGGTTGACGTCCGGCTGCGGCAGGCCCAGCTCCTGGAAGAAGACCTCCGACATGCCCGGATCGAAATGCTGCCCGGTGTGGACCAGGGTCTGCCGGACGGCAGGACCCGCCAGGGCGGCGATGACCGGGGCGGCCTTGATGAAGTTCGGCCGGGCGCCGACGACGTGCAGGATGTGCATCGTTTGCTCCTGTGAGTCAAACGCCACCCGCCGTCTCCGGCGGGTGAGGTCCCAGAGTTTTCCAGGGCGGTGTCCCCTGGCGGCGCCTGCCAGGCGCGTTCGCCAGGAACACTTCCGGGTGTATGGATCCGCGCTGACACGTCTTTATAAGAACAACTGCAGCCCGCCTGAAGCGGCCAGCAAGACCAACCCGATCACGAAACACACCCCGGCGGTCGTCATCAGGCGATACGGGAAACGGATCAGGTTCTTGATCGTGACTCGCTCCTCTGCGGCACTTTTCCGGCGCGGGTCTTCCCGCATGGATCTCTGCGCCCGGTTGAGCGAGATGAAATTGGTGTAGATCCCCGCCCCCGCGGCGGTGATCGCCAGGAGAAAGAATGCCCAGGCGGCGATCAGGCAGACCAACCCCGCCAGGGCAGGCGGCTCGGGCCCGAGAATGGATTTCGAGAACGTGACCGAAAAGGCCAGCACCGCCGAGAGCAGGGTCAGGAAGCCCTTGCCCAGGTCCTTGACCTCCGGATAATAGACCGTGGAGAAGATCTCTTCGATCGGCTGCTTGGGTTCAGCCGATCTTGTTCCAGGCGCAGGTGACTTCATTTTGCCTCCCGGAGCCTACTCCTCGAGCAGGTAAGCCATCACCCAGCGGGTCGTGGCCAGCAGGGCCTCGGTATGGGTCCGCTCGTAATTGTGCGAGGCGTCCAGGCCAGGGCCGATCAGGGCCACCGCCGCGTCGCCGCCGGCCCGCCACCAGGCCTCGCCATCCGAGCCGTAATGGGGGTAGATGTCGACCTTGTAGGGGATCTGGTGCTGGTCGGCCAGCTGGCGCAGGCGGGTCGACAGGCCGTGATGGTACGGCCCGCCGGAGTCCTTGACGCAGATCGAAGCCGAGAACTCATCCGAGTTCTGGCCCTCGCCGACAGCGGCCATGTCGACCGCCAGCAGCTCGGTCACCCCGTCGGGGATGCCGGTGGCCGCCCCGTGGCCGACCTCCTCGTAGTTGCTGAACAGCAGGGTGGTGGTGTGGGCCGGTTTGCGCCCGGCTTCGCTGAGCGCCTTGACCGCCGCCACCAGGGCGGCGACCCCGGCCTTGTCGTCCAGGTGTCGGGAACGGATGAACCCGCCGCCCATCTCCAGGCGCGGGTCAAAGGCGACGTAATCGCCGACCGCGACCCCCAGGTCGTGCGTCTCCCCCTCCAGCGTGGTGCGGGCATCCAGGCGGACCTCCAGGCTGTCTTCGTCGCGCTTCATCTCGCCGACCTCGCCGCCGAAGACGTGGCTGGAGGCCCTGGTCAGCAGGACCGCCCCGCGCACCTGGCGCCCGCCGCGGGTGAAGACGGTGCAGCCCTCGCCCTCGATCGTGTTCCAGACGTAGCCGCCGATGCGGGTCAGCTTCAGCCGCCCATTGGTCTTGATCTCCTTGACCATCGCCCCGAGCGTATCCACGTGGGCGGTGACGGCGCGTGGGGCATCGTCGCGCTCGCCGGGCCAGGTGGCCACCAGGGCACCCTTGCGGGTGCGGGAACACTTCAAGGCCGGGAACTCGGCCAGGGTCTTCTCGCACAGGGCGATTGCCGGCTCGGCGAAACCGGTCGGGCTGGGGGTGTTGAGCAGTTTGCTCAGGAAGTCGAGCAGGAAAGCGGTCGGGATCTCGGGCAGGCTGGACATCATACCTCCGGAATTGGAACGGTCATGCTGATTATAGCATGGCCGCCGATTCCGGATCGCCTGGAGGCGGATCGCGATCCGTCCCCGAAGAGGAACCCGCCCTACCGGCAGGTATTCGCCAGCCCATCCCGGTCGCGCACGGCCAGGCGTCCGTCGATCTCGACGAGCAGTCCCTGGCCCTTGAAGGCCACCATGACCTGGTTGACGCGCTTGCGGGAGGCCCCCACCAGGTCGGCGATGTCCCCCTGGGTCAGGCGGATCGGGATGACCACGGCCCCATCGGCCGCCGGCTGGCCGTACTTATCGGAGAAGGCCAGCAGCTGGCGGGCCACCCGCCCGTAGACATCGAGGGTTGCCAGGGCCTGGATCAACTGGTCGGAGAGGCGCACCCGCGCCGAAAGAATGCGCACCAGGTTGCGGGCCACCGGCGGGAAATCGTCGAGCATGGTCTGGAAGGTGTGGCGGTCCATCCACAGCAAGAGCGAATCTTCCAGGGTCAGCGCGCTGGCCGAACGCCCGACGCTGTCGATCAGGCTCATTTCACCGAGCGTATCGCCGACCCCCAGGATGGACAGGATCACGTCACGGCCGTCGGGCTGCTCGATGTGGACCTTGATCGTCCCGTACAGGATGACATAGACGGCCTCGCCGGGATCCTCGGCGAGGAGCACATTCGTCCCGGCCGGGAAGAAGCGCCGGTGGGCGCGCTGCGCCACCCAGGCCAGCTGCTCGGTGTTCAGGCCGCGCAGCAGTGCGATCTCGGCCAGCAGGTTGCGGGTGTCGTCGGTCTTCACCTCGGTCATGGTCAGCATATTTTACATCCTTTTTCGATCTGCAAAATCCGGGGGCCTGGGGCTCGCTCTTCAGAGTTGCGCAGCCTCCCGAAGGCCCGCGGCTCCATCGAGCCTGGCGGCACGCCCCACCTGTCCCCCGACCGGAAGTTCGAGCCCTTCGAAGGCTGCCAGGGTCTGGGGGAAGCGCGCCCGGGCGTGGTCCTCCAGGGCGGCGATCGCCGCATCGGCGTAGGACGGCTCGTGGTGGAACAGGACCAGGGTTCCGACCCCGGCCGCGGCGGCCACCTCACAGGCCATCTCGGGCGTCGAGTGGCCGTAGCCCTGCGTGGACGGCATCCCCAACATCTGGCCGCGGTAGTGGGCCTGGGCGTACTGGGCATCGTGGATCAACAGGTCACCACCGCGGGCAAATTCCACCAGCTGCCGGTCGCCGCCAACGTAGCCCTCGGTATCGGTGGCATAGACCAGCGAGCGCTCGCCCCACTCGACCCGGTAGATGTGGACCCCGCCCGGGTGGGCGTGCGAGCGGTGGATCCGCACCAGCGCGGCCTCCGGCGGGACCGCCTCCCCGGCCGCCGCCAGCCGCGCCCCGCGCTCCTCCAGCACGAGAGTCCCGACCGCGCCCAGCGAGCGGATCTCCTTGTCGGCCGGCATCTCGGCCAGCGCCACCGGGAAGGTCGGCTGGCTCTGGTTGGCCTCCAGGACCCGCGCCAGGCCGTCCGGCGAGGTTCCCGGACCGAAGACCTGCAGACGGGCGCCGGGCAGGTAGGCTGGGACGAAGAAAGGGAAGCCCTGGATGTGGTCGTGGTGCAGGTGACTGAGCAGCAGGGTCACTGCCGGAGGCTGCCCCGCCTGGGCCGCGCGGCGGGCCAGCTCACGACCCAGAGGAATGATCCCCGTCCCGGCATCCAGGATCAAGATCCGCTCGCCGAGGCGGACCTCGACGCAGGCCGTGTTGCCGCCGTAGCGGACCGTCTGCCCGCCCGGGACGGGGTGGCTGCCGCGCACCCCCCAGAATTTCACTGTGAATGGTTCTTTCATCCTGGCACCTCGCTGTCGGAATGCAGCTTTATTATGCCCGCCCGGGGAGCGCCCGGCAAGGAAATATTTCCCAGCCGGGTTGGGAAATGTGCGCCGGGCGTTCGCGATTCCCTGGCGAACCTTGTTCGGCCGTGTTCACACCGCCCGGCGCGGCAAAAATCGGTTAGAATATATGTGCTACTTCCGGGAAAGGACCTTATGCGACCCATCCGCGCATCCGAGATCGGCTCCTACCTGTACTGCGCCCGGGCCTGGTGGTACCGCAGGCAGGGTGTTGAGTCGTCCAATCAGGCCGAGATGACCTCGGGCACCGCACTGCACCACCAGCACGGACGGACGGTGCTGGCCGCCGGCCTGACCCGTACCCTGGCCGTGATCCTGCTGCTGGCCGCCCTGGCCCTGGCAGTCGCCTTCTGCACGGCGCAGATCCTGTGAAATGGCCGCCTGCTGCGGGCCGAGCCGCAGGTCCGCCCTTCGAAAAATCCGATGACCTACCTCTATAGCGCCCTCGCCCTCCTGCTCCTCGCCCTGGTCCTGTTCTTCATTTCGGGACGCCAGCGCCGCCAGGCCGGCCTGCCCGGCGGGCGGGTGATCTACACCGACACGCAAGGCTGGGGCAAGGTCGAAAAGCCGCTCTACGACGCCGACCTGGGCCTGACCGGCAAGCCCGACTACCTGGTCGAGCGGGAGGGCAGGATCATCCCGATCGAGGTCAAGTCCGGCCGTACACCGGAGGCACCCTACGACTCGCACATCTACCAGCTGGCCGCCTACTGCCTGCTGGTCGAATCGGCCTACGGAAAGCGCCCGCCGTACGGCATTCTCCACTATCCGAACCGCGACTTCGCCGTCGACTACACCCCCGAACTGGAGGCCGCCCTGCTCGACCTGCTGGCCGACCTGCGGCGCGACGAGCACCGCCGGGCCGTGGCGCGCTCGCACGAGGAAAGGCGGCGCTGCCTGGGCTGTGGCTACCGGGATGTCTGCGACCAGCGGTTGTTCTAGGCCGCCTTCATTAACCCTACGGTATAATTGACCCGCCATGCCTGAATCCCCCCCCCTGCAACGCGTGGTGATCGCAGCCCACCCCCGGCTCCCGGAGGGCGTGCGCGAAGCGGCGGCCATCGCCGCCTACTTCAACGAGCATGGCCGGACAAGCGTCCACGGCACCCTGGATGATGCCGACCTGCGCAAGCAGGTGCGGGAAGGCGCATACGACCTGCTGGTGGCCGTCGGCGGCGACGGGACCATGCTGCGGGCCGGGCACCTGTGTGCCCCGGTGGGCATCCCGATCCTGGGCATCAATTTGGGCCGGCTGGGATTCCTGATCCAGATCGGGCGCGACGAGTGGCGCGCAACCCTCGACCAGCTGTTCAAGGGTGAACACTGGCTCGAGAACCGCATGATGCTGCGGGTTGAGCACCTGCGGGCCGGCGATTCGCTCGGCAGCTGGCACGCCCTCAACGAGGTCGTCGTCACGCGCGATGCTTCGGTCCGGCCGGTGCGCGTCTCGGCCACCGTCGACGGGCGCCTGCTGACCACCTACGTCGCCGACGGCCTGATCGCGGCCACCCCGACCGGGTCGACCGCCTACGCCCTGGCCGCCGGGGGGCCGATCCTGCCGCCGGAACTGCGCAACATCCTGCTGATCCCGATCGCCCCGCACCTGTCGGTCGACCGGGCGATCGTGCTCTCGGAAGGTTCGTCGGTCACCATGACCCTCTGCCAGGGGGCGGCGGTCCTGTGCGTCGACGGGCAGATCCCCATCGGCCTGGCCGAGAACGACGCCGTGGATGTGCGCGCCGGCGATTACACCGTCCAGTTCGTCCGCTTCGGCGATCCAGGTTACTTCTACCGCAACCTGACCGCCCACATGAACCAGAACCCGACCATAGGCCTGCCACGATGACCGAAAACACCAGCCCGATCTACTGTGCCAACCACCCCGGCGTCGAAACCGTCCTGCGCTGCAACAAGTGCGAGAAACCGATCTGCGTCCGCTGTGCTGTACGCACGCCCACGGGCTACCGCTGCAAGGAGTGCGTCCGCAGCCACCGGCAGGTCTTCGACAGCAATTTCAACAACGCGAAGTGGTACGATTACCCGATCGCCCTGGTCACATCCGGTGGGCTGTCCCTGCTGGCCAGCCTGCTGATCTTCTTCATCAGCAGTTACTTCTGGGGACTGCTGGTCCTGTTCATGGCCCCGGCGGCCGGCGAACTGATCTCCCGCAGTACCCAATGGGCCCTGCGCCGGCGCCGCTCGCGGGCGCTCTTCCTCCTGGCCCCAGCCGGGGTGGTCCTGGGCGCCCTGCCAGTCATTCTCTTCACCCTCTTGACCGGGCTGTGGTTCAACCTGATCTGGCTGATCGTTTTCCTGGTCATCGCCGTCCCGGTCGTCTATTACCGTATCACAGGCATCCGATTGAGATGACATGCTGAAAGAACTGCACATCCAAAATTTCGCCATCATCGACCAGATCGCGCTGGAATTCGGTCCCGGTCTGTTGATCTTCACCGGAGAGACCGGCGCCGGGAAATCGATCATCATGGACGCCGTGGAAATGCTGCTCGGCGGCCGGGCCGATGCCACCGTGATCCGCACCGAGGCGGACCTGGCGCGGGTGGAGGGCACCTTCAAGCTGGCCGGGGCCGAAAAGGCCGCCGCGCATGTCATCCTCCAGCGCGAGGAGCTGCTCGATGATCCCAACTACGTGACCCTCAGCCGCGAGATCCGCCGCGAGGGCCGCCACACCGCGAGGGTCAACGGCCGGACCGTCAGCCTGGCGCTGTTGAAGGAGCTCGGCGAACTGCTGGTCGACATCCACGGGCAGTCGGAGCACCTCTCTCTGCTCAAGGTCAGCGCCCACCTGGACCTGCTCGACCGCTACGCCGATGCCGGGACCGTCCTGTCCGCCTACCGCAAGGCGTACCAGCAGCTGCTTGCCATCCGCAAAGAACTGCACGAGCTGCGCCAGGCCCAGGCCGATGCCGAGCGCCGGACCGAGATGCTGACCTTCCAGGCCGAGGAGATCGAAGCTGCCAGGCTCAAGCCTGGCGAGGACGATGAACTGCGCCAGGAGCGCGACCGGCTGGCCAATGCCGAAGCCCTGGCTTCGCTGGCCCAGCAGGCCCTGACCGTCCTGGACGAGGGCACGCCCGAGTCCCCGGCCGCCACCGACCTGATCGGCGAGGCCTCCCAGGCGCTGGCCAAGCTGGGCGGCATCGACACCACCCAGAATCCCCTGGCCGAACGAGCTGCCCTGCTGGAAGAGAACCTGGCCGACCTGGCCCACAGCCTGCGCGACTACATCGAGGGGGTGGAATACAACCCCAAGCGGCTGGAAGCGGTCGAGGAGCGTCTTGACCTGATCAACCGCCTGGGCCGCAAGTACGGCGGAACGATCCCGGGTATCCTTGCCTTTGGCACGGATGCCCGCAAGCAGCTCGAGACGATCACCACCGCCACCGAACGGATCGCCGAACTGGAGGCCGCCGAAGGGAGCGCGGCTTCCGAGCTGGCCGAGCGCGGCCTGGCCCTGTCTGACAGGCGCCGCCAGGCCGGCGAAGAGATGAGCAAGGCGATCGAGGCCGAACTCGACGATCTGCGCATGGCCTCGGCCCGCTTCGCGGTCGACTTCCAGCGCAAGGCCGATCCCAACGGCGTTCCGCTGCCGGACGGCGAGCGGGCCGCCTTTGACGCCAACGGCCTCGACCGGATCGAATTCCTGGTGGCCCCCAACCAGGGCGAGGGGCTCAAGCCGCTGGCCAAGGTGGCCTCTGGCGGGGAGACCTCGCGCCTGATGCTGGCCCTCAAGAACGTCCTGGCCCGGGCCGACGAGGTCCCGACCCTGATCTTCGATGAGATCGACCAGGGCATCGGCGGACGCGTCGGCGGGACGGTCGGCGAGAAACTGTGGAATCTGGGGAAGGCCCATCAGGTGCTGGTCATCACCCACCTGCCGCAGCTGGCCGCCTTCGGCGACAGCCACTATCAGGTCCAGAAGGTCGTCGAGGAGGGCCGCACCCTGACCCGGGTGGCCGGCCTGAGTGGGGAGCCGCGCACCATCGAACTGGCCCAGATGCTCGGTGAGGTCACCGAAGGCACCATCCGCTCTGCCCACGACATCCTGCAATCGGCGCAGAATTTCAAAAGCGGGAAGAAATCGTGACCCTCTCCGCCTGAACGGAGCCCATGGATGCTGTACATCCGGCTGCTCGGCCCGCCGCTGATCGAGCACGACGAACAGCCGCTGCGAATCCAGCGCCGCATCCCGCGCGCCCTGCTCTTCTACCTGGCCGCCGTCGGTGCCCCGGTGGCGCGTGGCGAACTGATCTTCCTCTTCTGGCCGGAGGAGGAAGATGAAAAGGCGCGCGAACATCTGCGCGATAACCTGGCCAAACTGCGTGCCGCCCTCCCTGACCCTAACCTGATCCAGACCACCCCGGATACGATCGGCCTTGAGTTCGCTCACGTCTCGGTGGACGTGTTGAATTTTCGCCGCCTGCTGCACCAGATCGGCAGCCTGCCGCGCCACCAGACCACCAGCGGGCTGCTCCCGGCAGCCGCCTACTACGCCCTGACCGAGGCCGTGCGGCTGTGGCGGGCCAACAACTTCCTGGCTGGCAGCGCGCTCTCGATCTCGGCCAGCCTGGACGAGTGGCTCTCGCGCACCGATCATCTTCTCCAGACCGATTTCCAGCGCGCCCTCGAGCGCCTGGCCGAGCATGAACTCCTGGCGGGAAATTTCGAAAAGGCCCTGCAGTGGCTGCAGCGGGCCAGTGACATAGACCCATATAATGAAGAACTGCACCTACAGCGGCTCAAGGCGATGCTCAACATGGGCGCCTACCGGGAGGCCCTGCAGCACATCACCGACCTGCGCCAGCTGCTCAAGCAGGATCTGGGCATCGATCCCGGCGAGGCGATCCTGCAGGTGGAGCGGCGCCTGACCCTTGTCACACGTCCCTTGACCAGCACCAGCAAGGCCTCCTGGCCGCTGCGCCCCACCGTCCAGATCCCCTTCGTCGGCCAGAACGAAAACCTGGACCAACTGCAGGGCGCCTTCCGCAAAGGCGGCGGGGTGATCCTGTTCGGCGAGGCCGGGGCCGGCAAGACCCGCCTGGTCCAGGAGTTCTACCAGCGCCTGGGCTCACCGCCGCGCCTGCTGATCGGCTCCTGCCGTCCGACCGAGTCCAACCTGCCCTACCAACCCTGGGTCGAGATGCTGCGCCGCGACATCGGCCGGGACGAATGGATGCGCCTGCCGTCCGTCTGGGCCAGCCAGCTCTCGGTGCTGGTTCCCGAACTGGTCTCGCTGCGCACCGACTTGCCGCCCACGCCGGATGCCAGTTCGGACCAGATGCGGGCCGTCCTGTTCGAGGCGATCCGCAGCCTGCTGGAGACGATCATCGAGAACTGGCCGGTCCTGGTCTTCATCGACAACGTCCACTGGGGGGATGAGGCCTCACTCGACGTCCTGGCCTACCTGCTAGAACACGGCGTCTTCGCCTCCGGCAACGGGCTGCTGGTCATGGCCGCCCGCAGCGAGGAGGCCAACCCCTTCCTCGACCGCCTGCTGCTTTCGTCCTCCCCCGCCCTGCGCGTCCAGACCCTGGAAGTCAGCCGTCTCAAGGCGGAGGATGTCGCCGAACTGTCCCACCATTTTCTCGGCCAGCGGCCTCCGCAGAGGCTGCTCGACCGCCTGACCGCGGACACCGGCGGGAATCCGTTCTTCCTGCTCGAGACCCTGCAGGTGATGAGCGAGAGAGCTCCCGAACTGGACCTGAATGCAGTCGAGACCCTGCCCATGGCCGGCAGCGTTCATCAGTTGATCCAGAGCCGCCTGCAGCGCCTGGCGGCCCCGACGCGCGACCTGCTCATGGCCGCCGCTGTGCTGGGCAACGAGTTCGAGGTCGCCGTGCTGGAGAAGGTGACCAGCGCCGCGCCCGAGCAGATCGCCCTGGCCCTGGAGGAACTCGAGAACACCCGCCTGCTGCTCAGCGCCAGCGACGGGTCCGAGTTGAGGTATCTCTTCGTCCACGAGAAGATCCGGGAGAGCATCCTGCAGGAGGTCAGCCCGGCGCGCAAGCGTGTCCTGCACGCGCGCGTGGCGCGCGCCCTGGCCAGCCACTTCGTCACCCAGAAGGACCGCTTCGCGGCGCTCCTGGCCTCGCACTACGAGGAAGCAGGGGCCTTCCCCGAGGCCTTCGACTTCTGGGTCCAGGCCGGACAATACGCCCAGAGACTGTCGTCGTTCAACGATGCCAGAGCAGCCTTCAGCCGCGCCGAGCGCCTGATCCCACGCAGTGACACATTCAGCGACGAGGAGATCAATCGCCTGTACACCGAATGGGGCGAGATGCTCTATGAGATCAACGACCCCACGACTCTGCGCCGCATCAACCAGACCCTGATGCGCATCGCCACCGAGCGGCGCAGCGACCTGCTGATCGGAAAAGCCCTCGACGGATTGGCCCAGGCAGAGTTCACCGACTACAACTTCGAGGCCGGCCTGGAATACGCCAACCAGGCCCTGCCGCACCTGATGAACACCACCAACCTGTACAGCCAGATGGAGGCCCTGACCCACCGCGGCCTGTTCCTGTACATGCTCAACCGCATCGACGATGCCCAGGAAGTCTTCCGCGAGGCTCTCGTCCTGGTCCCTGAAACAGACGACCCGCTGCTGCTGCGAGCCCGCGGGCATGCCAACTACCGCATGGCGATGGCCTACATCCTGACCGGCTGGCCGAAAGAGGCCCAGCGCTATGGGGAACAGTCGCTGCGTGACTACACCCAGGCCGGCCGCCTTTACGGGCAGGTTGCCGCCCACGTGGTCCTCAGCCAGGCGAGCCATTCACTGGGCGACTTCGCCACGGGCTACCGGATCGCCCGGGAGGGGATCGCCCTGGCCGAGCGCATTGCTGCCTGGCGCATGCTCGGCAACCTGCACATCTGCTGCTCCATGCATCAACTCGATCTGGGCCAGCTGGGCCCGGCCTGGGAATCGGCCCAGAAAGCCGCTGCGCTGGGAACTCGCTACCATCACAATGATCTCATCTCGGACGCCTGCCGCGCCTGCGGCGACATCTATCGTCATCTGGGTGATTTCGACCAGGCCGTGAGCCATTACAAGGAGGGGGTCGAATCCAGTGGTAAGCACTTCGCCGGCACGGAAAACCTTCTCCGCATGGGCTTCGCCCTGCTGCAAAAGGGCGAAGCCATCGGCGAATCCTATTTCCAGCAGGCCCTGCGTCGCGCCACCCAAATGCGCCAGGGGATGGTCACCTTCTACGCCCAGGGAGCGCAGCTCCTCGTTCAGGCCGGGCGCAGACAGTTCGAGACGATCAAGAAAGAATTGAAGGGTTTCCGCCAGGAAGCCAGCACGCGCGGCTGGCAATTGTCGCTGCTGCTCGCCGACTATGTGGAGGCCCTGACCGAATATGACCTGGAAAACCTCACCATGGCCGAGATGCGCTGCCGGAGCATGATCCAGGCCGGGCTGGCGATGAGCTGTCCGCGGGCCGAACTGCGCGGCCTGATCCTGCTGACCCACATGCTGCGCGAATTGAAGCGCCCAACCTGGGAAGCGGACGAACGCATTCAGGCCATCCTGGCCAATATGGAGGCCAGCGTGGCCGAGACACCGCTCAAGGAGGCCTGGCGGGAGTATCGCAACCAGGTCCTGGCCGCCCTGGGCTGAGTTTTGTCTACATTTTGTCCACGCCCCTTTGCTACAATGCGAGCATCAAAGTCATCTGGGGCGCGGAATTAGGGGTTCCGTGCAGATGCAGAAGCCGGTTGCTGCGGGGATAACGCACCCGGCTTCTGCATTTCTCTTGACCAGCGTTCGATTGTGGATTAAAATCCCTGCACTCCACACCCATTGCCCCTTTAGCTCAGTGGATCAGAGCGTTTGGTTGCGGACCAAAAGGCCGCGTGTTCGAGTCACGCAAGGGGCGCCACAGAAGCGGGTTCACCCGCTTCTTTTCTTTCTTGAGGCCCGATGGACAAACGCCAGATCCTGCTGACCAATGACGACGGCATCCTCTCCCCTGGCCTGTGGGCCGCGGCGGACGCGCTCTCGGACCTCGGGCACGTCACCGTGGTCGCCCCACGCGACCAGTCCTCGGGGATGGGCCGCAGCCTGCCGTCGACCTCCGACGGCCTGATCCAGCCCGAGGTCCTGACCGTGCGCGGCCAGGAGTGGACCATCTACGCCGTCGGCGGGAGCCCGGCCCAGGCAGTCCTGCACGGCGTGTTCGAGATCCTGCAGCGCAAGCCCGACCTGGTCGTCTCGGGCATCAACTACGGCGAGAACGTCGCCGCCAACATCACCATCTCGGGGACGGTCGGGGCCGCCATGGAGGCCGCCGGGATGGGCATCCCGGCCCTGGCGATGTCTCTCGAAACAGGCGCTGAACATCACCTGTCCTACTCACGGGAGGTGGATTTCTCAGCCGCGGCCCACTTCGCCGCCCACTTCGCCCGCCTGCTGCTCGAGAAGCGCCTGCTTCCAGGCATCGACCTGATCAAGGTCGACGTGCCGTCTGACGCAACCGCCCAAACGCCCTGGCAGATCACCCGCCTGTCACGCCAGAGTTACTTCGTCCCCGCGCCCCCCAAAAGGACCTCCTGGGATGAACCCGAGACCATCGGCTACCGGGAGCAGGCCAACCTGGACTGCGAACCCGACAGCGACGTCTACGTCCTGCGGGTGCTGAGGCAGGTGGCGGTCACCCCGCTGACACTGGACATGACCGCCCGCGTCGACCTGCAGGGCTTCGAAGAGCAGCTGCGTTCCGATTGACGGGGGGGAAGGGGCGTGTTAAAATGGCGTCCGCACACGGGCGCGTAGCTCAACGGCAGAGCAGTGGCCTTTTAAGCCATTGGTTGAGAGTTCGAATCTCTCCGCGCTCACTCAGTATATATAGGGGATTTGTTACTACTCAGCCTATTTGAGA
>JAFGSI010000023.1 GCA_016934715.1 Anaerolineales bacterium
GCTGTGCTGTACGCTTGACAGGAGTAAAGGATGTGTTAAAATAATCCAGTATGTATCAAGTCTTTTTATTAGTATATACTAATATTTCGCGGCAGTATATCACATTAACATGATGCATGTCAAGGTGATCCATGGCACAAAACAATAAAACACAAACCGAGACCCGTCCCACCCCTACAATCGAGGATTACCTGGCAATTATCTACGTGATGGCGCGCGACGGGGAAAAAGTCATCGCGGCCCGCCTGGCTGAAACACTTGAAGTCGCCTCGTCAACCGTGACTGTGACTCTCAAACGCATGGAACGCGATGGCTGGATTGCAGCAGAGACGGGAAAAGACATCCACCTTACCGATCAGGGCGGCGAAGCAGCGCGCTCTGTGATCCGCCGCCACATGCTTACCGAATGGATGCTTGCCCGAATGTTGAATGTACCCTGGTCCCGTGTTCACGCGGAAGCGGACCAGATCGAGCACGCCATCTCGGAAGCTCTTGAAACCCAAATGCGCACCAATCTCGATGATCCTCAACTCTGCCCGCATGGAAATCCGCTCCCGGGCTATGAACATGTTGCAGCCGACTGGCTTCCACTGACCCGCGTGTTGCCCGGCGAGACGGTCATCATCCGCCGGATCCATGAGATCGCAGAGGATAACCACGAGCTGCTGGAGTTCCTTGAACAGAACGGGATTGTTCCTGGCGCACAGGTTGAAGTTGCTGAAGTCTTGCCTTTTAACCAGACCATGCGCTTGAAAGTAGGGAATCAAAATACTGTCCTGGGCTTTCCGACCGCCAAATATATCTATATCGAAAAGCAGGCCTGAAGTCCAGGCATTTCAGGAGGTCTGAATATCCCCCCGGGGTGGCCCCGCAGTTATCTCCACCACTGCTGAAAGACAACGGCCCGCGTTTGCCGGAACGCGGGCCGTTGTCTTTCCTGGAAGTTCTGCACCCGATGGGGATTCTGACCAGAGGAAGAAGCCCAAAGGGGGTTGACAAATAATCATTATTTAGTTAGTATTAAGTAAATATAAAGGAGAGCCTCTTGAGAAAACAAAGAGATGGCGAAGACACCAAACAACGCGTCTTATCCGCTGCGCAGGAGCTCTTCGCAGCAAAGGGCTTTTCCGGAACGTCGCTCCAAAAAATCGCCCTGAGGTGTGGCATATCGGATGGCCTGATCCTCCACCATTTCCAAAGCAAGAAGAACCTTTATCGCCAGGTACTGGAAAACCTGGCAGAGCAGTATACCCAGGTGCTTGTGCAAGCCAAAGAGGCCAGCGCTACTCCTCAAGAGATGATGCAGCAGACCCTGACGGCTTCCTTCAACTTTTGGAAACAGGATTCAACCTACCAGCGCATCTCACTGTGGGCTTACCTGGAAGGACAGACCGAATTTGCAGAGAAAGAAGCCTATTTGACCGCCGGCCTGGCACAGGCAGTCAAGCAGCTCCAGGTACAGGGGCTCATCGACAACCGCTTCTCTCCTGCAGTCCTCCTGACCCTGGTCATCGGACCCATCCACTTCTGGCTGCGTTACCGCGAACAATTCAGAGCGGCCCTGAACCTGATCGAGACATCCGACGAACTGGACCAACTCTTTCTTGGGCAGTTGATTCAACTGGTGATGGAACTCTCGGCGAAAACATAATGGGCACTTGTCCAAAAGGAGAGGAAACGGTGTCGAAACGACGAATACAAACCAGGTCTTCGCAGACAGCCGCGTACATCTGTTTTTCGCGCGGCTGCGCTACACGGGAAAAAGATCCTCGTTTTCGCGGGCCGGACACCCTGGCGGAGATCCTGTTTCCCCCCATGGCCAGGTTGATGCTGAACGCTACCCCTTTGCGAAAAGCCCTCATGCGCACAATGTTCCCCCCCGGAATCCATGAGTACGTCCTCGCCCGGACGAAGGTGATGGACGCGGCCTTTGTGGATGCGCTGGAAGCCCGCTTCGCCCAGATCGTTCTGCTGGGTGCCGGTTTTGACACGCGTGCCCTGCGTTTTGCCGACCGCAATCAGGGAACGAAAGTCTTCGAACTGGATGTCGCCACCACGCAACAAGCCATGCGAAAAGTCCTAAGGGATAAAAAGATCCCCTTACCCGCAGATTGTATCTTTGTCCCCATTGATTTTGAGAGGCAGGACATCTTCGCTGTGCTGTCAGAAGCCGGTTACCGGCCGGGGCAGAGAAGTCTGTTCCTCTGGGAGGGCGTCACCATGTACCTGTCCGCCCAGGCGGTGGACAACACGCTGGAATTCATTCACCATCATGCCGCCCCTGGCAGCCGCGTGGCCTTTGATTACATTTACGCTTCAGTGCTGCGGCGAGAGAACCGGTACTTTGGAGAACAAGAGATTTTTGATACGATCGCCAATACCGGCGAAGGCTGGACTTTCGGACTGGAAGAGGGCGAGATCGAATCCTTCCTGGTCAAGCGGGGATTCGATCTGATCGCTCACTATACCCCACCCCAATTAGAAAAACGATACCTGACTGCGGAAGATGGAAGGCTGCACGGGCGCGTCAACGGGACCCATTGCATCGTCCTCGCTTCAGTCAATGGAGGTTCTGGTGAAAAGAACAACGACTGAGATCCCCAATTATGGCAACTGGGTGAACATAAAATTCATCTACATTCCCGGGTTGATCGGCTTAACCTTCCTGATTCTGGCCTTCTTCGTGCCGATCCTGGCGATCCTGGCCGGGTTGTTCCTTCTGCTGGCTGCGTACTTTGCTTATGCGCGCCACCTTTTCGCCCCGCAAGGGAAGAACGTCCAGGGAAAAATCTGGGCAAAGCTGCTTGACCATCTGGATTGGGACGGAAATGGGAAAATCCTGGATATCGGATGTGGCAGTGCGGCTCTTGCCATTGCCCTGGCGAAAAAATACCCGCAGGCATCTGTCACGGGGATCGATGACTGGGGAAAAGGCTGGGAATACTCGCACAGTATCTGTGAACGTAATGCCCGGATCGAAGGGGTCGAGCCGCAGGTCACATTCCAGAAGGCCAGCGCCTCCAGGATCCCTTTTCCGGATGACTCTTTTGATCTGGTCGTAAGCAACCTGGTCTTTCACGAGGTCGCCGGTACCATCGATAAGCGTGAATTGCTCCGGGAGGCTTTGCGGGTGGTCAAGAAAGGTGGGACGTTTACCTTCCAGGACCTGTTCTTGATCGAGCCAATGTTCGGCAAGATGGATGCTCTGCTGGAGGTTGTTCGCAGTTGGGGCATCAGCCGGGTGGAGTTTATCGAGACGCGCAATGAACCTTTCATTCCGACAGCCTTGAAACTCCCCTTCATGGCTGGGACAATCGGAATTCTGGTGGGGGTGAAATAAATCCCGGCAGGCCAACTTGCGAACCTGCCGTGAACGAATCCGGTCACCTCACACAACCCTCTCGCTGAGGGCGCAAGAGGCTGGAAACCTGTGCCTGCCAGGCCAGATCCACAGGCTTCTGGCCCCGCGCCCTGGCCAGGTCTGCGAACGCCCGATCAGACCGGTTTCTGAGCAATGACCCAAAGGCATACAGGGTTGATCTCAAAGTCTCCGTCCTGGATCCTTTCAATCTTATAGCCAATGCCTTCGAGAAGTATTTTAAGTTGGTCAGGCGTATAGTAGCGGGGACGAGTGTCCGTACGATCATTGAGGCACGCCTGGTAAGCAAATTGATCGTAGCGGGACTTGAGACTCTGAAACTGGAAAAGGACCTTTCCACCGGGTTTGAGACATCTGAAGGATTCAACGAAATATACGAAAGCATCTTCCGCAGGCATATGAACGAAGGTTGCCAGGGAGAAAACCAGGTCGAACCTATTCTCTTCGAACAGGGATAGATCCTTCCCATTGTTGACATGCAAAAAACAGTTCGGATGCTCGCGGTTATACTTGCGCCCGAGCCTGATCGCCTTTGGAGACTTGTCCACGCCGTGAATCTCGCCAACCAGCGGCGCCAGGAATTTTTCAACCCGTCCAACTGCACAACCGATGTCCAGGACATTCGCAAGATCGGGGAACAACCGCGCGATCATCTCAGCATCGCACTTCCCTGTTTCCGGGTCGTAGCGTGTATTCCAATCATCTGCATTAAGGATGTAACTCCCCGCATAGGTGATATCGACTTTCACATCCAAACCAATCGGCGAAAGGAACCGACGAATAAATGTCTGAAAGCCGACCAGGCGTCTTTTGTTTCCTGATACGGGTTCTACTTTCTGGTCGTCAAAAACTGGATGCACCAAGAAGTTTTTCATTAGGTTTTGTGATTCCTCCACAAGAATGGCGAATACCGCAACCCTGATTATATATCCAATGCAGGATTGGATGGTGACCCGTCGCCAATTAAACCCCTCGGCCTGCCGCTCTCAAACGCAAGCTTGTGCTTGGCGCAGCGGCAGGCCGAGGGGGTGCAAAAGAGGGCCTCAAAGACGCCAGGCGCCTGGATCAAGCCCCCATCATCTGCAGAAATGCCTTGACGACTGTCGGATCGAAGTGTCGGCCGGCCTCCTGGCGGACATGCTCCAGGGCCCTGGTTACCGGCCAGGCGGAGCGAAATGGCCGCTCCGAAGTCAAAGAATCATACACATCCACCACGCTGAAGATGCGGGCCGGGAGTGGAATCTGATCCTGGAGCAAACCATTGGGATAACCGCTCCCGTCCCAACGCTCATGGTGGTACAGCGGGATCTTCAACGCCGGGGCAAGGTAGGCCACCGTTGAGAGAATCTGGCCGGCCATTTGCGGGTGACGCCGGACGATCTCCCACTCTTTCTCGTCGAGCGGACCGGGGCGATTCAGGATTTGGTCGGAAATCCCGATTTTCCCGACATCATGCAGGAGGGCCCCGCGCCGGATGTGGACCAGTTCGTCCTCCTGGATGCCCATCTGACGGGATAATTGCTCGGTCAGCTTGATCACGTTCCGGATGTGGATACGGTCCTCACGCCCACTGACCTCGAGAGCCTTCGACCAGCTCTCAATCATCGCATCATAGGCCATCCCCAACTCGGCATTGGCATTCTGCAGGTCCAGGAACATCGAGGCACTGTCAATGGCCAGGGCGGCCTGGGAAGCCAGCATGCCCAGGAATTCGAGCCAGTCTTCCTGCGGCGTCAGCGGCGACCGGTGATAGATCTCCAGAACCCCCTTGACCTGCCCCTTGGCAATCAACGGGACCGCGTAATAGCTCATGAAGCCTTCGAGGTTGAAATCGGGCAATAACGCCCCTTCCATCCAGTTGGAAGGCAACGTCGACAAGCTGACGGTCCGCCGCTCGAGGACAGCAATCCCGGCATACCCTTCACCGACCCTGACAGCAGGGCGATGGGCTTCGGGCATCCGAAATCCCTTCCCGGCGGCAAATTCGAGCATCCGCATCCTGGAATTGAAGAGCAGCACGTCAGCGGCATCGACGGCCAACTGGTTGATCACTTCCCGCAGGATGACTGAAAGCGTGACCGTCAGGTCGAAACTGGATGAGATGGCGGCGTCGATGGCATGCAGGGCTGTCAATTGGCGCAACTGCAGCCGCGACCGTTCGGACATATGCACGTGCTCAGTGATGTCCCGCACGAGAACAATGACATGTTCACGGCCTTCCGGGACCAGGCGGGCATCGAACCAGCGTTCCCCCTTCGAGGTCGTCAGCTTATACTTGAGCCCACTGACCTGCCCCGTGGCATTTGCCTTTCGCAAGGCCTTCTCGAAAAGGTCGCCCACTTCAGGAGGCAGGATCGCCTGCATCGTTTTGCCCAGGAACTGCTCGGGGGATGAATAGAGCAATGCCGGATCACCGGCGCGATAATGCAGGATCGTTCCATCGAACCGGGTCCAGAAGAGCAAATCGGGGAAAGCGTTAAAAATCGCTTCCAGTTGGCGTTCGGGATCGAACTCGGGCGTGTCCGGATGGAGCATTTGCTGAGCCATCCTTGGGCTCAAGACTGTACCAGTTCACACGATTAACGGCCGGGACGCGGGCACAGCAGGCCCCCTGGGCTGCTGCGCCCCCACCCACCGCGCCATCCGGTCCGACCGCTCAGATGCTGACGTATCTGCTGTCGTGAGCGGGTTGATGTACCTGCAGGCCTGCCTGCTCTCCCAGCAGCCAGGCGATCTGCCAGGCCAGTTCCGCCAGGGAATTGGCCCGCAGGGAAAGGATCAAATCCCTTTCCTGATCGTTCAAACAAAAACTTTCGTCCTGATACCCATCCCGCAGCGCCAATTCGGGCTCTGCCAGCAGCAGGCGGCAGAAGGATGGGCTCACCACCGCAGCGGCAAGCAGCCGGCAAACCTCGCGATGATTCTCCAGAGAGTCCTGGAATGCCAGCGGGACCGACACCTTCAGGGTCTGATAATTCAACATGGCACTTCCTCTAAATGCAGAATGATTCGGCGCCGGCTTCCAGCTGCCATCATCCAGAAAACGCCGATAGCGATAAAAACATCTCCGAGGCTGAACGCAACCTGGTAAGGAAAGCCGGCCGGAGGCAGAAGGCGGTCACCGAGAAAGGCCAGTTGCGTCTGCGCGAGTGGAAGCAGAACATCCTTCCAGCCGAACCGGCCGCCGATCTGGACTGTGGCCAGAGCATCTGCCGAAACCAGCCGCCCGGCAGTCTCAGGGCTGATCGGCATGAAACCGCCGTGAACAGCCATGATCAGCAGGTTGCAGGCCGTCCCGAGAGCCAGAACCCAGACCCCGACCGTCCGGCGATTCAGCCAGCAGAATAGCAGCAGGAGTGTCTGGGAGAGGATCAGGCCTGCACCAGCCAGCGCAACGGGGATCTCTGTTCGGGCCTGCGGCAGGTAGACCGCGACCAACTGCGGCAAAAAAGCGATCGGGACCAACCACAGGAAACGAAGCCCTGGAGGCTCCCAGGAACGCTTCTGCCAGCGTGCCACGGCCAGACCAGCCAGCAGCCCGGCCAGAACAGCGGCCAGGAGGACCAAGGCTTAGCGGGGACCGATCCCGCCGTCGTCTGGGGCGCCAGCACCCAGAACGAACAGGGCCAGGGTGAGCAGCACGAGGATGATCTGCACGTGCTGACGATTGATCTTGCTGACGAACAGGTTGATCTGAGAGAGTTTGCCTTTCATTGGCCACCTTCCATGCGGTCAGAATATCGAACAGTACAACGTTACAGCCGGGCAGGCTTCAAAGGTGGCTTCAATTTGTGCTGCCCCCCACAACCTATCGGCGCCTCAACCCATGAGGCGCCGATACAAGGCTTCGGTCTCGGGAGCCGGCTCGAGGTCCAGTTCGAGGCGCAGGGCTTTCCGGCAGGCCTGATACTGACGGGTCACGGCGACCCGGTCCCCGCGCCCGGCATACAGTTCCATCGCCAGGCAGTGGAACTGCTCCAGGCAGGGATCCTCCCGCAGGGCCCGGTGGCAGGTCTGCAAGGCCCGCTCCGGATTTCCCTCCTGTCGGTACAGACCGGCCAACTCCTGCAAGGCCTCCAGATATTTCTGGCGCAGGCGTTCGCGTTCCGGCCAGACCCAATCGGCGTCCAGGTCACGCAGGTAAGGCCCGTCCCAGAGACGGACCGCGGCGGCGAGATGCCGGACCTGCTCCTCAGCGCCTCCGGCCGAGCGGGCCCGCGCCAGCAGGCTCTCGAAGGCTTCGACATCATATTCGTAGTCCAGATCGCTGTTGAAGCAATACAGATCATTCCCGAACAGGACGACCTCCGAACCGAGAGCCCGTCGCAGCCGGTACAGGTCGTTCTTGAAGCGCAGTTTCAACTGGCGGGCATCCATTTCGGGCCAGAAGACCGCCCCGATCTCCTCCTTCGTCACCGGGCGAGGTACAGAAAGCAAGTAAAAGAACAGGTCGCGGACCGAGGTCGTCTGCCACTGCGACGAGGTCACCAGCCGGCCATTGACCCGGACCTGTGGCCGGCCCAGGCCGCGGATCGCCAGACGCGCCCCTTGCAAAGGGACCGACGTATCCAGTTGGCGCAGGCGTTTGTGCAGGCCCGGCAAGCGCGCTTCCACCTGCTCAGCCTGTTCCAGCCAGGCGGACAGGAGCGGACCCACCTGTGGATCCTCGACCAGTCCGGCCAGCCAGGGACGCGCCCGCCGGACTGCCTGGACCAGGGCCTGGACCTCCTGCCCGGGGCGGACATCCGCCAGCGACTCTTCGACATCCCGGCGGGCTGCGGCGAGATCCCCGCCCGCCAGCCGGGCAACTGCCAGCCAGAACCGCGCCACGGCATTCTCCGTGACCAGGTTCCCCTGCCGGAAGCCATCCACCGCACGGACGAGTTCCCCGGCAGCCTGGTCGGGGTCTCCGCAGACCAGGGCGAGACGACCACTTTCGAGCTGCCACAAGCTGCGCTCATAACCGGACTCGTTGGACTGGATGAAGGTATGGGTGATGGTCAGATGAGCACGCGCCTCCTGGAACTGGCCGCGCAGGCGGGCCAGGCGGGCCTGGGCCAGCCCGAGGTAGTTAATCAGGAATTGGTAGCTGACCTGGTAGGCGATCTCGGTCGCCATCTCATAGGCCTGGCCGGCAGCGTCGAATTCATCCAGATCGATGTAAACATCGCCCAGGCTCACCAGCAGCAGGGATCGCTGCCAGGGCAGGCCGCCCTGGCGGGCACAGTTCAGCCCGTCTTCCAGGGTCCGCAGGGCGGATTCGTAGTCCCCCCGGGAATGATGCAGGACCCCCAGGCTGTTCAGAACATTGGCCTGGGAATGGAGATTGTTTTCCCGACGCCATTCTGCCAGCGCCTGTTCGTAGGCCTGCAGCGCAGAAGCGTCATTGCCCAGGGCCCGATAGGCAATGCCAAGTTCCATCTGCAGCCGGGCGATGCTGGGAGCTTCCCCGAGGCGCTCATAAGCCTGCAGGGAGTCCTGCAACGAACGGGCTGCCAGCGAGGCCTGACCCAGGCGGAAAAGACTCAACCCCTTGAAGCGGGCCGCCTCGGCATAGACCGCCGCCAGATCGGCGAAATCTGCGCTTAAGACCAGGGACTCCTCGGAATCCTGCAGGGCACCCGCATAATCCCCGACCAGGCGCCGGGCCGCTGCCCGGCGGACGAGGGCCAGGGCCAGCCCATCCGGCCGACTGCCCGGGCGGAAGGCCGCCACGGCCCGGTCGAGCAGAGGCAGCGCATCGCTGCCCTTCCCGGCGGCACACAGGAAAGCTCCCTTGAGCGAGAGCAGGGCTGCACGCTCGTCGAGCAGGCTGGCCGGCAGGGAGTCGAGCCAGGTGCGCAGGGTCAGCAAACGCTCGTGCAGCAGCATCGCCGGTCCGGCCTGCTCGGTCAGGTCGGCCAGTCGGGTCTGGTTGCCATATTGCTGGTAGATCTGGTAAGCCCGGTCCCAATCGCCACGCTCGGTACAGACCGCCGCCAGGCGCATGAAAAGCGCCTGCGCCCCGACCGGGTCCTCCTCCAGGTAGCGGGACAGCAGGAAATCCCGGAACAGGGGATGATAGCGCAGGGCGCGCCCATGCGGACCGACCGGCAGAACGAAGAGGTTGCTGCGCCTGACCGCTTCGACCTGGCGCTTCCAATTCCCATCCCCGAGGACAGCGGCGCACAGTTCGGCATCGAACTCGCCCAGCACGGAAGTCTGCAGCAGGAAGCGGCGCAGGGCAGCCGGTTGTGGAGCAAGCACCTGCTGATCAAAGTAGCCGGCCAGGTCCACACCGGCGGCGCGGGCGGCGCGCGACAGGTCCGGGATGACGCCGGCCGCATCCGGAGCGGACAGGTGCAGGCCGGTGATCCAACCCTCGGTGCGCTGTATCAGGCGCTCCAGCGTGGCCTCGTCCAGATCGACCCCGTACTGGCTGGCGAACAACTGGCAGATCTCATCGGCGCGAAAGGCCAGTTCCTCCAGGTCGAAGCCGATCACCTGCTGGCGGGCCACCAACAGGGCGATGTCGGGCAGGGTTGGCAGGCGGCGGGAGGCCAGGACCACGTGACAATGATCCGCTGCCAGGTGGATGAAGCGGCTGACAAACCCGGCAATCCCGGTCACCGCATCGACAAAATGAAAGTCGTCGATGACCAGGACGAAATGTTCTCCGATCCGTTCGTAGACTTCGTTGACCAGGGTCGACAGCAACTGCTCCCCATCCTCGGCAAAGGAAACCAGCCGCTTCAGCGCCGCGACGGACTGCCTGCCGAACTGCGGAAAACGCTCGGCCAGGGCGGCGATCAAATAAGCGCTGAAGCGCTGCGGATCGCGGTCCACCTCGTCCAGCGTCAGCCAGCAGACGGCCATTTCGGTATGATGGGCCATGTCGACCAGGAAGGTCGTCTTGCCATACCCGGCCGGGGCCGTGACGAGCAGGAGCTTCTTTTCCAGCAATTCGTCGAAGAATCCCAGCAGCCGCTCACGGTGCAGGATCTCCGGACGCAGCGCCGGGATGACGATCTTGGTTCGGTTCAACGGCAATGGGTCAGCCGACATTCCTACCCTCAAGATAATTGTAACCGCAATCCTGCCCGCATGTGTCAGACCCATTTCAGGGTATACTCACGGCGGTGATCGTCTCATCCTGAAAATCCTGACCCACACACTTCCAAGCCGATGAAACAACTGCTGCAGAACATGAAGACTGGCAAGACTACGATCGAAGAGGTCCCCGTGCCCACGCCGCGCCCCGGGCAGGCCCTGGTCCGGGTGGCTGCCTCGCTCGTCTCGGCCGGGACCGAACGGATGCTGGTCGAGTTCGCCGGAAAGAGCCTGGTCGGCAAGGCCCGCTCGCGGCCCGACCTGGTGCGCCAGGTGCTTGACAAGGCCCGCCGGGAGGGTTTGATCCCGACCGTTCAGGCAGCCTTCAACCGCCTTGACCAGCCCATGGCCCTGGGCTACTCCTCGGCCGGCACGATCACTGCCCTGGGCGCCGGGATGGACAGCTTCCAGGTCGGCCAGCGGGTCGCCTGCGCCGGGGGCGGATACGCGGTCCACGCCGAGTACAATCTCGTGCCGCGCAACCTGCTCACCCCGCTGCCCGAGTCGGTCGACTTTGAATCAGCGGCCTTCACCACCCTGGGGGCGATCGCCCTGCACGGCTTCCGCCTGGCCGAGGCCCAGATCGGCGAGACCGTGGTGGTGATTGGCATGGGACTGCTCGGACTGTTGACCGGCCAGATCGCCGCCGCGGCCGGCTGCCGGGTCCTGGGCATCGACCTGGACCCGGGCCGGATTGCCCTGGCCGCCGCCCTCGGACTGGAAGCCGTCAACCGCGAGCGGGCCGAGGAGGCCGCCCGGGCCTTCACCGCCAACCGGGGCTTCGACTGCCTGATCATCTGCGCCGATACGCCCTCGGCCGACCCGGTCGAACTGGCCGGGGCCATCGCCCGCGACCGGGCCCGGGTCGTCGCCACCGGTGCGGTCGGCCTGAGCCTGCCACGCAAAGCCTACTACGAGAAGGAACTCTCCTTCATTAATTCACGCTCCTATGGTCCAGGGCGCTATGACGCCGCCTACGAAGAATCTGGTCAGGATTATCCGATCGGATACGTGCGCTGGACGGAAGGCCGCAACTTCCAGGCCATCGTCGATCTGATGGCTGATGGCAAACTGCGGGCCAGGCCTCTGGTCACCCACCGCTTCCCGATCGAGCGGGCCCCCGAAGCCTACCAGGTCATCACCGGCAAGAGCAAACAGGCCTTCCTGGGCGTGCTGCTCACCTACGCTCAGACCAGGGACGAAGGACGAAAGACGGTGGCATTGGCCACCGTCCGGCGGCCTGCGTCCACGGTCCGCCTCGGCGTCTTGGGAGCTGGCCTGTTCGCCAATGCCACGCTCCTGCCGGCGATCAAGAAAGCCGGCGGCATCGACCTGGTCGGCATCGCCTCAGCGGGCGGGCTGCACGCCCAGCACGCGGCCCGGAAGTTCGGCTTCGCCTACGCCACCTCCAGCGATGAGGAAATCCTCAACGACCCGCAGATCAACACCGTCGCCATCCTGACCCGTCATGACACCCACGCCGAATTGGCAGTCCAAGCCCTGCAGGCCGGCAAGCACGTATTCGTCGAAAAACCCCTGGCGATCAATGCCAAGCAGCTCTCAATGATCAGCGATCAGCTGCAGCAGACGGAAGGCTGTCTGCTGATGGTGGGCTTTAACCGCCGCTTTGCCCCCCTGGCGGCGGATCTGAAAGCTTTTCTCGGCGATCGGACCGAGCCGCTCTTCATGCACTTCCGCGTCAACGCCGGCCACATTCCCCTCCACCACTGGACCCACGACCCCGAGCAGGGCGGCGGGCGGATCATCGGCGAGGGCTGCCACTTCGTCGACTTCCTGACCTTCCTGGCCGGAGCCGCCCCGACCTCGGTGACCGCCCGGGCCCTGCCCGACAACAACCGCTATCACGAGGACAACGCCTGCATGCTCTTCAGCTTCCCCGATGGCTCACTCGGCGTGGTGGATTACCTGGCCAACGGCGACCGGTCCTTCGCCAAGGAACGGGTCGAGGTCTTCTGCGGCGGATCGCTGGCCGTCCTGGACGACTTCCGGACCCTCGAGATGGTCCGCGATGGGCGCCGCAAGGTGCGCAAACTGGCCGGGCAGGACAAGGGGCACGTCGACGAGATGCGGGCCTGGGCCGCAGCCGTCCGCTCCGCTGAGCCGCCGATCCCATACGAGCAACTGTTCGGCGTGGCCAGGGCGACCCTGGCGGCCGTCGAAGCCTTGCGGACCCGGCACACTGTGGCATGCTAAACAGGTCCTCGGGATCGAGGCCGCCTCCCGAGCCTTTCGCGAGGGAGAGCAGGATCTTTTTTCCAGCCTCGATCTGGCAGCACACTCCTTTTGAAACCGCGACGAAAGGAAAGATTTGACTCCCCTGCGCAGTTCTACCGCCCGAAACTGGCTTCTTCTCGTCAGCCTTCTCATTCCGATGGCTTTTTTTGTGCTGGTCACCTACATCGTTCCACGCCCGTATTACTATCACTGGCCCGATGTAGAACAAGGTACCTATTACATGGCTCGCCTGCTCTTCATCGGACAACCAGCCGACATGGTTTTACACCCCGGCATCCCAATTCAATACCTGACGAAGTACATTTTCTTCTTCTCCGGGACCGGATTTTCACACACGCAAACCTTCTTCAACATCGGATACTTTCTGACTGCCGTCTTCACCGGTCTGAGTTTCTCCTTTTTCTCAAAAAAGGTGCTTGAAAAGCTCCCGGCTGGCGCAGCCATCCTTGCGCTGATGATCTGCTTCGCCAATCCGAGCGTGCTCGCCTTTGCCAGTACGTTTGGGGACGATTCCTTCATGCTGCCCTTTACAATCGCTACCGCTACCGTCCTGTGGATGGCCTTCAAGCATTCAGATTTCAAAAAGATCGCGCTCTACTTCTTCATCACCGGTCTCGGCCTGGGCCTGACCCTGGCCGTCAAACTATCTTCTCTGCCGCTCGCCATCGCGATCAACCTCGCCGCGTGGGTGCAGATCACTGTCCTACCACTCCAGGCCGGGAAAAAAGTGGCCAGCTACTTCATCCTTCCCGCGGCCACCGGCCTTTCGTTCCTGCTCAGCACTGCGCCGATCATCAATCGCTACCCGGAGTTGTTCAGGCTCCTGATCAACCGCAAGGATATTTTGCCGTCCCTGGAAAATTCCCTTCGAGGACTGCGCTCGTTATTCGGGAACCCTTCTTTGTGGCCGCTGCTCCTGGTGGGCATCGGGATTGTCGGCACCTTCCTGTTCTTTTCCATCCGGGATACTGCCCTGAACTTGCGGGCCGTCCAGGGATCCCAAAAGGAGCGCGAAAAATTCCTGCAAGCAGTGTTCCTGGCGCTATTGCTCGCTTTCCTGGTGTACTCCTTTGCTGCGATTGAACCTTCAGGCGAACCCGGGTTGCTGCTGCGGAATTTGCTCCCGGAAAGCATCTTCTTTCCATTCGCCATTGCTTACATCTTTCCATTTTTTACCAAAACACCGCCCAATTCTCGAGCCTTACAGTCTGGCCTGGTTCTTACTGGAAGTATCCTCCTGTGTGCCTCCGCCGCCGGGTATCTGCTCTTTCGGGAAAACTATATCCGCCGAGAGACAGCCCTGGCAACCGCAAACGAAGAATACTTCTCGCAGTACGCGCCGGACGGGCTGCGCGTGGCCATCTGGGATGGCAGTCCCGGGAACTTGATCGGTGAAGAGGCTTTCCACTTTTACGGAAATTACCTGTATGCCCATGATGCGTTTGACCAGGAGCTGCTGGCTGAGTATCCCCACTACACTTTCTTTAAAATGCGCGAAGTACCCAGGATCATTGCCGCCAGCTCAGCAGCCGGTCAACCGGGGCCGGATGTCCCTGATGGCCTTCTGGGTGTCTGGCAGAGCATATTCCCCCCGTACTGGAATCCCAGAAGCGATGAGATCGTGACCGGTGAGGCCAGCCAGATCACGATCCGATTGATCGCTTTTCCCACCTCCGAATTATACGAGCTGGAGAGAAGGGATCAGGATCTGGAGGCGCTGGTAGTGCTTGTTACAGAACGTTTCGGAAAAGTGACTGTACAGGAAGTCGCCATCCAAGGTGTTCCCTGGACCCTGATCTTGATCGATGAGCCCGGAGAGCCGTAATGGGGCGGTGCTCCGGATACCCGGGCGTTGATCCGGGATTCGCAGCCCGAAAGGCTGGCAGGCTGTAACAAGAGAAGATCCCCCGCCGGTCTCAGCGCTCTATGCGCTGCAGGGTGACATGAGCAAACATCCCCCAGGTCTGCGGCGGGAACAATCGTTCGACCAAAGTCCAGGGCCCCCAGGCCCAACCGGGCATCAGCTGACGCAGCGACACTCCCCCGGAGACCAGGTACGCGAACGGCATCAGCGGCCGGAGCGCGACAATCTCCCAGCAGGGGTATTCACGCTCGAACCGCTCGCGATCGCGCTGGAACAGAATCCAGGGCAAAGCCCCGTTGGCTCCCGAAAGCGGGCCGCTGGGAGGAAATTCCCAACGCTCGGCATCCAGGACAAACGGCTCTTTATGCATGTGCGTATAAACGAAACGGGACCAGGGTGTGATCCACGGCTCGATCATCGTCACCACCCCACCCGGCCGCACGCAGCGCGCCGCTTCGAAGAAGAAGGCGCGCACATCGGGAAGATGGTGCAGCACTTCGACCATGACGATGCCGCCTAACGAAGCAGGTGAAAATGGCAGGGACTGCCCATCCAGGATCACATCCACATAAGGCAGGATAAAAATTTCGGATGAGATGACTTCCGGACAATGATCCTGGAAGAAACCACCGCCCGAGCCCAATTCCAACACCGCCCCCGGGCTCCCAGGCAGAGCGCCAGAGAGCATCCCGTACCAGCGCCGGTAGATCTTGCGCAGGAAGGTATTCTTCCGGATCAACTCCCGGCGCAGGGTGGTCAACTGCGGATCATCATCATCGATGCCGCGCAGTTCAGGGACAAGCAACCATTCGCGTAAACGCGAGAAGAATCCGGCCACAGGCTTATCCGAGCGGTTTGAGATAGTGTCCGACCTGATAGATGGCTCCCACGCCGGGAAGGGCAGAGCGCAACTGGGCGGTCCTTTCCTGCTGCAGGTATTTCCCGGCCGCCGCGGCGATCTGTTTCTCGGTCGAGAAATGCGATTGGCGAATGTCATACCCGAGCACCCAGAACATGAAAACCATGAATGGCCGTTCCACCGGCGTCCCGTAGACCACCTGCCCACCTGGCTTGAGGACCCGGGCGATCTCCCGGAAGGCCCGGTCCTGATCGGCGGCCTGCAGGTGTTCGAGGATGCTGACCAGCAGAACCGTGTCAAAGCTGTTGTCTGCATAGGGCATGTCCAACACGTTCCCCTGCTTCAGCAGCGGGTGGATGCCGAGCGGTTCGAAGACCGCCTGGACCTGGGACAGGTCGGCGGTCAGATCCAGGCCATGGATCTCCTCATAAATTTCATTCAGATTCAGGAAGGCGACCCCACTGCCGCAGCCAATTTCCAGAACCCGCCTTCCGCCGCGGCATTCAGCCAGGCACAATTCGACCCTGCGACGGTAGAGCTGCCCGAAAACGGGGTAATAATAAAAGCGGATCGGGTCTTCTTCCGGCAGGACCCCACGATATTGATCTGCCGTAAGCATCTTCAAGCGGGGCATTTTTGATTTCATCGGAGATCCATCGCAACCGGACGGCGGGCCGAGATATACAACGAACCAGCCAGCGACCGTACTAGCGGCACACTTTCCAGCGCCGCTTCCAGTTTCTGCACGAAGGGGATCATCCCCACCGATGTGGAGGGATGCAGCCAGTCCCGCGGGGCGATGCACACGTCGACAAAGCCAACCCGGCGCATAAGCCGGCCAAGTGCACCCCGGAAGAAGGCGGTCTCATCGGGCGACTCTCCCAGCCGCTCTCCGATCCAGCGGACGTTCTTCTGGAGCATGATCTGCGGGTTGGCCATATTGGGTTCGGCAAATGACATCACGCCGCCGGGCCGGAGCAGGCGCAGAATCTCCTGCAAGGCTGGACCGATCTCGAGGTGATGCAAGATCGACGAACCAAGGATGGCATCGAATGCCTCGGCGGAACCGAGCGTCTCGAACGGCTGGCAGAGAAAGGTCACATCCGGCAGGCCACGACGACGGGCCTCGGTGAGCAATTCCTCAGAAATATCCAGGGCAATGATCTGGGCACCGTATGCGGCGAATTTCTCGGTAAAATTTCCGGTTCCGCAGCCGATCTCGAGGACGCGCATCCCGGGCGTCAAGCCAGCGGCCCTGGCGATGGTCGCGGCCCGGCGCTGGGCGCGGACCTGGCCGGCGGGTGTTCCCCAGCCCCAGACATCCTCCGCCCCGGCAGCGGAGAGTTTCCTGCCATGTTCAATTTCGCGCTCGGCACGAGTAGTGGATTCTGTCATCAGTATTCCTTCAGGCAAAAACAGGGCCGGGGAGCCCTGTCTGCCAACGGGTGTGGACTCTAAATGAATTTCAGTCGCCGGGCGGCAAAAGCCACCATGCGCAATAAAAGCCAGCCGTGCTTCCAGCGCTGGATATTGGTGGTCCCATAGGTACGTTCGCGGTAGCGGATCGGCATATCGACGATCTTCAGGTTCTGCCTGGCGGCCCCAAAGATCAGGTCATAATCCCCAAAGGGATCGAACTCCCCAAAATAGGAGCGATTGGCAGCGATCTTCTCGTAATCCTGCCGCCAGAGCACCTTGGTGCCGCACAGGGTGTCCTTGATCGGCTGGCCAAGCATCCACGAAAAGACCAGGCTGAAGAACTTGTTGCCTATCAGGTTGAGGGTCCGCATCGCCTGGCGCTCCATCGGGTAGACCAGCCGGACGCCATTGATGAACTCGCCCGTGCCCGAGACGATCGCGTCGTAGAAGCGCGGCAGGTCCTCGGGCGGGACGGTCAGGTCGGCATCCAGGATCATCAGGACCTCGCCCCTGGCCTCAGCATAGCCCTTACGGACCGCATCCCCCTTGCCGATACCGCTTTGCCGAAACAACTTGCAGGTACGGCCGGGATTGCGGGCCATTTCGCTCTCGATCGCAGCATAGGTGTCGTCCTTGGAGTGGCCTTCGACAAAGATCAGTTCGGTCCCACTCCCCATCTCCGGAACACGGGCGAAGATGTCCGGGATGTTGCCTGCCTCATTGCGCGCCGGAACGACCACGCTCACAACCGGCTCGGGCTTGCGGGCCGAGATCCCTTTCGGCCGGGCGACCATGAAATTGGACAACGCCAGGGCATTGAACGGCCAGGCGCGCACCAGGAAGCGATTGCAGAATCCGTTCAGGAGCGGGATCGGCAGGGGGAAGAGCACCTCGGTCCAGTTCCGGAAGGTCTCGAAACCGGCCAGGTTGAGCAGGTTGCGCACATCCTCGACCGTCAGCCAGTTCTGCTCGCACAGCGGGACCGCCAGGCGGAGTTTCTGGGCCACCGAAAGGACCGGCTGCCAGAGATGGCTGTAGAGATTGAGCACCAGGCGAGTACGCGCAGTGCACAGGCGCCGGAGCTGGTCGAGGGTCAACTGCACATCCCACAGATCATTGACCAGATCTGACAGGATGATCACGTCGAAGGCTCCCTGCAACGCAGACAGGTCGCAGGCATCGGTCTCCACGAATTGCAGATTGGGATGGCGCTGGCGGGCGCGAGCCAGCATTGCGGGAGAGAAATCCACCCCCACGCCCAGTGCCGGCTGGACGGCGGCCAGCAGATCTCCCTCGCCGCAACCGACTTCCAACACGCGCTGGCCAGGACTGACCAGGAACCTGTACACTTGCGCCAGGCGGCGGTGATAGGCCCCGCCCCAGCTGTGCAGACCGTCGCGCTGGTGGGCGACCGCATCCCAGTGCGCCTGCCGGGATTGACGATACTTCAAGGCGGAAGAGATTTCCATATTCAACTTGATCCTTTTTCGGGTAGCACGGTGCCCATTGTAAAGCCTATGACCACTTTTGGAAAGTCTCGGCCTGGATTCAAAAGTTACGTATAATAAGCCTGCGTCCTGCCATGTCCCTTCTTGCGCGCCTCCTGACCACTGCCAAAGCCGTCCGCCAACTGGGCCTTCCCCGGGTGGCATTGTTCGGAATCTATCGGCTCGGGCTGGCAAGCGGGCACTACAAGAGAAGTGAACCAGAACCTGAAGGCAACATCCCCGCGGCAGATCTTGTCCCGGTCTTTCCACTCCCTGATCGACAGCTGCTCCTGGAGACCCTCGGCCCGGAGGGGAAATCCACCCTGCTGGCCGAGGCGGATGAGATCGCTGCCGGACTGGTGCGCCTCTTCGGCGCCGCTCCGACCGAACTGCGCCTGGATTGTGAAGGCCCCCTGCGGCACTGGACCGCCTATGAAAGCGACCCTGGACTGCTGGCTGCGCTCCACGGCCTGCCGGCTGACATCAAATTAACCTGGGAACCGGTCCGCTTTGGCTGGGCCTTCGCCCTTGGCCGGGCCTACCACCTGAGCGGCGACGAGCGCTACCCCGCCGCCTTCTGGCGCGGCTTCGAGACCTTCGCCGACGCCAACCCGCCGTTCCTCGGCCCGCACTGGATGAGCGGGCAGGAAGCGGCCCTGCGCCTGATGGCCTTCGCCTGGGCGGCCCAGGTCCTGGCAGCCTCGCCTCATTCGACGCCAGAACGGATGTCCCGTCTGGCCACGGCGGTTGCCAGCCATGCCGCCCGCATCCCCCCGACCCTGGTCTACGCCCGCTCGCAGCATAACAATCACCTGCTGACCGAGGCCGCCGGCCTGCTGACCGCCGGCCTGGCCCTGCCCGGGCACTGCGCGGCGAGGCGCTGGCGCAGCCTGGGCTGGAAATGGCTGACCACCGGGCTTTCGCAGCAGATCGACGGCTACGGCGAATACGCCCAGCACAGCACCAATTATCATCGCCTGATGCTCCAGGTAGCCCTCTGGATCGGGGCCCTGCTGCCCGGGCATGCGCTACACTGGCCGCGCCCGACCGTCGAGGCGCTTGGACGCGCCACCCACTGGCTGCTGGGGCTGCTCGACCCCGTCTCCGGCCAGGTTCCCAACCTGGGCGCCAACGATGGCGCCTACATCTTTCCTTTATCCACCTGCGCATTCGCAGATTTCCGACCGGTGACTCACGCCGCGGCGCAGGCCTTCCTCCACTACCACCTGCCCACCGGAGCGTGGGACGAACTGGCGCTCTGGTCGGGCCTGTCCCCGGACGACCCGAAGCTGCTGGAACTGGAGCGCTACCCGGGCGACAACCTGGCAGCCCACGACTCGTGGGGAACACTGCGGGCCATCCGCCTGGCCTCGCGCCCCTCGCACGCTGACCAGTTGCACTTCGATCTGTGGTGGCGCGGCCTGAACCTGGCCCGTGACCCCGGCACTTACCGCTACAACGCCCCCGCCCCATGGGACAACGCCTTGACGAGCACCCTGGTGCACAACACCGTCAGCGTGGACGGCCGCGAGCAGATGACCCGCGCCGGGCGCTTCCTGTACCTCGACTGGATCGACGCCTACTACCAGGTTGTCATTGACCCCGACGAACAGATCCTGCAGCACGCCCGCGCCCACCACTATGCCTACTGGCGCCAGGGCCTCAAACACACCCGCACCGTGCTCGTCACCAGCGACGTGTGCTGGCGCGTTGAAGACGAATTGTCCTTCCTGCCCTGGTTGCCCTGGAGGCGCCGCCCGCGGGTCCTGCGTCTGCACTGGCTGTTGCCGGATTGGGAATGGGAGGCAGACCGGACCGGCAATCGGCTCGTTGTCTCCCTGCGCTCCCCTCACGGCCCGCTCGGGCTGACCATTTTCGGACCCGGGGATGGGCTCCAGGTCCGGCTGGCGCGGGCCGGGGAGCGAGTCTACGGTCAGGGCGAGGCCGCCCCGATCGACGGCTGGTATGCCCCGACGTATGGTATAAAGGAGCCCGCGCTGTCGCTGGCGGTCACCTTCACCGCGCGAGACAATGCGAAATTCATCAGCGAGTTCAGGTTCCCAAAATGAGCACCCGCGCAGTCGCAATCCTCATCCAGGATGATCAGGTGGCATTGATCGAACGCCACCGGGATGGTCGCCATTATTTCACCTTCCCCGGCGGCGGCGTGGAAGCGGGCGAAACGCCCGAAGGGACCATCCAGCGCGAAATCCACGAGGAACTCGGCCTGGAAGTGGCCGTGCGCCGGCTGGTGGCTGAGATCTGGTTCCGCGGCCGGCCGCAACTCCATTACCTGGTCGAGGCCGTCGGCGGGACCTTCGGCACCGGCACTGGCCCTGAGATGGTCAGCCCTCACCCGGGACGCGGCACCTATAAGGCGGTCTGGATGCCCATCGACCAGGTGCTCGACCGGCCGGTCCTGCCGCGCCCGATGGCCGAACTGCTCTTCCGCTCCCAAACCCAGGGTTGGCCAGAACCCCATCCTGTCATCCAGGAAGACGATGCACATCCTGCTCATCCATCAAGCCTTCGCTGCACTTGACGAGCCCGGCGGGACGCGCCACCACGAATTCGCACGCCTGCTGGCAGAGCGCGGCCATCGCCTGACCGTCATCGCCAGCCCGGTGAGCTATTTGACGGGGGCGCCCCCCGTGCACGCCTCCGTCTCCCCCCATTTTCAGAAAAAGAGGAAGGCGCAACTGGAAGAAGAGCAGCCCCGGGGCGAGGTTCGGATCCTGCGTGCCCGGGTCTATTCGGCCCACCACAAGTCCTTCGTCCACCGCGTCCTGGCCTTCGTCTCGTTCATGGCCTCCGCGTTCTTCCTCGGCCTGCGGGTGCAGCAGGTCGACCTGGTGTGGGGCACCTCGCCGCCGATCTTCCAGGGCGTGACCGCATGGCTGCTGGCGCGCCTAAAAGGCGTCCCATTCCTGTTCGAGGTCCGAGATTTGTGGCCCGACTTCGCCATCGCCGTCGGCGTGCTGACAGACCGGACCCTGATCCGCATGTCCCTGTGGTTGGAGCGCTTTCTCTACCATCGCGCCGACCGGATGATCGTCAACAGCCCGGCCTACGTGGCCCACGTCAGCGAGCGCGGAGCAAAGCAGGTTGACCTGGTGCCCAACGGCGCCGACCCGACCATGTTCAATCCCGCCGACAACGGGGCGGCCTTCCGCTCCGCTCACGGCCTGACAGAGAAATTTGTCGTCCTGTATGCCGGGGCACACGGCATGTCCAACGACCTGGGAATGGTCCTGGACAGTGCCAGCAAGCTGGCAGGTGAACCCCGGATTCAATTCATCTTCCTCGGCGACGGCAAGGAGAAATCCGGCCTGGTTGCCCGGGCCGAGGAAATCGGCCTGTCCAACGTAACCTTCCTGCCCGCGATCCCCAAGCGCGACATCCCCGCTGCCCTGGCCGGAGCGGATGCCTGCCTGGCGATCCTCAAACCGATCGACGAGTACAAGACCACCTACCCCAACAAGGTCTTCGACTACATGGCCGCCGGGCGGCCGGTGGTGCTGGTCATCGACGGCGTGATCCGGGAGGTGGTAGAGGCGGCCGGATGCGGGGTCTTCGCCCAACCCGGGGACCCACAGGCCCTGGCAACCGCAGTCCGAAGCCTGGCAGCAGACAAAAAGAAAGCCCGCGCCATGGGCCTGGCCGGACGCGAGCACCTGGAAGTGCATTTCAGCCGGGTGGCGATCGGGGCAAAATTGATCAGAATTCTAGAAGAAGTGGGCGCTTTGCGTTCACACAGGGCCCAGTGACATCCTTGCGGGCACGCTCCCGTTCCGGATGAAATATCCTGCGCACGATCACTCCGACATTCCCAGTCAGGGAACGCATTCCAGATGAACAACTCCTACCTGATCGGCGTCATCGCCGCCGTCGCCGCCGGGGTCACCTTCAACCTAGGCATGGTGGCCCAGAAGGTGGCCGTGATGCGCCTCCCAACGGAGGCCGGCCTGATGCACCAACTGGTGCGCAACCCCTTGTGGATGGCCGGGTTTGCGCTGCAGTTCCTGGTCGGCATGCCGCTCAACTTGCTGGCCCAGGCCAAAATCGGCCCGGCGCTGCTCCCCGGGCTGATGGCCGCCGGGCTGATCGTCCTGGCAATCGGCGCTGTCCGTCTGGCGGGCGAGTCGCTCAGTCTGGCCGATGTGGCCGGCATCCTGCTGATCATCGCCGCGATCACTTTCTTCGGGCTGAGCCAGTTGGCCGTGGACATGCAGGCCATCGACCTGTGGCAGCCGGCCTTCCTGCTCCGCCTGGCCATTTTCACCCTGATCGTTGCAGGCCTGTCGGTCGCCTGCCATCTGGCCCAAAGGACCGCCCCCCGCATGCGCGGTGTCCTGCGCACGCTTGACGCCGGGTTGCTTTACGCACAGTCCAACCTGTGGCTGGGTGTGCTGATGGGCCTGATCGCCCGTTGGGGTACCGGCCAGCTCACCGCCCGCGACCTGCTCCTGGCCGGCATTGCCACAGGCATTGTCTCCGCCGGAAGCATGCTCGGCATCGTCGAGACCCAGCGCGCATTCCAGGTCGGCGAGGCGACCAAGCTGGTCCCGATCCAGAACGTGCCCGGACAGATCCTGCCGATCATCGCCTACTTCGCCGTATTCGCGCTCAGCCCTTCAACCCCGGCTGCACTACCCCTGGCAGCGCTGGGGATCCTGCTGGTCCTGGCCGGGGCGGCCCTGCTGGCCCGCCGCCAGACGGCGTTAAATTGAAGTCCCATGGACGCTTCCTGCTCCCACCTTCCGCTCCAGCACAGCCTGTCGGCGGGATGATTCTCTGGCGGCGACAGGCATTCGGCTACGTCACTGGAGCCGGATTGCTCTTCCAGGCCAGCATGCTGTTTGTCGGCCTGCTCGTCTTTTTCATCCTGCAGCCGCTTGGTGCCAATGTGCCGTTCCGGCTGGAAGATTTCGTTGTAATGCTCGTCTGGGGGTTGATCTGCTTCGTCCCGTTCGGGCTGTTCCTGCGCGGCCTGGTCGCGCCACGCGATTGAGAGATCCATGGCCGGTCCGAAGCGCCTCTGGCGCTCCGGACTGGCCGGCTAGGGGATTTCCAGCGGTGCACCCAGGTCGCCAGGCGGCATGCTGAAAAGGCTCAGAGCGGTGCAGCTGGGAGCCGAGGCCGAGGTGCTGAGTCCCTCCGCCGAGACAACATCGATTTGGATGGACGTATCCTCCCGGAAGCCGGTGTCGACGGTCAGTTTCAGGGTCACCTGGTAGCCGGCCGCCAGCAGGGGGACGCAGACGGTCTTGTCGGGGTGTTCGCGGTCCTCGTCAGAGGCCGAGAGTGTTGCGCAGACCTGGGTCAGGTCCAGGCCGCCCGGGTTGCGGAGAGTAGCAAAGGCGTTGGTAACCTCACCCATCGAGTGACTCAGGTCGAGGCTGGTATTGCAGCCGAAGATCACGGCCTCCAGGGCCGGGGCCAGGGTCGGCGTGGGCGATGTCGGGCTGGGGGTCTCGGTCGGAGGGATCCCGGTCGGGGTCACACTGGGGGTGAGGGTCGGCGTCGTGATGGTCGGGAGAATGATGACCGGTGTGGGGGAGAGCACCCGCGGCGTGGGCGACGGCAGGGACGTCGGCACGACCGGGAGCGGGTTGGCTGTCCAGCCGCAACCGGCCAGCAGGAAGATCAAAATCAGGGCAAAAAGCCGTAGACGCATCATCTCTCTCTTCCCCTGCCGGCCAGGATCCCGCGGCCTATGGCAGCCCGCCGGCATACCCCAGTCTGACCAGCAGTTCAGCGTTATAAAGCGAGCCGCCCGCCGCACCGCGGATGGTATTATGCGATAGTACCACAAACTTGAGGTGAAAGAGAGGGTCGGGACGCAAGCGGCCGACCACGGTCGTCTGACCGCCGCCCGTCTCCCGGTCAAGGCGCGGTTGCGGGCGGTCCCACTCGGTGCGCACCACGATCGGTGGACGCGGCGCCGACGGCAGGTCGCGGGCCGCCGCAGGGCCCTGGTAATCGGCCAGAACGCGGGCAGCCTGCTCCACGGATGGGGCCCGGTCGAATTCCAAACTGGCGCAGACCAGGTGCCCTTCGCTGACCGCCACCCGGTTGGTATGCGCCGACAGGACCACCTCAGCCGGGACGATCGCCCCATCCCGATAGGCCCCTAGAATCTTGGTCGGTTCGGCCTCCACCTTGGGCTCCTCGCCCTTGATGTTGGGGATGACGTTGTCGACGATATCCAGCGAAGCCACGCCGGGATAACCGGCCCCCGAGATGGCCTGCAGCGAGACGACCACCCCCCGCCGCAGCCCGAAGGCCTCCTGCAGCGCCTTGAGGGCCACCGTCAGGCCGGCGCTGGTGCAGTTGGAGTTGGTGACGATGCAGCCGCTCCAGCCGCGCTCGCGGCGCTGGCGCTCGATGATCGCCGCATGCTCGGCGTTGACCTCCGGCAGCAGGATCGGCACGTCGGGCGCCTCCCGGAAGGCCGAGGCGTTCGAACAGACCGCCGCCCCGGCCCGGGCGTAGGCCGGCTCCAGTTCGCGCGCCAGATCGACCGGCAGGGCCGAGAAGGCCACCTGCCCGGGAGCGGACCCAGGGTCGGTGGGTCGGACGATCATCTCACGCGCCCAGGTGGGCATCGGGGCGGTCAGGACCCAGTGGCAGGCCTCCCCGTAGGGCTGGCCGATCGAACGGTCCGAGCCGGTCAGGCTGGTAACCTCGAACCAGGGATGGCTGTCCAGCAGCTGGACCATCCGCTGGCCGACGCTGCCAGTAGCCCCCAGGATGACGACAGGGATCTTCTGCTCCATGTTAGGCTTCTCCGTTCACGATGAGGGAATGGACGGCCTGGACAGCCGCTTCGGTATCCGCGGCGGTCACGACCATGCTGATCGAGACTTCCGACGAGCCCTGGGCAATGGCGATCACGTTGACGCCGCAGTCGCCCAGGGCGCTGAAGATCTTTCCGGCCACGCCGGGGACCCGGATCATGCCAGCTCCAACCACGGTGATAATGGCAGCCTCCTCGGTCGCCCAGACCCGGTCGATGTCGCGGAGGGCCAGTTCGGAGACGAAGGCCGCCTCGACGGCCTGCTGCACCCGCCTGGCGGCCTCGTCGGGAACGGCGAAACAGATCGACTGCTCCGACGAGGCCTGGCTGATCAGCGGGACGCTGGTTCCGGTGGATGCCACCGCCGCGAAGCTCCGGGCCGCCACGCCCGGGACCCCGAGCATGCCGCGCCCCTCGACTGTGATCAGCCGCTGTTTGCGGATCGCCGTAACCGCCTTGAGCACCGGGCGGCTGCCGGTCGGGCCCTTCCCGTTGGCATCCCCGACCAGGCGCGTGCCGGGGTGCCCGGGGTTGAACGTGTTGCAGATGCGCAGGCCGATTCCGGCCTCGACCACCGGCAGGATTGTCTTGGGATGAAGGACCTTGGCCCCGAAGTAGGCCAGTTCAGCCACTTCGCGATAGCTCAGCTCGGGAATCGTACGGGCCGAGGGCACCCAGCGCGGATCGGCAGTCATGACCCCATCCACGTCGGTCCAGATCCAGACTTCGTCGGCTCCCAGGGCCATGCCCAGAATGGCAGCCGAGTAGTCGCTGCCGCCGCGCCCCAGGGTGGTGGTGATGCCGTCCGCGGTGGCGCCGATGAAGCCGGTCACGACCGGCACCCGGCCGGCTTCCAGGATCGGGCCCAGGACGGCCTGGGTCCAGGATGTTGTGGAGGCCATGTCAGGGTGGGCATTCTGGTGGGAGTCGTCGGTGCAGATCAACCGAGTGGCCACGACAGCCTGCACCGGGAGGTTCTGGAGCTCCACCGCCGCGGCCAGCAGGTGAACGCTCATCCGCTCGCCCAGGGCGGCCACGGCGTCGAGGGCACGCGGGGTGGCCTCGCCCAGCACCGCCAGGGCGTGGCACAGGCTCATGAATTCGCCGATCAACAGGCCGATCTCCCGCTTGACCCGGGCGCTCGCCCCGGGATCTGCGACCAGGGCATCGGCGAGCTCATAGTGCTGCTGGCGCAGGCGGCCTTCGGCCCGGGTGACGATTTCCATGTCGCCCCGCACGGCGGCTGCGGCGCCCTCGAGCAGCAGGCTGGTCACCCCTGTCAGGGCCGAGGTGACCACGACCACGCCCGGCCAGTCGGCCCGGGTGGCGCGAACGATCCCGGCAGCAGCCCGCATCGCGGCCGGCGACCCGACCGAGGTGCCACCGAACTTCATCACGACCGTCCTGGATCCCGATTTGGATGTCATCTCTCTCTCCTCTGCACGCCGCCCTGCCGTTTCCACCGAGCGAAGGGTTGAAAAAACGCCCCGCAGGTGCGGGGCGCCGGTATGCTGGTCTGGTGGTTCTCTTTACACGTTCACCGCTCTCTACCCATGCACAGGCGCCCCAGGGGGATCTGGGTCATCATGGTAGTAGCGGTGGTCATACGGCAGGTGAACATTGGGCGCAAATATACCAAGTTGTCTAGAACTCGTCAAGAGGGATGATGCCGGAGATTCTGCCAGTTGTCAAAATTACAGCGACGCCTGATTGGGATATTTTCATTCCAGCGCGCATTCTTGCCAGATATGGTGGGCGATTATTACCAGCACTCGCTTTGGGCTGGGTTGGACGCGTTTTCAAAAACTCGCCAGGATCCAAGCCGATCCTGCAAAGCACATATTAATCACCAGAAATGCAGTTGTTCCAGAGTACTGCGTAAACCTCCGAACCGAAAACGTTGCTGCCCCCCGCTTCGCGGCGACTTCAGTGCAGCGATCTCTGCAAGAAGCAGTTCCAGGCGCCCACCCCAAAGGAGTGCCCTTTTGCTGGTCAAAAGCGGGACGGTTATTTTCGCGGAGGCACAATCCCTGCCGTTGCTATCGTCCGATAAAAAACAGGTCGCCAGACATCCCGACCTGCAGTCCTGCCTGGCGCTCAAGACTTCTACCCCATCTTGCCGGTCAGGTAAGCATTGGTCAATTCCTGCTTGGGGCGGGTGAAGAGCTCTTCCGTGGAGGCGAACTCGACCAGTTCACCCAGCCAGAACAGGCCGGTGGAATCGGAGACCCGCCCAGCCTGCTGCATGTTATGGGTCACGATGACGATGGTGTACTGCTTCTTGAGCTCGGCGATCAGGTCCTCGATCTGACCGGTGGCGATCGGATCGAGGGCCGAAGTCGACTCGTCGAACAGGATCACCTCCGGCCTGACCGCGATCGCCCGGGCGATGCAGATGCGCTGCTGCTGGCCAAGAGAGAAGCCGAGGGCATTCTGAGTCAGTTGGTCCTTGACCTCGTCCCACAGTGCCGCCGCCCGCAGGCTCTTCTCAACAATGGTGTCCAGTTCGGCCTTGCGACGGGTCAGGCCCAGGCTGCGCGGCCCGAAGGCAACGTTGTCATAGACCGACTGCGGGAAGGGATTGGGCTTCTGGAAGACCATCCCAACCTGCCGGCGCAACTCTGTTACGTTGTAGTCGGGGGCGTAGATATCCTGCCCGTCGAGCAGGATCTGACCCTCGACACGCGCCCCCGGGATGGAATCGTTCATCCGGTTCAGGCAGCGCAGGAAAGTCGACTTGCCGCAACCCGAGGGGCCGATCAGGGCAGTGACGCGCTGCGGCAGGATATCCATATCGATCTTCGATAGGGCCAGTTTCGGGCCGTAGTAAAAGTCCAGACCGCGAATGAGGAAGACGGGGGTCTCGGTCACGGGTTGTATTTTACACGATTAATGTGCCCCGGTACGGGAAACGCTGACGCCCAGATTGTCGGCGTGGTCGCTGATCCGCTCCAGCACGCGCATGGTCTCGGTAAAGATCACGTCGGCTTCGGGCTGGCATCGTCCCGCCTCCAGGCGGTCGATGTGCCCCTGGCGGATCTGCCAGTAGAGCCGGTCGAATGCGCTCTCCTCCTGGCAGACCCGGGCAGCCAGTGCATGGTCACTGTCCCGGAAGGCCCGGATCGCCTGTTCGTACGTCTGGTGCACGTGTCGGCCAGCCAGTTGAAGAGCCTGGCTGGCCTCGGGGCTGAACTGCACATCGTTCTCAACCCGCTCCAGGGCATACTGGGCCAGGTCTTCCGACATGTCGGCCACACGCTCGATGTCCATCAGCAGGTTCTTGATCTGGAAACAGCGCTTGCGCTGGTGTTCGGTCAGGTCGCTCCCGAGCAACCGGTCGACGAAATCGACCAGTGTCTTGAAGACCGGGTCGACGAACTCGTCCTCCTGGGTGATCACCCGTTGGGCGAGGGCCGTATCGCATTCAACCAGCGCCCGGCAACTATCGCCGACCATCTGGGCGGTCACCTCTCCCAGGCGGGTCAACTCCCGGGAAGCCTCGGTCAGAGCCACTGCCGGGACGCTGAACTGCATCGCGTCGATGAAGGCGGTCAGCTTGGCCTTTTCTTCCTTCTTTTGATTCGACACCAGCCATTCACTGAAGCGGGCGATCTGTTTGACGAACGGGAACAGGATGATGCTCACAGAGACATTGAAGATCGTATGTGCGTTGGCGATCTGGCGCGGCAGTTCACTGGAGGTGTGGCTGATCAGGCTGGCGTACGGGGCGATGAACGGCAGGAATAGCAAGACGCCAAAGACGTTGATGGTGATCTGGGCCAACGAGGCCTGGCGGGCTGCCCGCGACAGCCGCAGCGAAGCGATCAAACCAGTGATGCAGGACCCGATATTGGACCCCAGGATGATCCCGACCGCGGCCTCGATCGTGATGGCATTGCTCATCCCCATTGCCACCGTCATGCTGGTCACAGCGGTGCTGCTCTGGGTGATCGAGGTCATGAGCAGCCCGGCCAGGACAGCCACCAGCGGGTACTGGCCCATGGTCAGAAAGCCGCGGGCGATCCAGGAGATCTCCATCAGCTCGTCGAGGGCCCCGGACATCAGGGTCATGCCCAGAAAGACGATCCCGATCCCGAAGCTGATCTCGCCGTATTTGTTCCAGTCGCGCTGGCGGAAGAACTCAAACAGGATCACTCCCAGGACGACGAAGACCATGTTAAAGTTGCCGATGTTGAAGGCCACGATCTGGGCCGTGAGGGTGGTCCCGATCTCCTGTCCGAGCATGACGCTGATCGCCTGTTGGACAGACATCAGATTGGCATTGATCAGGCCGATCATGGTCACCATCAGCAGGCCGCTGCTGTGGATCAAGGCCGTCGCCGCCGTGCCAAAGAGGGCACTCCGGATCCGTCCGCTGGTCACGCGGTCGAGCCATTTTTGGATCTGGTCCCCGGCCAGTTTTTCCATTCCCCCGCTGAGCATGCGAATGCCGAACAAGAACAATGCCAGTCCCCCCAGCACCTGCAGGAAACCAATCATTTTGCCTCCGGCCAATATGGGTTGGGCGGATCAAGCACGCCGGTCCCATTATAGAACACTTCGACAAAACGCACAGAATTCTAAGAAAGCGGGCCGATTTATGCCTTATAATTCGGCCGATGAAACTCGCCCGACTGCTCCTCCTGGTCCTGGTAGTCACCAGCCTGGCCGCCTGCGGGCCGTCCCCCGTCTCGGGGGAAACGGCGCAGGCGGCCGCTTATATAGAGAACAAGGGCTCCGACACGATCGTCAACCTGGCCCTGGCCTGGGCTGAACGCTACCAGGGGGTCCGTCCTGAAGTGCGCATCTCGGTCTCTGGTGGCGGTTCGGGGACCGGCATCGCCGCCCTGATCAACGGCACGGTTGACATCGCCAATGCCTCGCGTCAGATCAAGGACGAAGAGCGCGCCAGTGCCATCGCCAACGGAATCGAGCCAGTTGAGTTCGTCATCGCCCGCGACGCGATCGCCATCATCGTCCACCCCGACAACCCGGTTGGCCAGCTGACTTTGATGCAGTTATCCAACATTTACAGCGGGCGGATCAGCAACTGGACCGAGGTCGGCGGCGAGGACCGCCCGATCGTGCGCCTGTCGCGCGAGACCAACTCGGGTACCCATGTCTACTTCCTCGAAACCGTTCTGCGCATGGGCGACGGAGACAGCGACCTGCTGTTCTCGATGAACACCCTGCTGCTGCCCTCTTCGGAGGGCATCATCAACGAGGTCCGCCAGAACCCCAACGCCATCGGCTACGACGGCCTGGGCTATGTCCCGCCGGACCTGAAGGTGGTCGCTGTGGCCCGTGACCCCGGCGGCCCCTACATCCTGCCGGCCATTGCCACGGTCAACGATGGGTCCTACCCGATCGCCCGTGACCTGTATATGTACACCACCGGCGAACCGACCGGGGTCGTGCAGGAATACCTGGACTGGATCCTTTCCCCCGAGGCCCAGGAGATCGTGGCCGAACTGGGTTTCGTCCCGATCCGGTAATGCTCGCCAGAGAACACATGGAGAAATCGAAAAATTTCCGCGAATATGCGATCACCCGGCTGATCAGGGTTTCCGGCTACTCGGCGATCGTCTTCGTGGCCCTGATCTTCTTCTTCCTGCTGCGCGAAGGCATCCCGGCCCTGGCCGAAGTCGACCTGGGGACGCTTTTCAGCACCCGCTGGTATCCGATCGAGGGCCTGTACGGCATCCTGCCGCTGATCACCGGCTCGCTGATCGTCACCGTCGGCGCGATGCTGGTGGCGGTTCCTTTCGGGATCGGGACGGCGGTCTTCATGTCCGAGATCGCCCCGCGCTGGCTGCGCGAGGTGCTCAAGCCGCTGGTCGAACTGCTCGGCGGGCTGCCCTCGGTGGTGCTCGGCTTCCTGGGAATCCTGCTGCTTTCACCCTACCTGCGGGTCCTGCTCGACCTGCCGACCGGCCTGACCGCCCTGGCCGGGGCGATCCTGCTGGGCGGGATCGCTGTGCCGACGATCGTCTCGATCGCCGAGGATGCTTTGGACGCTGTGCCGACCTCCTACCGCGAGGGCGCCTGGGCCCTGGGTGCCACCCGCTGGCAGACGATCTGGCGGGTGACCCTGCCGGCTGCTCGCTCAGGCATCCTGACCGCGGTGATGCTCGGCATCGGGCGCACGATCGGCGAGACGATGACCGTCATGATGGTTACCGGCAACGCCCCGGTGCTGGCCGTACACCTCAACTCGCTCTTCTCCCCGGTCCGGACGATGACAGCCACGATCGCCGCCGAGATGGGTGAGGTCGCCTCCGGCAGCAACCACTACCACGTGCTGTTCTTCATCGGCATGGTCCTGTTCCTGATCTCGCTGGCCGTCAATCTGAGCGCCGCGGCGATCGTCTTCCGCTCCAAGAAGCGCGCCGAGAGGGTTTTATCCTGAGATGAAGAAAACCTTCCTCAACCGTGACCTGATCCAGCGGCTGGGCTTCTCGATGATCAGCCTGGTGGCGCTCTTCACCGTCGTGCCGATCGTGGGCGTTATGATCTACATCATTCTCCAGGGCGCGCCGGCGATCTCGTGGGAATTCCTGACCGCCATGCCACGCGACGGGATGCGCGCGGGCGGCATCTGGCCAGCCATCGTCGGGACTTTCTACCTGACGGTCGGCACGGCCGTCTTCTCGGTCCCGCTGGGGATCGCGGCGGCAATCTACCTGTCCGAATACGCCTCCGAAAACTGGCTGACCCGCACCATCCGAATTGCGATCATCAGCCTGGCCGGCATCCCCTCGGTAGTCTACGGCCTGTTTGGGCTGGGACTGTTCGTCCTGTTCCTGCAGTTCGGTACCAGCATCCTGGCCGCCTCACTGACCCTCTCGATCATGACCCTGCCGGTGATCATCAGCGCCTCGGAGGAGGCCCTGCGCTCCGTCCCGCAGGCCTTCCGGACCGTGAGCATTTCACTGGGTGGAACGCGCTGGCAGACGATCCGCAGGATCGTCCTGCCCCAGGCCCTGCCGGGGATCATCACCGGGGTCATCCTGGGGTTGGAGCGCGCCGCCGGCGAGACCGCCCCGATCCTGTTCACCGGGGCCGCCTTCTTCCTGCCGCGCCTGCCCGGCTCGCCGCTGGATGCCACCATGGCCCTGCCCTACCACCTGTTCGTCATCTCCACCCAGGTGCCCGAGATGCCCTTCCAGATCCAGTACGGCACAGCTTTGGTGCTGATCATCTTCGTGCTGGGCATGAATCTCGTTGCAACGGTGATCCGCTCGCGGGCAAGAGCAAAAAGACAATGGTAGAAAACAAGATCGTTATCGAAGACCTTTCCCTATCCTATACGGATGGAACCGAATCGCTGCACGAGATCAGCTTGAACATCCCCGTCAACGCCATCTCGGTCCTGTTCGGCCCGGCCGGCGGCGGGAAATCGAGCCTGCTGCGCTGTCTCAACCGCTTGAACGACCTGGCCGATGTGCGGACCGTCGCAGGCCGGATCCTGCTCGATGGGGTGGACATCCTGGATCCTGCGACCGACGTGATCGCACTGCGCCGCCGGGTCGGGATGGTCTTCGCCCGTCCGGTGGTCCTGCCGTTGTCCATCCGCGGCAACCTGACCTACGGGCTGGAACTGGCCGGCGAGAAGCGCCGCTCGCGCCTGGACGAGGCCGCCGAACGCGGCCTGAAGCTGGCCGCCCTGTGGGATGAGGTCAAGGAACGCCTCGATGACCCGGCCATCGCCCTCTCCGGCGGACAGCAGCAGCGCCTGTGCCTGGCGCGTGTCCTGGCCCAGCAGCCGGAGGTCATCCTGCTCGACGAGCCAACCTCCGGCCTCGACCCGATCTCGACCAGCAAGGTCGAGGGGGCCCTGCAGGAACTCAAACGGGAGTACACCATCGTCCTTGTCCCGCACTCGGTCCAACAGGCCGCCCGCACCGCCGACTACGCCGCCTTCTTCCTGCAGGGCGGACTGATCGAATACGGCGTGGACAAGGAACTCTTCACCCACCCCAAGAAGCAGCGCACCGAGGATTACGTCGAAGGGCGGTTCGGCTGATGGTCTGCTCAGCCTGCACCCACGACCCGGCGCACAGGCAGGTCGTTTTTGTTTTCGCCATGAATTCCGCCAAGCGGACGAAAACAAAAAAAAGGCCTTATGGCGGATCTGAAATCGGCATATAATGAATTCATGTCCGAATCGATCCTGATCGTCGAAGATGAACCTGCCCTGCAGGAAACCCTGGTCTACAACCTGGAGAAGCAGGGCTTCATGGTCACCGCTGTCGGCGACGGGCGGGCGGCCCTGGAGGCAGCTCGCACTGCGGCCCCCGACCTGATCGTGCTCGACATCATGTTGCCTGAACTGGACGGCTTCGAGGTCTGCAAGATCCTGCGCAAAGAGATGTCAGTCCCGATCCTGATGCTGACCGCCCGCGACGATGAGATCGACCGCGTCGTCGGGCTGGAGGTCGGGGCCGACGACTACCTGACCAAGCCCTTCTCAATGCGCGAACTGATCGCCCGGGTCAAGGCCCAGTTGCGCCGCACCCAACTGGTGCGCGAGGAACTGGGCAGGAGCCAGGTTCAAGAGACCAGCCACAAAATTTTGACCTTCGATGACCTGTCACTCGACCTTACCCGCCGCGAGGTGACCTTGGGCGGAACGGTCGTGGCTCTCAAGCCGCAGGAATACGACCTCCTGGTTTTCTTCGCCGAGCACAAGGGCCAGATGTTGACACGTGAGTTCATCCTGGAACGCGTCTGGGGCTGGGGCTACTTCGGCGACAGCCGCACAGTCGACGTCCACGTGCGCTGGCTGCGCCAGAAATTCGAGCAGAACCCTGCCCGCCCCACCCGCCTCGTCACCGTGCGAGGCGGGGGATACCGCTTCGAGGGCTGAAAGGAACAGGTCCTCAACTGCCGCCCAGATCCTGGTAGGGCGGGCAAGCCTTTGAGAACCCCACCCGATTAAACTGGTCCCATGAAAACCACACGCGAACGTCTCTTTCTGGGCCGGATCCCTCTCACGCCCCTGGCGGGGTTGATGGCCGCCTGGTTGCTCTCCTTCCCCCTGTTGCCGGAAGCCTGGATCCCGGTCAGGACCTTCTCCGGCCTGCTGGCCTTCAACTGGCTGCTGACCAACCTATCGGTCCAGCTGGCGCACCGTTTCCTGAGCCTCCCCTGAAATGATCTGGACCCTCGGCCTCCTGTCGGTTCTCTCGCTTCTGCTCGCCGCCTGGTTGGGCTGGCGTTTTGTCCGCCTGCGCCGTCGGCTTGACGACTACGCCAGGACAGTCCGTCGCGCCGCCTGGAAAGGGAATACACTCCTGCCGCGAGACGTGCCGGCGTTGGAGGAACTGTCCAACGCAGTGCGCGACCTGGTCGCCGAGCTAAACGATCAGTTCGCCGAGGTGGATGGCGAGCGCGGCAAACTGGCCGCCATGCTCGACCAGATGACCGACGGAGTCCTGATTGCCGACGCCAATGGGCAGATCAGCTTCCTGAACCCGGCTGCCGAGCGGCTGTTCGAGCACTACGACGCCGTAGGCCACACAGTGGCAGAGGTCGTCCGCCAGCACCAACTGGTCGAGGCCTGGCAGCGCTGCCAGGAGAGCGGCGAGGTCCAGATCGAATCGGTCGAGTTGCCTGGACGGCACCAGTTCCTGCAGCTGTTCGCCATTCCCGAACGACACACCAGCGGCAGCCTGCTGATGGTCCAGGACCTGACCCGCGTCCGGCAGCTAGAGACAGTCCGGCGAGATTTCATCTCCAACATATCCCACGAGTTACGCACACCACTGGCCTCGCTCAAGGCCTTGACCGAAACACTGAACGAGGGTGCCCTCGACGACCCGCCGGCGGCACGCCGCTTCCTGCAACGCATCGAGACCGAGGTGGATGCCCTGACCCAGATGGCTGCCGAACTGCTCGAATTGAGCCGGATCGAGTCGGGCCATGTGCCGCTCAAGTTAAAGAACGTCACTCCGGACCGGCTGCTGGAATCGGCGGCCGAACGGATGCGCACCCAGGCCGAACGCGCCGGACTGGGCCTGCGGGTCGAAGCCGGCGCGGACCTGCCACCGGTTCGGGCAGACGCTGCCCGCCTCGAGCAGGTGCTGGTCAACCTGATCCACAACGCAGTCAAGTTCACCCGCCCGGGCGGTGAGGTGATCCTGCAGGCTGGTGCGGAGAGGGCCTTCGTTCGCTTCGCAGTACACGACACCGGGTTGGGCATCCCGGCCGAGGACCTGGCGCGCATCTTCGAGCGCTTCTACAAGACCGACCGCTCGCGCTCCGGCGGTGGGACTGGGCTGGGACTCTCGATCGCCCGGCACATCGTCGAGGCCCACGGGGGCAGGATCTGGGCCGAGAGTGTCGAAAGCCAGGGCAGCACATTCTTTTTCACCATCCCCACCGCCGCGTAAATATTCCTAACGGGCATAGTATAATAATTCCCGGGAGGGCGAACCATGAAGATGCACCTGTTTTTGTGTGCCTGTTTGATCCTGTGCGGAGCAGGAGGGCTGACTGGCTGCGAGGGGACCGACGACATCACCAGCGAACCGACCCCCCGGCCGACCAGCCGACCGACCCGAACTCCCACCCCACAGCCGAACGCCACCCCCGACCTGACCCCGCCGGCTGTATTCAGCGAGGAGTTCGAGACCGACCTGGCCCACTGGTCGCCGGTACTACGCGACCAGAGCAATGAAACCTTCTTCTTCGAAAATGTCGACGAGAGCCTGTTCAGCCTGATCGCCACCGACGGCGAGCTGGTCTTCGACCTGCAGGGGCCGAACCTGGAACTGTACCTGGTCTACGACCGCCTGTACTACGACATGCGCCTCAGCGTGGTGGCCGCCAACCGGGGCGTCAACTCCAACGGGATCGTCCTGGTGTGCGGGATGAACGACTACGACGACGGCTGGTTCGAGTTCGTCGTCTCCAACAGCGGCGAGTACGAGGTGCGGGCCTTCGACCGCTTCGGGGACGGCTTCCGAACGATCCACAGCGGTGCCTCGACCGCCATCCGCAGCGGGGAGGCGACCAACGAATACACAGCCACCTGCACCCACCAGGCCCTGGCACTGGCCATCAACGGCCAAGAGGCACTGGACATGCCGATCCCGGCCGAATACGAGACCTTTTACAAGGGCTCACCAGCCATCGCCATCGCTTCGTACGACCTGCTGCCGGTCACGGCCGCTTTCCAGCGGTTGACGATAACCTGGCCGTAAGAGTTTACCCAATCATCACCCGGCCTTAACAGGCCGTTAATCAGCCTGTGATAAGATGAACTGGCGGAACTTTTGATACGCCAGTCTTCTTTTTGAAAGGACATCCATGAAAATCAGGGTCCTCTTTCTATGTTCTCACAATTCGGCCCGCAGCCTGATGGCGGAAGCCTTCCTGCGCGACCTGGGAAACGACCGATTCGAAGCCTTCAGCGCCGGGCTCGAGCCGAAAGGGATTCATCCACTGACCAGGGCGGTCATGGAAGAGATCGGCATCGATCTATCCGGGCAGCGTTCCAAGGGAGTGGATGAATACCTGGGCAAGGTGCATTTCCACTACCTGATCACCGTCTGCCACGAGGCCGAACAGAACTGCCCGCGCGTCTGGCCTGGAGTCAACCAGCGCCTGCACTGGTCTTTCGAGGACCCGGCCGCCTTTGATGGCAGTGCGGTGGACAAAATGCTCAAGTTCCGCGAGGTGCGCGACCAGATCGGGGAAACGGTCCGGGACTGGATCGAACAGCAGTTGGTCGCCTAACAAAGTTGAAAGGCCCGACTTACCAATTTGTTAGTCCCCTGTTGGGCGCTTGAAAGTTCAATTGTGATAATCTTGTGAAAAGGGAACGCAGGCATGGGATTCTTGATCTTCTCAACGGTTGCAATGCTGGTCGTTTTCGCCGTCGACACGGTGCAGAAACGGCGCAGTTGCCAGCGCAACAAATAATGCCGGTGCTTTATTGGTAATCTGCGCCGCATCCCCTGGGTGCGGCGCAGTTGTCCCGAGCAGTCCGGCTGGGGCAAACACCAGCCAAGAAAGGGGCAGCGATGAACCTGCAAAAGGTCGACCGAAAACAAGTCCGTCATCTCGCTTCACGGCAGGCCTACGCCCAGGTCCGACCGGCCAGCTACATGGTGCTGCTCTCCGCCCTGGATGAGGGCTGGCGGATCGTGGATGTCGAACTCACTCCCGCCAAGGATCAGAATGGCTACATCTTCATCATCACCCTGAATCACCCTGCCGCGCGGCTGCTGCAGGAGATGACCCTGCCCTGCAATACCATGACCGAAAACCTGCTGCACGACGCCAGGCAGTCTGCCTGAACTGCACGAACTGTCCGAACGCAAACCCTTCCTTAACCAGCAGAGTTTCCTCCTCCCCTAACCAGAAGGTCCCATTCCGCCCTCGGAAATGGGGCCTTCTGGCTTTAACCAAACGTTAAACCAGCGTTCCACGGTCCTTAACTACGGTCTGATAATATGACAGCATGGAAAACAAAACCTTAACGGAAAGAAGGAGGATTATACATGCGTAAGCACCTGTTTGTTCCACTGTTCGCCATCTTGATCACCAGCCTGGTGCTGGCCGCCTGCAGTGCGTCCCCGGTCGCGACCGAAGAACCTGTGGTCATGACCGAGCAGCCCACCGAAGCCCTCCCAGACCCGCTGGCCGGGTACCTGCCCGAGAACACCAGCGGTGAAATCATCACCGCCGGTTCATCGACGGTCTTCCCACTCTCCGAGCGCATGATGCAGCGCTTCGAAGAGGAAGGCTTCACCGGCGCCATCACCATCGACAGCATCGGTTCCGGTGCCGGTTTCGAGCGCTTCTGCGTCAACGGTGAGACCGACATCGCAAACGCCTCGCGCGCCATCAAGGACAGCGAGGTTGAGTCCTGCCAGAGCATCGGCCGCGAACCGATCGAATTCCGGGTCGGCACGGATGCCCTCGCCATCGTCGTCAGCCGCGCGAACGACTTCGCCACCGACGTAACCAGGCTCGAACTGGCCGCCATCTTCTCGACCGCTGAAACCTGGTCCGACGTGCGCCCCGAATGGCCGGCCGAGCCGATCCTGCGCTTCATCCCCGGCACCGACAGCGGCACCTTCGACTACTTTGTTGAAGAAATCTTCGACGAGGACGAGGCCCCGATCCTGTCCGCCTCCAACCTGCAACTCTCCGAGGACGACAACGTCCTGGTCCAGGGCGTGCTGGGCAGCCCCTACGCCATCGGCTTCTTCGGCTTCGCCTACTACCAGGAGAACGCCGGGGCGCTGAACGTGCTCGCCATCGACGGCGTAGCCCCCACCGCCGAGACCGCCGAGAGCGGCGAGTACCCGCTGGCTCGCCCGTTGTTCATCTACTCCACGGCCCAGATCATGCAGGAGAAGCCCCAGGTTGCTGCCTTCATCTACTTCTACTTGACCAACGTCAACTACGAGATCGTGGATGTTGGCTACTTCCCAGCCAGCCAGGAAGCCCTGGAGGCGGCCGTGGACGCCTGGTACGCAGCCGTCGGCCTGCAGCCCTAATCAAGCAGGCACCTTCTCCCATCAACCACCCTTCCTCCCTGGGATTACAGGGAGGAAGGCCCTGTCATCCAATAAGGATTCATCATGCCTGGAAAAAAAGAGGCGGCCCAAGGAACCGGCTACCCGGTCCGCAAAGAGGGATTGCGCAAGCGCCGCAGGGTCGGGGAGACCATCATCCAGTCCCTGCTCTTCTTCGCCGGTTTCTTCTCCATCTTCACGACCCTGGGGATCGTCTATGAACTGGGCAAGGAAGCCCTGCTCTTCTTTCGCACCCCCGAGGTGGATCCATGGGAGTTCCTGACCGGGACCTCCTGGCAACCCCACATCAACGAGTTCGGCATCCTGCCACTGGCCACATCCACATTTATCACCTCGCTGATTGCCATGACCATTGCCATCCCGCTCGGGATGGCGGCCGCCATCTACCTGAGCGAATACGCCTCCCACAAGGTCCGCAGGACCCTCAAGCCGATCTTGGAAATCCTGGCCGGCCTCCCGACCATCGTCTACGGCTACTTCGCCCTGATGTTCGTCACCCCCCTGCTGCGCTCGCTCTTCGGCAACGACGTGGTTCAGATCTACAACATGGCCTCCGGCGGTCTGGTGATGGGCATCCTGATCCTGCCGCTGATCGCCTCGATGAGCGAGGACGCCCTCAACGCCGTGCCGCGCGCCTTGCGCGAGGCTGCCTATGGGCTGGGGGCGACGAAACTGGAAGTAGTCCTCAAGGTGGTCGTCCCTGCAGCACTTTCTGGCATCGCCGCGGCGATCATCGTCGGGATCAGCCGGGCTATCGGCGAGACCATGATCGTGGCTGTCTCGGTTGGCGCCGGGCCAAACTTCACCTTCAACCCCTTCCAGAGTGCCGAGACCATGACTGGCCACATCGTGCGCATCTCGGGCGGCGACCTGAGCTACGACTCGATCGATTACAACAGCATCTTCGCCATTGGCCTGCTATTGTTCTTCATCACCTTGACCCTGAACATCGTCAGCCAGCGCATCGTGCGCCGCTTCCGGGAGGTGTACGAATGAAAAAGAACAATCCCTCCTACTCGAACGGCGGCCGGTTCCGCGATAACCTCGCGACCCGCCATCGCGCCGGGGTGATCTGGCAGATCGTCTTCCAGGCTTCAACCGTGATCGGCATCATCGCCCTGACCGCCCTGCTGCTCAACATCATCGACGGCGCCTTCGGCTACGTGGCCTATGAAGCCCGGGTTGACCCTGCCAGCCTGGCCGTGGACGGTGTCGCGATAGAGGATCTTCCGCAGGAGCTCCTGGTGGAGATCCTGCGCCAGAACCTGTCCAGCGGGGCCTTCAACAAACTCGACAACGAGATCCCTTTCAATGAACGCAGCCGGATCAATGTCTACGACCTGGTCATCGAGCGGATCGTCCGCTACGACGTGACCGAGTCCTGGACCCTGAGAGAATCGCTGACCCAGGGAGCCGAGATCCGGGCCCGGGTCATCGAGGAGTACCCGGATGCCGAACTGCGTTTTATCTCCTGGATCAACGCTGAGTTCATCCAGCGACCGCAGTCCAGCGAAGCGGTCAACGCCGGGGTACGCACAGCCATCCTCGGTTCCCTGCTGACGATCCTGGTCACCATCCTGGTCGCCTTCCCGCTGGGCGTCGGGGCGGCGATCTATCTTGAAGAGTACGCCCTCGACAACTGGCTCAACCGCCTGATCCGGACCAACATCAACAATCTGGCCGGCGTGCCGTCGATCATCTACGGCATCCTCGGCCTGGCGATCTTCGTCCGGGTGCTCGGCGTCCTGACCAGCGGTGCCGTCTTCGGCAGCGTAGACCCTACCACTGCCAGCGGCCGGACAGTCCTCTCGGCCGGACTGACCCTGGCCCTGCTGGTGCTGCCGCTGATCATCATCAACGCCCAGGAGGCCCTGCGGGCCGTTCCGCAGTCGCTGCGCCAGGCCAGCCTGAGCGTGGGGGCCACCAAATGGCAGACCGTCTGGTCGCACGTCCTGCCCAATGCCATCCCGGGCATCCTGACCGGCACGATCCTGGCCGTCAGCCGGGCGATCGGTGAGACCGCCCCGCTGATCGTGGTCGGGGCCTCGACAGCGATAAGTTTTGACCCGAATATCTTCTCCCGATTCACCACCCTGCCGATCCAGATCTACCAGTGGACCGCCCGCCCGCAAGCCGAATGGCGCCACCTGGCAGCAGCGGCCATCCTGGTCCTGATCGTCCTGCTGCTCAGCCTGAATGCAACTGCTATCGTGCTGCGCAACCGCAGCACCAAGAGGTTCTAATGTCAACCACAGCCGATTCCAACTACGTCATCGAGACCCGTCACCTGGCAATTTTTTATGGCGATTTCAAGGCCGTGACCGACGTCAACCTGCGCATCCAGCGCCACAAGATCACCGCCATCATCGGACCCTCGGGCTGCGGCAAGTCGACCCTGCTGCGCTCTTTCAACCGCATGAACGAACTGGTCCCCGAATCGCACGCCAGCGGACAGGTGCTCTTCGACGGCCAGGATCTGTACGCTCGTCAGGTGGACCCGGTCGAGGTCCGCCACCGCATCGGGATGGTTTTCCAGAAGCCCAACCCCTTCCCCAAGTCGATCTACGAGAACATTGCCTGGGGGGCACGCGTCCACGGCTACCGGGGGAACATGGACGAGCTGGTCGAACGCTCACTGCACCAGGCTGCCCTATGGGACGAGGTCAAGGATATCCTGCACCGCTCCGGCCTGGCGCTCTCGGGCGGACAGCAACAGCGCCTGTGCATCGCCCGGACGATCGCCGTCCAGCCGGAAGTCATCCTGATGGATGAGCCCGCCTCAGCCCTCGACCCGATCGCCACGCTCAAGATCGAGGAATTGATGGAAGAACTCAAGCGGAATTACACGATCATCATCGTTACCCACAATATGCAGCAAGCGGCCCGGGTCTCGGACTACACCGCCATGATGATGCTGGCCAACGGTCACGCCCGTTCCGGGACGGTGATCGAATTCGATGAGACCAACAAGATCTTCACCCGGCCGTCCGACAAGCGCACCGAAGATTACGTCACCGGCCGGTTCGGATAACCCCGCGGAGAGCGAAAATGGTTATAATAAACAGACGGGAAAAGGAAGAAAGGGTACCCATGCGCAAATCATTCGAAAGCGACATCCAGCAACTCAAAGACGAACTGCTCCTGCTGGGCAGCATGGTCGAGGAAGCCATTCTCGGTTCGGTCGAATCTCTGAAAAAACGCGACATCGATGCCTCCCGCAGGATCTACGAGATGGATGCCCGCATCAATGCCAAACGCTATGCCATCGAAGAACAGGTCATGGTCCTGATCGCCACCCAGCAGCCGATGGCCCACGACCTGCGCCTGCTGGCCTCTGTCCTGGAGGTGGCTGGCGAACTGGAGCGCATGGGCGATTATGCCAAGGGCATCGCCACGGTCAACATCCGCATGGGCAATGAGGCGCTGCTCAAGCCCCTGATCGACATCCCGCGCATGGCCCAGAAAGGCGCCGACATGCTCCACCGGGCCCTGACCGCCTTCATCAATGAGGACGCTGAAACTGCCCTGGCCATCCCGGCCGAGGACGATGAGGTCGACGCTCTCTACACCCAGGTCTATCGCGAACTGATGACCTACGTCATGGCCGATCCCAAGACGATCGAACGCGCTAACTGGCTGCTGTGGGTAACCCACAACCTGGAGCGCGTCGCCGACCGGGTCACCAACATCTGCGAACGGACCCTGTTCATCGTCACCGGCGAATTCAAAGAGATCGACTCCAGCGACGACGAAACCAGAAAAATGAAATAGTTGCCACGTCTGGACAAGCTGTGATACAATAGCGCCTGTTATGCAACGCATCTGTCACCTGCATCATCATCATTCGACCAGCCCCTGCCAGACCGGAGAGCAGGTTCGTTCCGCGTAAGTCCACAGCGAACCTCCACACGTACCCACTGCCCCCGGTCGCATGGCCAGGGGTTTTTGCTACCCCCCTCGGTCCCCTCTTTCTGGGGAAAATGGGGAGAGAGTTGAAGGAAAACCATGACCCAGCGCTCCCTGCGCATCTCCCTGCCATCCAAGGGCCGTCTGGCTGACGAGACGGTCGCCTTTCTGGACTCGTGCGGGCTGGAAGTCTACAAACCCAACCCGCGCCAGTACGAGGCCGCCATCCCGGCGCTGCCGGGGCTGACGGTTCTCTTCCAGCGCCCAACCGATATTGTCATCTCGGTCCGCAACAGCAGCGTCGACTTCGGCATCACCGGCCTGGACGTGCTCGAGGAACACCGCGGCGAGAACGGCCACATCCTGGTCCTGCACGAGGCTCTCGGCTACGGCCGGTGTACCCTCGTCCTGGCCGTCCCGGAGGACTGGAAGATCGAGACGGTGGCCGGGCTGCGGGTTCAGGCCGAGGCGCTCGGTCGCCCGCTGCGGGTGGCAACCAAGTTTCCCGCCCTGGTCACCCGCTTCCTGTCGGCCAACAACGTCCCGTTCACGATCGTCAGCGCCGAGGGGACACTCGAGATCGCACCGGCCATCGGCTATGCCGACCTGATCGCCGACCTGGTCTCCTCCGGCCAGACCCTGCGCGACAACCGCCTGCGCCCGCTAACCGACGGCGAGATCCAGGCCTCGCAGGCCGCCCTGATCGCCAACCAGGCCGTCCTGCAGGCCGACCCCCAGGCGCTGGCCATCGCCCGCCAGCTGCTGGAGGTCATCGAAGCCCGCCTGCGGGCCCGCGACAACCTGTCGGTCTTCGCCAATATGCGCGGTGAAAGTCCCGAGGCGATCGCCGCCAAATTGTTCGCCCAGCAGACCATCGGTGGGCTTCAGGGGCCGACCATCAGCCGGATGGTCAGCCGCGACGGCGATCCCAACTGGTACGACCTGCACATCATCGTCCGGCGCGACCAGCTCTTCGCCGCCATCAACGAACTGCGCGCCATCGGCGGCAGCGGAGTGGTGGTTGCCCCGGTAACCTACATCTTCGAGGAAGAACCGCCGCGCTACAGGGCCATGCTGGAAGCGCTGGCATAAAGGAGGGTGCGGAGTCGCTGCACCCCAACGGAGACACCATGCTCAAAATCTACGACCCAATCACTGCCCGCAAGACGATCCTCAAACGCATCCCCCCAGACGAAATCGACGTCCCGACGGCCGTCCTGGAACGGATTGCCACGACCTTCGGGGAACGGATCGGTCCCGAAGAGGCCGTCCGCCGCATCCTGCATGACGTGCGGACCCGGGGCGACGCCGCCCTGTGCGATTGGTCAACCCGCCTGGACGGTTTTCCTCCCGGGGCCCGCGTGCGCGTCCCTGTCCCCGCACTGGCCGCCGCACTGGAGGCCCTCGACACCCCCACCCATTCAGCACTGGCGACGGCCGTCGACAGAATCCGGCGCTTCCACGCCCGCCAGCCGCTGACCTCCTGGCTGACCAGCGACCTGGGCGGCACGCTCGGCCAGCTGGTCCGTCCCCACCAACGGGTGGGCCTCTACATTCCCGGCGGAACGGCACCGCTGCCCTCCTCGGTGCTGATGGCGGTCATCCCGGCCCAGGTGGCAGGGGTGAAGGAGATCGTCATCGCCACCCCACCCGAACACGGTACTGGAGAGATCGCCGCCATCACCCGGGCTGCCTGTGCCCTGTGCGGGGTGACCGAAGTCTACGCCATGGGCGGTGCCCAGGCCATCGCCGCCCTGGCCTACGGCACCGCATCCATCCCGGCCGTGGACAAGATCTTCGGCCCCGGCAACCTGTTCGTCACCCTGGCCAAGCGTCAGGTCTTCGGAGTGGTCGGTATCGACGGGCTGGCCGGTCCGACCGAGACGGTCGTTATCGCCGACGAGACAGCCAGGCCCCAATGGGTGGCCTCCGACCTGCTGGCCCAGGCCGAGCACGACGTGCTGGCCTCGGCGATCCTGCTGACCCCGTCACACGAACTGGCCGAGCTGGTCCAGTTCGAGGTCGCCCGCCAGATGGAGACCCTGCCGCGCGCCGAAATCCTGGCCCAGTCACTGCCCGGGCGCAGCGGGATCGTGGTCACGCAAGACCTGGACGAAGCCGCGGCACTCAACAACCACTACGCCCCCGAGCACCTGTGCCTGGCTGTGCGCGACCCCTGGGCCCTGGCCGAGAAGATCCACAACGCTGGTGGGATCTTCCTGGGCGAGCATTCCTTCGAGGTGCTGGGTGACTACGTCGCCGGGCCCAGCCATGTCATGCCGACCGGCGGGTCGGCGCGCTTCGCCTCCCCGCTCAACGTATGGGATTTCGTCCACCTGGTCAGCCTGATCGCCCTCGACCCGGCCACCACCCTCGAGATCGCCCCCCTGGCAGCCCGCATCGCCAGGGCCGAAGGGTTGGAGGCCCATGCCCGTTCGGCCGACTGCCGGGTGGAGGAGTAGCCACGAAGAGCAATGCCATGCCCATGCAACTGCCCTCGCACATCCATAACCTGCCCGCTTATACACCGATCGAGCCGTTCGAGATCCTCTCGACCCGCTACGGGCGCCGGCCGGAGGAGATCGTCAAACTGGACGCCAATGAGAACCCCTACGGGATTTCGCCGCGCGTTCGCCGCGCCCTGGCCGAAATGGACTTTGCCCACATCTACCCTGACCCCGAGAGCCGCCTGCTGCGCCAGTGCCTGGTCGATTTCAGCGGGGTCCCGCAGGAGTACGTGCTGCCCGGCAGCGGGGCCGACGAACTGATCGACCTGATCCTGCGGGTTGTGCTGCAGCCGGGCGAGGCAGTGCTGAACTGCCCGCCGACCTTTGGGATGTACGCCTTCGACACCCTGCTCAACGCCGGACGGCTGGTCGAGGTTCCGCGCCGCCCGGACTTCTCACTCGACCTGGATGCGGTCCAGGAGGCAGCCTCGCGGGAGGCTGTCCGGGTGCTCTTCCTGGCCGCCCCCAACAACCCCGACGGCTCGCTGCTGCCGGCGGAGGTGGTCGAGGCACTGCTCGACCTGCCCATCCTGGTGGTCCTCGACGAGGCCTACATTGAATTCGCCGACGAGAGCGACCAGCTCGGCCGCGGCCTGAGCCGGATCTCCCAGGTCCCGGCGCGTGAGAACCTGGTCGTCCTGCGGACCTTCAGCAAATGGGCCGGACTGGCCGGACTGCGGATCGGTTATGGCGCCTTCCCGGCCTGGCTGATGCCGGCCCTGTGGAAGGCGAAGCAGCCGTATAATGTCAACGTCGCTGCCAGCGTGGCAGCCATGGCAGCCATCCAGGACCAGGATTTCCTGCGGGAGCAGGTGCGGACCCTGCGCCGCGAACGGGAGCGCCTGTGGCTGGGACTGGCGGCTATCTCCTGGCTGCAGCCTTACCCGAGTCGTTCCAACTTCGTCCTGTGCCAGGTGACCGGCCGCGACGCCGCCCGTCTCAAAGCCGACCTGGCGCAGCAATACGGCATCCTGATCCGCTACTTCGACAGGCCCGGGCTGCGCGATCACATCCGGGTCAGCGTTGGTAAGCCTGAACACACGGATGCCCTCTTGCAGGCGCTGAAGGCGATCTAGACGAAGAATGCAGAGCCCGCAGGGAGTATCTGTTTGTTGAGTGATCTGCGTACACTTCGTGACCGGAAAGGGAAACATGAGAACTGCCACCATCAGCCGCAAGACCAATGAAACCGACATCGCCGTCGAACTGAACCTCGACGGCAGCGGGGCGCACACGATCGCCACCGGGATCGGCTTCCTCGACCACATGCTGGCCCATCTCGCCGTCCACGGCCTGTTCGACCTGGTGGTCCAGGCGCAGGGCGACCTGCACGTCGACGAACACCACACCGTCGAAGACGTGGCCCTGGCGCTCGGGCAGGCCTTTGACGAGGCGCTCGGGGACAGGCAGGGCATCGTCCGCACGGCCCATGCCTACGTGCCGATGGACGAGGCTTTGGCCTTCGTGGCGCTGGATTTCTCCGGCCGGCCGGCCTGCATGATGGAGGCCGCCTGGACAAGCCCCGCGGTGGGTGGGATCGCCACCAGCCTGTTCGAGCATTTCTTCCAATCCTTCGCTGTCTCAGCCCACGCCACCCTGCACGCCCGGGTCGTCTGTGGCCGCGACGACCATCACAAGGCCGAGGCGCTTTTCAAGGCCCTGGCCAGGGTCCTCGACGCAGCGACCCTGATCGACCCGCGCCGGGCCGGGAAGGTCCCTTCGACCAAGGGGACTCTGTAAGAGGAGCAACCATGTGCGCCTGGCAGCTTGAAATCCTCGAAGCCCTCAAAGCCGTGCCTGAAACCCTGGCCGACCCGCTGGACAGCCCTGGCCAGGAACGGTCTCTGATCGCCCGCCAGCTGAAACGGACAGGGCGAGATCGATGACCGCCGACACCTTCACCATTTTCCCCGCAATCGATCTGCGCGCCGGCAAGGTCGTCCGCCTGGCCCAGGGCGACCCCGACCGTCAGACGATCTACAGCGATGACCCGGGTGCGACGGCCCGTCGCTGGCTGGACGAGGGTGCCCGCTGGCTGCACATCATCAACCTGGACGGGGCGTTTGGAGCCAGCGATTCGGCCAATCAGCGGGTGCTGGCGGAGATCCTGGAGGTCGCCGGGCGTTACAACGCAAGCGTCGAGTTCGGCGGCGGGATGCGAGAGGAAGATGCCATCCGGGCGGCACTCGAGATGGGTGTAGAGCGCGTCTTCCTCGGTACGGCAACGATCAAGAATCCAGAACTGGTCGCCCGGGCGGTAGCAACCTACGGCTCGCAGCGTATCGCCGGCGACATCGGCGCCCGCGACAGCCGGGTGACGGTCAGCGGCTGGCAGGAGGCCACCGGCCTGGGCGTGCTCGAGGTCGGGCGGCGCCTGCGCCAGCTGGGTCTCGAATGGTGCGTCCTGACCGACGTACGGCGCGACGGCGTCGGCATCGGTGTGGACGTCCACAGTGCGGCCGAACTGCAATCCGCCAGCGGCCTGAAGGTGGTTGCCTCGGGCGGCGTGGCGAGCCTCGACGACGTCCGCCGGGCACAGATCACCGGGCTGGCCGGGATCATCATCGGGCGGGCGCTGTACGAGGGCCAGCTCTCCCTGCAGGAATGTCTCAAGGCGGTGCATTCATGATCACGATCGTCGACTACCAGGCCGGCAACCTGACTTCCGTCCGGCGAGCCCTTGACCACCTCGGCATCCCCAGTAGGATCACCGCCGACCCGAACCTGGTCCGCCAGGCCGAACGGATCATCTTTCCGGGCGTCGGTCATGCCGGAGCGGCAATGGCCGTACTGAAGGAGCGCAGCCTGGACTCGGCCCTGGTCGAGGCCGTGCAGGCCGGGACCCCCACTCTGGGGATCTGCATCGGCTGCCAGATCATCCTGGGGTACTCGCAGGAGGGCGACACCCCCGGGCTGGGACTGCTGCCCGGAATCTGCACCCGCTTCCAGTTCCCGGACGCAGCGCTCAAGATCCCGCACATGGGCTGGAACGCGGTGACAGTCACGCGTCCACACCCGGTCCTTTCGCACCTTCGTCCCGGGAATGAGTTCTACTTTGTCCATTCGTTTTATCCGCAACCTGAAGACCCAAACGAGGTCTACGCCATCTGTGATTACGGCGGCCCCTTCCCGGCGGCGATCGGGGGCGGCAATCTGTTCGCGGTCCAGTTCCACGCCGAGAAGAGCGGGCCGGCCGGGCTGCAGATCCTGAAGAACTTTGCGGAATGGCAGCCATGTTAAGCAAACGGATCCTCTCCTGCCTGGATGTGCGCGACGGCAAACTGGCCAAGAGCGTCAAGTTCGTCAACACCAGGGACATCGGCGACCCTGTCGTGCAGGCCCGCAGGTACTACGAAGACGGCCTGGACGAACTGGTCTTCTACGACATCACCGCCTCCAGCGACAAGCGCGCCATCATGATCGAAGTGGTCGGGCAGGTGGCGGCCCAGGTCTTTATTCCATTCTCCGTTGGAGGCGGCCTGCGGACGGTGGCAGACTGCTCGCGCGTGCTGCTGGCCGGAGCCGAGAAGATCCACCTCAACTCGGCGGCCGTCCGGCGCCCGGAACTGATCGCCGAGGCCGCGCATGCTTTCGGAGCCCAGGCGGTGGTCCTGTCGATGGATGTGCTGCGCGTGGCGCCGACGCAGACGATCCCCTCCGGCTATGAGATCGTCATCAACGGGGGACGCACCCCGATGGGGCAGGACGCGGTCGCCTGGGCCCGGCGTGGTGTGGACCTCGGCGCCGGCGAGCTGGTGGTCAACTCGATCGACGCCGACGGGACCAGGGAAGGCTACGAACTGACCCTGACGCGCACCATCGCTGAAGCGGTCAGCATCCCGGTCATCGCCTCGGGCGGGGGCGGTACCCCTGAACATCTCTACCAGGTCCTGACCGAGGGCAAGGCCGACGCCGCCCTGGTGGCCTCGATGCTGCACTACGGCGAGTACACGGTCAGGGAGATCAAGGAATATCTGGCCGGGCGCGGGTTGAAGATCCGCATGGCCTGATGGAGTGATTACGCATGCGTAACCTGAAATTTGACGCCAACGGCCTGATCACGACCGTGGTGCAGGATGCCAATACGAAAGACGTGCTGATGGTGGCCTGGATGAACGCCGAGTCGCTGCAGAAGACCATCGCGACCGGCCAGACTTGGTTCTGGTCACGCTCGCGCGGCGAGTTGTGGCACAAGGGCGCCACTTCGGGCCACACCCAAAAGGTGGTCGAGATCCGTTCCGACTGCGACGGCGACACGCTGCTGGTGCTGGTCGAGCCGCGCGGCCCGGCCTGCCATACCGGCCAGGTCAGCTGTTTCTTCCGGGAGTTGAGAGATTAGCCGTGGAACTCGCGAGAGGTCCCACGGAATCTCTCGGCGAAGGCTGTACGCTCTGCGGCAAAGAAGGGAGTCACAATGGTAATTGAGGAACTCTACGCGATCATTCGCGACCGCAGGCAAAACCCACCTCAGGGGTCTTACACCGCCTCCCTGTTCGAGGCCGGATTGACGCGCATCGCCCAGAAGGTCGGCGAGGAGGCCACCGAGGTGGTCGTGGCGGCCCTGGCGCAGGAAGAGGACCGGCTGGTGGAGGAGGTCGCCGACCTGGCGTACCACGTCCTGGTGCTGATGACCGCCCGTGGGATCACGCCAGCGGAGGTGGCGCAGGAATTGCGCCGGCGGCACAAATAGCACCAGGCCACCCGTTGGCCTCGAGATTCCCAAAGAAGATCACTTCCCGCGGCCTCCAGCAGGAGCAGCCACGCCCACTCGCCAGCTGCAGCCCATAGCAAGTGCAAAATCAAAAGGGAAGGAGAACTGCCGCCGCTGGTCCAGCGTCATAAGGATCCCGCTCACAGCAGTACAATTCGGACTATTTTTGTGATAATATTCGAAACCATGAAAAAAACTGGTTTCCTGTTCTTCCTGTGCGTCGTCCTCGCAGCCTGCAGCCCGGGGCCGTCCAGCGCGCCGACCCCCACCCTGACCGTCTCGCCGAGCCTCACGCCCAGCCCCACGGCGACGCCCACCTTCACGCCGACCGTCACCCTGACCCCCACCCCTATGCCGATCGTCCACCCGATGAGCATCCCGGTCATGCGGGCCGGGGAGTACCCGGGCAGTGAGATCGTCGTCGAACGCGAACTCGAGCGCAGGGGCAACTACCGGCGCTACTACGCCTACTATCTGTCCGAAGGCTACAAGATCTACGGCCTGCTGACCATCCCCAACGGCGACCCGCCCGAAGGCGGCTGGCCGGCGCTGGTTTTCAACCACGGCTACATCGCCCCCTCCATTTACCGCACCACCGAACGCTACGTGACCTACGTCGACCGGCTGGCCCGGTCCGGCTACGTCGTCTTCCGGATCGACTACCGCGGCCACGACCGCTCGGAGGGTGAAGCCCGCGGCGCCTACGGCGACCCCGGCTACACGGTCGATGTGCTCAACGCGGTCGCCTCCCTCGCCCAGCATCCGGCCGTCAACCCGGAGAAGATCGGCATGTGGGGCCACTCGATGGGCGGTTTCCTGACCCTGCGGGCGATGGTCATCTCGCCGGACATCAAGGTCGGGGTGATCTGGGCCGGGGTGGTCGTCTCTTACCCCGAGATGCTCTACAACTGGACCCGCACCACGCCCTTCACCCCCCCCCCGGGACGCGCACCTCCTGGAGGACCGAATGGGTCGAGACCTTCGGAACCCCCGAGCAGAATCCCGAATTCTGGGCGGCGGTCTCGGCAACCAGTTACCTGGCCGACCTGTCGGGACCGCTGCAGCTGCACCACGGCACCGCCGACGATGACGTACCGTTGGCCTTTTCCATCCGCCTGGCTGAACAGGTCCGGGCGGCCGGGAGGAGCGTCGAACTGTACACCTACGAGGGGGATAACCACAACCTGGTTATCTACTTCACCCAGGCCATGGACCGCACGATCGCTTTCTTTGATTCGGTTTTGAAATAGAGATCCTGCGATCGTCCCCGGAAAGGCCTGACCCGAAGGCACCAGCCCACAAAGCCCCATGCTCCCCGGGACATTCATTGGCTTCGTGCCTTCGCAATTTGGCGGCAGTGAATCGCGGGCTTTTGGGGACCATCCTCTGGAAGAGCGGCAGAAGAGGGATATAATGGGCCATTCTCTACCGTACATTAACATTTGACAGAACAGGCTGAAACCGAAAAATAGGCTCAACGTCGAGATTCCGCTTCAGTGCATACCTGA
>JAFGSI010000024.1 GCA_016934715.1 Anaerolineales bacterium
TAATTTTTTTAGGCTGAATTTAACGAAGCAAACACCAGCAGTAACCGTGAACAAGATCGAATCCGATTCACCTGTTCACCTGGTGACCCACCGAAAGGAGAGGCGAATGCCAAGGTCGCATACCCGGATAGCTTGTATATTCATTGTGATGCTGTTATTCCTGAGCGCCTGCAACTCTGCAAGCCCAACCCCGGAATTAACCTGTACGTCTGAGGATCTCGGTTTCCCGACAACTTTGAATCCCAATAGTGTTATGGGGCCGATAATTGCGGATCCAACAACACTGGTAAATCTACAGTGGGGTTACTATAATCCCAACTCGCTTTGCAAACCGGATTTCTTTGAGGCCTTCATATGGACCGGGATCGAACCTGACCCTCCGGGCATCACCGGGAGGGTGAATTACAATACCACCTTCGAGCCAGGCCCCTGGAATCTGGGCTGGCCAATCCCTCTAGAACCGGGCAACACATACTACTGGTGGGTTCATGCAGGCATTGAACTCGGACCCGGGCCCGACCTGGCTGGCCCCGATGCCCATGGCTTCTTTTTCACCGGCCCAATTTGCACAAACCAAGCCATGCAGCCGGTCGATCTGGTCAGCCCAGCGGACGACACATTATTCGATGACCCCACGGCTGTCATCCCCCTCATTTGGGATGACCCAACCCCCTGTCTGGTCGATGGCGTGTTTCAAGTCCAAGTTGCCACCGATCCATTGTTCAATGCTATTTATTGGGAAGTACCCATGCTGCAAACCCTGTATTACCTGGTGGGCGACGAAGTCCCTCTCGAGGATTGCACCCGTTACTACTGGCGGATTATGACCGATCCAGACGGAACTCAGGAGGGACCATTTTCGGAAACATGGTCGTTCTATATCCATTCACCGGGTGCCTTGTGCCCGCTAGAACCGCTTGAAGCTCCCCCGACTCCAACCCCTCAACCTCCTCCAACTCCTCAACCTCCGTCAGTATCAGCCGAAATGAATCTCAACTGCCGTTCTGGCCCAGGTGTCTACAACACCGACATTGATGACACCTTCTTTGAAGGTGAGACGGCTCTTGTTTTTGGTCGCACTGATGACAACACCTGGTTTAATATCCTGAGTCCCAACCTTAATATCTATTGTTGGGTCTGGAGTGAGCATGTGATCTTTGTCGGAGATATGAGTTTGGTGCCAATAACCTACACCGGCCCTCTCCCTACGGCTCCTCCTGTTGTAGACTGTTCGCAGTACACCGATGCCGATAGCTGCAACGCCGATCCAGCTTGTGAGTGGCAATCTCGCAGTTGCGTTAACCAATAGCAGCATCTAGGTGCCACTATCCAAAATACTGCCCCAACCCAGTGCAAGGTAAAACTGAACTTTACACAAAGTGTAGATTCAAGTAATACCTTGCACTAATCACGGTTTTGCCTTGTACCTTGTAGGGATTTTTCTTGATCCCTCTTTATTCATTGGCCCTGGTGACCAGCATTGGATAATCGTTGGCGCCTAGCAGATTGGCTTCCAAGCTGGCCTTGATAGACTGCGTGGCCAACGCAGACATCAGGCTACCTTTACGATTCATCATCGTCTGACGCTGCAAAATACTACCTAAAGCCAGTGCAAGGTAAAAATGAAAATAACAATCGTGTATTTTGATCATGTCGCTGACATAGGTGCGCCGGAAGTCGTGCCAGGTAAGGTGGTCCAGCCCGGCCTGTTGCTGGCGCTTAAGCAGTATCTTGGCCATAGCGCGTGTAGATAGATGCTTGTCCAGCCGGAGCAGATTGCCTTTGCTGCTGGTTTTGGGGCCGGCTCTGGTAATGTAGCAAAACAATGCCCCGGGAGATTTTCCTCGAATACTTAACCAGTCCTGCAGGTGTCTGGCCGATTCGCCAACAACGGTAGGCGTCACCGGGCGCTCTTTTCTGCCCTTGCCGATAATATGTACATCGCATTCTATTTCTTCTCTTGCCCAGGCGAGGTCGCTGACGTTCAGGCCGGCTATTTCGTGGACGCGCGCTCCTACCGCATGTGCCAGAGTGATCATAGCCCGGTCGCGTACGCCGGCATAGGTGTGGTCAGCTTCGCAGACCGCGATCAGGGCATTCACTTCATCGGAGGATAAGTAGCGACCCTTCTCGCTGCTGGGGGCGCGTTTTCCTCGAGGTTTTTTCGCCTCGAGGGCGCGGTCGGCCCGCTCCAGGATCCTTGCTTTTTGTGCTTCTGGCAAGCGGCTAATTACTTCTTCGTTGTCGATAAGGAGATCTCGGATTGCGCGAATATACCAGCGTAGTGCGGCCAAAGATCGTTCGGCATAGGAAGGTGATTTGTTCTCGTCTTTTACCAGGTGGCTCAAATACTCTTCGATGAGCGACTTGGTGATCGGCCGGCCCGCCATTCGTTGAAACGGCGGACATCGTTCTTGTAGGCGCGCTCGGAGTGAACGGAACTCAGGTTGCCCGACCTTCTCAGCTGATCTTCGAGGAACAGGTCGAAGTCGGGAACCAGGTCGCCCAGGAATCCGTCACCCGCGGAAACAATGATGGCGGTGGTGGGTTCATTGTCGGCTGGAGGCGAGGGTCGTGCTTGGAATGTCACGGTGGAGTGCTTTCTGGGCATTTTGCCCGCTGTTTGGGTCAACGATTTGAGAATCGGCGTTCCTGGGCCTTCCTGCGGGCCGTTTTTGTTGGGGGTCAGCGAGGCTTCTTGAGCGTTCGTCGCGGCGCTCTGATCGCAGGGCCTATAAGTTCTCGAAAGTATAAAATATCGGAACTCATTAGACATTTTCACGATTAACTTGAAGATATAGAAAGTGAGACGCATCCTTCCGGATCTTCAGACAGCCCCTTAGCCTGGTCGAAATTCAGGCCTGCCAAGTAACTGCGACGGCGTCAATCTTCTGCGTCGAGCAGCACCCGGCAGCTCACGGCAGGCCCGGGATGGTGTCGAGGTTCCACACCTGCAGGTTGTCGTAGGCTATGTCCGTCTGCCGGCCATCGTAAGTGTGCGGGCAAAGAGTGAAACCGGACCCGGGGTTGGCGATGACAAGCCGGTGGTAGGCAAAAGGGATCCCGTTTACGTACACGGCCGACTCGCCGCGCAGGTGGATCATGGTCAGGGTGACCACCTCCCCGGTCCGGACGGGGGCGGTCGTCCCCTCAGTGAAGCGCGGGCAGTCGCCCCCTGGGCCGGAGCAGGTGTAGCCCTGAAAGAATCCCGATTGGTGCAGCAGGAAGACCTCCCCATACTCGTCACCCGGCGACCAGCACAGCCCGATGCCGCGATCGCGGAAGATGCCCCCGCTGTCCAGGAAACTGGCCTCGACCATGACAACGTAATTGCGCAGATTGTTGAATGCCGGCCGGAACATATGGGTATACACCCGCTCGCCATCATCCACAGCCTGGATAAAGCCATCCTGCACGAGAATGAAATCGTCAGAATAATGTTCAGTATAACCGCCGTCTCCTGTGGGGCCGCCGTAATGGCCGGACCATCCCAGATCCTGGCTTAACTCATCGGTCAGGTCCGGCTCCACGCCGGCGATGGCCTCCAGGAGCGGCCCACCGAAGGCCTGCGCCTGTGCATCGACCGTGGCGGTCGGCACCACGATGGGCGTCCGCGTGGGCCGGGGAGTTCTCGTCGGCCGGGGCGTGGCCGAGGGCGGGGGCGTCACCGTCGTCGTCACCGGGACGACCGCCGGCAGGACACAGGCCATCAGGAAACCAGCCAGGACGAATAAGACAGCGATCCGTTTTTTTATCATCAAGCCATCCTCCGGTCATGCCAGGCATCGTAATCAAGGGGGATTATCTCCCTGCCATTCAACAGGAACGACATCCAGGTTCGCTTATTTTTGGTGTAATCCACGTTTTGCTCAACTGATACAACTGCCTTGCGTTTCTCTTTATCGCACTACCGCAAAAGTCACTATATAGCTTGATGAAAGGGGTTCTCAAGGTAAACTGCAACTTGATTATCAAACAAGGAGCAGCTGAGCATGATGAGAACCCCAAGTGGATTATACCGAACAAAGCCCACGATTTACAAAAGTGAAATGATGGACTGCCCATGCTGTGGGCAGGAGTTGGAAGAGATGAACTATCTGAATGGTCTCAAGACAGTGCAAACGATGGCAGGGGTGTTCACGATCGCCTATCGACCGAAGGGCTGTCCAACCGAGGGCTGCGCTGACCAGGGGATCGCCTGGCCTTCGGCGAATTGGCAAGGGATTGCGCCGAAATACAGCATCTTTGGTTATGATGGGATTGGGCAAATTGGCTGGGAGCGGCAAAAGGGGCGGGCGCATTTTGAAGAGATCCATGCACATCTCATGGAACGAATTTGGATCAGCGAATCGCAAGTGCGCTACTTGTATCACCAGAGCTATTTGCCAATGCTGGCATGCCATGAACGCGAGCATATAAGTGAACTGGAGTCCTTGGGGCGTCAAGGCGGGTTGCTGTTGGGGCTGGATCGTTTGATGCCGGAGGGGGGCGAAGCGCAATTGTGGTGCGTGCGTGAGTTGCGGACGGGTTGGACTCTGCGGAGCGGTTGGATGAATAGCCAGGATGAAGCGGCCTTTGTCGAGTTCTTACAACCGATTGCGACATTGGGGATACCAGTCCAGGCCGTGATAAGCGACAAGCAACGGGCCTTGCTGTTGGCAGTTGCCACGGTATTTCCAAATGCCGGGCATGGCTTTTGCCAATTTCACTATCTGGACAATGCAGCCGAACCGATTGCTGCAGCGGATGAACAGATGAAAATCGAGCTGCGTCAGGGGGTCCGGAACGAGATCGGAGACCTGATCCGACAGAAAAAGGCCGAAAAGCCCGTGATTTCCGTCGTTACCGGGCTGCTGCCCTCGCCTGTGCCAGCCATTTCCACGCCAACCGCCCCCTTGGAGCCTGAAAAGCCCACTGAACAAGAACGGGAAAACATTGTCCAGAACCTGTTGGTACGGGTACGCTATCTCCTGACCTTGAAAGGACGCCCCCCTTTTCGCTTGGCAGGCATCGAGATGTTTGCTCGCCTGCAAGAGGTCACGACTTGTTTGCAAGAATTGATCGAGCATTCCCCAGAGCCGCGCCTGGTGGAGTTGTTGGGCGGATTACGAACTGCTCTGGCTGCCAGTCATCCTGCCTACACCGAGTTATGTCAGGCCGCCCAATGGCTGACAGACTTGGCAGACACGCTTGACCCGGATGGAAAGCCCGTGCGAACGGGAGAGCAAGTGTGCGCCGATTGGACGGCTTGCTTGACCCGTATGGCGACCGAAGCCCAAAGTTTGCCCCGTCTCCAGAAGTTCAGCGCCAAGATCTCCAAGGTCTCCAAAAGTTATGCCTCGGGTTTATTCCATACCTACGATATCCCCGGATTGCCGCGTACCAACAACGACCGTGAATCTGAGTTCCGCCGACTACGCCAACGCCTATTGTCTACCACCGGCCAGCTGGGAGCTACCAAACGCCTGCTCTTACGTGAAGGTTCCTGGGAATTAATCCCTGGCCCCCCTTCTTTATCCGAAACCACGGCCGCCTTATCCAACGTGCCCTATGACCAATTCCTGCAAGAGCGCCAGCGTGTACGAATACACCGAGCCCCTTTCAGATTGCACACTCGTTCGTTTTTGCAGTCAGTCACAGGTTCTCAAGCGGGTGGTCGCGACCGGTCACTCCTTGGCCACCCGCCGGTAGTTCAGGTTCGAACTCCAGGCAAACATGGTCGCCATCCAGGCGCGCGTTCGCAGAAAGGTCCCAAACGCTTTGCGGACCAGCACCGGCCAGGCATACATCCGGCGGTTGCAGGCCGCCCCGATCCGCCCCAGCTCCTCAGCCGACATCCCGCCCGGCCGGTGGATGACCTCGGTCATATCATAGTGTTCCCAGTCGGAAGGAAAATCGGTGTACAGCAGCCGGCCTTCGTCCCGGTAGCGTTCGAACAGGCGTGTGCCCGGCAGCGGGGTCAGGAAGGTGGTCTGCATGACATCCAGGGGTTCGCGGATCATGTAATCCGTTCGCTGCCTGAGCTTGTGGGGCGTATCGCCATCCATACCAAAGATGAATGCCCCCAAGACCGCGATCCCTGCCCGGTGGATGCGGCGAAATGCCGTGGTATAAGTCCCGACCCCGTGCTGCAGATTGAGGCCTTTGTGGACCTCGGCGAGCGCATCCGCCTGCTCGGCCTCCAGCCCCAGGAAGACCATCTTGCAGCCGGCCTTCCCGGCCCAATCCAGCAGTTCCTCGTCGTCGGCAAAGTTAATGGAGGCCTGGCAGAACCACCACTTGTCCAATTTGCGTTCCACCATACCCCGGAACAAGTCGAGGGCTGCCTGGCGCGAGGCCGGACCATAGCCGACGATGTTGTCGTCGACAAAGAAGAGCATCTTCTGCGGGATGATCTCCAATTCGTCCAGCACCTCGCCGTTCGGGCGACGGCGGTAGCGCCTTCCATTGAAGGCACTCACCGAGCAGAATTCGCAGTTCAACGGGCAGCCGCGCGAGGTCTGGAGCGAAGCGAACATGTAGCCGGAATGGAACAGGTCGCGGCGCGGGGCCGGCGCCCCATCCAGTTCCGCCCAGCTGCCGCGGTACTCACGCTGCAGCCGGGCAGACTCGAAGTCCGCCAGCACCTGCCCCCAGACGCTCTCGGCTTCACCGATGACCACCGCGTCGACATGCTCAAGCGCCTCCTGCGGGCACATCGAACAGTGGATCCCGCCCATCACCACCGGGATCCCCTGCCGGCGATAGACGGCCGCGATCTCGTATGCCCGCCGGGCCGAGGCGGTGAAGGCAGTGATCCCGACCAGGTCGGCCGGGCGGTACTCGAACGGCTCCCAGTTCTCGTCCACCAGTTCGACCTCCCAATCAGCGGGAGTCAGGGCCGCCACGATCCCCAGGCTGATCGGGGGAAAGCGTGAGCTCGGGTTGACGGTCAATCCAGTGCGGGTCGGGTTGACCGGATTTATCAGGACCAGTTTGCGTTTCATCGGACCTACTGCCAGGTGAAGCCGAGTTCATGGGCGACCTTGTGCAGCAGGCTGTGGAGGGTCTGCTGTTCTGGAGCGCTCAGGGAGGAGAAAAAATCGCGCGTGTAGCGCACCGTACCGGCAACGATCTGCTGGTAGGCGAACTGGCCGACCTCGGTCAGGTGCAGCCACCAGGTCCGGCGGTCGTTCGGGTCGCGTCTGCTTGCGACCATTCCCTTATCGGTCAGCCTGCGCACGTAAACCGAGATCGTGCTCGCGGCAACATCCATCCGCCTGGCAACCTCGCGCGCCTGGATCGGGGCAAACTGCCCGATGACCATCAGGACCGCGCAGTCATATAGAGTCATCCCGGTCTGGTCGGGCGGATTCTCCCGGGCCATACGCGCTTCGTAGGCATGGGTCAGGGAGAACAGGGCCTGATTGATCTGCAGGGCTTCTTGATCCGAAAGAGACATGCCCTCTCCTTTTAGTTATATAATCTAATGGTTAGATTATATAACTAATTAGCGTGCACGTCAAGGTCCAGACCATGGATTGGGGTATTCTGGCCCGCGGCTACGTATCCAAAGACCCTTGGAGAGGGTCAACGCCGACCCCTGCCCCAAAACATGGTTGGGGCGGGTCTTGTCGCCCCCTATCCCCCGCCTTTAAGCAACCGGGTAGCCAGCGGACCGATCGCGCCCCGAAAGGAGCGCCCGCGCAGCGCCTGGTCGAGATCAGCGATCAGGTCGGCGGGGCTCTCCAGCCCGATGCTGGCCCGCACGATCCCCTCTCCGACCCACACCCGGATGCCAGCCTTCTGCGCCGGGGTCAGGTAATCGACGGAGTCAATATACATGCCCGTGGGATAGTAGAACAGTAGGCTGTGGGCGTGACCGAGCGAGGTGGCGTAATGGAAAATCCGGATCCTTTCCGACAGGGTGATGGCCGCCCCCAACCCGCCTTTGAGCTGGAAGGTCAGCATCCCACCCCCGGTTGACATCTGCCGCCCGGCCAGATCATGGTGCGGGTGGCTGGGCAATCCCGGGTAGATCACCCGGCTCACCCTGGAGTGACCTTCCAAAAACTCGGCCACCTGCAGAGCCCCCTGCGCATGCTGGCGCATCCGCAGGGGCAGGGTCACCGCCCCGCGCAGGATCAGCCAGGCGTTGAAGGGACTCAGCGCCCCGCCCAGGTGGACCAGCATCTCCTTGCGGATGCGCTGGATCTGCCGCTGTGGGCCGATCACAACCCCTCCCAGGGCATCCCCATGACCATTGATGTATTTGGTCAGGCTGTGGACGACGAAGTCGGCCCCCAGCGCCAGGGGCTGCTGGAAAACCGGGCTGGCCCAGGTCGAGTCGACCGCCAGCGGGATTCCGGCCGACCGGGCGATCCCAGCCAGGGCCTGGATGTCGGCAATGCGCAGGATCGGATTGGCCGGCGTCTCGGCATAGAGCAGGCGCGTGTTTGGGCGCAGGGCTTCCCGGACCTGGTCCAGGTCGCTGGTATCGACCAGGCTGACCTGGATGCCAAAGCGCGGCAGGTGCTGGCCGAAGAGCTCGACCGACCCGGCGTAGCAGACCTCGCTGGCGACAACGTGGTCGCCCTGACTCAAGACGGTCAACAGCAGAGCCGAGACCGCTGCCATCCCGCTGGCAGTGACGACGGCATCGACCTTCTTCCTGTCCCTGGCGGGCAGGGCAACCGTCTCAAGCGCGACCAGGCGCTCTTCGAGGGCTCGCAGGGTCGGGTTGGACCAGCGCGTGTAGGCGTGCGGAGGATGAGGCGATTCGAGCAACAGGGCATCGATCAGGCCGGGACCGAAGGGCGGCAGTTGAAAGGTGGTCGCCATATCGACCGGCAAACGCATTGCCCCCGTCTTGGGGTCAGGCTCTTCGCCGGCGTGCACAGCCAGGGTGGAAAGGTCGATTTCGTCCATGGGAGCCTCCCTTCGCGGCAATAAAGAATATTGGAGTAGGACGCGGAAACACTCTTGGATCCTCCCGCAGATTCCAGCCCGGATCCACGTCCGCGCACCCAAGCACCAGACGGCAGGTCAAACCGATCAGCCTCGGTTCTGGAGCTCCTCGACCAGCGCCTGGTGGCTCTCGCGAGTCACCTTGTAGCGCCAGGCGAACAGGACCGACAGGAACAGCAGCACCGCCGGGACCGGACCCATGAAGACCCGGATAGCATTGACCGCCGCCTCCGGCTGGACAGGCAGGGGCTCGCCCGGCGTGGGGGTGATGTAGTTCGCCATCGCCAGGGCCTGGCCCATGCCCCAGACCGCCAGGCCGGTGGCCAGTTTCTGAAAGAAGGAGGCGAAAGCATAGTACGAGCCCTCGCGGCGTTCCCCTGTGCGAGCCTGGTCGATCTCGATGATGTCGGGCACCATCGCCCAGGGCAGGACATAAGCCGTGGCAATGCCGGAACCCGACAGGGCCGCCAGCACGTAGGCCAGGCCGACCTGGTCGGCACGGATGGCCGAGATGGCCAGCAGGACAATCACCCAGGTCAGGCTGCCGAGGATGAAGGCCCGGCGCTTGTCCAGTTTGCGGGCCACCCAGACCCAGACCGGGATGAAGGCGATCGCCGAGCCTTCGGCCACCAGGACGAAGTAATTGGCCTGCTCGGGGACCCGCAGATAGTAGTTGGCGAAGTAGATCAACACCGCCGCCAGGATGCTGGCAGTGGTCCAGCTGAGCAGGTAGAGACCCATTACCATCCAAAAAGGCCGGTTGGAGAGGGTTTCGGTGATGGCCTGTTTGAGCGACAGCGCCACTGGCTCTGTTTCCCGGTCATAGTCCCGGGCAACGCGGAAGACAATCAGGGGGGGGATGATCGAGACCAGACCAAGCCCGATGCCCAGGATGGCGAAAAGGACCCGGGCGTCACGGATAAACCAGCCCATGATGGTCGCCAGGAGGATGGTCCCGAGCGTGCCAGTGATCGAGAAGACCATTCGGTAGCCATTGAGGGTGCTGCGCTCGTCGTAGTCACGGGTCAGTTCGGGGGTCAGGGCGTTATACGAAACATGGATGATGGTGAACAGGGTGTCAAAAACGATGAAAGTGAGCGCATAGTAGGCCGCCAGGCCGAGTGGGCTGAAGGGCGGGACGATCCACATGAGCATGAAAGCCAGCCCGAGCGGGACCGCACCGAAGAGCAGCAGGACCCGCCGCCGGCCGAAACGGCTGCGGATGCGGTCCGAGAGCAGGCCGATCAGCGGATCATTGACCGCGTCCCAGATCTTGCCGATCCCCACCGCCCAGCCGGCCAGGTCGGGGCGCAGCCCGGCCACGTCGGTCAGGAAGTAGAGCTGAAAGAACATCAGGATCGCCAGCGGGATGCTGGTCGACAGGTCGCCGGTGCTGAAGAGCAGTTTGAGTCGCAGGGATAGTTTCATGATGGGCCTCTCTCTGGCTACCGGTCCAGGAACAGGCCCTGAAGTTCGGCGGCCTCGTACTTGTAGAAATCCTCGACCGGGCGCGCGGCCACCATCTTGCGGTAGGCCTCCAGTTCCTTTGCGATCGATGGGTCGAGTACGGCCGGTTGGTGGTCGGCCAGCAGCTGGCGGGCACGCTCGCGGGCACGCTCGAGGGCCGATTTGGCCCCGGCCTTTTCCCAGGCCTCGTAGGGCTCGCGCACCAATAGTTGCGGGATGAAGTGTTCCTGGCGGAAGTTCTGCATGGTGTGCTTCTCGGTGATGAAATTGCCTGAGAAATTAACCTTGCGGATGATGTCCATCGCCAGGGTCATTTCGTTGACCTCGATCCCGCGCGCCACCCTCAGGGCCGCCGCGCAGATCTCGTCGTCGAGCACCAGCAGGGCGTCGGACTCGAGCATCGAACTGTCGAGGGTCCCGGCGCAGGTGATGTAGTCGACCCCGCCCAGGACGGCCGGCAGCAGGGTGGCGAAGCGCTCGAAGCCAGCCTGGTAATCCTCGCGCTTGGCGTCAGTGGCAGAACCGACGCTGCGGCAGGGCAGGCCGTAGAACTTGGCCAGCTGGACCGAGCCAGCGGTGATCAACCCCGTCTCGACCGCCCCCAGGGCAACGGTCCCGGTGCGCATGTTGGCGATCGTCGAGACGGTCCCATACAGGACCGGCGTCCCCGGGCGGAAGAGCTGGGCCAGGACGATGTGGGCCAGGATGTTGGCGTTCTCCTGGACCAGCAGGCCGGCCAGGGTCACCGGGGCAGTCGTCCCGGCGATGCCTTCGGGGGCCATCGTCACCGGCTGCCCGTACTCGGCGCAAATCAGCATCCCCTCGAGTTGGATCTGGGTCATCTGCAGCGGGCTGACGGTCGAGCAGATCCCGAAGAAGCGCGGCCGGGCCTGCAGTTCAGCCTTGCCACCGGATGCGATTGCCATCATCTCCATCATGTCCAGGGTCGGGCGGTAGCCGTAGCAGCCCAGACCGAACGGCTTGCGGCTGTTGGTCGCCCAGGCATAAATGGCCTCGCTGTGGATGGTGGTCATCGGGACGTCGTTCGGCCAGACATCCATCTGGCTGCAGTGGATCTGCTGGCAGCTGTCGATCAGCTGGATGTGATGGATCAGGTCCTGGAGACCGGTCGGACGATGTTCGCCGGTCTCCAGGTCAAGGATGGCGGTCGGGGTACCCAGAGCAGCGAAGACCGGCTCCCCACCGCCGATCTCGACGCTGAACTTGCCATCCGCGCCGTGCAGGTGGAAGGTCTTGGGGGCTGCGGAAATCGCATCCATCACCAGGGCCCCGGGCAGGCGCACCGACAGGGTCTCTTCGTCCACCTCGGCGCCGGCTCGAGCGAAAATCTTTCGGGCGACGGCGTAGTCGACCTTGACGCCAACGGTCGATAAGACCTCCATCGACGCGGCGTGGATCTGCTGGACTTCGTCAGGGCTGAGGACTTCGAAGGGGTGGGTTTTCATGCAATCCTCCAGTGAAGATTTAATTCAAATGAAGAAATTTAGCACGTAGGGCAAGAGAAGATCTTGCCCTACACGCTCATGAGTATAGGGGAAAACCGAAAAATCCGCCCGCTACCCCTCGGATCCTTCTGCCCGCAGGGCTTCTGCAGCCCGGAAATATTTGATGTAGCGCATGGCGTGCTCATCTCGCCCAAGCAGCAGGTCGGCCCCCCGAACCGTCTGGCCGAGTTTGGCCGGGTCGGTGATCGCACAGGTCGCCCCGGATTGGATCCCCAAGGCCAGGAAGGTCTGGTTGACCGCCGGGCGTTCAGGCAGGCCGTAGGAAACGTTGCTGGCACCCAGGTTGATATTGACGCCGAGGGTCTTGCGCAGCAGGGCGATGGTCTGCAGGGTGACCAGGGCAGCCCGGGAATCCGAACCGACGGTCAGGACGAGCGGGTCGATGATCACGTCCTCCACCGGGATACCGATCTTCGCCGCCCGCTCGAGGATCTTCTCGGCCACGGCCAGACGCTCCTCGGGGCTGGAGGGGATGCCCTGATCATCCATGGTCAGGCCGATGACGGCCGCCCCGCGCTCCTTGACCAGCGGCAGGACAGATGCCAGCCGGGCCTCCTCGCCGCTGACCGAGTTGACCAGCGGCTTGCCCGCAGCAGCTGCCAGGCCCGCGGCCAGGACCTCCGGATTGGCCGAGTCGATGCACAGCGGCACGTCGGCCACCCTCCCGACGGCCTCGACTACCTGCCGGACGACGGCGATCTCGTCCAGCCCGGGGACCCCCACGTTGATGTCGAGCACCTCCGCGCCCCAGGCCAGCTGGTTTTCGGCCAGCGTCCGGACGTAGTCCATGTCGCCGGCAGTCAGGGCGGCGGCCAGTTTCTTGCGGCCGGTCGGGTTGATCTTCTCGCCGATCATCACGAACGGCCGGTCGATCCCGATCGTGACTTCCCGGGTCTTGCCACTCAATATTGTGTGCATGCTGTGCTCCTCATTAAGATATGACGAATGCCGTTCTCACGACCGGCCGCGCAGGAAGCGCAGGGCGGCCTCGGCCAGGACCGCCGCCCCGACCGGCAGGCAGCGCTCATCCAGGTCGTAATCCGGGCTGTGCAGGTGGCGCTGCAGGTCTGGATTGCCGCTTCCCAGGGCGAACATCGCCCCGGGGGCGTGCTCCAGGAAGCAGCCAAAGTCCTCGGCGCCGAGCTCCCGCTTCCAGGGCCAGACATTCTCTTCACCGAGTAGATCGCGGCCTACGGCCGCCAGATGGTCCGCCGCCCCGGCATGGTTGATCATCGGCGGGGTGCCGATCTCGAAGCGCAGCGCATAGTCCCCGCCCAGGGCCCGGGCCAGTTCAAAGGCCCGCCGGATCTCGTCCTGGACCTGGGCCTGGACCTCCTTGCGGAGGTAGCGCAGGGTGCCGGTCAGGCTGACCCGCTCGGGGATGACGTTCTCGGCGTGCCCGCCGTGCAGCGAGCCAATGCTGACCACCGCCGGATCGAAGGGGTACAATCGCCGTGAGACGATCGCGTTCAGGGCCAGCATGACATGGGCCGTCAGGTAGAACGGGTCGATGGTCAGGTGTGGGTTGGCACCGTGCCCGCCCCGGCCGATGATCTCGCCGAACCAGGAATCGACCCCGCCCGAAACAGGCCCCGACTCGATGCGGATCGCCCCGGTCGGGGTGGTTGGCTCGACGTGCAGGGCCAGGATCATGTCCACGCCCTCCATGGCCCCCTCGGCGATCATGCGCGGCGCCCCGCTCAGGCCCTGCTCGTCGGCGACCTCTTCGGCGGGTTGGAAAAGGATGCGCACCATGCCGGGAAATTTCTCCTGCGACAGGAGCAGGGCCACCCCAAGAGCTGCCGCCATGTGGGCATCGTGCCCGCAGGCGTGCATCCGCCCCGGGATGGTGGAGGCGTAATCGACCCCGCTCTGCTCCTGGAGCGGCAGGGCATCCATGTCAGCCCGGATGGCCAGGATCGGGCTCCCCTGCCCCAGTTCTGCGATCACCCCGCTGCGGCCGACCCCGCTCCGGACCCGGCAGCCGAACGAGTCACACAGTTCCGCCACCCGGGCGGCGGTGCGGGTCACTTCGAAGCCGATCTCGGGGTGCATATGGAAATCGCGCCGCCAGGCAGTCAGCTGGTTCTGGATGGCCTGGGCTTTGAGGAGCATGCTTGCCGTGGCTGCTGTCATGAGCCGCCCAGCTCCTTCTCGGCCGCCGCCAGCAGATTGTCCAGTTCGCGCTCCTGGGCCGCCTCCAACGGCGGAACCTGGTGGCTGCCCAGGATGCGTTCCGCCTCCGCCTGGGCCCGCTCGACCATGCCCTCCCGGCCAGCCGCCTCCCAGCCATCCCAGGTACCGCGCTCGGCCAGGCGGGTCAGCAGCATCTCGCCGGATCTCAGGGCCTTGAGGGTGTGCTTCTGGCCGAGGAAATTGCGCGTCGATGCCATCGCCGCCGCGACCACGTCGACGGCCAGGGTCTCGTCGTTGGCGACCAGGCCCTGGCGGGCACGCCGGATGCTGCCGGCGAACTCATCGTCGATGACCATCTGGGCGAAGGAGCCCATCACCCCGGCCTCCATCTCGCCGATGCCCGAGAGTTCGTCGGCGCCGGCCAGGGCCGGCAGGACGGCATTGAGGGCCCGCTCGAAGCCGTTCTGGGCGTCGAGCGTGTGGGCGTTGGTCGAGAAGCCGTAGACGTTGACCGGCAGGCCGTAGCGGTGGCCGATCTGAACGGTGGCCGCCGAGGCGATGCCCATCTCGACCCCGCCCCAGACGGACAGCCCGGTGCGCGGTTCCATCATCGCCAACCTGCCGCAGTAGATGATCGGCAGGCCGGGATTGGCCAGCTGTGCCAGAACCAGGGCCGCCAGGACCTCGGCGTTCTGCTGGGCCACCGCCCCGGCGATCGTGAAGGGGGCCGTCGTCCCGGCCGTCGGGCAGGGCAGCGGGGCGAAGGCGATCCCCAGGCGGGCGATCTCGAGGATCGCCTCGGCTTCGTGATCGGGGATCGCCAGCGGGCTGACCGGCGAAAGCGCCAGGCTGAGCATCTCGCCCGGATCTCCGATCACGGCGGCCATCTCGACGGCAAAACGCGCCTCGGCGGCATACTGGACGCCCGGGCCTTGCAGCGGCTTGAGGGTCAACGGCAGGGCGTGACGGTACATGGCCAGCGACATGATGCTCCCCGGTACGTCGCCCGGGGTGAAGAAGGGGGTGATCGTGTGACAGTTCTCCAGGGCATCCAGCAGGCGGGTGGCGTCGCGCACATCCTGGACCATGGCCTGGCGGCGGGTCCCGGAGGCGGCCTCGTAGATGTCGCGCGCCCCGCCCAGGTTGTGGAAATAAAGGTTCCCGTCCCCGAGGGTCTTGACAGTCCCCCCGCGGCCGCGCAGGGTCGTCTGTGTACCGGCCCGGGCGAGGCAGCCCTCGACCAGGGCCGGGGGCAGGCGGACGCGCGCCGGGTCCAGGCGCGCCCCGGCCGCGGCCAGCAGTTCGCGGCTGCGCGGTTCGCCGAGGGTCACGCCGGTCTCATCGAGGATGCGCAGGCTGGCCCCGTGCAGGGCTTCGACCTCCTGGTCAGAAAGGAAGAGGTGTTGCATGATCATTCCCTTTCGAGCGCCTGGGCCAGGAAGGCCACCCGGCGCAATTCAGAATCAAGAACATTCTCCACCTTCAAGAAGGCATGCCCCTCATCTTCATAGATGATCAGCTCGGACTCTCTTCCCAGGTCGGTCAGGGTGGCGTGGGCCTCGATCGAGTCGCTGATCGGACAGCGCACGTCCTGGCGCCCGCAGATCAACTGCAGCGGGGACTGGATCTGATCGAGGAAGAAGCTGGGGGAGCGCTCGCGCCACAGTTCGGCATCCCGCACCGGATCGCCGAAGTTTTCCCGGTCCCAGTGCCGCAGGTCGGAGCGGACATCGAAATGATTGGAGAACCAGTTCAGGAAAGGAACCACCGCCGCGCCGGCCGCCCACAGGTCAGGATAGCGGGTCAGGCAGGAGGCGGTCAGGTAGCCGCCGTGGCTGCGCCCGGTCACGCCGATCCGGCCCGGGTCGGCCAGTCCCTCCCGGACAAGGTAGTGCGCCCCGGCGGCAATGTCGTCGGTGTCCACACCGCCGTAGTCGAACTGGCTGGCATACTGCCAGCCGCGCCCATAACCGGTCGAGCCGCGGTAGTTGGGGGCCAGGACGATCCAGCCCCGGCTGGCCATGTGGGCCTTCAGGGGATACCAGCTCATTTCGAAGTGCCAGTTCGGGCCGCCGTGAATGACCAGCGCCGCCGGCTGCGGGCCTGGACCCGGGGGACGGTAGAGCAGGGCCGGGACGGGCACCCCGTCCATGCCCGGATAGGTGATCTCCTCCGGCATGCAGAAGTCCGCCTGCGCAAGGTGGGAGGGGAGCGAATGGGTCAGCTGGGCCAGTTCCCCATCGGCGATGGTCAGCGCCCACAGGTCAGGGGGGTGGCGCGGGTTGTCGAAGGCAAAGATGACCTGCCGTCCGTCAGGGGTGAAGCGCGGGATGTAGATCGACCCCGGCTCGATCTGGAAGCGCTGCTCCTCGCCTCCCAGGGGATGCAGGATCAGCCAGGAGACCGTGCCCCGGGTCAGGATATAGACCAGGCTGCTGCCGTCCGGCGACCAGGCGGGATGGGACTTGCGGCCCTCGCCGCGGGTCAGCCAGTCGATCGCCCCGCTGCGCACATCGTACAGGCCGATCTGGTAGTGCCCGTCTGCATTCGAACAGAAGGCCAGGCGTTCTCCGTCCGGCGACCAGGCAGCGTCCCTGGCATCGATCGGCGCGCCCCCCATCTCGATCCGCCGCTCCGGGCTGCCATCAAGCGGGACGACGAAGGTGGCATAGTCCTGGCCGGAGGCCTCGACCTCCACCGCCAGCCAGCCTCCAGCCGGGGACCAGCGGACCTTCCAGGCCGGGAATCCAGCATCGAAGACCAGCCGGGCTTCGCCGCCCCCGGCCGGGATGAGGTAGACATCAAACTGGCCTCTCCGATCGGAGAGGAAGGCGATCTGCTCCCCATCTGGCGACCAGGCGAAAAAGGGGTGGGCGGAGGCATCGTCCTCGGGGGTCAGGTCGACCTCCCGTCCATCCGCCAGGTTGCGGACGAAGATGTGGTATTGCTCTCCGCCCTCATAGTCCACGGCGTAAGCCAGGCGGGTACCGTCGGGCGCGTAGAGCGGCTGGAACTTGCCGCCGGGTCCCTGGGTGAGCGGAACAGGTTTCATGCGGCCGCGCGGCGAGGTCTCGAACAGCTCCCAGTTCCCGGAAGGATTCCAGGAGAAGGCCAGTCGGTCCCCGTTGGGTGAGAGGTTAAAACCCATTTCGGTCTCTACATACGGAACACGGAGCAGAGTCCCCAGATCGAGCATATTTTCCTTTCTACTTGGGCCCGGGCCTGACCCGGGAGCGGGATCTCAGACTTTGTGGCAGGCCACCCAGTGCTCGGGGGCAACCTGGCGCCAGGCGGGTACTTCCTGGCTGCAGATCGGCCCGGCAAGCGGGCAGCGCGGGTGGAACCGGCAGCCGGGCGGCGGGTCGACCGGGCTGGGCACGTCGCCAGCCAGGATGATGCGCCGCCGCTGGCGGTCCTTGACGGGGTCGGGCAGCGGAACGGCGGAGAGCAGGGCGGTCGTGTAAGGGTGCAGCGGGTGTTCGTAGAGCTCGTTGCGGTCGGCCAGTTCGACGATCAGGCCAAGGTACATGACCGCCACCCGGTCGCAGATGTGGCGCACCATGCTCAGGTCGTGTGCAATGAACAGGTAGGTCAGTCCAAGCCGGTCCTGCAGGTCCTCGAGCAGGTTGACCACCTGGGCCTGGATGGAAACATCCAGGGCTGAGATCGGCTCATCGCAGACAACGAAGGATGGATTGGAGGCCAGGGTCCGGGCAATACCGATGCGCTGGCGCTGGCCACCGGAGAACTCGTGCGGAAAGCGGTTGACCAGCCGCTCGCTCAACCCGACCAGGCGCATCAATTCCTGGACGCGCTCGGTGCGCTCGGCCTCGCTGGCCAGCAGGTGATGGACCCGCAACGGCTCACTGATGATGGCATTGACCGTCCAGCGCGGATTGAGCGAGGCGAAGGGATCCTGGAAGATCATCTGGGCCTGGCGGCGGATGGCAAGCATCTCCCTGCCGCGGGCCTGGAAGATCTCCTGCCCAGCGATCAGAACGCGGCCGGCGGTGGGCGGGTAGAGCGCCAGCAGGGTCCGCCCGGCGGTGGTCTTGCCGCAGCCCGACTCGCCGACCAGGCCGAGGGTTTCGCCGCGGGCGATGGTAAAGGAGATGCCGTCCACGGCCCGCACCGCCCCGACCCTGCGCTGGACGAGGAGGCCGCGCATGACGGGGAAGTGCTTGGTCAGGTCCTCGACCCTGACCAGTGGTTCGGCGGCGTTCATCGCAAGTCTCCGGTCCGGGTGTTCACCCAGCAGGCGGCGGTGTGCTCCGGGCCTACCGGGGTGAGGAGCGGATTTTCGTCCCGGCAGCGCTCCTGGACATAGTCGCAGCGGGGAGCGAACGGACAGCCGCGCGGTTCGACCAGCAGGCTGGGCGGCGCGCCGGCGATCGATTTCAGGCGCTTGTCACGCCGGCGGTCGACGCGCGGCAGGGCTTCAAGCAGTGCCCGGGTGTAGGGGTGACGCGGATCGGCGTAGAGCGCCTCCACCCCGGCCTGCTCGATGATGTACCCGGCGTACATGACGATGACCCGGTCGGCGATGCCGGCCACCACGCCCAGGTCATGGGTGATCCAGATGACCGCCATCTGGATCCGGTCACGCAGGCGGGTGACCAGTTCGACGATCTGGGCCTGGATGGTCACGTCCAGCGCAGTGGTCGGCTCGTCGGCGATCAGCAGGCCCGGGTTGCAGGCCAGGGCCATGGCGATCATCACCCGCTGCCGCATCCCGCCCGAGAACTGGTGCGGGTAGTCGCCCAGGCGGCGCCTGGCATCAGCGATGCCGACCATCTCAAGCAGTTCGGCCGTCCGCTGGCGAGCCTGTCCAAGATCCTGGCCCAGATGCAGACACAGCGATTCAGTGATCTGGCGCCCGATCGTCAGGACCGGGTTGAGCGAGGTCATTGGATCCTGGAAGATCATGGCGATCTCCTGGCCACGCACCCTGCGCAGCTCAGCCTCGGACAAGTGGAGCAGGTCGCGGCCGCGAAACAGGGCCTGGCCGCCGGCGATCTCGCCTGGCGGGACCGGGATCAACCCCAGGACCGAGAGCATGCTGACCGACTTGCCGCAGCCGCTCTCGCCGACGACCGCCAGCGTTTCGCCTTCCCGGACCTGGAAGGAGATGCCGTTGACAGCATACACCGTCCCCTCGGGGATGTGGAAGCGGGTGCACAGGTCCTTGACTTCGAGCAAGGTGGTCGCTGCCATGCTGCTCCTTCAGGCCGCCCGGCTGCGCGGGTCGAGGGCGTCACGCAGGCCATCGCCCAGGAAGTTGATGCTCAGGACGGTCAACAGGATCAGCAGGCCAGGGAAGAACCACATCCAGGGGGCCGCTTCGAGGTAGTTGTTGGCGCTGTCGAGCATGTTGCCCCAGGTTGCCGTTGGCGGCTGGACACCCAGGCCGAGGAAACTGATGTAGGCCTCGGCCAGGATGGCGTTGGCCACGCCCAGGGTGGCCGAGACGACGATCGGGGCGATGCTGTTGGGCAGGATATGCAAAAAGATGATGCGCAGGTTCGAGGTCCCGGTGGCCCGCGCCGCCAGGACGAATTCGTTCTCCTTGAGCGACAGGAACTCGGCCCGGACGATGCGGGCCAGGTACATCCAAGAGGTCAGGCCAATGATCAGCACGATCAGCAGCACGCTTCCGCTGAAGGTGCGCCCGAAGAGTTCGTAGTCGGGAATCCGCCCGCCGAAGAACTTGGCCATGACGATCAGCAGGAAGATCTCGGGAATATTGAGCATGGCCTCGGTAATGCGCATCAACAGGCTGTCGAGAAAGCCGCCGTAGTAACCGGCCAGGGCGCCGATCAGGATGCCCAGGACGGTCTCGACGATGACCGCTGTCAGGCCGATCAGCAGCGAGATCTGGCCGCCGTAGATGGCGCGGGCCAGGTTGTCGCGCCCGACCGTGTCGGTGCCGAAGGGATGCGCCAGGGAAGGCGCCTGCAGCCGCAGGGTCGTATCGGTGTGATTGGCATAACTCTCCGGCAGAACCAGGGCTCCGCCGAAGGCGTACCCGAACAACAGGACCAGGACGATGGCCCCGAAGATGGCCAGTTTGTGACGCCGGAAGCGCCGCCAGGCCAGCTGGTGCAGGCTGAGCGGAGGGGTCTCGAGCTCGTCGAGGGCCAGGTCGGCGATCCGGTTGGGGGCAGGAGCAGTCTCGGTGGACATGTCAGGCCTCGTAGCGGATGCGCGGGTCCAACCAGGCGTAGACCACGTCGGTGATGATCTGGAAGACGATCACGGCCACGGCGATCATCATCAGGATGCCCATCACCACCGGCAGGTCGCCGCGCCCGACGTGATCGAGGAACAAACGGCCCATCCCTGGCCAGGCGAAGATGCGCTCGGTGACCACCGCCCCGCCGAGCAGCAGCGGCAGGTCCAGGCCAATAATGGTGACGATCGGCAGGGAGGCATTCTTGAGGGCGTGGATGAAGACCACCGTCTGCCGCGACAGGCCCTTCGACTTGGCCGTGCGGATGTAATCCTGGCTGAGAACCTCCAGCATGGTGCTGCGAATGTAGCGGCTGTAGGCGGCGAAACTGATCAACGAGATGCTCAGCACCGGCAGGACCATGTGCAGGGCGACCTGCCCGGGCGTCTTGCCGATCTGCGGATCGAACATGCCGACCGTCGGCAGATAGGGCAGGCCCCAACGCTTGAACAGCACGGCAAACAGGTACATCGAAAGCAGGGCAATGAAGAAGATCGGCATCGAGTAGCCGATGAACAAAAGGGTGGTGAGAAAATGATCCAGGATCGAATACTGGCGCAGGGCCGAATAGACCCCCACCAGCAGGGCCCCCAGGATGATGCAGACCTCCGCGGCCACCATCAGGAGCAGGGTGTTGGGCAGGCGTTCGCTGATGATCTCGAGCACCGGCTGGCCGCGGTTGACGATCGATGTGCCGAAGTCACCACGCAGGACCCCGCGCCGGGTCCCGGGAGTCTCGGCGACGCCATCGCCGTCGAGGTCGATCCGGGCCCAGTCATTGCCGATCAACCAGTACAGGTACTGGGTGTAAATGGGCTTATCCAGGCCCAGCTGGCGGCGCAGGCGCTCGTAATCCGCGGCGCGCGGCGGGCGCCGGCCGCCCATGGTAGCGACCGGATCGCCCATGTTCATCATCAGGGCGAACAGGATGATGCTGATGATCAGAAGCAGGGGGATGCCCTGCAGCAGGCGGCGGAAGATGTAGCGAGTCATGGGTCCTTTTCCGGCGCTCCTCGATCAGGGTCCCTGGATGGGCCTTGTGGCCCATCCAGGGGGAAGCTCAATCCTTACGGTTCAACCATCTCCCATTCGGCGATGCTGAACAAGGGGGTCACGCCGGAGAAGCTGACGTTGACCAGGCGCGGGCTGACGATCCAGACGTCCGGATCCTGCCACAGACCGATCCAGTAGACCTGGTCGTGGAAGAGCTGGTTGATCTGTGAGATGGTCTGCTGGCGCTCCTCAGGGTTGACCTGGGAGGCCTGCAGTTGGATCAGGCCGTCCAGTTCCTCGTCGCACAGGAAGAACCAGTTCGAGCCGGCCGGGTATTCATCGGTCGGGATCTCATCGCACAGCCAGTAGTAGACATCCGGGTCAGGGAACAGCGGGCCGTCAGACCATTCCATCAGGTCGTAGTCGCCGATGGCCGCCGGGCCGCCCTCGCCGTAGCTGGCGAAAAAGATGTCATCGTCGGAGCTGAACAGGTTGACGGCAATCCCGATCTCGGCCAGCTGCTGCTGGATGACCGCCTGCACGTCCTGGCGGATCTCGCGGATGTTGGTGCCGTAATCGATCTCGAGTTCGACGCCATCCTTGTCGCGCACACCGTCGTCGTTGGTATCGATCCAACCGGCCGCGTCGAGCAGCTGGCGGGCCCCCTCGGGATCATAAGGGTACAGATCCACCGGCGGGTCGTTGTAGTAGGGCATCGCATCCCAGAAACTGGCCGGTGCCCGGGTCAGGCCAAGCAGCAGGTCGCGATTGATGCTCTCGCGGTCGATGCCCATGGCGATTGCCAGGCGGACGTTGACATCCAGCAGGGCCGGGTGGCCGCGTTCGGCGCTGACCAGCAGGAACAGGCCTTCATTGTAGCCGTTGGGCTGGATCACGATCTCCAACCCGGCATTCTGGAGGGTCGGTACATCGCTGTAGGCAGGGAAGGTGCCCAGATCGGCATCGCCAGCCTGAAGGGCAGCGACCTGAGAGGCATCATCCGGTACGAAACGAATGAAGATCTCATCGATGTTGGCCGGCTCGCCCCAGTAGTTCTCATTGCGCACGAAGCGCACGTAGCTGCCCGATTCCCATTCGTCGAAGACGTACGGGCCGTAGCCCACGGTCGGGTTGCGCAGCCAGTCGGCGTTGTCGATCGTTCCCTCGGCCTCATAGATCGGGCGCAGGACGTGGGCCGGCAGGATGCCGTGCCAGAGGGTCGCCAGCCAGGGGGCGAACGGGTAGCTGAAGTTCACCACCACCGTCTGCGGGTCGGGGGCCTCGACCGAATCGATCTCACTGTACGGGTAGGACGAGGTGACGGCATTCGTAGGGCTGACCGCCATCTCCCAGGTGAAGACGAAGTCGTCGGAAGTCAGCGGCTCACCGTCGGACCAGGTCAGGTCGTCCCGCAACTGCATCGTGATGGTCATGCCATCGGCGCTGATCCCACCATTGTCGATGCTGGGGATCTCGGTGACCAGCACCGGGAAGGCCTCGTTGTTTTCGTCGTACTCCCAGGCCCAGTTCAGGAACAGCTGCCAGGTGGTCCAGGCGAACCACATGTCGGTGTAGAGCGGGCTGAGGGTGTCGAACTCCTGGGTGTAGATAAATGTGGCAACGCTGCGCCCGGCAGGCGCTTCATCGGTCAAAACTTCGGTCGCATCTCCCGGCGCTTCTGGGGTGGTGGACGGGCCGGGCCCGCAGGCAGCCAGGACCAGACTCAGGGCGACCACGGCGACAAGAATTCGGAACAGCATCTTGGAATTACGCATTTTCTCCTCTCTTTCCAAATCGGCGAACAGAATGGATAGAAACCTCTTGCCGGTTATCGCTGGTTGGGCCTCCTTTCCTTCACTCCAGCGCTGGCAGGGAATCCAGGCCGGCCTGACGGGCCAACGATTCGACCATCCGGCGCAGTTCGGCCGCCGGGGCACCCTCCGGGTCGGGCTGCTGGTAGGCGGCAAGCAGCTCCCCGGTCCGGACCCTGGCCCGGGCAAAGGTGTCCAGGCGGCCGGCCTCCTGCCAGCCGCGGAGCGTGTCGCGGTCGATGACCGCCGAGGGCAGGTGCTGCTCCTGGCTGAACAGCTGGCGGGTGATTTTTTGTTTGAGGAAGTCGCCCTTGAAGTCGATGCCGGTAAAGAGGGCCGTCGCCAGCGTCTCGGTGCGGACCTCGACCCCGGCCAGCAGCCGGCGGGCCATGCCGATCGCCTCGGCATCGATGACCAGTTTCTCGGGACTCTGGCAGGCCAGGAAGTCGAGCATCCCGGCCCCGGAGATCATGTTGATCCCGGCCAGGGCCCCAAGCATGACGCTGATCCCGCTCTCCATGCCCGCCTGGGCGTCGACCAGCTTGGCGTCAGAGGCCCCCAGGTAGGTGTGGGTCGGCAGGCCGAGCGACTTGCCGACCTGGGCGTAACTGATGTCGATCATCGCCGTCTCGACCGCCCCCATCGGGGTGGTGCCGCGGCGCATGTCGAAGATCGCCGGTGCCCCACCCCACACGATCGGGGCTCCGGGCCGGGCCAGCTGGTGGATGGCGATCCCGCTCAGGCATTCGGCGGCATGCTGGACGACCGAGCCGAGCAGGGTCACCGGGGCGGCCGCCCCGGCCAGCGGCATCGAGATGATCTGGGCCGGGACCTCTGCCCGGGCCAGGTCGACCAGGTTCTGGGCTCCAAACTCGGACCAGATCAGCGGCGGCGAGGGGCAGACATCGAAGACCGCCTGCGGTCTGGCCGCCAGGGCCTGGCGCCCGCCGGCATAGATCGCCAGCATGTCGATCATGGTCCCAAGGGTCTCGACTGCGAAGGCCCCGGTGACGATCGGCTTGCGCGAATAAAGCAGGACAACGTACAGGCGGTACAGGTCGCCGATCGCCTTGGGGACCTCGTTGCAGACCACCGCGGTCGACTGGGCGTCGTACTGCGGCAGCATCTCGGCCACCTTGACGATCCGCACCAGGTCGGGGGTCAGCGAGGGTGTGTGCGCCAGCGTCTCGGGATCCAGAACGTGGACGCCCGACGAGCCCGGGTCGAAGTGGACGCCATCGCCGCCGTAGGCGACGCGCGGCGCCCCGCTCCGGTCGTACAGGGCGAAGTTGCGCGGGACGGTCACCAGGGCCTCCCGGATGATCCTTTCGGGGAGGACGGCCACCTCGCCCTCGAACTTCGCCCCGGCGGCGGCCAGCAGGGAGCGCGCCTCCGGCGATTGGACCTTGATGCCGGGAGCGCGCATCAGCTGGAAGGCTTCGTCCAGGATGCGGGCGATCAGATCGGGGGTCAGCAGTTCGAGTCTGGGCTGCATGGGTCAGGCCTCCAGGGAGGCGGTGATGCGGGCGAGTTCGGCGCTCAAGCGCGGGTCGAGCGGGTCGGGCTGGTGGCGGGCCAGGGTCGCGCGGGCCTTCTCCAGGGCCCAATCGCGTGCGTCGTCGCCCCTGGCCTCCCACTCGTTGTACGGGCGGCGGTCCATGAACTGCGGCAGGAAAACGTCGCGCATGTGCTGGCGGGTGTGCTTGTGGGTCAGGAAGTTGCCGCCCGGACCGACGGCCGCGATCGCCTCCAGGGCCAGGGTCTCGTCGTTGACGAGGATGCCCTGCATCATCTTGTGGACGATGGCGAAGATCTCGCAGTCGAGCATCATCTCGGCGTAAGACCAGATCCGGCTGCCGTGCAGGAAGCCACAGCCGAGCAGCATGTCGGACATGACGACCGAGGCCATGAAGGTCGACAGGCTGTTCTCGATCCCGGCCTGCCAGTTGGGTTCCTTGGCCCCGGTGGCAAAGGAGCCCATCGAGAGCGGGATGGCGTAGAAATCGGCCAGGGCGTTGGTGGCCGCCCCATAGAGGAAGTCCTCCGGGCCGCCGCCGGTGTAGGCCCCGGTGCGCAGGTCGGAGGCGGTCTGGGCAGCGGCGTAGAAGACCGGCGCGCCCGGGCTGGCCAGCTGGAGCAGGGCCGTCCCGGCGACGACCTCGGCATTGCCGACGGCCAGGTTGCCGGCCATGGTGGCCGGGCCGGTGGTCAAATTGGCGGCCATGGTCATGAAGCCGGTCGGCAGGCCGGCCTCCGCCGCCAGCAGGGCGGCATCGAGCGAGCCGCCGTCATGGCCAAGCGGGGAGGCGGTGCACTGCATCAGCGACAGGACCGGGCGCTTGCGCAGCGCCTCCCGCCCGCCGGCGATCAGGGCTGCCATCTCGATCGCGGCCTGCGCCTCGCGGGCGTTGTAGATGCTCTCGGTCTGGACGTGCTTGGTCGAGTTCTCCCAGATGGCCTGGATCTCGTGCAGGCCGCGCGTCTCGGGCGGCTGGTCCTGGGCCGAGACCGGCACCCAGTGGAAGGCCACCTCCGGCGTGGCGTCGGCCAGGCGGGCGATCTCGCCCACATCCTGCAGGACGGTGCTGCGCCGCTTGCCGCTGTGGAGATCGATCACCTCGACCCCGCAGCCGTCGGTGCCAAGGTAGACATGATTCCCATCCAGGGCAAGGTCCTGGGACGGGTCACGCGCCGCCAGCGGGTAGGCCGGCGGGCAGGTCTTGAGGGCCGCTTCGATCAATTCGGGGCGGGCCCGCACGACCTGCCGGTCGCGGTCGACCTCGGCCCCGTGCGCCGCCCAGACCTCCAGGGCGCGCACCGAGGGGAAGCGCACCCCGACCGTTTCGATGATCCGCAGCGTGGCAGCATGGATCTTCTGGACCTCCTCGGGAGTGAGGACTTCCAGGCGCAGTTTCGGTTGGGAAATGGATGTGATCGCCCTGGTCATGAGCGCTCGACCTCAGGCTGCGCCGACCAGCTGCCTGGCGACTGCCACGGCGCCAATGGCGTCTTCGGAGTAGCCGTCGGCCTCGATCTTCTGGACCCAGTCGCGGGTCACCGGGGCGCCGCCGACCATCACCTTGACCCTGGCGCGCAAACCGAGCTTGTCCAGTTCGTCGATGACTTCCTTTTGCCTGACCATCGTGGTGGTCAGCAGGGCGCTCAGGCCGACCAGGTTGGCATCGACTTCCTTGACCTTCTCGATGATCCTGGCAGTCGGCACGTCGACACCCAGGTCATGGACCTCAAAACCGGAGGCCGAGAGCATCGTCCCGACCAGCGACTTGCCGATCTCGTGGATGTCGCCCTGGACGGTGGCCAGGACCACCCTGCCGAAGACCTGGCGCTCGGCGCCGAGGCGCTTCATCTCCGGCTCAAGCACCGCCACGGCAGCCTTCATCGCCTCGCCGGCCATGACCAGCTCGGGCAGAAAGGCGTCGCCGCAGGAAAAGCTTTCGCCGACCGTATTGACGCCCACCACGAAGCCCTGGTTGATCGCCTCCAGCGGGTCGAGGCCAGCCTCGATCGACTGGCGGGCCAAATCGGCGGCGAGGTCGGCATCGCCTTCGATGATGCTCTGGGCCATCTTCTGGAAAAGTTCTGCACTCATTTGCACGCTCCTTGGGTGTTTTTCCAACCCGCCATTAACCTCGGACCTCTTTGCCAGGTTGTCTCTGTCCTATCAAATTATAATCGCGTTCGTGAAATCGCCCGGCAGGCTACCGGGAGGGGTTTTCGGACCCTGCCAGTTCCAGCGCCCCGACCCCGCCGGGGCAGGCTTGCAGGGAAAGGTAGGAGATTGTAAGCCTGTCGTTATTGATGCAAACGAGATCTTCCTGTATAGTAGTGTGGCATTCTACGCTCTTCTTTTCTCACAACACCAATTCAAAAGGGATGTCCACCATGGGCGAAAAACCACCTTCTGTTGTACTGATCATCCAACTCTCCGGCCAGGCCAGGCGCGAAGTTCCCCTCGAGCACACGCGATACAGCCTCGGCCGCGAAGCGGACAATGACATCGTCCTGGCCACGCCGGTCGTCTCCCGGCGGCACGCCTTCCTCGAGCGCCGCGGCGAAACCTGGTACTACGTCGACCGCGAGAGCCACAACGGCACGACCCTGGGCGGCAAGCGGATCAAGGAAGTCACCATCCACGACGGCCTGGCGCTGCGGATCGGCGAAAAGGCCGAAACCGCTGTCACGCTGACCTTCCAGGTCGCCGCGGCGGCCGCCGGGGACGCCTCCCAGACCGGCCTGATCCACATCCGTTCGATCGAAGCCCCGACCGGCAAGGCGCTCAACATCGGCCGCGACGCGGAGGCCGACATCCAGCTGCCCGCCCCGGCCGTCTCGCGCCGCCACGCCGTGCTGCAGCCGACCGCCTCCGGCTGGACTCTGACCGACCTGAACAGCACCAACGGGACCTTCGTCAACGGCCAGCGCATCACCCAGCCGCAGCCCCTGCAGGAGAAGGACATGGTTCAGATCGGACCCTTCCGTCTGGTCTATGAGGGCGGTGGCATCTTCAAACTGCAGGCGGCCAGCCGTGGCCTGCGCCTGGATGGACAGAGCGTCATCTGGGATGTGGGCAGCAAGGAAAAGCGCAAGCGCATCCTGGAAACGATCGATATCTCCTGCTACCCGCAGGAGTTCATCGGCCTGGTCGGCGGCAGCGGCGCCGGCAAGACCACCCTGATGAAATCGCTCAGCGGCCTGCTGCCGCCCACCAAGGGCGAGATCCTGGTCGAGGGCGAGCCGCTCTACGAGAACTTCGACGCCTACCGGACCCTGATCGGCTACGTTCCCCAGGATGACATCCTGCACAAGGAATTGAGCGTCGAAGAGGCCCTGAAATACTCGGCCAAACTACGCCTGCCGCCCGACATCAGCGAGAATGAGATCCAGCAGCGCATCGACCGGGTCCTCGAGCAGGTCGAGCTCTCCGGGCAGCGCAGCCAGCAGATCCAGAGCTTGAGCGGCGGGCAGCGCAAACGGGCCAGCATCGCTGTCGAACTGCTGGCCGATCCGCCGCTGTTCTTCCTTGACGAACCGACTTCCGGCCTGGACCCCGGGCTGGAGAAGAAAATGATGGTCACCCTGCGCAAGCTGGCCAACGGCGGCAAGACCATCATCCTGGTGACCCACGCCACCGCCAACATCACCGAGTGCGATCACGTGGCCATCATGTCCCAGGGCCGGATGGTCTTCTTCGGCCCGCCAGCTGAAGCCGGCCAGTTCTTCGACGTCGGCAGCAACAATTTCGCCGACATCTACACCGAGATCAGCGACCCCGACCCGAAGAAGGCCAAAAAGAAGGCCGCCGACTGGGAGGCACGCTACAAGGCTTCCCCCTTCCACCAGAAATATGTGGCCGACCGGGTCAGGACCGCCCACAGTCCGGAAGGCAAGGCCGGCGGGCAGACGGCGGGGATGAAACGCGGCCGGGTCAGTACGCTGCGCCAGTTCCTGCTGCTCACCCGCCGCTACTTCGACCTGATCATCCGCGACAAGATCCTGCTGACCATCCTGCTGGCGATCATGCCGCTGCTGGCCGTCCTGCTGCTGCTGATCGCCGAGCCCAAGTGGCTGGTCGGTGACGCCCTGGCCGAGATCGAAGCCCAGCTGGTCCAGGCCATCCGCGGGGGAGACCAGAGCGCCGGCTACTCGGTGGTCAAGAACGGCCAGGGTCTGCTCTTCATGATGGCGCTGGCCAGTGTTCTGCTCGGCCTGTTTGCCTCCGCCTACGAGATCGTCAAGGAGCGCACCATCTACATCCGCGAGCGGATGGTCTTCCTGCGCCTGTTCCCCTACCTGATGTCCAAGGTGGTCCTGCTGGGCGGGTTCGCCGCCCTGCAGTGCCTGCTCTTCCTGCTGGTGATCAGCATCAAGATCCGCTTCCCGGCCGAGGGAATCTTCCTGCCGTCGATCGTTGAGATCTACATCACCATGCTCCTGAGCGCGATTGCCGCCATCATGCTCGGCCTGCTGGTTTCCTCGCTGGCCCCCAACACCAACTCGGTGACGTACATCATCATGGGGCTGCTGTTCCTGCAGATCATCTTCGCCGGCGTGTTCTTCGAACTGCCCGGTTTCTCGAGCCGGATCTCGGCCATCACCCTGACCCGCTGGAGCACGGAGGGGATGGGCGTCTCGGCGGACCTGGAATATCTCAACTCGCTGACCCGCAGCCGCTTCCAACCGGACCCGGTAACGGAGGAGGTCTCGATCGAGGTCGAGAAACCCGCCGAGGACTGGGAGCCGGTCACCGTGACCGAGGAAATGCAGCAGATCCCCGGCTGCATGGGCCCGGTGCCGATGCCGGTCGTGACCGAGAACGAGATGGTGACTGTGATGGAGACGGTCACCGAGACCGTGACCGTCGAGCCGGAGGCGGTCGATGTCTATACCCCGCTCGAATTCGAACTCGACTACACCCGCAGTGCCAGTCACCTGCTGCAGGACTGGGGCATGCTGCTCGGATTGACAATCTTCTTCGGAGCCGCGACCCTGTTCGTCATGCGCCAGAAGGATGTGATCAAATAAGGGCACTTTGCTGGTGAACAGCAGCGACGCACCCTCACGGGTGCGTCGTTGTTTTCAAGGGTTGGTTTCGTCCATGTCCGCCGCCGGGGGCCTGCGCTCAGGCTGGTGACGGCGGGCGATGATGACCGAGATGTTGTCGGGGCCACCGTTGGCATTGGCCAGGGCAACCAGCTTGTCAGCTGCGGCCTGGGGCTCCAGTTCGCTGGCCGAGGCCCAGATCAGCGCCTCGGGCACCACCCCCCACAGCCCGTCCGAACACAGCACCAGGATGTCGTCCGGCTCAAGGTCCATGGCCGCCTCATGGGGCTGGACGTCCGGCCGGCGGGCACTGATCGACATCGACAGGCGGTTGCGCTTGGGATGGTGCTGGGCCTGCTGGGGGGTCAGCAGTCCGGCCCGCACCTGCTCCGCCACCCAACTGTGATCCTGGCTGACCTGGTGCACCTCCCGGCCGCGCAGCAGATAGGCCCGGCTGTCCCCCACATTCAGAACGTAGATCCTGGCCTGGGTGAGCACGGCCGCCACCAGTGTGCTGCCCATCGATTCCAGCTCCACCTCCTGGTCGCCGCGCTGGCGGACAAGGCTATGCGCTGCCTGCAGCCCGCCGCGCAGGACGGCGGCTGGATCGGCATCCGGGCGGGAACCCAGGTAGGTCTCCCGAACCGCCTGGGCGACCAGCTGACCGGCGACCGCCCCGCCGCGATACCCGCCCATCCCGTCGGCAACGACCAGCAGCGGCGGGCGGTCCTCGCCCGGGGCCGGCAGCACCAGATCAATGGTGTCCTGGTTGGCCCGGGCGCGGCGTTTACGCCCGGGATCACAGGCAGAACCAAATTCGAATCCGGCAGCGATCCTGAGGGTCTCCATGGCGCCCTATTGCTCCATGGTGGTGTCGGGGTCACCCCCGGGCGGCAGGTCGGCGACGGTTTCGCCGGCATTGAAATCGTCCATGGTCTTCTCTTCGGAACCAGCCAGCCGGGCGGGAGCCTGGTAGCGCAGGCGCACCCGCTTGCCCAGCTGGAGCACGGACCCGTTCTTAAGCAGCGCCTGCCCACCGCCCAGGGGAACCTCGTCCACCAGGGTCCCAAATTTGGGAGGCCGCAGTTGGCCATTTTCATCCGGGGACTGGATCTCGCTGACATACAGGGCATTACCCTTCTGGACGATCTCGGCGTGCTGGCGCGAGACCGGGCTGTCCTTGGGGAAGGTGATGTCGGTGCCGGCACTGCGTCCCAGGCTGGTCGGGGTGCGGGTGATCTCGAAGCGGTGCCCGATCATGCTGGCATCGTCGCTGGCCTCGACCACCAGCACGCCCAGCGTATCGGGGGCCGGTTCCCAGTCATCCATGGTCCGGTCGGCAGCCGGCTTGGGAGCCGAGAACTCCTCAAGGGTCTGGGCGCGTTCCCAGGCCTGGTCACGCTGGCGCTCGCTCCTTTTCTTTTTGCGTCCCCCAAGCAGGAACAGGACCAGCCCAACCAGGCCCAGCCCGACCACGATCGCCCCGGCGATCACCAGGGTCTGCGTGCTCAGGCCTTCCTCTGCGCCAGTTTCCCCTTCGGCCGGCTCGCCCACGCCGGGGGCATCCGCAGAGATGACCAGGTTCAGCCTGGCTGTGCCCAGTTCGGATTCATCGGCGCCCTGAACGACCGCCACCAGGGCCAGATCGCCCTCGGCGAACTGGCTGAAGTCGACCTCCATCTCATACGGAGTGGTGCTATCGGAGGCAACCGTCTCGCCGTCGACCTGCAGCAGGACCTGCGAAACCGGCTCGCCCTGGCCGGAGACGACCACCGTCACCGTCCGCAGCCCGTAGACTTCGTCCCCTTCTGCCAGGCCGCGAAAAGAGACCCGGGTCGGGAGGGCCGGCAGCAGGAAGCTGCGCGTGTCCTGATCCTGGTTGCCTTCATAATCCACCCTGACGACCAGGGTGTGAGCTCCGGGCGCGGCCAGGGAGGTGTAGGTGATCACATACTGCGAGCGGAGCTGGTCGGAAATCTGCAAAAACAGGTCTTCCAGATCCGCCGGGCTGGGCGAGTAGAGATAGCGCCCGCCGGTCAGGGTGGCCATGCGTTCCAGCCCCTGCCCATCGACGCGGGCCCCCAGCCCGACCGTGTAGACGGGCACCCGCGTCCCGCCGCTCGAGCCGGCATCGATCACGTCGTCGGCCGTCATGGCGCTGCACGGCTGGCTGTTGTATTCGTCGACCCCATCGGTCAGCAGGATGATCGCCCGCCGCCCGGCCGGGAGCGAGGCGGTCATCTCGACTGCCTGCCAGGCCGCGTCGTAGAGGCAGGTCCCGGCGTTGGGGATGGCATTGATCAGGTTGATGCGCTCCTGCACGGCCGGATGGTCGGTGGTGAAATCGGTTTCGGTGGTCACTTCGTGGTTGAAGCTGATCACCGCCACACTGTCCTCCTCGGCCAGGTCCTCCACAAAGGAGTTGGCCGCCTGGCGGGCGAAGGTCATCGCCTGGCCAACCATCGAGCCGCTGGTGTCGAGCACCAGGACGACATGGATCGGCTGGTCGTCGACCAGGTCGACGGACCCGATCTCGACCTGCTGGGAGTCCTCGCTGACCGTGAAGTGTTCGGCAGTCAGGTCCTTGAGCGGGTCTCCGTCCCCGTCCACCACCGAGACATAGGTCTGCACATCGAAAGCGACGGCCGTCTCGGAGGGCGTCCCCTCGACATAGTTGACCACCAGGTCCAGGGACGACTGGGCAGCCCCGGGGACCGGGACTGCCAGGGTAAACAATAGAACCATGACCACCCAACGCAACGATTGTGACAAACGACGACCACGCATTCCGGCCTCCTTGAGGATGATCTTATGTAACGGTATTATATTGGGGCGACATTTTAATTGACTGTAAAATATGCTTACAGTATACTCAATCGTAATACCAGCGTCAATTAAATCTCATGAGCATTCTCCTGCCCTGCACAGACAATTCATGAGCGCATTCATCGGGAAGTCATTGGGTCGCGATCAGATCCTCGAACAACTCGGCGAGGGCGGTACGACGACTGACGGCAAGGCCTACGATCCCCATCTCGAGGTCGCTGTGGCCGTCAAGATCATCCGCACCGAGAATCTGCCCCAGAGCGGGGTCGAACGCGCCCTCAAACGCTTCGAGCGTGAGGCCAGGGCCCTGGCCAAACGCACCCATGCCAAGGACATTCGGCAGCATGGTGGCAAACATTCCTGGTCTGGACCTGGATGTCGAGAGCACCAACCTGGAGACGGATCGGACCAGGATCTTGCATGCGGGCACGGCAGGGCCTGGCAGTACGCCCTAATTCTTCCCTGAAATGAGGCACCTATGTCATCTCTCATCGGTCAATCCCTGGGTCGCTACCACATTCTCGAGCAGCTCGGCGAGGGCGGCATGGCGACCGTCTTCAAGGCCTTCGACACCCGCCTGGAAACCGACGTGGCGGTCAAGATCATCCGCA
>JAFGSI010000003.1 GCA_016934715.1 Anaerolineales bacterium
CATCCAAGAGATGCTCTGGTTGCGGAACGCTGGTCGAGAAGTCTCTTTCGGTTCGTGTGCATTCCTGTCCTGTCTGTCGTCTCAACATCGATCGAGACCAAAACGCCGCGAGCCATATTTGGGGATTGGGGCACCAATCTCTGGGCTACGCCCTAGAAGCTCCCGCCTTTCGGCGTGGGGAGTAGTCACCTCGTTCAGCACTCTCCCGGCCAAACCCGCGCCACCTTTATTTCCGGTTGAAATCTGCCGGGATCTCGCCCCAGGCCTGCGTATCCCACTTCAGGACCGGTTTGACGATCTCGTTTGCCTCCAGCCAGGCCTCGGCCCGGGCGATCAGTTCGAACAGGATGGTATTGCTTTCGTCAGGGATCAATTCGGTCTTACATTTCTTCCCCCGCACCCAGGCGAGCGCTGTCCCCGAATCCGAGTAGACCGGAAGGTCGAGGCCCTGTTCCTGCAACCAGGCCAGGGCATGGACCAGGGCCAGGAACTCGCCGACATTGTTGGTCCCGCTGGGATAGGGCCCCTGGCGGAAGATCTCCTGCCCGGTGGAGGTGCGAACGCCGCGGTACTCAAGCGGTCCCGGGCTGCCCGAGCAGGCCGCATCGACACAGATGCTCTCGGCAATTGGCGGGTTGGGCGCGAACAGCCACTGCCCGCTGGAAGCCGGTCTGCCAGCGTAGTCCTGGTAGTTGCCTCGCCAGGCCCGTTCGGCGGCCTCCCGGCTGGGGAAGGATTTGTATTCCGCCCCCGGGAATCCCGTCACCTGGGTCTGGCATGCTTCCCAGCTGTCGAAGATGCCTGTCCTGCGCCCCTTCCAGACCACGTAGAACTTCGCCTTCGAGGCCATGCCTAGCGGTTCAACTCCTCCGCGGTGGCATCCATCTCCGCCAGCACGCCGGGGATCTCTTCAGCCGCCAGGTCGAAGCGGAAGATCGACAGGGCAGCATCTTCCAACACGTAGCGGACCGTACGCCAGGAGGCCAGCTGCGGGACGGTGACCAGGTCGGGGATCAGTTCGACAGCTGCCGCCCATTGCGGATTGTCCGCACGGTAGCCGGCCAGGCTGTCGAGGGCCGACAGGCGCAGCGGGAACAGGCCGGTCGCCTGGATCCAATCGACCTGGATCTCCGGCGAGAGCAGCCAGCGGACGAAAAGCCAGGCCGCCAACTGCTCCTCGTCGCTCGACTCGACCAGGGTGTATGACGACCCGTAGGCAGCCGCCAGCTGGCCCGAGGGTCCCGGGAAGGGCAGCACCGTCCAGCTGTCGCGGTTGGCATGCATCGTCATGGCCCGGGCCACGTACGGGACCTCGGACAGGTCCCCATTTATGAACAGCGCTGAGCGCTCAGCAAAGGCATCGTAGGCAGTCAATTCCCCCGAAAGCCAGGCGCAATTTTCATCGTACAGGTCCTTCAGGAACTGGAGGGCTTCCAAGTTCTGGTCGCTCTCGAAGAGATACTCCTCCCCGGAGGTCACACCGCCGTCGAAGGCCAGCAGCCAGGGGTAGATGGTCTGCCAGTGGGTGTCGATCGCCCAACCACCATAGCCGTCGTTCTGCAGGTCATCGTCCTGGCGGAAGGATGCATTGGCTGCGCAGGCCTGGGTGATGAACTCCTGTGGGGTTCGCGGGGCGCTGCTCTGGCCGAGCTGGCGAGACCAGGAGCTGTTGTAGAACAGCAGCCGCGCCGTGCGCTGGGCCGGGACCCCCAGCCGAACCCCGTCGGACTCATCCTGGGCCCAGAAGACCGGCGGGATGTCGGCGATCTCGCCTTCGCTCAACCCGTATTGCGAATCATAGACATACGGGTTCAAGTCGACGATCCGGGCGCTTTCGGCCCAGGCCAGGGCCTGCTCGGGCAAGGCGATCACCAGGTCCGGCAGGGCACCGGATTCGAGGGCCGCATTCATCGCTTCGAACAGGGTGGCGTAATCGCTCATCGCCTGCGGCAGGATGACGATCCCCCATTCATTCTCATCGTTGAACCGCTCCGCCTGGGCCGCAAACAGGTTCAGGGCCGGTCCCGCCAGGGCGTGCCAGACCTGGACCCGGACACCATCCAGATCGTCAGGGTCGACCCGGATGTTGTCGCTGTGGCGCGGGGTGGCCGTCCGGGTCGGGCGGGGAGTTGCCGTCCCGGCAGACACCCCGGGAGTCCCGGCCGGGGTGGGACTGCCCTCCCCGCAAGCAGAGAGGAACAAAATCAGGCAGGCGGTCAGGCCGATCAGTCGGAGGAAGGTTTGGGTCATCTTTAGAAAACGACGAAGGGAACCGGGGTCAGGACCAGCAGGAAGACGAGCAATACCAGCACGCCGAGCAGCTTGCGCCGCGTGTCGAGGGCGGTGATCTCGTCCAGCGGCTCGGCCTGGGTTCGACCAAAGAAGTAGATCAAGGCTGTCCACAGCCACCAGCCGTTCCAGAAAAAGCCCAGCAGGATCGTGAAGGCCATGATCACATAGCGGGCGTTGCGAGCCCGTTTGCCGAACAGGGCGAAGAGCACATGCCCGCCGTCCAGCTGGCCGGCCGGGATCAAGTTCAGGAAGGTGACCAGCAGCCCGGCCCAACCCGCCATGGCAACCGGGTGCAGCATCACGTCGCGCCCGCCGAACGGGATGGGATGGCCGGTCAGGATGAAGCCCAGCCAGTATCCAACCGGGGGGCCTTCATAGTTGACCGGAGCCGGCAGCAGTTCGCCCTTGACCAGGAGCTTGAGGCCCAGGTACAGGATCGAATTACCCTCCAGCAGGTCGTCGGTCGCGCAGGAATACTGCTCGCCGAGCAGGGCCGTGTTCGGGCAAAGTTCCGCGGTCAGGGCATCCCGGGTGTAGGTGGTATTCTCGATCACGCTCATCTCGGAGAGCGACAGGCCCAGGATCAGGACCGGGATGGCCACCACCAGCCCGGCCAGCGGACCCGTGATGCCGATGTCGAGCAGGACCCGCTTGTTGCGCGGCCGCTCTTTGAGCTGGATCACCGCCCCCATCGTGCCCAGCGGCGGCAGGGGAAACGGGATAAAGTAGGGCAGGGTCACGGCAACCTTGTTCAATCGCCCGGCGAAGTAATGGCCGAATTCGTGCGCCAGCAGGATCGACAGCAGGCTGACAGCAAACGGCCAGCCGACCCAGATGTTGAGCAGCAGGGTCATGATGACCCCCCAGCCATCTTCGGGCAGCGGGCCCTGGTAGCTGTACATCGTCCCGGCGAGCAGGACGGTTACCAGAGTCAGCAGGAACAGGACCACATTGGTGGTGATCTTGGTCGGGCCGATGCGGCGCACGGCGCTGCGTACCAGGATGACGGTCTGGCGACCATCTTCGATGCGAAACAGGGGCATAATGTCGTAGCCCCGTAAAGCCTCGGCCAGTTGATCATAAGCAACGACCGAGTCGATCAGCAACTGTCCGTGGTAACGAGCGATGTAGTTCTTCAGCGGCTCGCCCAGGGTGACATCATCAAATTTAAAAACGCGTCCCACGATATGGTTCAGAATTTCAGGTTCCGGTAAAGCCATGCGACACCTCTGCAGACTGGGTGAGCCGTGACAGGCCTGGGCCGCCAGGGTCGAAAATAAAAGGCGGGAGTGGATGGGGGTCGAACCCACCGCGGCCCGCAACGCGACCCGCCACCGGTTTTGAAGACCGGGAAGCCCTCCGGGACTTAACCACTCCCAGGACAAGGATACTCGAACCAAGGATGTTTGGCAAGACCAAACATGCCATGCGGGGTGGCATCCCGCCCGGGAAAGGGTTGGTGAATCGGAACAGAGGTCGCCGTTGCCTTCAGCCGTCTTTTATGGCGCGAGATTGCGATTGATCTCGGAGAACACATCCCCGATGGCTGGCCCCAGCAGGATGCCAAGCACGGGCAGCAGCAGGAGCAGCACGCAGGGCAACAGGATGGTCAACCCGCCCGTCACCATCCCGCCGATGGCCAGACCTTTTCCCTTTTGCAGGCCTTCGCTCCTGGCAATCTGGGAAATCCCGATGATGCCGGTGACCAGCGCGGCGATCCCGAGCAGGAATCCGCCGCCAACGCAAGCGATCGACAGGAGCGGCAAGAAAACGGCCGTCACGACGGAGGCCAGACAACCTGAGAGGATGCCGCCCATCCCGATCAGCAGGCTGGTCAGGGCCAGTGGGTTGTTCTTCAGCTCCCCTGTCGCGGGCACAACGGGTTCAAGAGGATTTTCCATAGAATGAAATCTCCAATTCTCAACATGCATTTCTTCCCTGTAGAGCAGCGTTTTTGGCCTGGATTTTCTGCCGCCCAGTGCAATCTCCTGCGAGCGGTTTGCACGTCACTCTGGGGAAACGGGATCTGGTCTCAAAAGACTCCATCGAAGGAAAGTCTTCTAGGGTCAGTCAGGGCGCCGGGAAGCGTCCACCCCCCGCAGGGGGTCACCCGGGCCTGGAATCAGGATGCTCCACCGAACAGGCGGAGCATCTTGATCAGTCGGGGCGCCGGGAATTGAACCCGGGACCTCTTGCACCCCATGCAAGCGCGCTAGCCGGACTGCGCCACGCCCCGATTGCAGGCGGTATTATAGCACAATCTCGCCATCTGGCGAGAAAGAATGGGAATGGTATAATAGTGGATATGAAATATCATATTTGGACGGAGGGCTGCCAGATGAATGTGGCCGACTCGCAACGACTGGAGTCGGCGCTTGAGTCTTTAGGTTATGCCCATGCCGACCGGCCCGAAGACGCCGACGTGATCGTGCTCAACACCTGTGTTGTGCGCCAGTCAGCCGAGGACCGGGCCTACGGACGCCTGCAGTCGATCCGCCCGCTCAAGCAACAGAACCCGGGTCTCGTGATCAACCTTATGGGCTGTCTGGTTGGCGTACGCGGGGACGAGAAACTACGCCAGCGCTTTCCCTTCGTGGATGTCTTCTCGCCCCCCTCCGACCCCGGGCCGCTGATCGCCTTCCTGACCCAGGACGAAGCCCGGACTTTCGAAGCCGCCGGGACCGCCGACCGCTTCGCCATGATGGACGGCGAAATGCAGCTTCCCCAACGCCAGCGCGGCAAACTTGTCTCGGCCTTCGTTCCGGTCGTGCTGGGCTGCTCACATGCCTGCACCTTCTGCATCATCCCATCCAGGCGCGGCAGCGAACGCTCGCGCCCTGCCGATGAGATCGAGCGCGAGGTCCGCACATTGGTCCGGCAGGGCGTCAAGGAGGTGACCCTGCTCGGGCAGATCGTCGACCGCTACGGCAAGGACCTGCATGGTGGCCCGGACCTGGCCAGCCTGCTGCGCCGCCTGCACACCATCGATGGGCTTGTACGCATCCGCTTCCTGACCTCCCATCCCAATTACTTCAACGACGATCTGATGGCCGCGGTCGCTGAGCTGCCCCGCGTCATGCCACACATCGAGATCCCCATCCAGGCCGGTGACGACCAGGTCCTGAAGGCCATGCGGCGCGGCTACACTCAGGACGACTACCGCCGCATCGTGGCGCGGATCCGCGAGCATATCCCCGGTTGTTCGATCGCCACCGACATCATCGTCGGCTTCCCCGGTGAACGCGAGGACCAGTTCATGCTGACCTTCCGGGTCCTGGAGGAGTTGCGTCTGGACGTGGCCCACCTGGCGCGCTACTCGCCCCGCCCGGGGACTGTCTCCGCCCGCAACCTGGAAGATGATATCTCCGAGGCAGAGAAGATGCACCGCTTCCGCCTGCTTGAAGAACTGCAGGAGCGGATCGCCGGCGAGATCAATGCCGGGTACCTGAACGAAAAGGTTGAGGTGCTCTTCGAAGACAGGGTCAAGGGTCGCTGGCGCGGCCGCACCCCGACCAACAAGCTGGTCTTCGTCGAATCGGACCAGGACCTGTACGGCCGCCTGCTGCCGGTCCAGGTCACCTGGACCGGGCCCTGGTCGATGCAGGGAAAAGTCTGATCGACTTCCCACAGCCTTGAAGCCTGAGGGAAGTTTTCTGGAGGGCTCATGCAGGCGTCGAGAATCCGCCCCATCGCCATCTGCGTCTGCCGTGACGCCGGGCGCATCCTGGTGGCTGAGCTTCAGGACACCCACCGCGGCCGGACCTTCTTCCGGCCCCTCGGCGGGACGATCGAGTTCGGCGAGCGCGGCGAGGACGCAGTCCGGCGCGAGTTCCAAGAAGAGATTGGCACCGACCTGACCGAGGTCCGCTACCTTGGCACTCTGGAGAACATCTTCCTCTACGAAGGGCGCCGTGGGCATGAGATCGTCCTGGTCTACGATGGGCAGCTGGCAGATGAGTCTCTCTACACCCGGGAGGAGATCGAAGGCTTTGAGATCGATATCCATGAGCCCTTTCGGGTCGTCTGGAAGCCTCTCGACGAGTTCGGCCCCGACCGGCCGCCGGTCTACCCTGACGGCCTGCTTGACCTGCTCGCACGAGAACCCTAACCAAACCTCCCGCCGGAAAGGCGGGAGGTTTGGTGTGTGAGAGATAATCAAGGCCAGTTGCTGACAACTCTGCTGAAGACGTTGCC
>JAFGSI010000025.1 GCA_016934715.1 Anaerolineales bacterium
CTCGGGCTGTGCTTCTCGAGTATCTTATGCAGTGCTTACGAATGTATGCAGTGTTCGCGGCGGATCCGGCGTTTATCCTCGCCTTCCACCAGAATCCGCCGGCAGTATTTCGGGTTACTCCGCTTTCATGGGACGATGTTCGCTGCTTCCGTGGATGTCTTTATGCGGCAAAAGGCCGCATCGGACTCGCCAACTCCTGGTGATTGCCCATCATGTTGTTGAACATAATCGATATGCAGCGTTTCGTCGATGGATGCCTCCTTTTCAGAACCGACTATTGTATAACCGCACGCAGGAAAAACCAAGCAAGACAATGAAGCGGTCGTAGTGAGCGGACGCCGCTCCCGCCCTACACACTCCATTTACGTCCCGACTTTCATGGGCAGGGCCGCCGGCATCCGCCTGCGGAATCCGGTCGCGTGACAGGGATTTTGGGTATACCCTTGCCTAGTTACAGCCCTGACCAAAGGAGAAGATCCCATGAAAAAGACCTGCTTGAAATTTTTCGCCCTACCGCTGTTCTTCCTGCTCGCACGGAACCCTCTCGCCGAGGATCGGTTGCCCAAACCGGAACTGGAGTTCCTGTTCGAGATGACGGCGACCCTGGAGCCGCCGCAGGAACTGGGCAGGACCCAATACGGCACCCGTCGCATCATCAATATCTCGGGCGGGACCTTCTCGGGACCCAAAATCAAGGGGACGGTGTTGCGCGGCGGCGCGGACTGGCAGACGGTGCGCGAGGACGGCACCGCCGACCTGGTGGCCAGGTACAGCCTGAAGACCGATGACGGCCTGATCATCTACGTCGAAAACACCGGCATCAGGACCGCCCCCAGGGCGGTGCTCGACCGCCTGGCCAGGGGGGAGGACGTGCCTCCCTCGGAGTACTACATGCGCACCGCCGCCAGGATGGAGGTCACGGCCGGCAGCAAATACGATTGGCTCAACAGGTCGGTCATCCTATCCACGGGAATGCGCAGGGCGGACAGCGTGGTCATACGTTTTTACAGGGTATTGTAGCCGGGCTTCCGCCGGGCGCCCCCGGCGGGTGTCACAGGGGCCAGAGCCGGGGGGCGAGAACGATCGCCACGAGATAGACGATCACGGTGAGGAGACCGCCCACCTTGAGAAAATCGCTGAAGCGGTAGCGGCCCGGGCCGTAGACCATCAGGCAGGCGGGCTCCAGGGGTGTCAGATACGAGGTGCTGGCCGCGATCGCTATCATCATGGCGAAGGTGCGCGGGTTCAGGTCCAGCTGCAGGGCGGTCTGCACTGCGACGGGGATGACGACCGCCGCAGCCGCCTGGTTGGACATCGGCTGGGTCAGGACCACCGTCAGGAAGAAGAACCCGCTCAGAAGCCAGAGCGGGTTCCACTCCCCCACCAGCGCGGTCAGCCGGTCGGCCAGAAAAGCCGCCGTGCCGGTGGACTGCATCGCCACCCCCAGGCCCAGCATGCTGCCGATCAGGATCAGCACCTTCCAATCCACCTGGCGGTAGGCGTCCTCGGGGGAGATGCAGCGCGTCACAAAGACCAGGAAGGCGCCGGAGAGCATGGCGGCCGGCAGGGGGAGGAGTTTCAACGAACCCGCGAGGAACGCGCCGACGAAGATCGCCGTGACCAGCAACGCCTGCCGGGGACGGACCCGCCGGGTCTCCGTGATTCCCAGCACGTCGAAGGCGTTCTCCGCCTCGAGCGCCGCGATCTGGTTGCGCTTTCCCTGCAAAAGCAGCATATCCCCCAGGCCCAGGCGGGTGTCGGCGAGCCTCGACCGGATCACCCCCGTACGGCGGTTGATGGCCAGGACCTGGATCTGGTAGCGCTCCCGCATCTTCAGGCCCTTGGCCGTGCGGCCAAGGAAGGGCGAGCCGGGCAGCAGCACCACCTCCGCCAGGCCCAGCCCCTCGGACTGCAGGTCCGCGTCCGAGACCGTCGCATCCGCCTGCGCGTCGATGCCCGGGACATCCTGGACCTTCAGGATCGCCTCGGAGGAGCCCTCCACCAGCAGCGTGTCCCCCGTCCGCAATACCGTGTCGGCCGACGGGTCGAGCGTGCGCGTCCCGTCGCGGATGATGGCCAGCACCGTCAGGTCGAAATTCCGCCCCAGGCCGGAATCCGCCAAGCTGGTGCCGTCAAGCGAGGACCGCTCCAGGATGCGCAGCTCGGCCAGATAGGGGCGCAGGCCGAAGGTGTCGGTCAGGGTCGGCCCGGGCGGGCGCTCGGGGATCAGGCGCCTGCCGAAGAACCCCATGTAGAGCAGGCCCGCCGCCAGCACGGGGATGCCGACGGGCGTCAACTCCAGCATGCCGATCGCCGGCAGGCCGAACTGCGTCATCAGGCCGCTCACCACCACGTTGGTCGAGGTGCTCACCAGGGTCACCGAACTGGCCAGGATCGCCGCGAAAGCCATGGGCATCAGCAACCGCGAGGCGCTCATCCCCGTCCTCTGGCTGATGCCCAGGATCACCGGGAGGAAGAATGCCGCGGCGGCCGTGTTGTTGATGAAGGAACTGAACAACGCCACGGCCAGCATGGTCGCGGGCAGCAGGGCTCCGGGATGCTTGCCCGTGATTTGCAGTAAATGGCGGCTCACCACCTCCACCGCCCCCGTGCGCATCAGGGCCGCGGTCATCACCAGGAGGCCGAGCAGGAGCATGACCGTGTCGCTCCCGAAGCCGGAGAACGCCCGGTCCAGGGGGATCAACCCCAGCACGATCAGGGCGAGCAGCACGCCCAGCGCGGTCACGTCGGGAGGCACCCACTCGAACCAGAAGAAGGCGAGCGCGACGGCGAGGAGGGTCAACAGCAACAGGATCGCAAGGGTCATGGCGCGTGGCTCCAGGTTCACTCCACCGGTGTCCGGGAGCCGTGGCCCCGGC
>JAFGSI010000026.1 GCA_016934715.1 Anaerolineales bacterium
CTGTCCAGCGGGGCAGACCTTCCAGAGAAACCATCCGCTTGACCCAAATGTGGGCCTCATGACCACGGTTAATTGTGGTGACACCGCGTGAGATGGCAGTGCATTATACCGGGGGAAAGGGATACGCGCGCCGGTCCTCAGGGGGCTGGGGGTAGACCGGATTTGCAACCAGGGCCTCCAGGCGGGACCCAAGGGCAGCCAGTTCGCCCGGATTGAGAATTCCCCCCAGAGCCGCGGGCAGGTCCGGGTTGCAGGCCAGTTTTGTCCGCAGGTCGACCAGGGCGGCGATGATCTCGTCCGGGACCGGCTCCCCGGCAAAGTCCCAGATCACGGTCCGCAGTTTCTCTTCTTCGTGGAAGCACAGGCCGTGGTCAATGACGTACAGGCGGCGGGTGCCCTCCTGAACCAGCAGGTGGCTGCCCTTGCGGTCAGCATTGTTGACCAGCAGGTCAAACAGGGCCACCGGGCGCAGGCGCTGACGGTCTTCGGGCTGGAAGCTGAAGTACTGGTAGTTGGGATCGTACTTGATGAACTGCTGCAGCGAACCCGGGCCGAAGGGCCCTTCCCGCAGGACCGTGAAGGGGACAAAGCCGAAGCCGAGCGCCTCGCTGACCAGATAGGCTGCCACCTCGCGCCCGGCCAGGGAGGCTTCGGGGAAGTCCCACAGGGGCTGCTCGCCGCGCATCGGCTTGTAGACCGCCGGCAGGACCTCTCCCTGGTAGGCGACCTCGACCAGGAAGGTGTAATTCGAGCCCAGCAGGAACTGGCCTTTGAGTTCAATTTCGCCGTGTTCGAAAAGGTCACGTTGGTTTTCCATGGACGGGCTCACCAGATAAACCACCACAGTGCACACCGGGAGCACAGAGCCCCCTGGTGCTCTATGGCCTCCGAAGAAAAGGGATTAATGCCTGTGCCCGTTCTTCTTGGGACAGAAATGACCCTCAGGCTCGATCGGTTCACCGCACTGTGGGCAGATCGGCCGACCGCGTTTGATCACCTCTGCGGCCCAGCGCGCCATCCGGCGGGCCTGGGCGCGGGAGCACCAGAAGCGCACCACGGAGGCCTGCTCAGGGTCGTCGCCCTCGGTCTGGATCTCGCGCACCAGCAGGACGACCAGGTCGCGTTCCTCATCATAACCCAGTCCGAGTTCGCCGGTGCGGAAGAGTGGGTCCACCGGCGGGTGGATGCGCATCTTCTCTTCCTTAAAATCCACCGGGGCCTCGTCCAGCTGGGGATGCTGGCGGGCCACTTCAGCCAGGAGTTGCTCCACACCCACCGCCAGCGACTGGACCTGGATCTTCTCGAGGATCACGGTCACCGGCTGGGGATCCGTTGTGCGCCAGCCCTGCAGGTAAAAGACCCGCTGCCCGGGCTGGCCGATCGCGTCGGTGGTAATGTGCTGGAGGGGGTCAAGATCAAGTTCGAAACGCGGCATGGGTTTATCCCTGTTTGATCTGGAATGAGTCGAAATCACGCGCCACCACAACTTCCGGAAAGGCGGCCTGGGCCTCCGCCAGAACGTCCTTCTCGCGGTAGCGGCGTGAGATATGAGTCAGGATCAGCCGGCGCACGCCGGCCCGGATGGCCAATTCGGCAGCCTGCTTGGCGGTCAGATGCGAGAACTGGTGGGCCATGTCGGCCTCCTCCTCGAGGTAGGTCGATTCGATGACCAGTGCGTCGGCATTCCTGCAGTAGGGGACCAGGTCCTCGGTCCGCCCGGTATCGCCGATGTGGACGAAGAGAACCCCTGGTTTAAGTGAGCCAAGAACGTCATCAGGCCGGATCCGGCGTCCGTCCTCCAGCGTGACCGTGTTCCCGGCCACCAGGTCCCGCCGCAGTGGACCAGCAGGGACTCCGAGTTCCTCGGCCTTCTCGGGCAGGAACGGTCGGCGGGCCCTTTCCTCGAAGCGGAAACCCAGGCAGTCGGCCCCACGGTGGAACACCGGGAAAGCTGAAACCGTGAAGTCATCGGCTTCGAAGAAGACGCCCGGCTTAAGTTCGTGCAGCTTGATCGCCATCGGCGGTTTGGCGCCGCGCAGGACAACCCCAAAGAGCAACTCGTGGATCCGGTCGAGGGCGTAGCGACTGCTGTAGATGTTCAGGTCCTCAATCGCCTCCCAACGCATGAACGTCGAGAGCAACCCGCCCAGCCCGAGGATGTGGTCCAGGTGGCCGTGGGTGATCAGGATGTGGTTGAGATTCTTGAACCCCAGTCCCGATTGCAGGATCTGGCGCTGGGTGCCCTCGCCGCAGTCGATCAGGAAGCGGTACTCGTCGTGCTTGACCACCTGGGCAGAGAGGCCGCGCCGGACGGAGGGGGCGGAGGCAGAGGTACCGAGGAAGACGATTTCAAACATCGAGGCAATTGTACCTCACTCTTCCGACCCCCACCCTGCCCGCCTATTTTCCGGGATAAAAAGAGCAGAGGTGCAGCGCGCGGGGAGGCCCTAGACCATTTGTGCTATAATAAGCTTGCCATGCCGACCACCCGCCGTAAGAAACGTTCCTCGTCCAAATCCGGGTCAACCACGTCCAGGAGCAGAACCACCTCCCGCGGTTCGGCGCGTCCTGCATCCGGGAGCAGCGCCTCCGGCGGACGCACGCGCGCGGAGCCCTACGACGATCGACCGGAAAGCTCGACACGGCGCTCCTCGACGTCGTCGCGCTCCTCGACCGCGCGCGGCACACAACCGTCGCGGACGAAATCGACCCGCTCGCGTAGTTCCTACGCCCCCCAGCGGACTTCGCTGCTGGGCGGCCTCTCACCCGAGCGCAAGATGGACCTGGTCGGAGCGGTCATGGCCCTGGTGGGCCTGCTGACCATCTTGAGCCTGTTCTCGGCCAACCGCAGCAGCCTGACCGGTTCGTGGGTTGGCCTGCTGGCAACGATCTTCGGCTGGGGGGCTTACATCCTGCCCTTCGGGTTGATCGCCCTGGGGGTCTGGCTGATCGCCCGCAACGTAGAACGCCTGCCGGACCTGTCGCTCGAGCGGATCGTCGGCATGCTCCTGCTCTTCTTTAATCTGCTGGCCCTGTTTCACAGCCTGACCGGCCCGACTGGGACGGCCATCGATCGCGCCCAGGCCGGCTCAGGCGGCGGCTACGGAGGGGCCCTGATCCAGCGCGGGCTGGTGGTGGCCGTCGGCAACGCCGGGACGGCAGTGATCCTGATTGCCTGGCTGCTGATCGCCCTGGCGATGACCTTCGACCTGAGCATGCAGGAGATGTTCGCCTGGGCCGGCCCGGTGCTGCAGAACCTGCGCCAGCGCCTTGACGAACCCTCCCGGCGGACGACCGGCCACCTGCCTTCCGTCCCGCGTTCTGCAAGCGAACCGCGCGGCAATTTTGTCCCCTTCCAGCACCTGCCGGAGGATGCCCCGGCGGTCGAACCGCCACCCGGGGCAGCCATCCGGACCGGGATCCCGAGCGGGCCGACGATCACCTGGTCGCTACCCCGGGTGGCCGAGATCCTCGAACAGGCCGAGGCCCCGGCAGTCAACGAGGAGTTCGTCGAGCAGCGCGCCCGGCTGATCGAGGAGACCCTGGCCTCGTTCGGGGCACCCAGCCAGGTGGTCGAAATCAGCCGCGGGCCGACGATCACCATGTTTGGCGTCGAGCCGCTGTTCATCGAGACCCGCAACGGTCAGACACGCGTACGGGTCGGCAAGATCGCCTCCCTGGCCGATGACCTGGCCCTTGCCCTGGCAGCCCCGCGCATCCGCATCCAGGCCCCGGTACCCGGGCGCGGCTATGTTGGCATCGAAGTACCTAACGAAGAGATGGCCCTGGTCGCCTTGCGCGAGGTCGTGGAAAGCGAGGTCTTCCAGCGCGGCCGCCTGTCGTTGCGCTTTGCACTCGGCAAGGACGTCGCCGGGCATCCCAAGGCTGCCAACCTGGAATCGATGCCGCACCTGCTGATCGCCGGGACGACCGGATCCGGTAAATCGGTGTGCGTTAATTCGATCTTGAGCTGCTTCCTGCTGCACAACACCCCTGACGAACTGCGCCTGATCCTGGTCGACCCCAAGCGGGTTGAACTGACCGGCTACAACGGCGTCCCACACCTGCTGGCTCCGGTAGTGGTCGAGATCGAACGCGTCGTTGGCGCCCTGCAGTGGATGACCCGCGAGATGGACAACCGCTATCACAAGTTCGCCGAGATGGGCACCCGTAACATCCAGGACTACAATACCCGCATGTCCACCCAGAGCGGCAAGAAACTGCCCCACCTTGTGGTGGTGATCGACGAGTTGGCCGACCTGATGATGATCGCTCCTGATGAGACCGAACGGACGATCACCCGCCTGGCCCAGTTGGCGCGCGCCACCGGCATCCACATGATCATCGCCACCCAGCGCCCCTCGGTGGATGTGGTCACCGGCCTGATCAAGGCCAACTTCCCGGCCCGCATTGCCTTCGCCGTGGCCTCCAATACCGACAGCCGGGTGATCCTCGACCAGCCGGGCGCCGAGCGCCTGCTCGGGCGCGGCGATATGCTCTTCCAGGCCCCCGATTCCCCGGCCCCGGTCCGGTTGCAGGGTGTCTTCGTCTCAGATGGCGAGATCAACCGCCTGGTGGATTACTGGAAAGCCCAGGCCGGGGCCAGCCCCTACGCTGCTGCCGGGACCCCCGGGTCAGCCGACTCGCCGGCCACCAGTGGCGTTCCGCTCAAGCAGGTGCCCATGTTCGAGATGGAGCCGGAGGAGAAAAGCGACCCGCTGATCAGCGAGGCAACCGACATCGTCCGGCGGGAGGGACGCGCCTCGATCTCGATGCTACAGCGCAAACTACGCATCGGCTACACCCGCTCAGCCCGCCTGGTGGACACGCTCGAGGAGAAAGGCATCGTCGGCCCACCCGATCAGGCAACCGGCGTGCGCCAGGTGCTGGATTACGGCCCGGCCGCGCCCCCAAAGGATGCGTAGGGGCGCCCCACATCTTTCTCACGGTTGTCATTGCATGTACAACCCGCCGCTGGATTCCATCCAGTCGGCGATTTTTTCCACCCGCGCGGGGATGTTGTTGTCCGAAATGTCCAGGTCCAGCCTGGGCAAGAGCGAGTCCCCCACCAGGCGCTGCATCAGTTCCTGCTCGCGGACGAAGATCGACAGGTCGTCGTACTGGTCCGGCTTTCCCGAGACCTTGAGACGCTCGGCCCGAGCGGCGGCGAACGAGTCGGGGGCCCGGGTGAGGAAGATCAGGCGGAAATTGAGCGGCAGCAGGCGCTCCTCCAGCCAACGGAAGTCGTAGTCCTTTCCATACACCTGCAGCTGGTAGGCGCGGGTCGAGATGTGAAAACGGTCGACGATCCACGAGTAGTAGCACTGGAGCTCGAACAGGCGCGCCCAGGTGGCGTAGGTCTCCATCGCCAGGGCTTCTTCATGGGGCTCAAAATTGATCGGCCCGCGGCCCCAGGGATTGTTGGTGAAGGTGCACCATTCGGCCGAGATGAGCGGAGAGTGATAGCGGTAGCGGCGCGGTCCCACGAGGCGCGGGTGTTCGTTGAGCTCGAAGGCGATCTCGGTCTTGAAGGTCAGGCGGGTGCCTTCGAGAATGATCTTGGGAGTCAGTTTGGGTCCCATCAACGGTTTCACTCCTCGACGAGCGCCGAATTCCCGGCGGGATGGTCATGCCAGGGTCCCGGGTGCGGAAAAGGTACTGGCAGGCCCGACCCGGATCATGGTCGAAGTTGCGCCGCTTCCCGAGGGCCGCCCAAGCAAAAGCCCTCGCCCAAATCGGCGCGCTTGCTCGGGGTCTTGAGGAGGCGAACATCGGGAACTTCCGACAGCCGGCAGACCGGCGTGGGCGTCCAGTCCGGCGAAGCGCAGGCCAGCACAGCACCGGCGCAGAGCGCCAGGAATGGCCAGCATCTCTTCATCCTGCCTCCAGCGATCCTTAGAACTTTCTGAAATTATAAACGTAGCCGGACTACTTTATGGTATGATTTCGCCACCTACAGGTAATCAACCATGGATGACAAAATCACTATCATCGAGGGTCCCCCTCCTGTCTTTGAACCGGTCCAGGAAGAATGGGCGCTCGGGCTGAGCGAAGGCCCGCACGTCCCGCTGACCGTGCTGACCCGCCTGCGCACCTTCAACGGTCAGGCGCTGGTCGAGCGCTGCTACCGGCGCTGGAAGTCCAACCAGCCAATCCACCTGCTGTACCGCAACGACCTCGGACTGGAGGAGCAGGCCCCGATCGTCGCCGCCCGTTCGGTCGATACATCCGATGGGCCAGTGATCATGCTCTGGATCAGCCTGGATCCGCAGAAGGTCGAGATCGAATACGATTCCGACGACGAAGAGTCGGACGACGAGGAGCTATAAGCCCACGCGATACCCGGGGCACGAAGCGCACGGCTGGTTGTGAGGCTTCGTGCCCTTTTCAGTTGGGAAGGAAGCCATGCCATACGAAGCAGTCATCGGGCTTGAGATTCACGCCGAACTGGCGACCCGCTCCAAGATGTTCTGCGCCTGCCCGGTGGTTGACACCACCGTCGCAGCGCCGAATACGGCCGTCTGCCCGGTGTGCGCCGGGATGCCTGGCACGCTCCCGGTCGTCAACGCTGCGGCGGTCGAGTACGGGCTGCGGGTAGCCCTGGCCCTCGGCTGCCAGATCAACCCAGGCAGCATCTTCGCCCGCAAGAACTACTTCTACCCCGACCTGCCCAAGGGATACCAGATCTCGCAGTACGAAGAACCACTGGCCCGCAATGGCCGGATCACCATCCGCACCTCGCAGGGGGAGAAGACCATCCGCATCCGCCGAGTCCATCTGGAAGAGGATACCGGCAAGCTGACCCACGCCGGCAGCGGGAAACAGGCCCACACCCTGGTGGACCTCAATCGGGCCGGGGTGCCCCTGCTCGAGATCGTCACCGAGCCCGACTTCCGCAGCGGAGAGGAGGTGCGCATCTACGCCCAGGCCCTGCGCTCGATCCTGCGCTACCTGGAGGTCAACTCCGGCGACATGCAGAAGGGCGTCATGCGCATCGAGCCCAACATCTCGATCCGCCCGGCGGTACGGGAGGGCGGCCAACCCGCCCCGCTCGGGACTCGGGTCGAGGTCAAGAACCTGAATTCTTTCCGGGCTCTCGAACGGGCCACCAACTACGAGATCCAGCGCCAGGCCGCAGCCCTGGAAGCCGGCGAGGTCGTCCACCAGGTGACCGTTGGTTGGGATGATGCGAAGGAGATCACCGTCCTGCAGCGGGTCAAGGAGGGCGAGGATGACTACCGCTACTTTCCCGAACCGGACCTGCAACCGGTGGTCGTCGACGAGGCGCAGATAGCCCGCCTGCACGCAGAACTGCCCGAACTGCCCGAAGCACGCTTCCAGCGCTTCTGTACGCAGCACGGGTTGACAGAATACGCGGCCGGGGTGCTGGTGGAGGAAAAGGCCGTCGCCGATTATTTCGAGGCGGCGGCAGCGGCCAATGCGGTGGTCACACCCAAGGCGCTGGCCAACTGGATCAGCGGCGAATTGTTCGGATTGATGAACCAGGCCGGGGTCACACTCGACCGGCTCCTGATCCGGGCAGAGGCGCTGGCCGAACTGGTCCAGCTGGTCGAGCAGGGCAAGATCAACCAGGCCACCGGGCGCGAGGTGCTGGGCGAGATGTTCCGATCAGGAAAAGCCGCCGGGGAGATCGTACGTGCCCGCGGCCTGGAACAGGTCTCGGACGCTGATTTCATCACCGGCCTGGTCGGCGAGACACTGGCGGCCTATCCGCAGGAGGTGGCCGACTATCGAACTGGCAAGGAGACACTCTTCAACTGGCTGTTCGGGCAGGTGATGCGCAAGGCCGGCGGGCGCGCCAATCCGCAGGTCGTCCGCCAGGCACTCAGCAAGCAATTGAAAGACACTTCGTGAGCAATGTCACGAACGAAATGACAGGCGGGTGGATTTTGTCATATTGACTCCGGGGGGAGAATCGGGTAACTTTAAGATTGTTAGACAATCCGCCTTGAGACGGCCTATGCGAGTATTGTTCTATATCCCAATGCAATAAAGCGGGCTCCCCCGTCCGGGGTGCCCGCTTATATTTTTCCAAATGCTACCTAAACAGGAGAAAAAATGTCCGGACAGATCAATGAATTCGAAATGGCCCAAAAACAATTCGATGGGGTCGCCAAGCTGCTTAACCTCGACCCGCAGATTTCCGAAGTGCTGCGCTGGCCAATGCGCGAGTTCAGCTTCCGCATCCCGGTGCGCATGGATGACGGCACGATCCGCAGCTTCCAGGGCTTTCGCGTCCAACACAACGACGCCCGCGGTCCGCACAAAGGCGGCATCCGCTTCCACCCGGCCGAGACCTTCGACATGGTGCGCGCCCTGGCGACCTGGATGACCTGGAAATGCGCTGTGGCCGACATTCCTCTGGGCGGTGGTAAAGGCGGCGTGATCGTCAACCCGGCGACCCTCTCGGTCGCTGAGAAGGAGCGCCTGTGCCGCGGCTGGGTTCAACAGATGTGGCGCAACATCGGCCCACGCCAGGACGTGCCCGCACCGGACGTCGGCACCACCCCCCAGATGATGGGCTGGATGATGGACGAGTATTCCAAGCTGGCCGGCCAATATACCCCCGGGGTGTTCACCGGCAAACCGGTGAGCAGCGGCGGCTCGCTCGGCCGCACTGAGGCAACGGGCTCCGGCGTCATCTACACCGTGCGCGAGGCGATGAAGCACCTTAATCTGGATCCCAAGAACTGTATTGCCGCCATGCAGGGCTTCGGCAACGTGACCCAGTACGCCGCCATCGGCTTCGTGGATATGCTCGGCGGCAAGGTCGCCTGCGTCTCCTGCTGGGACCACAAGGACAAGGTCGCTTACACCTACAGCAAGAAAGACGGGATCGACCCGCACTTCCTGCTCGACATCACCGACGAATACGGCACGATCGACAAGACCAAAGCCCAAGATGCCGGCTACGTGGCCGAGGATGGCGAAGCCTGGATCACAAAGGAAGCCGATGTGCTGATGCCCGGCGCACTGAGCGGCCAGGTCAACGCCGACAACGTCACCAAGATGTCCAAGCGGGTCAAGATCGTGGCCGAAGGTGCCAATGGCCCCTGCACTCCTGAAGCCGACGAGTACTATAAGAAGAACGATATCTTCAACATCCCTGACTTCCTGTGCAACGCCGGCGGTGTGACCTGCTCGTACTTCGAACAGGTCCAGAACGATATGAACTTCTACTGGTCGAAGGAAGAAGTCCTGCAGAAGCTCGACAGCAAGATGACGCAGGCCTTCCACGGGGTTCTTGAAATGGCCAAGGCCCAGAAAGCCTACATGCGCGACGCGGCCTACATGGTCGCCATTGACCGGGTAGTCAAAGCCATGGAACTGCGTGGCTGGGTCTAAGCAACCAGCAGCCTGGTTTCTTGAATTGCGCCGGGGCGGTGTCTACCGCCCCGGCATTTTATCCTCCCCGGGCATTCTCCCGGATCTTTTCCAAGAAAGCCGGCCACGCGCACAGGTCACGCAACGGTACGAACTCCTGGCAGTCCTCGAACAGCGCCAGGTTGCGTGACCCGCGCCCGGCCAGCGCCTGCAGGTGCGACAGGGCCACCGCATGCTCGCCCAGGATCGCCCGGGCCCGGGCCGCATCAAAGAGGACGTAAGGCGGAAAATCCTGACCGGAGGCGATGATCCCGTCGAGCAGAGCCAGTGCCTGGCGATGGCGACCAGCCTGCAAGTGAGCATAGGCCAGCATGGACTGCGCCTCCAGCAGGTCGAAGGCCAGCACGTACATGTTGTAATCCTCGACTCGCTCCAGGCCGAGTCGTTCGGCGGTGCGAATCGAGCCCGGGTTGTCGTCCATGCAAGTCCAGCTGACCTGCCGCAGCCCGCAGGCCAGGCCATGCTCGATGGCTGCCGCACTGGTGGCACAGGCCAAGCCGCGCCGGCGATATCCATCCTGGGTGAATACGCCCAGATCGCCCATCCCGCCGGCGATAAAGTCGACCGTGGCCCAGGCGGCCACCTGAGCGACGCGCGGGGACAGATCGATCGCGACGAAACCATAATCTGCGAAGCGCGGGCCGGCCAGGCGTTCCCACTTCGCTAGCGTCTGGCGGACATCGTCAGGGGCGCTCAAGCCTGGACTCTGCAGCAGGGACGCGGTGAGCGGTTCGACGACGAACCCGTCCGGAAGAACATGGCGCCAGTCCAGAGCCAGGGTCCGGGCGATGTAATGACGGCGCGGGGCCGGGACAGGCGGGCTGGGGGCAAAGATCGCCCTCAGGGCCGGCTCCCAGTCCGGCGTGGCACAAGTGCAGAAGACCAGCGGTGAGTCGGGATGAATGATCTCGCGTTCGAACAGGGCCTTGTTCAGGTCGCGGTGGAAGGCCGCGCTGGTCGGTTCGCCGGCCAGGAAACCCCACTGAGGCTCCTGCTCATTGCCCAAGCTGGTCTGCAGGTAAGCCGCCGCCGGGCGGGCCGGGTCGTCTGCATAAACCTGCCCCGGATAGACGCCCTCCAGCACGGCCAGGCACATCGGCTGGGTCTCAGCCAACCCGGCGAACAAGGGGCGTGTGTTGGGAAATCCTTTTTTATCCAGACGGTGGAGCATCTCTTGTATCCTTATCAGAAAACCGGGCTGGTCGAAAGGCGGCGGGGAAAACGAGGCACAACCCGAAACCAGCACAATCGATCATTCGTTTGTCGCGCCAACCCCGGCCCGCCAGTAATCACCCCCGCCGCCCTGGCGCTCGAGCAGGCCGCAACCGACCAGTTCCCGCCGCAGGGTGGCCGTGTCCTCGTGATAGCGAGCCAGGAGTTCGTTGGTTTCCTTCTCGCTGTAGTGCCGGCCCGGCGCGAAGGCCCGGGAGACGTGCCGCAGGATCGCCTCCAGCTTCTTGCGCTGGGCCGGGATGGTCTTCAGCCTGCCGTCCGGAGAGGTGTAGTCAGCGATGACCTTGCGGTCATAGGCATTCGCGTCCACCCCGGCGGCGGCGGAGGCCAGATCCTGGCTTGGAAAGAGCAGGCGTACCCGCTCGAGGGCGGCCGTCTCCAGCTGATAGATGCTGTAGTAGCCCTCGGCACGCGCCGCCACCAGGCCAGCCTCGGCCAGCCTGGTGAGGTGGTGCGAGACGGTCGACGGCTTGAGGTCGAGCAGGGCGGCCAGTTCCTCCCCGCTGTAGGGCTGCCGGGCCAACAGGCCCAGGATCTTCAACCGGCTGGAATCGGCCAGGGCCTTGAAAAAGACGACCAGTTCCTCGCTCATACCGGCTTCTCTTCGGCGGGGCGCCAGTATTTGGATCCATCGCGCTCGCGGGCCAGCAGGCCCGCATCGACCAGGTCGCGCCGCAATCCAGAGATGTCGGCGTGGAAGCGTTTGAGGATGACATTGACCTCTCGCTCAGTGTAGGTAGTATCGAAGGTAAAAGCGCCAGCGACGTGATCCAGGACGATGCGGAACTTGGCCATCTGCGACTTTGCGTTGGGAATCTGGCGGATCGACCCATCCGGGTTCAGGTAGGCGGCTAGAGTCCGACGACGCTCCTGCTCCAGATCCGGAGCGGGAGTGAAGACCGGGCGCCGGCCTTCCAGCTCCCGGCGGGCGATCCCCTCCAGGGCCTCCGCATCCAGTTCATAGACGTCGTCCTGTTTTTTCTCCGCCGGCCGGACGCGCACGGCGCCGACGTACTCCAGGAAGGCCAGGTGATTGACCGCCGCCCGGTAGGAAAAACCGGCCGCCTCAGCCACTCGGGCGGCGGTGAGCGGGCCCTGGCTCAGTACGCCGATGATGCGCAGCCGGTCAGGATCTGACATGGCTTTGATGAAGTCAAGCATGGTGGGGGAATTGGAGTCCATGGTTTTACTCTCGTTGAATTAGTTTGATATATATCAAATTGAATTTTAACAATAAACCCCACCCCTGTCAAGACCTTCCTTGAATGCTGTGCCAGCCACCGCAGGGGCCGGGAGGATGCGGGTATAATACGCTGTGCAGTGGGGGCTGCGAAGATTCCAACCTGCTCGCGAGGAGGTGCTTCATGACCCTGCCCAAACATGCTTATTTCCAGGGCAAAATCGTTTCCTATGCTGAGGCCAAGGTCGGCATAGCCACCCATGCCCTGCACTATGGTACGGCCGTCTTCGGTGGACTGCGCGGCTACTGGAACGACGAGGAGAAGAGACTGTTCGTCTTCCGCCCCCTCGACCATTACCGGCGCTTCTTGCACTCCTCCCGGATCATGTGCATGCAGTTCGAGCACACTCCCGAGAGCCTGAGCAAATTGACCTGCGAACTGCTGCGCCAGGACGGCTACCAGGAAGACGTCTACATCCGCCCCCTGGCCTACAAAGCCGACGAGATCATCGGCGTACGCCTGCACGACCTGACAGACGAGATCACCATCTACGCCATCCCCTTCGGCCAGTATGTCAAGAACGACACCAACGCTCACGTGACCGTCTCATCATGGCGGCGCATCGACGACAACATGATCCCAGCACGCGGCAAGATCAGCGGGGCCTACGCCAACTCGGCCTTGATCAAGACCGACGCCACCCGGGCTGGTTTCGACGAGGCCCTGGTCCTGACCCAGGAAGGACACCTCTCCGAGGGCAGCGCCATGAATATCTTCATGCTGCGTGATGGCATCCTGGTCACGCCGCCGGCCACCGAGAACATCCTGGAGGGGATAACCCGCCGCAGCACCATGGAACTGGCCCGCCAGGAACTAGGCCTGACAGTGGTCGAGCGCCCGATCGACCGCACCGAGATCTACATCTGTGACGAGCTGTTCTTCACCGGGACAGCAGCCCAGATCACCGCCATCACCAAGGTTGACCATCGTCCGATCGGTAAAGGCGAAATGGGGCCGGTGACCGGGCAGTTGCGGGCCATTTTCAATGACGTGGTACGCGGCAGGAACCCCAAATACCTCGACTGGCTCCAGACAGTCTAGCCAGCGAAGCGAAGAAACCAGAAAAAGTGCGGCCGGGTCATCCGGCCGCACTTTTTCTGGTGCTCTAGCCTAGCGAGTCTGGCGGAAACGGACCAGCACCAGGTTCTTGGTGCAGTCACCGAATGTATCGAAGTAAATCTTGTCGGTCAGCGCATGACCGGCCTGGTCCTGGAGTTGAATCCAGATGGCATCGTTGGAGGCGATCGGCCGATCACCGAGAACGAACTCGAAGCCCGAAGCACCGTAGTTCGGGGCTGTGCCAGTCAGGCCGATGCGCTCGATCGGTTGTCCGCCCAGAGTCCCGCTCAGGTAGATGGTCAGGCCAATGACGGGGTTGTTGTTCTTGTCCACCGCCTGGCCGGCCACACCCATCCAGTTGCACCCGGCTTCGGGATGGTAGATGCTGCTATCCATGTAGGTGATGTTGACCACCACCGGCAGCCCGGTGGCCGTCGGCGAGGGAGTCCCGGTCGTGGTTGGAAAGATATCGGTCACCGAGGCGACATAGTAGGGTGTGTTGGTCGGGACAGACGTCCAGGTGGCGGCAAAAGTGCGGGTCGGGGAGGGCTCGATGGTCGAGGTGGGAGTCCAGGTAGCATCCAGCTGGATCGCGGTGATCGTCGGCGTTGGAAACTGGGCTAGAGTGGGGAGAGAGGATGGAGGAAAGGGGTTGATGCTTGCCTGGGGATTGACGAAGATGGTCAGGAAGAAGATGCCCAGACAGCAAATCCCGACCAGCATGACCACGGTCAGGATGTTCCACAACAGGCCGCCGCTCAAGGGGCTGGGAGTTCTTCTTTCGGATTTCATTCCAAAATTATCCATCGCGACTTCTCCCGAGTTTATGGAGCCAGGATGATGGTGCTTTGCTGGCGCTGCCCGACAAGCCAGTCTGCCAAAGCCTGCAACTGCAAGGTCAGCAAAGCATCCGGTGAGAGTGGGTGGGCCGGATCCAGCTCGAGGACCATGATGATGTGATAACCGGCCTCGGTCTGGAGGATGTCACTGTACTGACCCGGTTCAAGCGAAAAAGCGACCTCCTCAAAAGCGGCTTCGGGCAGATATCCGCGTGGAAACCAGCCGAGTTCTCCCTGAGTGAACGGGTCGTAGTAATTCGCCAGGGTGGCAAAGTCTGCACCCGCCTGCAACTGGGCAAGCGCGCTGCGGGCATCCTCAGCATTATAGAGCAGAATCTGCCGGACGTGTACCTGTTCGATGGTACTGGGAACCGAGGCGGTGATCTGGTCGCGCATCCAGGCAGCGGAGATCTGGCGAGCCAGCGCCTGGCGAAAGGAGTCGGCGGTGTAACCGTGAGCCGCCTGCCAGGTAGCCAGCGCTTCCGGGCCCCCGGCCTGGACTGCCAGTGTATCGAGGCGCGCTTGCAGGGCCGCTTCGTCGAGGGTAAAACCGGCCGCCGCGGCGCCCTGGGCCAGCAGCAGCTCATTAATGAAGTGATCCAGAACCGCCTGGGTAGTCGCATCGAGCGTACCCTGCGGATAGGTCGACTGGTAGCGGACCAATTCCGCCTCGAATTCGGTGATCGGGATGCCTTCGCCGTTGACGAGTACCGCCATCGCAACCGGGGGGATGATCGCGGTCGGGACCTCGGTCGGGGTGTCGGGTACGGAGACCGGGTCGGTCCCGCCCGTGCCGGTGCAGGCATTCAGGAAGAGGGTCAGGGCTATCAGCACAAGCAGGAGTTTCAGCGACGAGTTTGTCATCGGCTAGATTATACCGAAAAAACAAGGGCGCAGCACCGCTGCGCCCTTACGAGAAGTTACCAGGTTTAGTAGTCCATCCCGCCGCCCGGAGGCATGGGAGGGGCTTTTTCTTTTTCAGGGACGTCGGTGATCAGACATTCGGTGGTCAGGATCATCGCCGCGATGGAGGCCGCGTTCTCGAGGGCCCCGCGCACGACCTTGAGCGGGTCGATGACGCCAGCCTTGACCATATCCCCGTACTCACCGGTGATGACGTTGTAGCCAATGTGCTTGTTGTTCTGCTCCTTGGCGAGGCGGCGGACGTTCTCGATGATGACCGCGCCATCCTGGCCGGCATTCTCAGCCAGCTTGCGGATGGGGGCCTCGAGCGCCTTACGAACAATGGAGACGCCAATGCTCTCATCTTCGCCATCCATCTTGACCTTGTCGAGGGAAGCAACAGCGTTGATGAAGACGATCTCGCCGCCGGGGACGATGCCTTCTTCAATGGCCGCCCGCGTGGCCGACAGGGCATCCTCAACGCGGTGCTTTTTCTCTTTCAATTCAGTCTCGGTAGCAGCACCAACGCGGATGATCGCAACGCCGCCGGAGAGCTTGGCCAGGCGTTCCTGCAGTTTTTCCTTGTCGTAGTCGCTGGTGCTCTTGTCAATCTCGACCCGGATCTGCTCGATGCGGCCCTTGATCTGGGCCGTCTCGCCCTTGCCGCCGACGATGGTCGTGTTGTCCTTGTCAGAGACAACCTTCTCGCACTGACCCAGATCCTGGACAGTGGCAGTCTCAAGCTTGCGGCCGGTCTCCTCAGAGATGACCTGGGCACCGCTCAGGACGGCGATATCCTGCAACATGGCCTTGCGACGATCGCCGAAGCCCGGGGCCTTGACAGCCAGGACATTGAGCATGCCGCGCAGTTTGTTCAGTACCAGGGTGGCCAGCGCTTCACCGTCCACATCCTCGGCAATGATCACCAGGTCGCGCTTGCCGATCTGGACCAGTTTCTCCAGCAGCGGGACGATGTCGGCCGCGGCCGAGATCTTCTTGTCATAGATCAGCAGGTAGGGTTCGGGGATGACCGCTTCCATGTGTTCTGGATCGGTGATGAAGTAAGGCGAGAGGTAACCACGGTCGAACTGCATGCCCTCGACATACTCGGTCTCGAACTGCAGCGACTTGGACTCCTCGACGGTGATGACACCATCCTTACCAACCTTGTCCATCACGTCGGCGATCAACTGGCCGATCTCGGGATCGGCGGCAGAGTTGGTGGCAACCGAGGCGATCTCTTCCTTGGTCTCGATCTTCTGAGCCATCTTGCGCAAGGCCTTGACGACCTCATCGGTAGCCTGCTCGATGCCCAACTTGAGGCGCATCGGGTTGGCGCCAGCGGCCAGGGTCTTGAGTCCTTCGGTCACGATGGCGTGCGCCAGAACAGTCGAGGTGGTCGTACCGTCGCCGGCGATGTCATTGGTCTTGGTGGCGGCTTCCTTAAGAAGCTGAGCGCCCATATTCTCGAACGGATCTTCCAGTTCGATTTCCTTGGCCACGGTCACACCGTCGTGGGTGATGGTCGGGGAACCAAACTTGCGATCCAGAGCGACGTTGCGTCCCTTGGGACCCAGGGTGGTGGCGACGGCGCTGGCAACGATATCAATGCCATTCTTCAAGCGCCGGCGCGCATCTTCCGAAAAAACAAGTTGCTTGGCTGCCATAATTTAATGCCTCCAGTTACTGAATTATTTGCTCTCGACAATTGCCAGAATGTCGTCTTCGCGCAGGATGAGCAACTTCTTGCTATCCAGCTTGATCTCGGTGCCGGAATACTTGGCATACAGGACCTTGTCACCGACCTTGACGTCCATGGCGATGTACTTGCCATCATCGTCGCGGGCGCCCGGCCCGGCCGCCAGGATCAGACCCTGCTGGGGTTTCTCCTTGGCCGTTTCGGGCAGGACGATCCCGCTGGCAGTGATTTCATCCTGTTCAACAGGTTCCACCACAACGCGATTGCCGAGGGGTTTGAGATTAAGAGCCATATTCGCCTCCTGAAAAATTTTTCACAACGCTTTAGCACTCTATGCACGCGAGTGCTAACACGAATGATACATGCCTTCACCGGGAACGTCAAGAGGAAAAGGGGAAGATTAACGAAATTCTGATATTTGGCCCCTGCCCCCGGCTCGCTAGGGAAATGGGGTCGGGAGTGGGGTTGGGGTAGGAACCGGCGTGGGCGTCTGGCGCAGCGACTCGGACAGCGAACCGCAGATCTGCAGGCCTGCGTCCACGATCCCGGCGATGGTCGCATCATCCCCATACGCATCCTGGACCTCGTTCAGGACCTGCACGGCATCCGGACAGTAGTTCTGCTGTGGACGGCTCAGAGCAGCCAGGACTGAGCCGTAGGTGTAATAATACACCACCGTAGTGGGAGAAAGATCCATCCCTTCCACGGTGACCCCTTCGCCCTCTTCGCAACCCTGCCCGAAACGAGCCAGGCAGCTGGTCTCCAGGTCGCAGCCACGGACGGCACACTGCAATGCCGGGATGGAGCCCTCGTAGTTGCGGGCCCTGAAGTAAATGATCCCCAACTGGCCATACAGGTCGGGGTTGGTGGTGTCGAATTCCAGGGCGCGCAGAATGTTCTGGGCCGCGATGAAAAATTCACCCTGCTGGGAGTAGGTCTTGGCGATCGCAATAAACGGAAGCGGATCTTCGATGCCGAGTTGTTCGTTCAGACTGGCAGCCCGGGCGAAGTATTCCAACGCCAGGTCATACAGTTCGTCCCGCTGGCTGGAGAGCGTGCTTTCAAAAGCCAGGCGGCGGTAGCTCAAACCAACAGAAATATAGAGAAAGGTCAGGTTGGGGTTGATTTCGATCGCCCGGTTGTATTCCTCGATCGCCTGGCGGTAACGCCCGGTGGATTCGAGGACGTAGGCATAGACGCGGTGGACATCCATCAGGCTGGGATCCCGCTGGACAGCCTGCACAATAATCTGCTCAGCCTGCGACCATCTCTGCTGGTCGACCAGGATCTCGGCGTAGAAGGCCAGCGCCAGCACATTCTGGTTATCCAGTTGCAGGGCCCGGGCAGCATCCTGCTCGGCCTGGATGAGCAGGGATTGCCGCTCGTTCTCCGACTGCGCTACGCTGGCGTTCCAGTCGAGGACGAAGGCCCGGATGGCATGGACCGTGCTGTCGTCGGGTGCCAAGGCCAACGCCTGGTCGATCGAAAAGAGCGCATCCTGCAGCCTCTGGCGGCGCTCCCGGTCAGTGGTTTCCAGGCTGGATGCATAAGCCTGGATGCGCGCCAGTTCGGCCCACACCCGCGCGTCGGTCGGGTCGACCTCGGTCGCCTGCTGATAAGCCGTGATGGCGGCCTCCAGGTAGCCGGCGTCGAAGAAAGCCTCCCCCTCCAGCGCAAAGGACAGGGCCGTGCGGGTCGGCGTGGGCGAAGGCAGGAAGGGATTCGTGATGGACCCGCTGTCCAATGCCCGGGTGAACCAGGCCGCAACCAGGATCACGGCCACCAGGACGAAGATGCGGTACAGGTTGGAGCGCTGGCGCTGGTAGAACAGCGCCCGCCGGCGATTCACTTTCATGGGCTTTCGGGCTCAGTGGTAGGCGCGGCCGTAGGGTCTCGCAGGCTCTGCTCGCATACGCTGATGGTGAACTGGGCATTATAAACAGCATCGGCATCATTGGTCGCGGCGCTCAGGATCAACTGGGCGACCGGCAAGGCCTCGCTGCAGCGGTTCAGACGCGCCAGCACAACGGCGTAGGTGTAGAAATACTGGGTGACACGCAGATCGTCGCCCGTCAGAGTCAGCGGCTCGATGATCAGGCCCTCATCGAGGGTGCCCCCGTTGATCGCCAGCGAAAACTGCTCGACGGCCCGGGGCCAATCCGGCAAGTAGTAATAGATCAATCCCCAGTTGCCACGCAGATAAGGATCGGTCGGGTCGTCCCGGACGGCCTGTTCCGCGTACTGGGCCGCCTTGGCATATTCCCCGGTGGTGAAATACACCCGCGAGGTATAGAGATCAGGCAGCGGGTCGGCCGGGTTGAGGGTATTGGCAATCGTGTATTCCTCAACAGCTTCCGGCAGCGCCCCCACCACGCGGTAGGTGCGTCCCAGGGCCAGGTGCAGGTCAGGGATGTTCGGATTGATATTGACCGCCGCCTGGTACTCCCGGATGGCCTCTTCATAGTTGCCGGTGATCTCCAGGACGAATCCACGCGCCCGGTGCGACTCGATGGCCGAAGGCGCGAGCTGGACGGCCACCTGCGACTCGGCAATGGCGAGATCAAGGGCATCGAACGGACCAGTGTTGTTGATATACATGTTGCCCAGCAGTTCGGCATACAGGGCATGGGCGATGCCATTGTTGGGATCGACCTGGATCGCCAGCTGGAGCTGCGCCTGGGCGCCCAAGAAATCCTGTTGCTGGGCCAGAGCCCCGCCGCGCAGCGCATGGGCCATGGAATTGTTCGGGCTGAGCAACAGGGCGTTTTCGGCATTGACCAACGCGTCCTCAGGGTGGCCGGCGAAAAGCTGGACGCGCGCCAGCGAGACATAAATTCCCGGATCGTCCGGAGTCAGAGGAATGACCTGCTCGTACACTGCGATCGCCTGAAGCAGTTTCCCGTCCGCAAAGAGGGCTTCCGCTTCACTGCGATAGGACTCGGGGTCGCGTGTGGCCGTCGGCGAGGGCACGAAAGGGGTTGGAATATCGGGAACGATCGCGACGTTAATATAAACAACCAGGGCAATTAAAAGCACCAGGACCGAAATCGAAAACCAGTTGATCGGTTTACGGCGCCGGCGGCGCATGCTCCAATTTGAACCGCGCAGATACATGCAGTCATCTTACCATCCTAACCAAACCGACGTCAATCCCTGCATTGCCTCTTGTCAGACAACCGACTTAAGGCTAGAATGGAGGTATGGAGTTTGACGTCTTCACGCTCCTGCCGGAAGTGTTCCCCGCCTACCTCGAAAGCAGCATCTTGCAGCGCGCCCACAGCCGCGGCCTGATTAACGTACGCCTGCATAACATCCGCGACTGGGCAACCGATAAACATCATACTACTGACGATGTGCCCTACGGCGGCGGCGGTGGAATGGTGATGAAGACCACACCGATCTTCGCAGCGGTTGAAAGCGTTGTGGGCCCTCAGCCCAACTTCCCGGTCATTCTACTGACTCCCCAGGGACGCGTTTTTACACAACAGGTGGCCATGGAATTGGCCGCCTGTTCACGCCTGGCCCTTTTGTGCGGAAGATATGAGGGTGTCGACGAGCGCATCCGCGAGCACCTGGTCACGGATGAGATCTCCATCGGGGACTACGTCCTGACCGGTGGCGAACTGCCGGCCCTGATCCTGATCGATGCCCTGGCCCGCCTGGTCCCGGGCGTCCTCGGCGATCCTGACGGCGCCTGCGACGACTCGCATGCTTCCGGCTTGCTCGAGTACCCACACTATACCCGCCCGCCCGAGTTTCGCGGCTGGAAGGTCCCGGATGTTCTGCTTTCGGGCGACCACGCCAAGGTCGCCGCCTGGCGGCGCGAGCAGGCCCTGCAGCGCACGCTCCAGAGGCGGCCAGATCTGCTGGCCACCGCATCCCTGAGTGAAAGGGATCGAGAGCATCTGGAACGCTTGCACAAGGAAAGCAAAAAACCATAACAGGAGGCTTTGGTCGATGGAAAACAAACGGTTCCCGTGGGGAAAAACGTTCTTGCTGGGCTTCGGATTTCTGGGGATCAGCATCATCTGGCCGATCTTCAATCAGTACATACCCCTCTTCTTACAGGCCGGCAATCCGGAGTTTGAACGCCTGTTGCTGGAGGAAGGCCGCACCATTCCGACAATCGTCGGGTTTGGGCTGGCACCCAGCCTGGCAATGTTCATCATGACCTGGGACAACCTGCTCAATATGTTCATTGCCCCCTGGGCCGGAGCTGCCAGCGATCGGACCTGGAACCGGCTGGGCCGTCGGAAAATGTGGATCCTGATCGGCGCCCCCATCGCCCTGTTGGGATTTGTCTTCGTTCCTCTGGCCCAGACCACTCTGGCGATCATGGTCTTCATCCTGATCACCAACTTCGGGATGGCGCTGTTCCGCTCACCGACCGTTTCCTGGCTGGGCGATCTGTTTAGCCGGGACGATCGCAGCAAGGCCAACGGCGTCATCAATCTGATGGGCGGCGTGGGCGGCCTGCTGGCTTACTTTGGCAGCGGCATGCTCTTCAACGCTTTCGAGGCCTCTTCCCCGCAGACGGCAAGGCTTCTGCCGTTTGTCGCCGGCGCGATCGCCACCGCGGTTGCCCTGACCACGGTGCTGCTCTTTGTCAAGGAGCCCCGGACCCTGCCCGGCGGCGAAGACAAAGAAAAAGCCAGCATGCTCCAGAATTTGCGCACGTTGTTCTCCAATCCGGACAAGAGCGGCATCTTCGTGCTCCTGGGCATCCTGTTCTGGTTCATGGCCTTCAACGCCCTCGAGACCGGCCTGTCTTCGTTCGCCGTCTTCAGCCTGGGAATGAGTGCAGGAACCGCATCCATCTACGCCGGCCTGGTGACGATCTCGTTCATCCTTTTTTCACTCCCGGCTGGATTCCTGGGAACGCGCTACGGGCGCGGCACGACCATTCGGGTCGGGTTGATCGGGCTGGTCGTTTTGTTGTTGTTCGGTTTCTTTTTCATCAAAGGCACGCTCCTCTTCGCAGTTGTGCTGATCCTGGCAGGAGCCTTCTGGGCTCTGGTGAATGTCAACAGCCTGCCGCTGGTCTACGATCACGGCGATGAACGCAGGATTGGCGCCTATACCGGTTTATATTATTTCTCCTCACAACTTGCGGCAGTCCTTGGCCCAACCCTGGGCGGATTGCTGGTAGATGTCCTGGGCAATCAATATCGCTGGCTGTGGCTGTTCAGCGTGGTTTTCATGACCCTGGCCCTGTTCGCCATGCTGGGCGTGAAACGCGGCAAGCCACAGGCCGCTTAACGGCAGCCCGCCTTCGAGTCCGGGCCACAGCTCAGGGCATGCGAAGTTGGTTTGGGAACCCCTGTCTTGCGAAACCACCCAAGAGACTGTATACTGAATTTAACACCGGGGTTCGCTGGTTCAACAGATTCCGGGAGGAGGTACCGATCGAATAATCATCAGACAACCCTGCTTGGGTCCGCTGTCCCTATCTGTCACTCAACTTTTTCAAGGAGAAGAAAGAAATGAAGAAACTGTACGCTGTCGTTGCCATCCTGGTGCTGGCCGCCATGCTGATCCCGGCCTGCACCCCCACGGCCCCCGACTGCACCCTGCCCGAGGTCTTCTGCGTGGGCATGGTCACAGACGTCGGCAAGATCGATGACAAGTCCTTCAACCAGTCCGCCTGGGAAGGCCTGCAGGCGGCCAGGGAAGCCGGCGTTGCCGATTGGGTCCAGTACATCGAGACTACCGATGCCAAGGATTATGACAAGAACATCCAGACCTTCGCGGATGCCGGTTACGATGTCATCGTGACGGTTGGTTTCGCCCTGGGTGAGGCCACCTATGCCGCCGCGGCGGCCTATCCGGAGATCTACTTCATCGGCATAGACCAGTTCCAGGAATGGCCCTACGATGACGATCCGTCCAACGACCTGGCCAACTTCACCAGCCTGAACTTCCCTGAGGATCAGGCAGGCTTCCTGGTCGGCGCCCTGGCAGCCATGATGAGCGACACTGGCACGATCGGCGCCGTTTGCGGCACCGACGCGGTCCCGCCCGTCTGGCGCTTTGGGGAAGGCTATCGCGCTGGTGCGACCTACATCAATCCCGACATCAATGTCCTGGTGGTCTACCACAGTGACGTTGGCTTTGACAAGACCTTCACCGACCCCGAATGGGGCGCAGCCACCGCTGGCTCGATGATCGACCAGGGTGCTGATGTCATCTTCGGCGCCGGCGGAAAGACCGGCAACGGTGCGGTCATCGAAGCGGCTGCCCGCGGCGTATACGCCATCGGCGTCGATACCGACCAGTACTACACCCTGCCCGAGGCGGCTTCCATGATGCTTTCCAGTGCCATGAAGCTCATTACCCCCGGAGTTGCGGAACTGATCTCCCTGGCCAGGGACGCCCAGAACGGCGGCGCGGCCTTCCCGGCCGGCAACTACAACGGCCAGGCTGGTTACGCCCCGTATCATGATCTCGAAGACATGGTCCCGCAGGATGTCAAGGACCGCATGGAGGAGATCAACGCCATGCTCCTGAGCGGCGAACTGCAGACCGGTGTCCCGCCTGTCAAGCCGTAAAGTCGATCTGCGCTAGAAAGAAAGGGGAAAGAGGATCCCTCTTTCCCCTTTCCTGGATTTTTCTTCCCCAAGGGATGGAGCAATGAATAAAATGCGACAACTGGCGGGTAAAATTGGCGAAGGCCTCAAGAACAGTCTCCCCTCGGCAGTCAACTCGCTCCTGGTCCCCCTGCTGGCCGTGCTGACCGCCGTCGTCCTTGGCGGCATCGTCATCGCCCTGGCGGGAGGCAATCCTTTCCTGGCCTACGTTGGCCTGTTCCAGGGCGCTTTTGGAAATGCCAGGGCGATCAGCGAGACAGCCATCTGGGCCACCCCCTACATTTTTGCCGGCCTGGCCGTGGCCCTGGCCTTTAAGGGCGGCCTGTTCAACATCGGGGCGGAAGGACAACTGGCCTTCGGAGCAGTCGTCTCGGCACTGATCGGTTATGCCCTTCCCGGCTGGCTCGGTTTCGATCTGCCTGCAATCATCCACATTCCTTTCGCCATTCTGTGCGGCGGCCTGACAGGGGCCCTGTGGGCGGCCATCCCGGGCTTCCTGAAGGCCTACACCGGCGGACATGAGGTCATCAACACAATCATGATGAACTACATCGCCCTCAATCTGACCTCCTTCCTGCTCAACGGCCCGATGAAAGATCCCAATCCGAACAACGTCATCGCCCGCACGCCGGTGATCGCCGAAAGCGCCCGCCTGGCCCCCCTGTTCGAGGGCTACCGCATCCACTGGGGGTTCCTGCTGGCCCTGCTGGTGGCCTTCCTGGTCTGGGTCCTTTTGTGGAAGACCACCCTCGGATTCGAGATCCGCACCGTGGGCGCCAACCCGGATGCTGCCAGATATGCCGGCATCAACGTAAAGCGCACGATCGTGCTGACCATGGCCCTCTCCGGACTGCTGGCCGGCATGGCCGGGACAATCGAGGTGACTGCCCTCAACCATCGCCACGAACTCGGCTTCTCGATCGGCTATGGCTTCGACGCCATCGCCATCGCCCTGCTCGGCAAGACCCACCCGCTGGGGGTGGTGATCGCCGCCATCCTGTTCGGGGCGATGCGCAACGGGGCAACGCGCATGCAATTCCTGACCCAGATCCCGGTCGACGTGATCTCCGTCATCCAGGCTCTGATCCTGCTCTTCGTGGCCGCGGATGCGATCATCCGCTACATCTACCGCATCCGCGCCGCCAGCGAACGGGTGGTCCTGACCCGCGGCTGGGGGGGATAGGAGCATCTCATGGACTGGAAACGCTTCCTTTTCATTCTGCTGGTCATCGCCGTCCTGTTTGGGGCCGTTGTCCTGGTGGGCATGGTCAAGCAGGAACCGATCATCATCATCGCCAGCATGCTGGCCACGACCATCACCGTTGCCACGCCGCTGACCCTGGGGGCGCTCTCAGGCCTGTTCTGCGAACGCAGCGGGGTGGTCAACATCGGCATCGAGGGCATGATGCTCACGGCGGCCTTCTTCGGCTGGCTGGCCGCCATCTATATGAGCTCGATCTTCGGATTCCCGGCCCTGCCCAGCCTTTTGGTAGGTGTCTTTTTTGCCATTGTGTCCGGCGGCCTGATGGCCCTGCTGCATGCCGCCTTGTCGGTGACCTTCAAGGTCGACCAGATCATCGGAGGAACGGTGATCAACATCCTGGCGATCGGCATCACCGGCTTCCTGAACCGACAACTGTTCTTTGAGAGCGGCAGCGTCTTCGGCGGAACCGTACCCCACGGCCCGGGAACGCTGCCCAACATCCTGATCCCGGTCGGGCAAGGCGTCAAGGCCATTTGCGGCTGGTTCGGTCCATCGGAAAGCTGCCTGACCTTCGCCAACTCCATGGACAAGATCTTCAGCCAGGGGCCGATCACCTACGCGGCCATTCTGCTGGTCATCCTGTCGCACTTCGTTCTCTTCAAGACGACCTGGGGCCTGCGGACGCGCTCCGTAGGTGAACACCCCAGGGCAGCCGACACGGTCGGGATCAACGTCGCCAAAATGCGCTATGCCAACGTCATCCTCGGCGGTATGCTGGCCGGACTGGGAGGGGCCTACTTCACCCTCGAATCGGTGCCTTCCTTCGAACCGCTGATGACCAACGGGCGGGGCTTCATCGCCCTGGCGGCGATGATCTTCGGTAACTGGACGCCTTTCGGCGCCTGGGCAGCCTCGCTGGTCTTCGGCGCTGCACAAGCCATGCAGATCAATATGCAGGTCTTTCGCGATGTCATCCCGCCCCAATGGGCCTTCCTGCAGGTCTCCTACGTGGTTGGGCTGGCCCCTTACATCCTGACCATGCTGATCCTGACCGGCATCATCGGCAAGACCATCCCGCCGGCGGCCGATGGTGTTCCGTACGAGAAGTAGGAGGCCGACATGACCGAGAACAATATCGTGCTGGAAGCCAGGGGCATCACCAAGCAATTCCCCGGTGTGCTGGCCAACGACCAGGTCGACTTCGACCTGCGCAACGGCGAAATACACGCCCTGCTCGGTGAGAACGGCGCTGGCAAGACCACGCTCATGAACATCCTCTATGGCCTGTATCATCAGGACGCTGGAGAAGTGTTTCTCAATGGTCAGCCAATCGAGATCCACTCATCACGAGATTCCATCAAGGCCGGCATCGGCATGGTCCACCAGCACTTCATGCTGGTCCCGGTCTTCAGCGTGGCCGAGAACATCATGCTTGGTGACGAGATCACCCGCCTGGGCATGATCCTGGATGAGAAAGCGGTCGCCAAACGGGTGCTGGAGTTGTCCCGCCAGTATGGCCTGGACGTGGACCCGCAAGCCCTGGTCGGGCAGCTGCCGGTCGGCGTGCAGCAACGGGTTGAGATCATCAAGACCCTCTACCGGGACGCCAGCATCCTGATCCTCGACGAACCGACCGCTGTCCTGACCCCCCAGGAGGCCGAGGACCTGTTTCGGATCATGCACGAACTGACCGAACGCGGGGTTTCGATCATCTTCATCACCCACAAGCTCAAGGAAGTGCTGGCTATCGCCGACCGGATCACGGTCATGCGGGCCGGCAAGGTCATAGGCACAGTCACCCCCAAGGAGACGAGCGAGCAGAAACTGGCCACCATGATGGTCGGCCGGGATGTCATCCTGACGGTGGACAAGGGCCTATCCCAACCCGGCGAAGAGGTCCTCAAGGTGGATCGGCTGAAGGTCCACGATTTCCGCGGCCTGGAGGTTGTGCGGGAGGTCTCGTTCGAGGTCCGGGCCGGAGAGGTGCTGGGCATCGCCGGCGTGCAGGGCAACGGCCAGACCGAACTGGTCGAGGCGCTGACCGGCCTGCGGCCGACCGCCAGCGGCCGGATGCTGTTCGCCGGCAAGGACCTGACCGGCAAGCCGCCGCGTCCGCTCACCGAGACCGGCATGGCCCACGTGCCCGAGGATCGCCAGCGTCACGGCCTGGTGCTGAATTTCTCCGTGGCCGACAACATGGTCCTGAACACCTATTACCGCCCACCCTTCGCCAGATTCGGCGTCATGCAACCCGAGGCCATCGATGCCAACGCTCGAAACCTGGTGAAGGAATTCGACGTGCGTACGCCCTCGCCGTTCGTGGCGGTCAGCAAACTTTCAGGCGGCAATCAGCAGAAGGTCATCGTGGCGCGCGAACTCAGCCACGGCGTCAAACTGCTGCTGGCCAACCAGCCGACCCGTGGTCTGGACGTCGGCTCGATTGAGTACATCCACCAGGAGATCGTCGCCATGCGCGACCGCGGAGTGGGTGTATTGCTGGTCTCGGCCGAACTGGACGAGATCATGGCCCTCTCCGACCGCATCGCGGTGATGTATCACGGTCAGATCGTGACCACAGTCGACGCCAAGAAGGTTACCCGCGAACAACTCGGCCTGTGGATGGCCGGCGCGCGCCCCGAAGAATAGCTCTCCGCTTGCCCGTTTTCGGGGGGCGGCCGGATGGCCGCCCCCAGGTTTCTTTTCAATGGATCCCGCTCTTTCCCGCCGGGGCCCTTTTTTTGAATGCCCGGTTGGCTGCGGGTCCGGCAGCACCCGTCTATCTCCCCTGCCATCCTCACCCGGATCCTGGGGAACATCCTGCTACTTGGCAGCCATCCAACTCCTGACGGCCAGGGTCGGACCCGCACGGAAGCCCGAGTCGCTCAACCTGGGAGCAGACCCGGTCTACGCAGCAATCGGGGTCGCACGGGCCTCGGCCCGGCATCGAAGGCGAAGACAGTCGACCACGAAATGCGAAAAACCAGGCCACGAGCAATGCGTGCGCCAACAAAAGACAGCGGGGTTTGATATAATGGACTGTATCTTCGATTCTAGTTATGGAGGTCGCGATGAAACAACCGATGAGACTCCTCAGTATGCTGGCAGGCGCTGTCCTGTTGCTCCTGACAGCCTGTGGTGGGGGCACGGAGACCACCGCAGATCCTGGCGCCTTCTACACCCAGGCTGTGGAAACCGCTTACGCCCAATTGACCCAGACGGCACAGGCCCAGCCACCGATCCCCACAGTGACTCCGGAACCTTCTCCCACGGCTACGCTCGACCCCGATGCAACAAATGACGATGCGCCAGCCGCCACCCGCGACCCGAATGCCACTGCGGGACCCACAGCCACCCCGGTCACCCCGATCGGGCTGCGGCCGACGGCTACCACGCAATCCTGCGATAACTATCTGTTCCTGGGCGACGTCACCATCCCCGATGGCACCATCATGGACCCGGGCGTCTGGATGGATAAGACCTGGGAAATCCAGAACGCGGGCCCCTGCAACTGGAATTCCAATTATGAGCTGGTCTATGCCTATGGAAATGTCGATGCCTGGGCTGCGACTCTGCCCGTTGGTCTCGCCTTCGATGTACCCTGGGGCGACACCATCCAGATCACCGTTTCCCTGGAAGTGCCCACCGAGCCAGGAAACTACTTCGCCGCCTTTGTTTTACGCAACGACCAGGGCATCAACTTCGGGATCACCCTGCCCCTGACCGTCTCGATTGTCGTTCCTGGAACCCCCGAACCGTAATCGTGCCCGAAACGCTCATCCAGGCGATCAAGGCAGAAGCCGCCCGCCAGGGATTTGTCCTGGCGGGCGTTACCACTCCCGATCCGCCGCCTCACTGGAATACCTACCTGACCTGGCTGGTCGAGGAACGGCATGGCCAGATGGCCTACCTGGCGACCGAACGCGCTCGTCTCTGCCGCCGCGACCCATCCCGGCTGCTGCCGGACTGCCAGTCAATTCTTGTCCTTGGAATCCCCTACCCGAACCCCGGACCTGACGCGCCCGAGGCAGACTCTGGTTCCCCACAAGGACACGTGGCGGCTTATGCCTGGGGGGAAGACTATCACCTCGTCCTGCCGGAACGCCTGAAGGCACTGGTGGCATTCATCGAAGACCGGGTCGGGGGTCCCGTGGCGAACCGCTGGTACACCGATACGGGTCCTCTGCTCGAGCGCGACCTGGCCCAGCGCGCCGGCCTGGGCTGGATCGGCAAGAACACCTGCCTCATCAACCCCGCCATCGGCTCCTGCTTCTTCCTGGCCGAGATCCTGCTTGCCCTGGACCTGGAGCCGGATCCGCCCTTTCCGGCCGACCGCTGCGGGACGTGCACCCGCTGCATCGATGCCTGTCCCACCGGCTGCATCCTGCCCGACCGCACGATCGATGCCCGGCACTGCATCTCCTACCTGACGATCGAGAACAAGGGGCGGATCCCGCCTGAGCTGCGCCCCTCGATCGGCACCTGGGTCTTTGGCTGCGACATCTGCCAGATGGTCTGCCCGTGGAATCGCTTCGCCATCCGGCAGGCCGATCCGGCTTTTGCGCCCCGGCCTGAGGTCGCCCACCCCACCCTGGCAGTTGATATGACCCTCACGCCGCAGGACTTCAATCGCAAGTTCAGAAACAGCCCGATCCAGCGCGCCAAACGACGCGGCTACCTGCGCAATGTGGCGCTGGCCCTCGGAAATTCACGCCCTGACAACATCCTCCCCGCCCTCGCCAACGCCCTGCAGGACAAAGAGCCTCTGGTACGTGAAAGCGCGGCCTGGGCCTTGGAAAACCAGAACACCTGCAAAAAATGAACCGTCACCTGCTGATCGCCACCAACAATCCTGGCAAAGTCCGTGAAATCCAGGCTCTGCTGGCAGGCTTGGACATCAGCCTCCTGACCCCGGCCGAGATCGGCCTGAACCTGGCCGTGGTCGAGGACGGCCAGACCTACGCCGAGAATGCCTCCCGTAAGGCAATTGCCTTTGCCCAGGCCACCAGCCTGGTCGCCCTGGCTGACGACTCCGGCCTGGAAGTGGATGCCCTCGACGGCCGGCCAGGCCTGCATTCGAACCGTTTCGGACCGCAGCCGGGCAGCGAAGCCGCCCGGCGCCGTTACCTGCTGGAACAACTGGCCGGCCAGCCCAGCCCCTGGAGAGCACGCTTCCGCGCCACGGTGGCCATCGCCGGCCCGGGCAGGGAAATCCACCTTACGGAGGGTTGTTGCGAGGGCGAGATCATCCCCACCGAGAAGGGCCACAATGGATTTGGCTACGATCCGCTCTTCCTGATCCCGGCCCTGGGCCGTACCATGGCCGAATTGACCCCGGAAGAAAAAAACCGCCTGAGCCATCGCGCCCTGGCGGTCAAAGCAGCAATTCCCCTCTTGCAGGAACTGCTTGCCATTCCGTTTACGCCCCCGGCGTAAACGGAATGGTGTTGAGGAAAAGCGACAAAATCCCCGCCAGACGGCGGGGCTGCTCGAGCATCACCATGTGCCCGGCGCCATCGATCGTCTGCAGGGCAGCGCCGGGAATCCTGGAAGCCAACTCTTCGGAGAATTGCAGAGGGGTGATCTTATCTTCCGTGCCGCACAACACCAGCGCGGGGACACGCACTTTGTGAAGGCGTTTCAGCATATCAAAACGATCACAGGCCAGCAGGTCCCCGTGGAAGACTGTCGGGCGGGTAGCGGCCATGCTGCGAGCCAGCAGATCCTTCGGGCCTGGCCCGGCCTGCGGGCCAAGGCTCCTTTCCTGCCAGGAGTTGACCATCGCCGGGTATGTGCCCGGGTTGGCAGCCTCTTCCAATGCTGCTGAGGCGATCACCAGCGAGGCTCCAGTAGCAATCAGGGCAATGCCAACAACATGACGCGGGTGGTCGATGCCCATGGCCAGAGCAATCGCCCCCCCGAGGGAGTGACCGGCGATGACGGCCCGATGCAGGCCAACCGCCTTCATGAAACCCGCAACACGATCCGCATAATCGAAGACCGACTGCAGCCCCGGCCCCTCAGACCTGCCATGGCCGGGGAGATCGAGCGTGTAGATCCGGCACCCGGTCATACGGCGAATTTCCGGCGGCCAGAGCTGATAGTTGCCCCCCGTGCCGTGGATCAAAACGAGCGGTGGTCGAGCGTGACCACCACCATCGTGATGGAAGTAGTACAACCCGGCAGCAACTGGCATGGGCCTATTTCGCCCTGGCGTGATGAAGGCGGTCGGCGGCCTCCTCGGTCAAGGGAATCACGACCTGGACGTTGGTCCCCTTTCCGGGGGCTGATTCGATATGCAAGAGGCCATTGACCAGTTCGGCGCGCTCGCGCAGGTTGACCATGCCCAGACTGCCGCGCTGATCGTAGGCCTGCATGACCGAATCCACATCGAAGCCCGCTCCGTCATCCTTGATCTCGAGCAGGGCCAGGTTATGCTGGAACAGGCGCAGGCCCACCCAGATCGTTGCTGCCCGGGCATGTTTGCGGGCGTTGTTGACGGCCTCCTCCACCAGGTAGAAGACCACACCCTGCTTGCCCATTTCCATATCCTTCAAGGCATTCTCATCCACATGGACGGTGACTTCCTGAGAATAGGTCTCTTTCATCTTCTCAGCCATGGCCTTCAACGCAGCAACCAACCCTTGCGACTCCAGCACCAACGGCCGCAGGGTAAACAGCATATGCCGGATTTCCTTGGAGGTGCGGCGAGCCAGGTCTTCGATCTTGATCAATTCATCAGTAGCGCCTTCAGGGTCCTTCTGCATCATGCGGCGGGCAAGGTTGACCCGCATCGCCATGGCCGCCACCGATTGAGTCGGCCCGTCATGCAGGTCGCGGGCCAGTTTCTTGCGGGCCTCTTCCTGGACATCGATCATGCGGTCGCGCTCTTCAACCAGGTCCTGGTACAGACGGGCATTCTGCATCGCAATGATGGCCTGACGGCCAATGATATCGAGCACTTCGCAGCGATCCTCAGCGAAATACCCTGCTTCGGGGTGACCGAAGACCAGCACACCGTAGACGCTGAATCCGCTGCGCAGCGGGAAACAGTAGATGTCGGCACAACCATGCAGGGCCACGATCCGGCTCAACTCGGGATCACGACCCACCTCGGTGACCCGGACCGCTTCGCCATCTTCAATGGCCCGCATAATGGCGCCGTCCTTCCCAGGCAGGGTCACGCGTAAGTCAGCGGAGGTCAGCCGGCGGGCTGAGACGACTTCAAGCACTTCCTCGTTCGTAAAGAGCAGCGCCGCGCTCACAATCAGATCGTCGATCTGGGTATCGGGATCAGGGGTCATCGCGCGGGCACTGAGGTCGAGGGCCGTCTCGAGGACACGCTGGTAGTTGAGGGTACCTGCCAGGGTGGAGGTCAGGTCGTAGATCGCCCGCAGGCGTTCATTCCCTACCCGCTGTTGGAGCAGCTGTGAATCAAGATTTTCCTGCCGCGTGCGCCGCAGGTTCTCGACGACCCGTTTGCTCAAGAATCCGAACAGGATCGCCAGCAGGGCTGTCAGGCCACCGGCCACGGCTGTGAACTTCCAGACCTCCGGGAATGGTGATCGAAGGGCCACCGTGATCACCTGGGCCAGGATCACGCAGCCGCCGGCAATGAAGGCTCCCAGAAATTCGAAGTAAATCGCAGCGGTTACGATCGGGATCAGGCCAATCCAGAAGGCCGGACTCTCGAAGCCCCCCGATAACCCGAAGAAAAAGCATGCCACCAGCAGGTCGATCGTCAGGCTGATCTCCCGATGATAGCGCATGCGCCGGTTGAGACCCGCCAGGATCGTCAGGGAAATGTTCCAACTCACCAGGACAGCCAGGAGCGCAAGCGGTCTGCCCATCAACTGCCCGCCCAGAGCCAGCGCGACGATCAGCCCGAGCAGCATCAGCCAGCGCAGGGAGATGGTATACCAATCAGCAATGAAAGGGGAGTCAGCAGTCCGCACGGTATGATTTTATCCGATGTTTCCAGAATCGACATCACAAAGGTGTTACAGACTCAGCCAGAAGTACGCATGCGCCACTTGAGGCGATAGCGCCACAAGGGTCCGATCGCCTTGCGGATCAGGTACTTGACAGTGATGGGCGAGAACCAGGAACCCCCATCCCGGAAGTGGACGCGGAGCATCTCCGGCCAGCAGCGGTCGTCGGCGACGTAGGTCTTGCCGTGGGCGTGCAGACGGAAATTGGCCCACAGGCGAGGGTGGTAACGCACCGGCGCCACGCCGGCCAGGCGGACCCACAGGTCATAGTCCATGGCAAAATAAAACGAAGGGTCGAGCGGCCCGACCTGGCGCCACAGGTCGGCGCGGAAGAAAGCCGCCTGCTGGGGGATATGCACATAGCCGCGCCGCAAGCGCGCATAATCCGTCTGGGCTGCCGGGAAACGGCCCGTGACCCTGCCAGACTCGTCAATAAAATTCGCATCCCCGTACACCAGACCGACATCGGACTGGGCCTGAAAATAAGCAACCGCCTCAGCGATGGCGCCAGGTTCGTAGGTGTCATCCGAATTCAACCAGGCCAGGATCTCTCCTTTGGCGCGCCCGAAGCCCTTGTTGATCGCATCGGTCTGGCCGCGATCATGCTCCGAAACCCACCAGGCCAGGCGGTCTGCGTACTGCTGGATGATCTCTAGACTGCCATCCGTCGAACCCCCATCCACAATGATGTACTCGATTCGGGGATAATCCTGCTCCAGGACCGAGCGGATGGTGCGCTCCAAAAAACGCGCCTGGTTATAAGAAGGGGTAACGATGGATACCAGCATGGGGCGATTACTCCTGGACTAAGGCTGTGAGAGAGGGTGCCGCAGGTCGAAGATAACGTACCCTTCGCCCTCCTCAAGGACCGGATAAGTGGTGTATAGCAATTCCTGTAACTGCGGCTGATTCTCAAACTCATCCAGATCCGTGACCAGGAAATAGGACCGATCGGCAGTCATCTCGTTGAACCGGGCGAAGAACTCAGGCATCGACATCCCGGCCATCTCCCGCAGGGCAATATCCCCCTCGTGCGGCCAATAAGACGGGATGATCCAGCCCCAGTAGAAGAGCGGATACCCGTAATCCTGAGTCAGGGACACCCCGCGGCTGTCATAGTCGACCGCCTCGCCGAGCTGGGCCCAGAATTGGACCTGGGGACGATAATCGACCCGGTGGAAGGTCTGGCGCAGGTTCCACAGGTTGATGCTGAAGCCGGCCAGAAGCACAAGGATCGTGAAGAACCGCGCCAGCCGGCCCGGACCCATCTCGACCAGCCGACGAAGGAGCAAGTCCCCAACCGGGGCCAGGCCGAGCGCCACTATGGGAACCAGCGAGAGGTGGTAATAGTCATGGGTCATGAAGTAGTAAGCGAAAACCACACCAAACAAAACATAGCCCCCCCACAAGCCTGCCATCCAGACCCGCTTCTCCTTGCCTGCCAGATACAGGGGGCCCAGCAGGCCAAGCACCAGCGGCAGGAGTCCGACCACGCGTTCGATCTTTGCTTCCGCGCCCAGATAGAAGATCGGATCGAACCACAGGTTCGGGAAGAAACGCAGGCTGAACTGATCACTCATGGACCCTTCGACAAAAAAACCATAATACATCCAGATCAGGATCGGTACAGCGGTCAGGAGGCCCATCACCCAGAACTGGATGCTGCGCAAGGACTTGCGCAGATCGCGGGCGAAGAAGACCCCCGCCAGACCACCCAAGAGGGAAAAGGCAGCCAGCGATTTGAACAGGATCGCCAGTCCGCCGAGCAGCCCGGCGGCAATGGCCCAGCCCCATTTCCCGGTCCGGAACCAGCGCCACATCGCCCACCAGGCAAACAGGATGAAGCCCATCATCATGGGATCCGGCTGGAAACTGCGGCTGGAGACAACTGCGTAAGGTGCGAAAAGATAGAAGGCCAGGGCGATCACAGCCCCATCAGGTGAGACCAGTTCGCGGCCCAGGAAATAGACCGCCAACCCACCCAAGACCCAGAATAACACCGAGTAGAGGCGCGGGTAGAAGAGGTCCTCTTGCCCGATCAGACGATAGGTCAGGACCGCCAAGCCATCAATGGAAGGAAACTCCGTCTGTTCGGCCTGCCACTGGCCGACGGCCCGCTCGCGCTGCCAGTCAGGCACAGTATCCAGGTTCTCATAATACATCCCGCGCGCAACGATGGCGGTGAACACCTGGCGGGTCGGGTGGAAATCCAAGGGAGCATCGGTCAGGTCGTAGACGCGGATACCGATGGCCACGACGAAAAGGACCACCAGGATGACAATGTGCCAGGCCAGGCTGCGGTTGAACAAAGAACTGTTGGTGTCAGAAGGCATCATTCCTCGTCCTCGCGGATAAATCAGACAACGGCCCGCAAGATCAACCGGACCAGGGCTCGAAGGGTTCTTTCAAACAGAAAAATCCGTAAAACCAGAGCGAACGAGACGGCGGCGCAGGGACAGGTAAAGCGCCTTCAGCCGCCCCAGGCCGAACAGGTTGAGCACGGCCAGCAGCACCCGTCGCCAGGCGCGCAGGATGGTCGGCGGGTGGGCGACAAAACCGCGCCCATAGTCCTTGAGGGCCGCGCCAGACCGGCCGCCCTCAATGAGATAGAAGGCGCTCAGGCGGTACAGCCCGGCCCGAATGCGTTTCTCGTTTCGGGCGAAGACTGGCCCGAGGGCAGGATGGGACTGCATCCAGGTGGCAATCCGGTGAGCTTCGCAAGCAAAGGCCACCGGCTGGGCAAGATTCTTGGCGCGCGAGTGATAGCGAGCTGCCGCAAGGGGCCTGGGAACGTACAGCATCCCGGCCAGAAGTGCCATGCGCAGCCAGAGATGATGGTCGAGCAGGCAATGATAGGAAATGTCGAGCAACCCGGCCTGTTCGAGCACCTCCCGGCGCATGAAGACCGCTGGCTGGCCGATGATGTTAAATGCCATCAACTCTTCGAGGCCCCAGCGGCCGTAGCGCATCAGGTTGATCAGCTGGCCTTTTTCGTCGATCGCAAACACATCCCCGAAGACCAGCCCGACCTGCGGGTTCTCCCCAAAAATCCGCACCACTTCGGCCAGCACCCCAGGGCGGTACAGGTCATCCGAATTGAGCCAGGCGACGATCTCACCCCGGGCGCGGTGCAGTCCTTTGTTGATGGCATCGGCCTGGCCCTTGTCTTTTTCAGAAACCCAGCCAGCCAGTTGATCGGCATATTTACGAATGATCTCCAGGCTGCCATCGGTCGAGCCGCCATCCATGACGAAATACTCCAGGGCATCAACCTCCTGCTCGAGCACCGAGCGGATGGTCTGCTCCAGGTACTGGGCCTGGTTGAAGGAGGGCGTCACGATCGAAACGAGGGGCATGTTTATGGGCTCGGTCACGGAAACACAGGTCAGAGAGGTCTCTGCGAGGACATTTAAGAGAATCGCGGATCGGTCTGCTTGGATCAACACACTTTGTGACAGGATCACAGGTGAACGGATGATCAGAAGAGCGAATTGTACTCGACTTTGGGAAAGATCGTCAGCTTGCCACCGACGGTCGCGTCCAATACCTGACGGCCGGCGCGGGTGTAGGTGTCCCTGGCCAGAAGATAGGCACGCTCAGAGGTCTCCAAATCAGGCAGTTGCCACTTGAAGCCTGTGCCGAAATAGTGGGGAGAGAAATGGTTGGGATCATCCCCTGCGGAGACGATGGTCTGATTGGCTTCGCCCTGGGTGACGAAATTGTGGTCCACGCCAACCAGGATGACCTGCTCGAAGCCCAGGTGGAATGCCAGCTGCAGGGCCACATAGGTGACGGTGGCCCCTTCCCACAGGCGGCCGCGGGCATCACGGGAGAATTTCGGCCCGGTATAGGTCGTGTAAAGGAAAGTCGGCAGTGTGAAGGAGCCAGGCGCGAGATTTGAAAAAACGCGACGGGAGCGCCAGGTCAGGAACGTCGGGACCGAGAGGGCGGCGATCTCTGCCGCACACTGTTCGATAACCAGGTCATTGATCGAGACCAGGTAGGTGGTGGTGAAGCCCAATTCGGGGAAAAGCAGATAGATGCGATTCAACCCGAAGGTGGCTTCCGTGCGCAGTTTCGACAGGTCTGTCTGCCGCAGGGATGGGCCATTGCCGAGGATAAAGCACCGCCTGCCGCGCCGCGAATCCTTCATCTCCGCCAGGGTCCGGATGCTCTGCCGCCGCCAGGAGTGCAGGGCCGCGGATGGCAGATCCGGCAGGAGGCGCAGCGCATCATAAGCGTTGCGCGCCGCGCTCCAGAGCGGCGCGGGGGTGAGGCGCTTGAGAACCGCCTTCATTCCGTACTTAACCTCGCCGTAGCACCACCATCCACGATCATCGCCTGGCCGGTCATGAACGAGGACTGGGTTTCGTCAGCCAGGAAATAGATGGCATGCGCGATCTCGGCGGGCCGGCCGACGCGCCCGTTGACTGTCCTGCGGGCCAGGTTGTCAAGGCGCCTGAAGATGTCTTCGCCGTCGAGGTGGCCGCGGTCGAGGCCGGCGCGCAGCATGGGCGTATCCACCGCACCAGGCAGGATGGCATTGACGCGCAGGTTGTCAGGGGCGAACTCGATCGCCATGGCGCGCGTCAGGGCCAGCAACCCACCCTTGCTGGCCGCATAGGCGGCGATATTGGCCGAGGTCTGCACGGCATGGACGGAAGAGACATTGACGATCGCCCCACCGCCAGCCGTCTTGAAGAGCGGATAGGCCAGCTTGGCACTCAGGAAGACCGAGCGCAGGTTGGAGGCCATCACGGCATCCCACTCTTCGACGCTGGTGTCCAGCAGCGGCTTGGCGATCTGCACGGCGGCGTTGTTGACCAGGGCATTGAGCTGCTCGCTGAAGCCGCGCGCCTGTTGGAAAACGGTCTCGAGCGAATCAGGCTGGGAGAGATCGGCCTGGATGAAGAGCCCGTTGGACGGGAATCCATCGCCGAAGGGCGCCCGGTCCACGCCGATGACGCGCCAGCCGCAGTTATCGAAGAGCTTGACAGTCGCCCGGCCGATCCCTCCGGCTGCGCCGGTGATGAGAAGGGTCTTGGGGGTAATCCGTTGATTATTCATGGTCTCTTTCCCCTGTCCATTTCGCCGAGGGCCTCAGATGGAATCCCCAGGCCATCCAGCAAGTTCTTGATCGTATTCCAGTGGACCCGCTCCCAGGCGGCCGGGCTGGAATTTGCGTTGTGTGGGGCGAGCATCACATTGTCCATTGCGCACAAAGGGCTGTCAGACAGCAGGGGCTCGATCTCGAAGACATCCAGAGCTGCGCCGGCGATCTGCCCGGACTGCAGTGCCGCCACCAGGGCCGCCTCGTCGACGATCGGACCGCGGGCGGTATTGACCAGGATCGCGGTCGGGCGCATCAGGCCCAGGGCCCGAGCGTTGATCAGGTGCCGGGAGGTCGGGTTCAAGTCACAATTCACAGAAACGAAATCGGAACGCGCCAGCAGATCGTCGAGGGACGTCATCGCGATGCCGGTCTCCGCAAGAAAAACGTGGTCGATGGCTACGATATCGTTACCGAGGATCTGCATCCCAAAGGCGCGCGCCCGGCGGGCGACTGTCTTGCCAATCGTGCCCACGCCGATGATGCCGAGGGTGCACTCGTGCAGGGCCCGTCCAGGGATCTTCTCCCAGATGCCCGCCTTGACGGCCGCATCCATCCAGGGCTGGCGGCGGGCGAAGGCCAGCATGTACCCGAAGACACTGTCGGTCACCGGCAGGGTGAAGGCATTCGGCGTGCGATCGATACGGATCCCCAGCCGGGCGGCAGCCTGCGAATCAATCGAGTCGATGCCGGTGCCCCACTTGGAGATGACCTTCAGACGCGGCAGGCAGGCCTGCAGGACGCGTTCCGTGTAGCGGTCGTCGCCACAGATGGCCCCGTCGAACTGGCCGGCATAGACGAGCAGGTCAGCTTCCTCGAGTCGTTCGTGGACCTCGGGCACGATCACTTCGAGGCCGTACCGATTCAGCACCGGGCGAAAGCGGTCAAGGAAGGGAATCATGTAAGGAGCGGAGAAGAGAATGGTGGACATGGCAGGTCAAGTATATCCTTAAATATCAGGGGAGCGGGCAATCCACATTGAACATGGCTTCGAATTCATAGATGTTCGGTATGGGGGAGTAGTAGCTGGTGTCAGGGAGGATTTCATAGTCTCCGCCCAGGTAGGTGTTGAAGACCAGACGAAAAGTATTGACCGGGGAAATGGTCGGGTAGAGCAGGTCATTGTGCCCGGGCAGGTAGTAGGCATTCAGGATCAGGAATTTGCGCGCGCCTGACTGCATCCAGGGGGCATGGTCACCCTGGATGATGATCACCGGTGGCGTGGCGGACTCCTCCAGCAGGGTCCGGACGGCGATCGTCAGCTGCTGACTGATGTAGGCTGCCTGGTTGACATAACCCTCGGTGTACGCGGCGGATGTATACCGCCGGTCGGCATTGAGGAACGACGCCGGGTCGGTCCATTCGCCTTCCGGCCCATAGACAAACGGCGGGTGCGGCGGGATGATGTGGATGAAGACGAACTGGGGGCCAGGCATGGCAGCCAGTTCGTCCATGCTGGCGAAGATGTAGTCCGTCCGGTCGCGGTAACGCCAGCCATCGATGGCATCCAGGTTGATCCAGCCCTGATCCTCGAGGTGACGAAGCGGCGTGGTGCGCAGCAGCAGGATCTCGAACTCGGTCAGGGTGGACGACATCGACGATGGTTCCATGAACACGTCGGCGTGATCGACCTCGCTCCAGGCAAATCCGGTGGCGAAGGACACGCTGGTGTAGCCGACTTCTTCGAGCATGATCCGGACCGCACTGTCATCGATCGAGGCCCACAACCGGCGCCGGCTGCGGCCCTCGGGCTGATAATCGGCACTCAGGTTATGCAGGTAATCCAGGTTGAGCGACGAGGCCAGCGAGACGTCAGTGCGGTTGTAATTGCTCTGGGCACACCCAGCCACATAGAACCCCAGTGCTTCCAGGTCGGTGATGAACTGGCTGTTGTCGAAGCGGAAGGCGTACTCGAGCAGGTCGGAGCGCCCGTAGGAGTCGACAATGATGTAATAGATGTCAGGCGGGATCTCCCCCTGAGGGACCTGGAGAGTCTGCCGCGGAGCGTGTTCATCAGCCGGAAGGTCAGCGTCGCCCTGCGGAGCGGAGAAATGAGCCGCCTGGATCGTGACGACCAGCACCAGCCCAAGCGAGACGACGTTCAGGATGGGTGCAGTCTTTTCGAATTTCACCTTGCGCCGCGTCGCCCAAAACAGTCCAAGCAGGGCCAATCCAAGCCACAGACCGCCCAGCCAGATGGGCAGGTTGGCAATCTTCAGTCCCTCTTGCAGCAAATTGATCACGTGGCCGTAGGTAAAGAAAAGTAACGCCAGAACAGCGCTCCCGAAGGCTGCCCGCTGCCAGTCTCGATAGAACAGGCGCAGGAACAACAGCAAGGCCAGCGTCGCCGCGACGACCGCCAGCAGCGGACGCAAGGCGCCCTCCAGGCGAATCTCGGACAGGTTCATCTGCAGGAGCGCCAGCACCGGGTAGGCAGCAACGCAGAGGGGATACCAGGGAAGCTTGAAGGCACGGAGTAGCTGGTTTTTCACGAAGACAGCCTCTTGGTTCGGGGATGATGCAGGTCGTCCCCAGTCAGGAGATCATTTACGCTGCTGCATCAGGAAGTCGGCGATGGCAAAGTCAAGTTCCTCGTCGATGTCCCAGGCCTCGGCGGCATCGACGGCGAACAGCCGCGGGCGTTCGCCCAGCCGGTTGCGGCGGCGGACCAGCTCGGCGCGGGCGAAAATATAGAAGCAGGAGTTCTCTTCATAAACCGGAGGCAGGTCCTGGGTCTGGAGCAGTACGTTCGGATCATGATTCATCGCCCGGCCGTGCTGGTCGTACAGGCGGGTCTGCAGGCGGGTCACCGAGAAGAGCGAGTCGTGCTGGGGATAATCCGCCAGGAAGGTCTGGATGGCCTGCGAAATCGTCCCGGGGCGCAACAGCGGGTTGGTGCTGTGGGTCTGCAGGTAGAAATCAGCCTGGACCTGGGCGGTGTCGTAGAGCAGGATCTCGTTCATCGGGATGGCATCGGCGCGCAGGTGCTCGGGGCGCGGCAGGACGACCACCTGCGGGAAGTCGCTGCGAAGACCATCCATCACAGGCTGCGAGTCAGTATCGACAACGATCTGCCCGATCTCGGGCACGGCCAGCAAGGTCGTGATGATGTGCTGGTAGAGCGGTATCCCCGCCAGCGGGCGGTAGTTCTTGCCCGGGACGCGCTGGCTGTGATGCCGCATGGGGACGAGGGCAGCGATGATTGTCATAGGTCACTCATTATACCGAATCGGCTCGACCTCCCGTTTTGGGAGAGCATCCTTCTCCCAGCCAACGTGATAGTAGAAGGTCTGGCGCAGTTCGGGGGTCAACAGGCTGGCAGAGCGATACCCCTGGTAGGTCCCCAGGAACTGATTCCAGCGAAACCAGAAGATGCTTGCCAGACTGCGCCACAGGACCCGCTGCCGGAAGGCGTGCAGCAGATCGAACCCGATGCTGGAGATCACGTTACGCAGGAAGTCATACAGATTAAAGTGGGCCTCGGAAAAAATGCGCTTGAAGGCCATCGCTTCGCGCCGGTAGCGGTTGCGGACCCCGCGCGGGGTCTCATGATGGACATGCATGATCTCCGCCTCGGCGACGTAGGCGATGGCCCGCCCCGTTGCCTGGGCCGCCCTGGCCCAGGCCAGGTCCTCCAGGCCGGTCAGGGTCTCGTCATAGGGGTGTTCTTCCCAAACGGAACGGCGGATGGCAGCGTTGGCGTTGTTGCAAAATGGATGAGTCTGCCGGCCAACAGACTGGTCGGGATACCAGCGGGCAAAGACCTGCTGCTCAGAGAAGCGGGCCGTCGCCGGACCGCGCTGCCGGCCGTAGGTCAGGGCGACCTGCGGGTCGGCGAACGGCTCGAGCAGGCACTCCAGCCAGTCGGGGTAGACCGGGTAGACATGGGCGCTGGCAATCACAACCAGTTCGCTGGTCGCAGCGGCCAGACCCAGGTTGAGCGAACGCCCGAAGGTGAATTCCTTCGGCCGGATGTGGACCACCCTGGCCCCATAGCAGGTGGCGATCGCCACTGTGCTGTCGGTCGAGCCCGAATCGACCAGGATGACCTCCACATCCCGCACCGTCTGGTGACGGATGCCCTCCATCAGGCGTCCGATGTGAGCCTCCTCGTTATATGCACGGATGACAATGGAACAGCGCATCTCAGAATTGGCGATACATTTTCGGTTCGCGCCGGGGCAACCTGCCTTCAAGATATTGGCGGGCAATATCATCAGAGTACACGTTGTAGATCATACGCAGGTGCTGGGGCATGAAATCGCCGGCCAGGAAATTCTTCCCGGTTGCTTTCTGTCGGCGGGTTTCCCATTTTCCCTTTGCGTCGAAGATCTTCAGCAATTCGACCGCCTGATTGGCAGACTCGGCCACCGTTTTGCAGGCCACATCATGGATCCCGTCGGCGGCATCCAAAGCGGGAACGACCTGGTGAATGATCTCGCCCGCATCCGGTTCCGAAACAATGTAGTGAAAGGTGCTGCCGGCGTAAGCCGGTTCAAGAAAATAGAATGGCCAGAAAAGGGTTGCAGCGCCGCGATAGCGCGGGGAGAGGCCCAGGTGCAGGTTGACCGCACCCCCTGGCAAGGCAGAAAAGAGCGGCTCACGCACCATCCCGGAACCGAAGACCAGGACCAGGTCCGGATCGTGCGAACGAACAAAGTCCACGGACTCGGAAGTGTTGAGCGTGTCATGGCTGACCTCGCGGATCGGGCAGTCCGGGAAGGGCTGTTCACCAAAATACTTCTTTTCGGCCTTCTCGCGGTTGGCGAAATGGAGGACAAAGTTCTGGTGATCGATCTCCTCCAGGCCATCCGGAGGCTGCGGAAGCAGATTCTCGCGGATCTCGATCAGCGCGCCAGCCAGCTGGAATTGCTTGCAAATGGTGTTGATGTAGTAAAGATGCCGGGGGTGGCTGCCCCCAATCCAGAAGAGCTTCATGGGATCTCCTTTTCCACGATTTCTAGCAACTGGTTTTGGACCAGCCTTTCGGCCACGTCGAAGAGCTGACGCATCGGCAAGCCGGTCTTCTCGGCGATCTCCAGCAGCGAGGTCTGGCCATCACTGTAGAACAGAACCCAGCGCAGGGCGTCCAGTTCGTTGCCGTACAAGATCCGATCTGTCGAGACCTGGTACTGCCGGTCTCCATGGTCAGTGGACATATTGGCCGCTTTCTGTTTGATACTTCCGCCGATCTTGGGGTATAAGCCGCGCTTTCCCAGCATCGGCTCCCCATATGGCATCAAGGAACGGTAGGTCTTATTCTGTTCCAGTTTTTCGATCGCCAGCAAATAGAGATTCAGGGTTTGGACCAGGGCTTCTGCGCTGATGAAATCCAGATTATCAAGCGATGTGTGATAGTAGGTGTATTCGTAATACTTATCCTTGCAAATTGTCCCCATCGGGATACGAAATGCAGGGGAAGAGTACTGGCGTTCGTCACTTCCGTTGACATCGAAAGGATAGGGGTTGTAATCCAGGTCCAATTCTCGAAAAGTCGCCCGGACGACCCGGTCGATGAGATGATCGCCGAGAAAGGATTGTTTGTAGCCAAATTTGCCCGGCCCGGCGACGGTCGAGGGGATGAAACCTCCCACTAGGTTGCGGACCTGGTCTTCATGCTGGGAGAGGTAAACGATCGAACCGATCGTTTCCGGGACAATGACAAAGCGATAGGTGTGCAGCAAGGATTGCCGGCTGAGTTCACGTAATAGCAACGCCCACAGCACCACCCCGGAGAGATTATCATTTCCGAGCGATGGGTGGCAAAGATAGGTCGAGATCAGGTATTCCTGTCCTGAGGTGCCGGGGAGAGTACGTTCCGCATAGGTCAGATGGCCGGGGGCAAGTTTCGTATCCACAACGACGCGATAGGTTTCATCCGGGTCGAGGGAATCGAACTGTTTCTGGGTGAGGCAGAAGCCCCAATCCCGGTTGTAGTAGCTGGTGCGATAGGGAATCGCATCCGGAAGGTCGGGCAGCGTATGCAGATGGGGACGCAGTTCGGCGAATGACATGCTCGCCTCCACCGGGATGCTGTAACTGACCAGGTGCAGATTGTTCGCCCGGAAATCGATGATCCGCTTCCCGAGGGAATCGGCCACATAGGCATCCTGTACATTCCATTCCTCAGGGACTTCCCAATCGAAACACTGCGTGCCCGAAGGGACCTCCTCGACCTGCATAGCGATCCCCGCCTGCAAGATCGAGAGGGTTGCGCGAACGCCATCCCCGGTGATGCTGCGGCAGATCGGGAAAAGTCGTTCCAGGAGGCTCTCGGCCTCAGGCAGGTAGGCTTGCGGGTCGGTTGGCGCAAGGTTCATTTCGTTTCGAACTCCTGCCTCCGGGCCAGGAAACTGGCCGCGGTCAGCAATCCCAGGGAGACCCACAGGTAAGGCAAGGCAAACGAGTCGATGCTGAAGCCCTCGGCCAGGAATGCCAGCATGCTGAAGGCACCCATCCAGCCAAGGGTGCGCAGCACGGGGGAGGCATGCCCACGCAGCCAGCGTGCAGCCTTCCACAAGAGGAACATCCAGGTCGCGAAAAGGCCGAAACCGATCATCCCCGTCTCAGCCAACAGGCGCACCCACATGCTCTTGATGTTGGGAACCAGGTCAGAGAAGTTCAACAGGCGGATGGTTTCATACGTGCCGGTACCTATGTTATGAAGATAATCCTCAAAAAAGAACCCGGCGTTCCCTAACCCGACCCCCAGAAGAGGAAACCGGCCGAACACCTGCCAGCCGCAGTCCCAGAACAGGAGTCGTTCGAGAACCTTTACCTGCGAGGCGAGGGCAAACACGTTGGTGGGAATTTCCGTCAAGGTGAACCACTGGCCAACCCGCCAGTCGAATTCTGCCATCAGTTTCATAATTCCCAGGATGGCGACTCCGTACACCAGGAAACTTATCACCACGAACACAACTTCGACCCAGGTGCTCTTCTGCAAGCGTGTTCCCAGGAGCCTCGGCTTCAGCCAGCGCACGAACCTGAGGTTCGTGTGATAGAAAAAGAAAGCGACCATGATAAAGAACCCCAGCAACCCAACCCGCGAGAAGGTCATAAAGAGAACGACCACCCCTCCCGCAAACAGGACTTTCTCCAGCGTGAGCCAACCGATCTTTTTGTGCGCCGAGAACCCTGTGCTGCTGGCCGCCAACCAGGCCGGAATGAAAACCATATTCAGCTGATGTGCCAGCCAGGATGGCTCGAAGGCGAAACCCGCAAAGCGCGGGTAGCCACTGAACATGATGTATTCATCCGGCGATTGGCTGGAAAGGAGCTGGTTCAACCGGACCATCACCGGCGGATATTCCCCTCCGGTCAGGAAGGGTACGATCACCAGCGCGGCTGACCAAAGGAGAATGACCAGACCGCTGTAGTTCAGGATCCGCAAGGCCCAGGTGAAGTGCTCCTGGTTTTGAAACCAGAGCGCAAAAATGAGATAGGTTCCAGCCCCGATCGCCAGCGTCAGGATGGCGCCCACCTCTTCGGAAATGACCGTGTGCCCCTTGTAAGGGAAAATCGGCAGGAAGAAGGCCAGTGCGGCTGCGGCCAGGGCAGCAACCAGGAACGCCAGGAAGGGCAGGATCTCACGCGGGATCTGTCCCAGCCTGAGGAAATACGCCGGCAGCCAGATCACCACGAGGATAAAAACAAAGATGACAGTCGGCGGTGCGACCATCGTCCCGCCCATCAGGCGGGAAAGCAGAGGCAGGCTGGTTACGGGCAGGGAGAGGATGGCCAGCGTCATCGCCAGTTTGGCTACGCTATCCAAGCCCTTCGCCCCGGGGAACTGCCTGAGACGTTCCATGGTTTAGTCCCCCTTCCCATCACATCCATGCTTCACCCAGGCCGGCAAAACCTCAACGCCGGTGATCCCCATCAGGAAACCGAACACCATCCCGGCGAAGATCAGTGTGCTGACGGAATACAGAACCGGGCTGGCCGGGAGTTCAGCCAGTTCAACAACCCCCAGGTCAAAGGCGGCATCGATGTTCGCACTCGCCAGGCGCTGCGTTTCAATCTGCGCATTCAGTTCATCCATATAGAAGTCGAGCGCGGTCGGAACCGTGAACGCTGTTCCAGCACAGGCGTTCGCCGAGGTGAAATCCAGATCCTGGAAACAGGCGTAAACCGAATCGCGTTGCAATTCCAGCACCAGGGCCTGCACGGCGTAAGCGCGGCTTTCCTGCAGCCGGGCGTCGCCAATCTGCATCCATAAATTGGCCACCTGCGCGGCCAGTTCGGGGTCCGGGGAGCGGACAACAAACATGAAGCGGTGCGTGCTTTGCAGCAGGGAAATGTCATAATCGATAGTGTCGACGGGCAGACCCTGCTCACGCGCGGCGGTCTCAAGGTCAGAGAGCACCGCCGTGGAGGTCACCAGTCCCTTGACAGCACCATAGTAGTTGTTCTGGACTTGAAGGGACAGACCGATTTCAGGATCCAGAGAAAGCCTCTGGATGACCGCCGCGGTGTTCAACTCCACCCGGTAAAGTGCAGTCGCTTCATACACCGGGGGTTGGAAACGGCTGAAGAGCCAGCCGGCCAGCCCGCCGAGGAGGGTCGCCAGAGCCAGCACCCACCACAGGCGCAGGAGCCGTTCAAGAGAAGCGCGTGGTGAAATATCGATCATTTCCGTCTCCGATCCAGATAGAAATAGGTGAACAATCCAAGCACGCAAATGAGTCCGAAGAGGATGTTGGCCGGCAGCGGTTCGAGCGCCAAGGCGATAAAGGCCACACAACCCAGGGCAACGGCGGCGATGTGCATCAGGGCCACGGCCCGGGTGGAATCGAATCCCAGGGCGACCAGGCGATGATAGGTATGATCACGCCCGGCCTGGTAAACCGCTGACTTGCGGTGCAGGCGCGAGAAGACCACCAGCACCATGTCGAAGATCGGCACGCCCAGGATCAGGATCGGCAGGAACCAGGAAGAAGCCTGAGCTACATTTTCTGGGGTGTACAGGATCCCGATCGCCGCCAACAGGAACCCGATCGTCTGCGCCCCAGAGTCGCCCAGGAAGAGCCGGGCCGGCGAGGCGTTGTAGAAATACAGGCCGATCAGGCAGCCGGCCATCAGGGACAGGAACTGCAGCAGGGCCGCTTGTGGGGAGCTCAACGTCACCAGCACCAGGAAGGCCATCGCGATCCCCCCCAGGCCAACCACCAGGCCGTCCATGCTGTCGACAAAGTTCATCGCATTGGTGATCCCGACCACCCACAACAACGTGATGAACCAGTTCAGCCCCTGGGCGACCGCATGATCCAGACCGAGGAAGCCCGGTTTGATGATCCGCACAGACGTCCCCAGGGCGATCAGGGCAACCACCGCGACGATCTGGACGATGAACTTGGTACGGGCCGGCAGACGCTTGAAATCATCCCACAGACCCAGACCAAAGATCAGCATGGCTGGAAGCAGGATGTTCCAAAACTCCTTCAAGATCTGCCAGTTGAGAAGCAGGATTCCTCCCAGCAGGGCCAGGAACAGGGCGATACCACCGGCCAGCGGGGTGGGGGTAACGTGCTGCTTGTGGGGCAGGATGCCCGGAATGTCGATCAGGCCGACCTTGCGGGCCAGCCAGATGGCCACCTGGCCAAACACCAGCGCCAGCAGGGTCCCGATCAGGACATTCTGGAACAGGAAGAGGGGATAAACGTTTGTGGATTCCATCGGCTACAGGCCTTTCATTCCGGCCAGGGCATAGACGGCCAGTGTCTCGTGAATAACGCGATCGGTGGAGAATTCCTGTTCAGCCAACAGGCGTCCCGCCGCGCCCATCTCCCTGCACAGGGACCGGTCAAGCAGGAGTGTTGCCAGAGCCGCGGCGAGAGGTGGAACTTCGCGCGGCGGGACCAGAAGACCGGTCTGGCCGGCGCGCACCGCCTGACGGCAGCCAGGCACATCGGTGGCGACGATCGCCCGCCCGCAGGCAGCCGCCTCAATCAGCGAACGCGGCAATCCCTCACGGTAGGACGGCAGGCAGACGATGTGCGCCCCGGCATAAACGGCTGGCATATCCTCCTGCCAGCCCCACCATTCGACCACACCTTCCTCTGCCCAGGCCTGCAACCGCACCGAAGGTACCGCGGCCGGGTTGCCATCATACGTATCGCCAACCAGGGCAAAGCGGGCTTCCAGGCCCTGGGCCTTGAGGGCGCGCGCCGCAGCAACGAACTCACCGACCCCCTTGTCCCACAGCATGCGGGCCGCCAGCACGACCAGCGGTACCCCGCCGGGCAGCGGCCGAGCCCGGAAGGCGGACACATCTACCCCCGAGCCCTGGATGAGGTGAGTCGCCCCAGCCCGGACCAGCCGCCGGTCGAGGAAAGCCTGCCGGTCGTCGGGGTTCTGGAAGACAACCTGAGATCCACCCAGGATGAGCCGGTAAAGATTCGCCACCAGCGTCTGCAGGAGGTGCTTCCGCCACCCGCCGCCGGTAAAAACATAGCCCAGACCAGTCACGGCGTTGACGACCGTTGCGACCCGGTTCAGGCGCGCCGCCAGCGATCCATACAGGACGCACTTGACTGTGAAGTGGTGGGCCAGCGCGGGGCGCTCGCGGCGATACAGACGCACCAGACGAAAAATGGTCGCGGCCTCGGCCAGGGGATTCATCCCGCTGCGCGACAATGACACGCCCTCGCACCGAAAGCCCTGCTCCTCCAACCGGGCGAGGTATTCCCCGGGCGGGCAGACCAGGACCACCTCCAGGCCGCGTTCCTGCACGGCCTTCAACAACGGCAAGCGGAAGTTGTAAAGGTACCAGTCGGTGTTGGCGAAGAACAGGGCCTTCATGGCCGGGCTCCACGGATGCCGGTTATTATATCCCGATACAGTTTGACATACAAAGCCGTGGTTCTGGCGAGAGTGAAATTTTCGACCACCCGCTGACGGGCGGCCGCACCCAGGGCCAGGCGTTCGCCGGCCGGCTGGACCAGCACCCGTTCCCAGGCGGCAGCCAGGGCCTGCGGGTCGCGGCACGGCACGGTCAGCCCGGTCGCGCCGACGATCCGGGCCGCGTCCCCGACGTCAGTGGTGACGCATGGTACACCACAGGCCATCGCCTCGACGAGCACGGTCGGGAAGGCCTCGCTGGCCGAACTGAGCGTCGCCAGATCAAGGGCCGCGGCCAGACGGGGCGAATCGTCGCGCTGGCCGAGCAAGTGCAACCTGTTCCGCAGGCTGCCCGTGCCAATCCAACCCGCCAGGGAGGGGTTGTCCGGGACGACACCCGAACCCCACAGGACGAAACCGACCCCCGGCCGGCCGGCATGCAGCAGTTCCGCCGCCTGGAGGAAGGTTTGATGGTCCTTGTCCGGGTGGAAGCGGGCGCACATCCCGATCAGCGGCGCTGCCGGGTCGAGGCCTAACTGCTCGCGGACCTCCCCCCGGGCCGCCGGATCAGGGCGGAAGATATCCGGGTCGACACCATTGGGAATGACCAGCATCCGCTCCGTGCAGTATCCCAGAGCGGCATGGGTCGTCCGCGTCGCCTCGGCACAGCAGACGATCCGGTCCGGCGCGGAATGCGACAGGCGGGCGTTCCAACGCACCACCAACCGGGTGGCGGGCTTCAACCCGGCCAGGTCGGCGACCGTGTGATGGATGTTCCAGACCAACGGGATACGCCGCGGGACAGCCAGGGCGGCCACCAGGTCGGCGTGGTACATCCACGACTGGACCAGGTCGGGGTCAAAGCAACGCAGCACCCGCCGCAGCCCGAGGACCAGGCGCGGGTCGGGGCGGCCCGGGGCGAGTTCCAGGGTTGTCACAGGAATGCCCCGCGCGCGCAGGCCTTCACCGACTGGCCCGTCGCCAGTCAGGGCAACGACAGCCGGTTCGAACTCGGCCCGATCAAGGCCCACCAGCAGCCGTTGCAAGGCCAGTTCTGCCCCGCCAACCTGCAGCCCGGTGATCACATGCAGGAGGCGGATCGGCTTCTCAGGCATCCGGCCTCGCCTCCTCGGGGAGAAGCACTTGCAGATATCGACGGGTAATCACCTCGATTGAAAAATCCTCTGCCCGCTGGCGCAGCGCTTCGGGCGGCAGGGGGTTGTCGAGGGCCGCAGCAAGGGCCCCGGCCAGGGCCTCCGGATCGCCGACCGGGGCCAGGCGACCGTACTTCCCGTTCGCCAGGATCTCAGCCGGCCCACCAGGGCAGTCGGTGGAGACCACCTGGGTCCCACATGCCAGGGCTTCGGTGAGCACCACACCAAAGCCTTCCCAGGCCGAGGAGAGCACGAAGACACCACTGCGGGCCATGTACTGGAAGGGATTGGGCTGGTAACCCGCCAGGCACACATCCGCACTGATCCGCAAGTCGGCAGCCTGCTGTTCGAGTTCCGGGCGAAGTTCGCCTTCGCCCAGGATGAGCAGACGCAACGGACGGACGGCCCGCAGTCGGGCAAAGGCGCGCAGCAGGGTGGCATGATCCTTCTGAGGCGTCAGGCGGCCGGCGGTCATGATGACCGGTGGTTGGCCGGGAGCAAACCAATCCAGCTCAGGAGGCTGCTGGGCCAGGGAAGCGATCTCAGGAAAGACGCTGGGGTTGTGGATGACAACGATCCGCTGGCGCGGCAGGTGGATCAGGCGGGACAGGTCCTCGGCCACAGCTGCTGAGACTGCCACCACAGCATCGGCCGCCGGGTAGAACAGGCGCATGAGCGGCGGCAACAGGCGGTCCTTGCGAGACCGTGAACGCTGCAGGTCGAGGCTCATCGGGTTGTGCTCGCTGATTACCAGGCGGGAGTGCGGCGCGCCAAACTGGCGGGCCCAGATCGCAACCAGGTTGTTGTGGGGCAGACCGGTCAGCAAGGTTGCCGGGCGGGTGCGGCGCAGGTAGTCAACCAGGCCGGGCAGTGCAGCCAGGGCGCCGCCCGCCTGCAGGTCGATCAGCTCCACCCCGGCGGGGATCCGTTGGCGGAAGGGACCGGTGGCGTTTGTGACCAGCAGATCCAGGCCATAACCGGCACCCACCAGGCCGCGGGCCAGATTGAGCATGACCTGCTCGGCGCCGCCGGGGTGCAAGGATGCCAGAAAGATCGCCAACCGGGATTCAGTCATGCTCGCGGAATTCTTCGCTGACCCGCCGGAATGCGAATTGGAAGAAAACCAGCGGCCAGAGCAGGTCGCGGCGAATGGCCTGAACGGCTCCCCGCAGAGCCTGTTTCCAGAAGCGGTGGTAGAGTGCAGTGGCCACCAGACGGTAGGACCGTTCACTGTGGGTCTTGACCAGCGCCTGACGGGCGGCAAGCGGCATCGGGCGGATCTGCATCAGGCCAACCAGCATCCCCAGTTCTTCCTCCAGGGCACGCAGGCGGCGCCGGCCCTGCTCGGGAGCGCGCGAATCAGAATGGGCAAAGGTGGCCGAATCAGCGTGGCGCCGGTACTGGTAGACCACCTGGTCGACCGGGTCAGGGCACAGACCGGTCAACGCGACCCGGAAGAGAAACTCACGGTCAGCGGCCAGATGGTAGGCGGTGTTATACTCGCCCACCTGCCTGTAGACATCCCGGTGGATGAACCAGGCGTTCGGCGCTGTCGTACCATAGCCGGCCACGCGCAGCCACACATCATGAGGCCGAACAGCGTGAAACAGGTAGGTCCGGAGACGCTCCCCGTCGCGATCCTCAAACCATTCTGCGGATCCCATGACTGCCTGAACACCGGGATGCTGGTTGAATGCCTTGGCCACGGCCGTGAAGGTCCCCGGAGGATACAGGTCGTCGGTGTTCAGCCAGCCGATCACCTCGCCGCGCGCCAGGCGCAGACCCTTATTGATGGCATCGTAAATGCCCTCGTCAGGTTCACTGATCACGCGCAGGTGCGGGTAACGGGACAGCACTTCCAGGGTTCCGTCAGTGGATCCGCCATCGACAATGATGTGCTCGAAATCTGGGTAGTCCTGCTGCAAGACACTCTCGACCGCTTCGGCGATCAGGTCAACGCGGTTGAAACAGGGGGTAATGATCGAGAAAGGAAGCTTGTTCATTGGAATAGGGTCTCGTAATCGATTTTAGGGAAAATGGTCAATTTACCGCCAAGGGTGGCATCCACCACCTGGCGGCCGGCTGCTTCGTAACCCTGCCGGGCAAAGCGATAGGCCTGTTCGGAAGTCTCCAAATCGGGGAGTTCCCATTGGAAGCCCTTGCCAAAATAGTTGGGCGAAAAATGGTTGGGATCATCGCCCTGCGAGACCACCGTCATCCCGGCCGGGCCCGTGGTAACGAAATTATGGTCGACGCCGATCAGGATGACCTGCTCGAAGCCCATGAAGTAGGCCAGTTGCAGAGCCACGTAGGTGACCGTGGCGCCGTGCCAGAACGGCCGGCGCACATCGCGGTAAAAACCCGGCTTCCACATGGCACACACCAGATCCATGAAAATGGTATCTTCGGTCGGTTGACCAATATCACGCCGGCAGGACCAGGGCACGAACTTCGGGATTGGCAAAGCCAGGATCTCCCTGGCACACTGCCGGATGACAAGGTGGTTGACCGAGACGAAGTAGGTCGTGGTGAATCCCAATTCGGGAAAGAGCAGGTAAATCCGGTTCATCCCGAACGTGTACTCCTTCTGCAGCCTGCTCAGGTCGGTCCGGCGCAGGCTGGGGCCGTTGCCGAGTATGAAACAGCGCTCACCGCGATGAAGATCCTGCAGCGCGTCCAGGCGACGACGGCTGTTGCGTCCCCAGGGATGCAGGGCCAGATCCAGGCGGTTCTTGACACAGCGGGCAGAGTGAATCAATGATCGCATCGGTCAATCTTTCAACAGGAAATCGCCATCGTTCAAGATCCCATCCAGAAGGGCACGGACCGTTGGGTGATCGGGTTTGATCCGAACGATCGCATCAGCCTTGATGTGCACGTAACCACGCTGTTCAGCCGGGATCAGGAAATCATCGAAAGGCAGGGAAACACGGAAGAGCTGGTAGTACAGGAACCGGCGAGCGTTCCGGCGGTGCTCGGGCAATGCTGCCACCGTTTCTGCATGCAGAAATTCTTCCAGTGTCTGGCGGTATTCAGCCGGACTGGGAGGGAAAAACACACTTGGATAGCGGGTAAAACGGGCCTTCCCAGCACACAGCACCGGGATGCCCATGATGGAAGCCTCCAGGCCAATGGTCGAGTTGTAGATCATCACGAATTTCGAACGCTGGATCAATTCGTAAGAACTCAGATACCGATCCGGCGGAATGAAGACCACATTGGACAGTTCTGTAACCTGTTTCGCCTCCACCCAGCCGGCCACCGACTCGCGGCTGACTTTCCCGGGACGGGACTCGTCGGGGTGCGCCCGAATTACGAACAATGTCTCAGGGTGTTCCCGGATGACTTTCAGGACCACTTCCAGCCAGGTGAACATGTCAGGGAAAACGATATTGGAGTGCGGCTGGCTGGTATCGAAGATGACATTGGTGAAGATCGGGACAACCTGTTTGAACCCGCGCATTCTCTCCAAAAGGGCGTCATCAAGACCCATCATCTCCGGCCAGAACTTGATCCCGGCCATGATGAATTTTCCCTGAAAACGATTTTCCAGATACCGATCCAGGCGATCGTTCTGGCTGGCGTTCAGATCAAATTGCTCGGGGATATCGATCGGATAGGCCGTGGACTCCCCGTGGGTAAAGTACCCGCTCATCGGCTGCAGGCCAACCTCATGCGTCACCACCCGGATCCCACGCCGGAGTGCAAGCCAGCGGACGACTGCCTCGGGGAAGAACTGGCCGTTGAAGAGCACGATCGTCTGAGGGTCCGTGCGGAGCAGCAGAGAATCGAACGCATTCAGAACATTCCAGGCAGAAACCATGAACTCACGGTACAAGAAGCGCGTTGTTTCATCATCAGGCAGATGATGAACCCGCATGCGCCAGCGCACAGACGGCAGAACGATCGCGCCGAGAGGAACCAGGCTGTCTTGAAAACGATGTTCATAGCATGACAGAGCCGCGACGTCCAGAGAACGCAATGCCTCCCGTAAATCCGGCGAATCCCGGAAGGAAAAATATCTTTTCCTGGCGGTGGCATAGGCGAGGCGGGATTGACGGATGCATGCCTTGCATGGAGGCGCCCCGGCAGGGTTCTCTTGATCGGTCCCAAGCACGCAATGGGTCATGCCTGATCGGCAGACGAAGTGCACCACCGGTACGCCGGCCAACCGCACCACCCAGGCCGCGAGCAGCGCAAAACCGGCGTTCAAACTGAGACTGTCCAGACGCGTGGTTGCATTAAAAAAAACCACTGGCCTTCCCCGCGCACCCAGCGTACGCACCGAAATACGCATCGCCAGCTGGACCGTCATCATGAAAACCGCCAGGCGATGGAGGCGCCTGCGGAATCGGAGCGCCAGGTCTGTCATGGATCGTCTCATGAATTCCTCGTGGGCTCGGTATGCTTCTTGAGGTGAAAGAGGAGGGTCCCGGCACGCCGGTATTGGAAGTCCGTCAGGCCATCTTTCAGGATGCGATTCAGGCCGATCTCATACCCTTCCGTAAGGACATCCGGGTTGAATACCATATCCGTGACGGACAATCCCTTGATGTCAATCTCGCTTATTCCCAACAAGCGAGCGACGAGTCGTGCGTGGGCTTTGGGCGTCGCCATATAGTGCGGCAGGTGGAAGGACTGGGGAAACAGCGGAAAGAACCGATCGTAGAACTCCCCGGCAAGCACCTTGCGCCAGCCCTGATTGGATGGGAACGGAATGTCAATGGCATGCAACATCTCGCCGCCCGGCTTGAGCAGAAGATCCATGTGCCGCCAGACATCCGGGACCATCGTGACACGCACATGTTCGAGCGCCGACAGACTGTAAATCACATCGAAATACCCGGTCGGGAGAGAGGAAGATGAAGGATCCCCAAGTCGTTCCAGGACGAACTTGACACTGGGATGGGCGCCAACATGTTCCTCAGGGGATTGGCCGCGCTGCCAGAAAGGTTGCCCGCTCTGCAATCCATAATCGTCCGCCACCCAGACCTCACAGCCATACGTTTCCTGGAGATGCATGGGGAGCAGCGAATACCCCGCCCCGACATCCAGAACACGCTCTCCGCTTTTCCACTGGCGCGAGGCCAGCAACCAGGGATAGTCAAACCCCTTGATGTTCAAGTCGGCCCCAAAGAACTCTTTTTGCTTGTACTGATAAAGGCGAGAAAGGTTGCCCAGCGATATTTCCAGAACGTCATACATATGCAGCCTCACTGATGCTTGACTTTTCGGACGCCCACAGGTTGGTACTGGGGATCCCAGACGCCCCAGGGCATCCCGTTATCGCCCGATTGAGAATAGAATGACGACAGGTTCTCACGCAGTTCGCGACAATCCTTCAACGTTGCCATCAGTTCATCGTAGCACCCATAATTGGATGGGATCGATGGCGGCAGGTCAAATAACCGCTGGAGGGTTTCCTCAGTATAGTTCCATCCGCGTGAAGGTTCATGGAACCAGTCACGCTCTCTCGCAGCGCCCAGGGTCGCCAGGAGCACACCACCCGGCTTGAGCCTGCGCATGAGTTCGGCAACAACTCCTGGCAGCATTTCGGGCGCATTATGTTCCAGGGCTGAGACGGCGACGACCGCATCCAGCGAGTTGTCGGCAATTTCGGACATGCTGGTGAGATCCTGGTTGTAGATCATCAAGCGGCCGGGGAATGCCTTCGGCAGCGCGATCAGCAGCAAGCCGGCAAGTCCCCGAAGGGCAGAGACGAATTTCTGGCTTCCATGCGCAGCGCGAATATTCTTCTGCACGATAGCCATCGAAGGCTTCAGGTCACCAGGCCGCACTCCCTGAATGCGATAGCGGGCCCGCAAGGTCAGAGTAACTTCTGAACGGTCCACCCGATCCACGCTGAACACACGGGCGGCCTTCTGCTCCAGCAAATACCACTGCAGCAAGCCAAGGCCCGCACCTGCGTCCACGATCTGAAGACCCGCCGGATCCCCCAGGTTCTCAAGAATCCACACCAGGTCGAGCAGATAATGCCAGCCCAGCTGGTGACCGATCGGCGCACATAAATCTCGAAGTGCCTGCACCTGCTGACGGTGCCGGTCCAACAGATCCACCGACAGGATTTCGATCTTGTCACCTAACTCGTCCAAGGGTTTTTCTCCTTTTGACCGGTCTTTGCCCGGCTAAGCGATCCGGCGCAATTTTTTCAACGTTGCGAGTTCGCTCTGATAGACCCGTTTGATCCCATCGCCCAGGGATTGTTCGGTCACCCGAAGGTATTTCACCAGCCGCTCAAAACCATTGGGTTCCACCGAGGCCGCCTGGTCCGAGCCCCACATCGCCCGGTCAAGGGTCAGGTGGCGTTCGACGATGCAGGCCCCCAGCGTGACTGCCACCACTGAGGGGACCAGCCCGACCTCGTGGCCGGAATAGCCGACCGGGCAGGGGAATTCCCGCCGCAGGGTCTCGATCATGCGCAGGTTGAGTTCTTCCGGTTCGCACGGATAGGTGCTGGTGCAGTGGGTGATGACCAGGTTCTCGGTCCCGACCGCCTCGACCGCGGCCTGGATCTGCTCCATGGTTGACATGCCGGTCGAGAGGATCATTGGCCGTCCCGTCTTGCGAACGTGGCGCAACAGGTCATGGTCGGTCAGCGAAGCGGAGGGAATCTTGTAAGCCAGGGTATCGAACTGCTCCATGAAATCGACCGAGGCCTCATCCCAGACCGAGGCGAACCAGGTGATCCCCTTCTGCCGGCAGTGGCGGTCGATTTCTTTATACTCGGTCTCCCCAAACTCGACCTTGTAGCGATAATCGAGGTAGGTAATGTATCCCCAGGGGGTCTCACGCATTTGCTTCTGCTGCTCGGGCGGCGTGCAGACCTCGGGCGTGCGTTTCTGGAATTTGACCGCATCCACTCCAGCGTGGACGGCGGCATCGATCATTGCCCTGGCGATTTCCAGGTCGCCGTTGTGGTTGATGCCGATCTCGGCAATGATGAAAGTCGGATGGCCGTCACCGACCAGGCGGTTGCCGATCTTGATTTCACGAGGCATAGGGTTCCCTTTCGAGGTAAAGGTGTGATAGGTAAATTGGTTGCTGCCTATTCGCTCTTTTGATTTAAAATGAGGTCGCACAACTCGCGCACCGCGCCGTGACCGCCAGGCCTGGACAGCACGTGATCGGCAGCAGCCAGGACATCGGGCAGGGCATCCGCAACGGCCACCGCCCAACCGACCAGCGGGAAACAGGGCAGATCATTGATATCGTTGCCCAGGTAGACCACACTGGCCGGGTCGACGTTCCGCTCGTTCATCAGGTTCTTCAAGGTCCTGGCTTTGTCGCTCTCTCCCTGAATGTAGGGAACTTTCATCTTCCGGCAGCGCGCCGCCACAACCTGGTCAGTTTCCATCGAAAGGACGAACGCCTCGATCCCCTCCCGGCGCAGGACATTGAGACCCAAGGAGTCGCTGCGGTAGGCTGCCACCAGTTCGCGGCCTTTCCGGTCCACCCAAACCCGGTTGTCGGTCAGCACGCCATCAAAGTCGAGCACCAGCAGGGACACCTTCTTCGGCATCGACCGCCGCCTCCTGCCTGGCGAAACATATGCCAGTCCGCCGAATGCCACCAGCCACTCGGAGCGGGCCCAGTCCCACAGGTTGTCCAGGTCCACGGTATAGCGCGGATCGATGATGAGCGGGCAGAGCACATCGCCAGTCAACGAATGCTTTTCCAGGATCGATGTCGTACGGACAGCATCGATGTGACCGGTCTGCCAGTAGACCGGGGGCAGGGCCTGGCGCGGGGCGTTGAACGGCTCGGCAATCCCGGGGACGGTCAGCAGCGCTTGCATGTGCCCACTGGTCGCGTCGATACGCCACATTTTATGCGGGTTCTGCCCGGCCGGGACCACGCCGCGCACGCAGTCGGCCTCGGGATGGGCCTGCAGAAGATGCACGGCATCATCGACACAGTCGAGCGGGCGGATGGGCGAAGTGGGGCGCAATTGTACCACCACCTCAGGATGGTAACTTTCGTGCTCCGCCAACCAGGCCAGGGCCTGTTCGAATACCGGAAGATCGGTAGCCGCATCCCCGGCCAGTTCGGTGGGACGCAGGAAGGGGGTCTCGGCACCGTAGGCCCGGGCAACCGCGGCGATCTCCTCATCGTCAGTGCTGACGATCACCCGACCGACTGTCGCAGCCTGCAGCCCGGCGGCAATGCTGTAGGCGATCAACGGGTGGCCGGCAAAATCACGGATATTCTTGCGCGGGATGCCCTTCGAACCCCCGCGGGCCGGGATGAGGGCCAGGACCTCGGGTTTCTTCATCGCTCCTCCTCGGCCGGCAGATAACGGTACAGAACCTGAAATTCAAAATGCTCGACCTCCACCAGACGGCCGGAAAAGATCTCCTGGTAGGGATCGGATTCCAAGAACATATAAGTGCGCCCATAGACGTAATCCAGGCCCAGCGCATCCCAGAATCTGGCTGCCTGCCCGCCGGATAAGAACTCGAAATAGTCCGGACAATTGATCAGCCCATCCATATTGGTAATCGTTCGGCCCTGGAGAAAATAGGCTGTCGTGCCGCCGCCGGTCATGCCGATCAGCGCCCCGGGTTCCGTGTGGGCCTCCAGGAAGCGGGTCTCGGCCAGGTATGCCTCCCGGTGCTCAGGGGAAATCTGGTAAGGGAAGAAATGCAGCAGCCGGGCGCCAAAACTGACCAGCACAGCCACACCGACCAGCGCCATGAACGCCGCCCAGAGCCGCGGTCGCGGCTGCCGGCGCTCCAGTCCCTGCCGGACAGATTCGAGCAGGACTCCCAGCAGCAGCATGGTAAAGACCATCTCGCCCACCCAGTACCAGGGACGGATGTGGATGTAGGAGGTGGCTGTGTAATAAAAGATGTGACAATAAAGGGCCAGGAAGAACGGGAACAGACCCATCTGGTCCAGCAGGCCGGCGATCCACCTGCGGCGGGAGATCAGGATCACGACGATCCCCAGAACCAGCAAGGCGACCAACAACATGGAGACGACCCGGGCTGCGCCTGGGTTGAGGATCTTCTGGGTTGTTTCGACAATGAAGGTGAAGGGCGAAGCAGCCAGTTCCCAGGCGTTGTAACGCCCCTGGACGCCGAACAGCTCGGGGGCGGTGTGGACCACCGTCCCGTAAACCACGTTGCGCAGCCCAGACCACCAGTGCTTGATCTGGGCGCTGACCGGCATCCATGCGCCGGTATAGGCGTAGCTCCAGGCCAGGTAGCCGCCCAGCAGGCCTGCCAGGGGGAGCAGAAAACCGGGCGCGCTACGCAGAACCGGGGTCCAGAAAGAGGCCGAGCGCAGATCAGGAGCGAGGTCCCCCTCGGCCGCCCCGGCGGTGAATCCGCGGACGAACAGCCGCAGGCCCAGCGCTCCCAGCAGGGTCCCGGTCCAATCGATGATGATGATCTGGCCCAGGATGAGCATGGCACGCGGTTCAGCGGGAAAGACGTGCAGCCCCTGCAGGCCAAGCAGCACCCCGCCGATGACCCCTTCGGCCAGCGTCACAGCCAGCCCGCCGCGCAGCAGGAAGCGCAGCGGCTGCCTGGCCGCCTGCGGCCGGTAGAGCCCGAACAGGTACAGCAGCAGCGGCTTGAGCAGGAAGCCCAGCCCCAGCAGCCAGGGCAGGGAATAAGCATAGGTCTGGTAGAAGGGACCCGCCCGCAGGCGGATGAAATAACTCAACAGTCCGGCGATGAAGACCAGCGCCAGGTCGCCAACGGCCAGGTTGCGAGCAAAGGGTCCGGCGAACCCCAGGATGAACCAGACGCCCAGCAGCAGGACCACGAAGATGTTGTCCAGCCGGGCCAGGATGGCCAGCCCGGCGACCAGTCCCAGCAGCGCCACCCGGGACGCCGGCAGGCGCTCACCGCGCCACTGAACTGCCAGGGAGAGCAGCCAGACCAGGAAGAAGGCACTGGTCACGGCCTCCATGCCCTGCATGACCACATCGCCATGGATGGACGGCAGGAACAGCCAGACCACCACGATCACGGCCGCCACCCCGGTGGAAATGAATCGGCGCAGCATGCGGAAGAGCAGCAGTCCTGTACCGATGCTGAAGGCGGCCGAGACCATCACCAGCAGGCGCAGCGGCAGGAGCAGGTTGAACCGGGCCAGCGCGAAGACCGGGATGCAGACCAGCATCCACAGGGGCTGGAAGCCATTGGTGGGATTGATCCCGTCGAAGGTCACGCCATTCCCACCGGTCACGTTGACAGCCACCTGGTAGTAATAGAAGGCATCATCGGTGGTGTACCAGTTCAACAAGCTGTTGGCCGGGCTGAGAGCCACATAGGCATGCAGGACCAGGCCAAGGATCACCAGCCCGATCGCGAACCCTCGCCAAATGGATTGCGGTTTCTCTTCCATGTTTTTTCTCACCACGCCGTCCAACCGCCATCGACGACCAGGTTGCCACCGGTCATGTAAGCCGAGGCCTCTGACGCCAGGAACAACAGGGCGCCGTTCATCTCGTCCCGGTCGGCCATGCGGCCGAGAATGGTTTTGGCCGCATAATTTGCCACGAAGATCTCGTCGTGATTGTTGTAGACTCCGCCGGGGGTCAGGGCATTGACCCGGATGCGGGTACCCGTATAATAAGCGGCCAGATATTTGGTGAAGCCAAGCACTCCGGCCTTGGTCACCGTGTAGTAGACCGGCTTGTAAGCCAGGCGCTTCCCCTCCTTGACATAGATGCGCTGGTCGGGACCGTTCAGGCCATAGGTCGAGCAGATATTGATGATGCTGCCCTGTGAGCCCTGATCAAGCATCGGCCGGACGCAGGCCTGGGTGACCAGGAACATGCCGGTCAGGTTCACGTTCAGGGCCGCCTGCCACTGCTCGAGCGGATATTCTTCAAACTTGCCTGGAGCAATGCCTCTCGCCACGGCGTCGGCGTCGAACTTGGGATCAAGGGCCGCGCTGTTGACCAGCACGTCCAGCCGTCCGAAGGTGCGCAGGGTTGTCTCAACCAGCAGGCCGCAGGAGGCCGGGTCGGTGACATCCAGGGCAAAGGGGCTGGCGCGCAAACCCGCGGCGGTCAGGGAGTCGGCCGTCTCTCCGGCGGGACCCGCGGCCAGGTCAGCGACGACGACGGAGGCCCCGGCCTCCGCCAGTGTCCGGCAGAACTCACGGCCAAGCAACCCTGCCCCGCCGGTGACGACCGCCACGCGGTCCTGCAGGCGAAATAAATCGAATACGGTCGACATGGCCTCTACACCTTGATCCATTCTGCTTTGAAACTGACCATCTGGGCAATTTCGCGCTTGATGGTCGCGAAGCCCTGTTGCCACTTATACAAGACGTTGTCTGGCTGGCTGGCATAACGACATGAAAAGACCAGGTTCGCATCGACCTGTGGAGGCCTGACAAGGCGGATCCCAAGATCCGGGCGATCAGCATAGGCCAGGTAGCATTTGGTGCGCTCCATCATCTCTTGCAGTTCCGGGTTTTGTCTGTCGGCCGGGTCATAGATATACGTGTCGATCGCATGGATCATCCTGCCGCCCGGTTTGAGAACACGCACACAGTCGCGGAAGAAAGCATCCAGGTAATCGAGGGGGATATGTTCAACAACCGAGATTGAAAACAGCGTGTCAAAATATCCGGCGCGCAGGATCGGATTAAATTCACCTAGATAATCTTCGACGATCTTTACACCTCCCAAAAAAGGACGGCGCAGGGGTCCATTGCCCATCCCCTCAAACTTATCCACCAGCCAGCATTCATTCGCTTTTCTCAGAAGCCGCAGGACACGCGAGTTGCCCCCACCGGCCTCAAGGATCTTTTTCCCCTTCTCCTTACGAAGCCGCGTGTAGACGTAAGCGTCCTGGATCGTCTTCAGCGTATGTTCATCGCCCATGCCAAAACCATACCGCCGCAAAGCCAGGTTCCGTCTGGTTCGTCTCAGGAATCCACGATACTTCGCTTCAGGCTCCAGCTCATTCAACCAATCCCAATATTCTTTACGAGTGATCACATCGAACATAGCAATGACTCCATCAGCGCACGAATGACTTGCTAGGAAGGTCCCCTTTGGTTACGGTCCCGTCGCCAGGTGATGCCTTCCTTGATGCCCGCGGCAGGGTTGCCGGCCAGGATCGTACCCGGTTGGCAGGATCGGGTGACGATCGCGCCCGTTGCGATCACGGAATCATGCCCGATCTCCACACCTTTCAAAAGCACAACATGTGCGGCGACCCAGACATGGTCTCCGATGATGATATTGCGGGCCGGATTGATGCGTTCGCCTGTTGCAGCATCCAGGATGGCATGGCTGTCACCGGTACGAATGTCAATGTCGTTGGCAAACATGCATTCCTTGCCGATCATCACCTGTGAACCCGGTTCAGTAACGGCAACCACCACATCGACCATGGTCGTGCCGGCCCCGATCTCCAGCCGGCAATCCTGGTCCTCGAACCACAGCAGCGCGCCACGACTGATGCGACAGTTGGGACCGATCTCAATCCGGTGGCCCGAGCCGCGAATCCGGATCTTGAGATTGAAGACCACGCTGCCTGCACCAATCGTGATGTGGTTGTCGTCACCGATAATATCCAGTTCCACGCTGGAGAGCCTGGCGCCGTTGGCCTCCAGGTGGTTTCCCTGGCCATGCACAATCTCGCGCAGTTCACCGCCTAACAAGCGCCACAGAACCCCGCCCAGGCGAGGAAAGCGTTTGAGGAAAAAACGATAGAGAGGATTCGCCATCCATTACTCGATTCGCAAGAGGCGCCCTTGCCGGGAAGACTCGCAGGCGGCCAGGGCCAGGCGTAGAGCGGTGATGCCATCCTCCAGCGTGCAAAGGGGTTGGCTCTCCCCGCGGGCAATGTGGATGAGGTGGTTTATCTCATCCATGAACATCACATTTCGGTCAAAATCCTGTGGGGCGAAGAACTCCTTCCAGGCCTGCTTCTGCGGCTCGTAGAGACGCAACAGACCTGTGGCATTGTCCCATGCAAGGGTCCCCTCGGTCCCGGCAATCTCCCAGTGGTGACCAGGAGGCTGCTGAATCATATTCAAATGGATGCTGCCAATTGCCCCGCTGGCAAATAGCAATCCAATCTCGGCTGTATCATCGACATCGATCCCGAGGCCGCCGAGAGTAGTGACGAAGGCCCACAACGAGTCGACCCTCCCGACCAGCCAGGGGAGATAATCCAGTGAATGAGACTGGGTCAGCACGACCCCGCCCCCCAGGTCAGAACGCGCCGCATATCCCTGGCGATAATCCTCCCACGGATGCCAGGCGGGCAAGTATTCCCCAAAGTGGACCCGCGCCACCAGCAGGCGCCCAATGGCCCCGGCAGCAATCAGGTCGCGCGCCATTTGCAGAGTCGGGTGGAACCGAAACTGGAAGCCCACCAGGATCCGGCTCCCGGAACGTCTTGCCGTCGCAGCCAGTTCATCCAGACCTTCAAGAGAATGGGATACTGGCTTCTCAAGCAGGATGGTGCAACCCGCCTCGGCTGCTGGAATGGCCACGTCAAGGTGCAGGGCGGTCGGGTTTGCAATAATGACCACATCCGGTTTGTGCGCCAGGGCAGCCTGCAACTCGGTTACGACCGGCAGACCGGCCAGGTCGTCGTCCGGGAGAGTAGCCTGATGGGTTCGGTAGAGGAGGAGATCCTCTTCGCCGCAGGCGCGCAGGTTGCGTAAGTGGCGACGTCCGATGGAACCAAGTCCGGCAATCAGAAATTTCATGCGCTTACTTCACGTTGCTAAAATACAGGCGGAAGAGACCATTGTAAATCCCGAACAGGAGGTGGCGAATCCCCGGCAACCAGAGCAAGCGCCGCAGCCAATGCATCCGGGGAACAGCTCTCACGGCGTGCGGCCTGTCCTTGACCTCATTGCCCATATGGGCCACGTAAGCCTCCGTGGTCGAAAGGCGTAAGTAACCCAGTTCGTTTAAACGGCTGTCGAGGATGTTTTCCCCACGCATGGGTTTTTCTGACGGCAATGGCAGAATCTGCTGGAGCGCCGGGCGCGGGCAAACAAACTGAAAATGGGCCGCGCCGACGTAAGCCCTGCGACCATTATACTCAAGCAGATAATCCTTGCCGTGAAGATATTTCTCGCGCGCCTTGGCCTCATCCCAACCAGTATTGACGGCATGTTCGAGGAAGACCTCCCACTCCAAAAAGGCACCCTCCTGCAGGACGCCCTGCTGGCGTCCCCAATCGAGGGTGGAGGTGAACATCTCTTCCTTGGTCCGCAGCGGGATTGCGGTAATCATGCCGGCCTGTGGATAAGCAGCGAAGATCTCAAGCGTGCTCTTGAGCCAACCGGGACGGAAATAGATATCTCCGTCGGCGAAAGCGACATACTTCCCCTGTGCTGCCCCGAACATAAAGTTCCAGGCTCCGATCTTGCCGATATTGGTGTCGGAAAGGATCAGGTACTGAATCTGATCCTGCTTGAGCATATCAACCAGGTAATCCCGGACTTCAGGACAGCTGTGATTGTCGAAGACCACCAGGTCGAAGGGTTGTTCCGTATTGGCCCGGACACTTTCCAGGCAGGCGCGCAAGACCTCCATGCCTTGCGCATGAAAGCCCTCCAGCATCGGGATGAAGTTCACGATACAGACCGTAATTTCCCTGGGCTGGGCAACCTTTTCGATCTTCTTGGCCGGATTCTGACCAGTGCGCATGGCAACTACTTTCTCGGAATAGTGGAAGACCAGGTCTGCGCCCGGACGAACAGCAGGGCGATCCTCCAGCGCAGGCCCTTTTGCTCCTGGGGGGTAAAGAAGCGCTCCATCCGGCGCAAAGTGCGGGCCAGGTACGGACGAGGGCGGCAGATCTTGCCTGCGATCAGTTCCCGATTGGTGTCCAGAATGTTGTAGACGCGCCGCCGTCCGCCGGCTTTGGCCAGATTCGACTTGGCGACCTCCGACCCGTAGGGCGGTCGATTGCCAGGCAGGTGGCTGTAGTCATGATTCTGGTGAATGACAGTGACAGAGCGGGTCGCATCGACAGCCAGACCCCAGGTATGGACAGCAGTATAGACCATCCAGTTATCCCAGGCCGGGCGCCCGATCGTGAAGTCGGGGACGTTCTCTGCGTACATATGGCGCGGGAAGACAAAGTAATCGATGCCCCAGGGGGAATAGAATTCACCGCGCTTCATCACTTCCGCCCGCAGGCGCGCTTCCCATTCACCGCTGAAGTCGAACGGTTCGGGCAGGTCCAAATTCCAGCGCTGGCTGACCATCAGGAAATCTTTGGCCTGTGAAGCAACCTGGCGTGTAGCAGTGAGAACATCGGACATCAGGATCATGTCGGCGTTGGCATAGCACAGGAATGGACTTTCGCTGTACGTGTGCCCCTTCTCCATCACCGAATTCACCAGGGGGATGCCCTTCTCGTCCCGCTCAACCTGGGGGACGTTCTTGACGCCCAATTCCTTTGCCGCTTCAGGAATGCCCGGCTCGTCGCCGATCAAGATCACCTCAACCTGCGGCAGGGATTTCCAGGCCCGAATGGCATTGCGCTGGATGATATCGATGTGCGGGTTGGTAAACGGCTTGGGAGCCGTAAAGATCGTCAGATAAGCCATCTGGTCTCCTTGATCAAACGGATACAAGTACGCTACGCCGCTTTCACGCCCAGCCTGGCAGCGACCTGGGCCTCGATCCAGGCATAGGTCCGCGTGAGCCCCTCTTCGAGAGACAACTGCGGTTCCCATTGGAGGACCTCGCGCAGGCGGGTGTTGTCAGAATTGCGACCGCGCACGCCCATCGGCCCGGAAATATGCTTGATGCTGATCCCAATCCCGGCAGCCTTGGCGACGATCTCGGCCAGCTGGTTGATGGTCACCATGCGGTCGGAACCCAGGTTGAGCGGGAAGGGGTGCTCCGAGCGCATCAGGCGGTAGATGCCTTCCAGGCAATCAGAGATATGGCAGAAGGAGCGCGTCTGCTCACCATCGCCCCACATCTCGATCTCGTGATCCCCGGTCAGCTTGGCCGTGGCGACCTTACGGCACATGGCCGCCGGCGCCTTTTCGCGTCCACCGTCCCAGGTGCCCTGCTCGCCGAAGATGTTGTGGAAGCGCACGATGCGGGTCTGCAGGCCGTAATCTTCGCGGTAGTGCGTGCACAGGCGTTCCATGATCAACTTCTCCCAGCCGTAGGCGTCCTGCGGCTGGGCCGGGTAAGCGTCCTCTTCCTTGAGCGGAACTACGTCGGCCTCGGTCTGTTTATACTCCGGGTAGACGCAGGCCGACGAAGTATAGAAGTAGCGCTTGACGCCGTTGACCCGGGCGGCCTCGAGGGTGTGGATGTTGATCAACGAGTTGTTGTGCAGGATTTCGGAATGGTGGGCCGAGATAAAGCCCATCCCGCCCATGTCAGCGGCCAGGCCGTAGACCTCGTCGATGCCGCGCGTGGCCTGCAGGCAGTTGTCCCAGCGGCGCAGGTCGAGGATCTCGAACTCGTCAGCATCCACCTCGCTGAATTCGGGGGGTTTAAGATCCACCCCACGCACCCAGTACCCTTTCTGGCGCAGGAAGGTGACAAGATGGTGACCAATGAAGCCACCTGCACCGGTAACGAGAACCCTGGTCTGATTCTTTGTGGACATGTATTCCTCCTGTCTAGTAGCGTATTTTACCCAAGCTGGGTGAGAAAAGCGGACAACTTGTGCGCCATGAAGACTTCCGTGGCCGCCATCGACTCACCGGTTGCACCGCCGATGTGCGGAGTGAGAATGAGATTGGCGTGTTCACAGGCATAGCGAACCAGCGCCGATTCGGCCAGCGCCCCGCCGCGCTCGTCGGACAACACGTCGAGGGCCGCACCGGCCAGATGCCTGCCCTCCAGGGCGGCCAGCAGGGCCTGCTCGTCCAGCACCTGGCCGCGGGCAGTGTTGATCAGCCAGGCCCCAGGTGGCAGCAGGGCCAGTTCAGCGGCCCCGACCAGCCCCTCGGTCTCAGCGTTGAGCGGCACGTGGATCGAGAGGATCCGGCTCTGCTGCAGAAGTTCGGACTGTCTGGAGAGGCGCTCAACGCCTTCCGGCCAGCCTGTCCGATAGGGATCGAAGGCGGTTACCCGCATGCCAAAGGCCAACCCGTAGCGGGCGACCTTCTCGCCGATCCGGCCCAGGCCAAGCAGGCCGAGAGTCTGCCCCGCCAGATCGTGGCCGCGGAAGCGGTCCCGCTGCCATTCCCCAGCCAAGACCGAGGCATGGGCCGCCGGCAGGTTGCGGACCAGGGCCAGCAGCAGTCCCCAAGTATGCTCAGCCGTGGCCGGGATGTTGCGCAGGAACTCGGTCTCGCCACGCAGGCTCAGGATGGTGACGCCCAGGGCCTCGGCAGCCGCCACATCAATATGGTCTAGACCGGTCGTGGCGCTGACGAGTACCCTCAGCCGGGTGGCCCGTCCGAGCACTTCCCGGTCGATCTGGTGCGCCAGGCGGACGATCAGGACCTGATACCTGCCGACCAGCTCGAGCAGCGCCGCCCGCCCGTGCGGACCCGCGTCCACTTCCCCCAGCGACTGCAGGAGCGCCAGGGCTTCGCCGGAGTAGTTCTCCGGCTCGAGGTTCAGGATGCGGATACAATCCATGTACGATAGGGTCCTTTGTCCGTGAGCTCGCCGTTCCTTGGCTGCGCTCAGGGCCTTTGATGCTGGAGCATCAACTCGGCCAGTTTGAAATCCAGTTCATGGTCGATGCTGACCGAGCGTTCTTCCGGCATGACATAGGGGCGGATGATTTCGCCCCAGATGGAGCCTCTTTCCATTAGTACATCGCGGCGGGTCAGATAGATGGCACCATTACGCATGTAGGCCGGCGGCTGGTAGTCCTGGCGGCGGGTGCCCTCCTGCTCCTCGATGCAGAAGGGCAGCAGGCGGTCGCCCTCGATGCGCTTCATCAAGATCGGGTGTACGGCGAAGACCTGCACCACGCTGATGACCGAGTCGCAGCCGCCGCGCGTGGCCAGCTCGATCGCCGCCCGGATATCGTCCGGAGTGCGCAGCGGAGCGGTGGGCTGCAGCAGCAGGATCCAGTCCAGGCGGGTGCCGCCGCGGGCCTCGCTCTCGCCAACCGCATGCTGCAGGACCGGGACCATCGGAATCCGGTCACTGCTCAATTCCGGCGGGCGCAGAAATGGAACTTCTGCCCCGTGTTGAAGTGCGACCTCCGCAATCGCCTGGTCATCCGTCGAGACGATGACGCCCTGCAGGCGGTCGCCAACCTGCAGGGCCGCCTCGATCGTGTACGCGATCAGCGGCTTTCCTGCAAGTGCGCGGACATTTTTACGGAGCACACCCTTAGAGCCTCCCCGCGCCGGGATGACCGCCAGGATTTTGGGAACGGGCATATTCTCCTCTAGCGACAGAAATTTGCGTAGAACAGTGCCAGATCTTCAACAGGCAGGCTTTCGTCCAGGATGCCTGGGCTGGTACACAACTCAAACTGAAAACGAGAATCGCTGCGGATGATCTCTGCGTAATCCAGGGCGGTCTCCAGGTCGCCACCATACAGATATGCCTGAATGAAAGGCCACCATTCCGAAACATCATTGGGAGTAAGACCGAGACTGCGCGCCTCGTCTCCCAATTGAATGACCTGCTCCCAGTCCTGGCGTTGAGCCGCCAGAGACGCGCTTTGATAGTAATAACACCAGTCATGTTCGAGCTCAGACCCAAAGATCGTCTCGGGAGGAACATGGAAGGGCGCATCGACAAGGATCTGGTCGATGTTGGATGTTGGAGCAATGTCTCGGACCAGCGGATCGGACCCGGTCGGGATGAGAGGCGCGTTTCCATCGATCACGTGTACACACACACCTGGCCTGGGAAGAACGACGACCAGCGCCTGGCTGTAATCGCGCACAATGCCCGGTATGCCAGGAATATTCTGCGTGCGTGTCCATTCCGTGTTCGAGCCCTGCAGGACGATCTCGTCGGCCGTTCCGTTGTTGATCACCTGGGAGGTCAATTGAGGAACCACATCCTCCGGATAATAGACCAGCAGTGCTGGAAACCCAATATGATAACTCTCGGAAATGGTGTTGGCATCCGGGAACGAGGCGATCAGAACCGTTCCCGGAGCTAGTTGAGGAGCCCGCCAGGAGAGCTGCCAGAAAAGGCTCCGGACTTCCGTCCAGGCATCGCCATACCGGGAGGCGTTCTGGTAATGGGTCACAAGAGATGCCCCAATCAATAACAGTGCCAATCCAAGACGCATGGCGTGGCCTCGCAGGCGGTACAGGATGGCAACCACGACCATCACTGCCCCCAAAGCAGGCAGAAGGCTGTAACGGTCCCAGCCCATGACCATGCTCGCATCAAAAGAAATCGTACGGCCAACCAGGCTGGTGGGCATCAGCAGCACCAGGACGGCCAGGATCCCTAACACAAGAACATCCCGGCACCAAGCAGGATCTTCCTGCAGGTCTTCTCTTTCCTTCAAAGGAGTGCTTCTTTCAAGCCACCTGGCAAAGGCAACAAACAACCCGGCGGCTACAGCACCCAGCAGAACCGAGAAGAAAAGATCCAACAATCCCGACCCGGCCAGGAATCCTGCAAGAGGTACCACCCAACCGCCGACTGTGACACTGAAAACATCCTGGAACCAACCAGCGAGCGACTTGAGGAGCAGAACGGGTGTATCTCGATACTGGGCAAACAGGAGGCCCGTGTCTGTAGCAACGCGCCTGCTCTGGAAAAAGAACAAACGCCAGATCAGGTAAATCACATCAACAGCCAGAAAAAGGGAAAAACGGGCCAGGGCTTGTACGGATTGGCGAACGAACTTCTCCCCCCGATGGGCCTGGTAGCGTTGATACCATAACAACAGGAATCGGAGGCCTTCCAGACCCAAGAAGAACTCCACCGTCAGCAGATAACCCACACCCATGAGCGCCGAAACGGCAAGCAGCAGGATCCGGGTCCCGCGGCTGGAAACTTGATACGCCTTCAACGAAAGAGCGATCGAAAGCAAGGCAACCGCCAGGACGATCATCATAACCTGGTAGGTGATCGCATCCGGCATCTTCAAGAAACCAGGATAGACCGTAAACAGGAGAGCCATCAAAGTTGTCGCCAACCGGCGGCGGGGCCAGAGCATACGCAGGATCCACCAGAAGCAGATTACTCCCAGCAGGCGATACATCAGGGTGAATACAGACCAGGTCGTCAGGCTGTCACCCTGAACCTGATAGTTGAACCAGTAGAGCCAACCAACCGCTGGCCGGTCTGATGTAAACAGGTCAGGCAGGGCATCCACACCGATCGATTCGGCCGTACGGATGATGTGCCAGGCATCACAGCAGATCCCCAATTGCCCTGCCAACGGCAGGTAAGCCAGGGCCGCGATCACGATGATGAGCAGCAGAGAAAGAAGTGGTTCGAATCGAAACAAACCTTGTTTTTTATCCATGCGGTCCATTCCTGTAGCGTACCGTCAATAACTTAATCGCTTGGTGAACTGCAACACGGTCCGGGCAAGGATCTCCGCGATCCGTTCGCCTGCATGACCATCTCCATAGAGGTGGACTCCCTCCGGGCGAGAACTGGACAGGATCGTCTCGACGGCTTTCATGATCTCCCCGCGGTCGTATTGGACGTCGATCACATTCGGGCCGCGCTCCCGGCTGGACTGACGCGATCCAATATTGACCGCCGGGACACCCAGGTAAGAGCATTCGCGAATCGCCACACTCGAGTTCCCAATGATCGCCCGGCTGTTCCTGACCAGGTGAAGAAAATCCTCAGGCGGAATGTCCTTGAAGAAATGAAAGTTCTGGGGCTGTTCCAGCTCGCGAAAGGCGCGAATGCCCTTCGAGGTACCATCCGATCCAGCATCGACGTTGGGCCAGAACCACAGGGTCGGCAGGCCCAGATCGCGGATCGCATACAGGGTCTCGGTGACATGCCTGCGCGCCTGCTCGTACTCCGAGGTGACCGGGTGCTGCATCACCACCAGGTAGCCGTTGGAAAGGTCAACCGTGGCTCCTACGCCACCATAGGTTTCGAAAGGGTTCATCTGCAGGCGGGGTTCGCCCTGCACCTGGGCGGCGATGTCGATCGATGGGCAGCCGGTAACGAAGACGAAATCAGGATTCTCGCCCATACGGATGACCCGCTCGGCCGCTTTTTGCGTGGCAACCAAGTGATAATCAGCAAGCTTGGTGACCGCGTGGCGGACCTTCTCGTCGATGTTGCCGGTCACCTCGCCGCCCTGCAAGTGGGCCAGGGGAATGTTCATGTAGGCTGCGGCAATCGCGGTGGCCATGGTCTCGTAGCGGTCGGCGATCGTCATGACAATGTCAGGCTGCAGGTTATCGAAGACGGTTGCCAGTTCCATCACACCGATGCCGGTCGTCTTGGCCGAGGTGACCAGATTCTCGCCTTCCACCACCATGTAAACGTGGGCATCCGGGCGGAAGCCATCGCGCATCATGTGGTCGATGACCTTGCCATAACGATCAAGCAAGGCCGAGGCGGCAACGATGAGCTGCAGTTCCAGGTCAGGATGGGCCTGGATGGCGCTCAGGGCTGTCCTGACTCGCGAATAACTGGGGCGGGCAGTAACGACGACACAGATTTTTCTTTTGGTCATATTCACGCAAGATCTTTCCGGGTAATGAAGGCACCCGATGCAATTGGCCGTTTCAGCTGTTTTCCGAGCACCGCTTCGAGTTGCTCGGCGGGGATCCCCGCCGAGGCCGGCTTGCGGGCACTCAGGTCGGCGCGCTGCAGCCGGGTCCCGGCTGCCAGATCCCGGGCTGCGACCAGCGCCTTGCCAAAGGTCTGACGCATGGCAGCCATCTCCCCGGCCACGGCGTCCTTATCCTGGGGGTTGGCCAGGGCCTTCTCTACGAAACGGACCCCGTCTACAAGCTGACGCAGTTCGCCAGTCGTGATCGAGGCCGGGACGTCGGGTCCGAACATCTCCCGGCTGAGCGTCACGTGGACCTCGAGCATGCTCGCACCCAGGGTCGCGGCCGCCAGGCCGGCATAGATCGTGCCTGAGTGGTCCGAGAGGCCCACCGGAACCCCGTAGCGGCTGCGATAGACATCCAGCAAGTTCAACCCGATCCCCTCCGGCGGGGAGGGGTACTGCGAGGTGCACTGGAAGACACCCAGCGGCAGGCCGTGCTTCCGAATCCAGGCCACGGCCCGGTCGATCTCGGCCAGCGAACTCATCCCGCTCGAGAGCAGCACCGGGGCACCGCTGGCGGCAATGCGCTCGAAAAGCAGCGGGTTCGTGACCTCGCCTGAGGGGATCTTCCAGGCCGGCATTCCCAGGCGGGTAAGCAGATCAACGGCCTCGTCGGAGAAGGGCGAACTGAGGAAGATCAGGCCCTTTTCCCGGGCATGATCCGCCAGCCCGGCCCACTGCTCTGCGCTGAATTCCATCCGCTTCCAATAATCGTAGCGCGTGGCGTCCTGCTGGCTGAATTTGACCCGGAAGGGTTCATCGGCTGACGACTCGGCCCGGGCGATATGGGTCTGGAACTTGACCGCCTCCGCCCCGGCTGCGGCGATGGCATCGAGGAAGGCATGCGCCATCCCCAGCGAACCGTCATGGGCCTGGGCCACTTCGCCGATGACCAGACAGGGTTCGCCCGGTCCGACCCGGCGGGAGCCAATCGCAAATGTCTGGATGTCCATTTATTCCTCCCGGCCTTCGGCCAGCGACCACAGGTAATCGGCGGTTCGCCGGGTCGCGGAGCCGTCCAGAAAGGTGACCTCGCTCTCGACGAAGGCCCGCCGCTCGGCCCGGTCCAGGCCGGGATCGTCCAGATATTCATCCAGGCAAAGCCGCAGCTCCTCAGGAGCCAGGGCCAGCTTGCCAGCCCCGGCCTTGTTCACGCGAGCGGCCGTCGGCCAGCCCGGGACCTCGTGCAGGGGCACCCAAAACTCGTCCTTCCACCCGCCCGGGACGTCGATGCACATGCTCACGAAGGGCTTATCGTGCAGGGCAGCCTCCACGACCATGGTCGAGTAGACCGTCACCAAGACGTCGCAGTGGTTCAGCATGGAAGCCTTCTCGGGAAAATCCTCGCCTGAGTAACGTTCCAAACCACCCGGGACCTCGGCCGGCTCGACCACATGAACATCTGCGTACTGACCGGCAATGGCGTAGATAGCTTCGGCCTCTTCCCGGTAACGCTTCTGGGACTTGAAATGGTTGGGATGCAGGCGGATCAGCAACTGGGCCGGCTCGTGGAGCGCCTGGCTGCCGATCATTTCGGCCAGCAACTCGACCAGGTGCAGGTTGGGCGATATGCTCAAGGCCGTGGCGGCAAAGGCGATCAGCTTCTTGTTTGGATCCAGGTGATGCAGGGCATAATACTCCTGGCGCGGCATCACCCAACGGCCGGCAATGTAACTGTCATACAACGGCATGCCGCCGATGTTGATCCGCGCCTCCGGCCAATCCACCCCGGCCGAGAGCTCCCACTTGTGGACCTCCGACCAGACGTTGACATAGTCGATGTGCGCGCCGGGCAGGCCCTGGCTGCTGGGATTGTCCCAGCCGACAATGACGGTCGCAGTGCGGATCCCATGCCGGCGGGCCTCGCGCAGGATGAGCTGGTCATTGCGCCAGGCCGCGGTGTTGGAGACGATCAGGTCCGGCTGGTAGCGTTCGAACAGGTCGCCATACATGTCAGTAGTGAAGAAACGCTCGAGAGCATCGATGAACACCTGCCGGACCCAGCGTGAACGGCGCAGGAGTCCGATCCCCGGGCGGAGGAAGCGATAGAAGACCTTTTGCCAGACCGGTGCGTAGTTCTCCTTGCGCTTGCGGTGGGTATCCACATAGGTCAGCGGGATGGCGCGATCGGCGCTGGCCCGGCGAAGATACTCGAGAACTGTCTGCAGGCGAGGAAAGTGCGTGTTGCGAAATTGCTCCACCTGCTGATCGCGGATGCTTTCGAAGAGGACATTCTTCTGTTGATATCGCTGGCGGGTGAACTCGAGCATCACTTCCGGCAACAGGATGACCAGCCGGGCACCCTTCCCGGTCAGTAACTGGACCAGCTCGGTCTCGAAAAAATAAGCCAGGGGCAGTCCAAAATCAAGACAGATAAAAATCGTTTTCATACCTTTTTCCGCTTTACGGATTGTTCACGCAGGCTGAACCTCGATCTCCACCTGCGACGGTCGTGGATATGGTTCTGCCGTTTTCCAGAAGAACGTGGTCCCATCCTCCCGGCGGGACAGGCCGGAGGATTCCAGGAAGGTCAGGCAGGGCTTGTTCTTGGGAGTCGCAAGATATTCGACAAGCACTTCCCGGGCGCCCTGTTCCGCGGCCAGTTCGAGCATGTGATGAAATATCGTCTCCTCGACCCTGCGGCCCATGACCCGGCAACTCAGGATGAAATCGACGATCCGGCCACGGGTTGCCTCCACCGTCAGGCTGGCGAGGCCTGTCAGGCCGTAGTCGCCGAACTTGTCGGTCACGCGAAAGACCCGCAGGCTGTGATTCGGTTGTCGAGCCCAGGCCAGCAATTCGGCCTCGGTCATCCGGCGCGTCGCCAGATTCAGCTGGTTGGTCTTGTTGAGCAACTGGGTCGCCCGGGGAAGATTGCTCTCATCAAGTTCTTCGACCACGACCTTGATCTCCAGGCTGGCAAGCCACTCTTCGAGAGAACCCACCTCGTGTCTGGAGATCTTCCGCTTTCTCTCGGCGACGTACATCTGTGTCCGATCGAGATCCTCCCGGCTGAGCACCGGGATATCGAAGCAGGCCAGTTCCTGCAGAGTCTTGCGATACAGCATCTTCTCTTCCGGCCAATCCGGTACCAGGACCTCCGGCAGGGCTTCCCGGACGCGTGCCCTTTCGGCCGGGTTGTCGTCGATGAAGACCACCGATTGCAGCCCAAGGTTCAATTCTGCGACCAGATCAGCGACGTTCAGGGCCTTGTCACCCCAGTTGATTCGCCAGCCGGCAAAGTCGTCCCGGCGCAGGACCATCTCAGGATGTTCATCGATGGCAGCCAGGGCCACGCTTTCTTCGTTCTTGCTCACGATGCCGAGCAGGACCCCACGGCTCTTGAGCGCCTTGAGCGCCTGCTGGAAATCGACAAAGGCTTCACCGGCGGCATCATGCCCGCCGAGTTGCAGGTTTTCCCAGCCGATGTCGCCCACGATCCCACCCCACAGGGTGTCATCCAGGTCGAGCAGGATCAACTTCCTGGCCTGGCCGGCAATCCCACGCAACCCGGCCTTGATGTCCCTGACCGCTTCTTTGTAAACGTCGTTCCCGTAGGCAATCTTGCCCAGATACCAGGCCTTCGGATTGAATGCGGCTTTCCCGGCCAGTTGGAACCAGCGCTCCGCATTGAGGAGATACAGGTTGGGAACCTGTTCCAGGGCCTCGACCAGCCGGAGGTTCATCCGCATCCGCGTGACGGAAAACCCGGCCCGCATTTTCAGATCCAGCATGCCCAGGCCGCGCTCAAACGGCGGCATGACCCAGGTGGGGACGAATACAGACTTCACCTGCTGAGCGGCCGCGGCCAGCAGAGCCGCGAACTGATCGACCTCAGCCAGGATCTCGTCCAGCGCCACATTCCCACCGGCCATCAACTGGCTGAAGCCGTGGATGACCCGCCCAGGTTGGGTCCACACGACCAGGCAATCAGGGGGCGGGCTGTGCCAGCAATCCAGGTCGCGATTTCCCAGAACCTGGACAACCTGCCCGAACGGCCCGCAGTGACAGGCAAGGCGGGGCGCCTCGGGGTCATTGTCGAGGTAGCCGGCAAAGTTGGAGACATTGAAGTCCGATACGATCAGGCACTGATAGTCAGGTTCACGCATAGAGGACCTTACCAGAACGACTCAAACGCTTTCCTTTTCCTCAAGCAGCCGCCGGATGTAAGCCGCCAGGAGGTTGGCGTTCCTGAAAGGGTTCGCCTCCTGTGCCATGGCCCTTTCGTCAGACAGCGAGATCCGAACCCCGAGCTTGTCGGCAACCCCTTCCTCCACCAGCAGGATCAGGTTGACCAGGCCCAGCGAATCGAGCTGCCCGCCGTCGCCGGACAGTACGGTTTCAGGTGTCCGAGGAATTTGGAGTTCCGCTGGACGTTGTCGATTCAATTCTTCGAGGGCTTCCAGGATGACCCGAATGATCGCCTCTGTTTGCATCACCGCACACCTCCGCGTTACTGGCCTTCCTGAGCGTAGGATTCGATCGTCATCAGCAGCCACCAGCGGCGCGGCAGTTTGCGGGTGACGATCTTCTTGAAGAGCCAGCCAAGTCTTCGCCTCCCTGCCACGAAACGCTCCGGTCTGGGCCGGAAGGGCCGGCGGGACAGCTTCTGCGGGCGGGCCAGCACAGTGATGTAGAAGGGCAACATCTGCGAGAGCGGACGCCCCTGAACGCGCACTGCCGCGACCCGGAAGCCGGCCTTGCCGAGCATCTCGGTCAGCGTTCGGCGGCTGAAGGAGAACAGGTGCTCGTACTCGAACGAAGTATGGATGTAGACGTTCGGCACTTCGACCAGCAGCCAGCCGTCTGGGGTAAGCTGTTTTTGGCGCAGCCCGGCCAGGGTTGCCGCCGGGTCAGGCAGGTGTTCGAGGACGTGGATCAGGCTGACCAGGTCGAAACGCTGTCCGGTCGCTTCCACCGTCTCGAGGGCGGCATGGACCTCCAGCCCCTGGCCGCGCCCGTACTCTCGATAAGCCTGGCCGGGTTCCACGCCCACAGTCTGGACCCCGAACGCCTCCCGGGTGCGCTGCAGCAGGATACCGGCCGAGCAACCGATGTCCAGATGGCATTCCAGCCGTCCAACCTTGCGACGCAGGAAACCGACAAGCCAATCCGCTCGCCGGGTCTGGAAATCCAGATCCTTGGCGATCGGGGCCTCCCTGCCCTGGATGATCCGGCGGTATTCTGCTGCATAGTGCACCTGCGCCTCTGCGGCGGTCATGCGCGGCGACTGGAAGACCAGGCCGCAGCGGGCGCACAGGCGATTGGTGACAGGACGGCCAAGATGCTCACGCTGGTCGAGAGTGTTGCTGCGTTCGTGACCGCACAGAGGGCAGCTGCGGAGTTCCTCGGGCATGCTCAGCGCTCCTCCTGGCGCGCATCCACATCAAATGCAGTTTTGTGATTCACGCCCGCGTTGATCTGCACCAGGTCCGGTTCACGTTCGAACAGGTCGAGCACCTCCTGCCAGGAGAAGTCATCCCGGCCCTTGAAATGGGCGTAGACCTGCCTCAGGAGTTCCAGGTCGGCGGGCGTATCCACCGTCCAACGCAGGGCACCATAATCCGGGTCGTGGTTGAGCAAGGCGATGCGGAAACCACGTGCGGAGGTCCCCCGGGCCACCAGGGAGGTGTCAAGTTGTACGCCCTCGTAGAGAAACGGCATGACGTGCTCGCGATGGTATTTCTGATCGGCCTCCTGCCAGGCACGCTCCAGGGCAGTGAAGGTGCAGACCTCCACGTCCAGGCCGATCGGATAGGTGCGGCCCCAGGGCGGCGGCAGGCGCGTGGCCGCAAAATCGACCCCATTTTGCGGCCACCCTTCTATGACCAGTTCAACGGTCGCGTCGATCAGGCCGGGATCGATGACCGGGCAGTCTGCGGTGATCCGCACGATCACTTCCGCACTCTGAGAGCAGGCCGCCTGGTAATAGCGGTCGAGCACATCGTACTGGCTGCCGCGATAGACCGGGACCTTTCGCTGCCGGCAGAATTGCTCGATCGCCATGTCCATCACGTCGGCCGTGGTCGCCACGATGGCGCCATCCAGCAGGCGGGCGCGCTGGACCCGCGCCAGGACCCGCCCCAGCATCGGCTGGCCGCCCAGATCAAGCAGGACCTTCCCGGGCAGGCGCGAGGCGCCCATGCGGGCCTGGATGATGGCGATCGTCTCAGGCATGGAACCTCACGGTCTGCTCGTATGCATCGAGCAGAAGGGAAAAATTCTTCGACCAGTCGGCTTTCTCCTCGGCAGTCCGCCGGGCAGCCATACCGATCTGCGCCAGAGAGGGACGCTCTTCGATCACCCGCAGGATCTTGGCTGCCAGCGCCCCGGCATTCCCATCCGGAAACAGCCAGCCGTTTACCCCCTCGACCACCCATTCCCGGTTGGCAGGGATGTCCGAGACCAGGCAGGGCAGACCACAGGCCAGGGCTTCCATCAAGGAAACGGACGAACCGTCCACGTGGGAGGGGCTGATGTACAGGTCGGCCATGGCATAGTAGCGCGGCAGGTCGGCCTGCGAGATCTGACCGACGCAGGTGACCTGCCCGGCCACACCGCCGCCCTCGAAGATCTGACGCAGGCTCGCCGCCTGCGAACCCCCGCCGAGCAGGAGCAGGTTCACGTCCGGGCGCAGGTGGGCGACCTGGACGAAGGCCTGGGCCAGCACCGCGACCCCGTAACGCGGTTCCCAGGCCCGGTTGCAAAACAGCGTGAACGTTTTCGTATCGGACCGCTTTCTTGTTGGGGCGCTGAAATGGCCCAGGTCCACGCCCCAGGGGAAGACGACCGTCCGCTCGGGGCGCATGCCGAAGGCCACGGCGCGATCACGCGTCGCCTGACTATCGCTGGTGAAAAAGGTTGCCCGGCGCAGGACGTAATGGGTGGCCCAGCGCATCCAGGCATTGCGGTCGCAATCTTCCATCAGGTCGAAACCCCACGACATGATCAGGCGCGGGCGGAAACCCGTCAGTGTGGCGAGCAGGCCGCAGGTCTGGATCGGGCCGGCGTGAATCAAATCAGGCTGAGTTCTGCGAATCACGGCACACAGGCTGCCTGCCAGGCGCGGCAGGTCGCGCCAGGCAAAGGGCCCCTGCCCGCCGACCCATTGGACCTGCTCAACCCGGGCGGGGACAGGCCGATCCTCGGTCTGACGGTTTCCCCGCTGGAGGCGCGCATAAACCAGTTCGTGCCCGGTTTCTGCCAGCGCAGCCAGGAAGCGATGATCATGAGCCGTGTAGTCGAAAGAAAAGTAAAGTATCTTCACAATTCGTTTTCACAAAGGTTGTCCGACCTGGACCCTGATGCCTGATGGATTCAATCCTCCGACGCGCCCAGGTCCGTCCAACGCAGGTCCTGACCGAATTCCAGATCGCGCAGCGCCCGGGTACCGATGACCGCCGGCATCTCGTAGGGCTTGATCGCGCCGGGAGAGGCCGGGCGCAGGACATCGATCATTTCACGGGTCAAGACCTCCCCGGTCTGGATGGCGCGGGCAGCCCGCAGGCAGCGGCGCTGGATGATGGCGGTCTGGACCTCATTGCCGGCCACGAACTTGTCGGCGCTACCCAGGGCCCGTTCCAGAAGACGGGTCTCGGCGACCATTGCGGCCCAGCTATCGGGATTCATGGCAAACTTGTGGTCAGGGCCCTCGCGGTCATTGCTGTCGGTGAAGTGACGCTCGATGACGCGCGCGCCCAGAGTCACGGCGCCCAATACCGGGGCAACGGCATGGGTATGGTCGGAGAGGCCCAGGATGACTTCCGGGAACATGCTGGCATAGGTCCGGAGCACGTTCAGGTGAAGATGATCGTAGTTGTCCGGGCTGGCGGTGTAATTGGTATTGCACTGCATCAGCACCAGCTGCTGGTTGATCTTCAAAATGGCGTGAACGGCGCGCTGCACCTCGCCGATGTCAGAGGCACCCGTGGCGACGAAAAACGGTTTGCCCTTGGAGGCCATCCGTTCGAGGGCCTCGATCCAGTCGATCTCGCCTGAACCGGCCTTGTACATTTCCACATAGGGATCGAGGAAGTCAATCGACTCGAAATCGTACGGGGCGGAGAAGTAGTCGATCCCCAGCTCCTGGCACTCTTCGGCCAGGGTCAGCGTCCACTCGAAGGGGATGGAGGCCTCCGCATAGACCTGCGTGACCGACTTCTTCCAGGCAGCCTGATGGCTGACCTGCCCGTCCATGTGGGTAAACCCATAATCAGAAACGATCCTGGGCGCCCGAAAGTTCTGGAACTTGGCCGCATCCGCGCCGGCTTCCTTGGCCAGCCGGATCAGCATCTTCGCCCGCTCCAGGTCGCCATCGTGATTGGCAGCAATATCAGCAATGAAATAGGTTGGATGCGGTGGGCCGATCAGGCGATCGCCAATTTTGATGTCCATGGTTCCTCCTAATCCATGTCGGACGAACCGTCCGACCTACTGTGGATAACTCTGGATTTTCTGTGGATAACCCTGTTGGAATTGTGTATAAAACTTGCCGATTCCGGTGGAAACAGTGGGGATATCCCTGCCCAGGGCGGTGGACAACTTGTGCACCGACAGGCGTAAATTGTGGGAACGCCTGGCGGTCAACCCGCCCTGCTCGACGGAGACCGGCCTGATCAGCCCTTCGTCGAAACCGAACTGGCGGGCAATGCGCGCGCCGAAGTCGTACTTCGTCAGCGGCTCGGACCCGACAACATGATACAGTCCCGTCAGACCGACTTCCAGCATCCCGAACAAGGTCTCCACCAGGTCACCGACGAATAACGGGCAGAACCAGACATCCTTGAAGCCGTTGCAGGCCTGCCCCGCACGCAAGTTGTTAAAGAAGAACTCCGACAACGAACGCCGGCCCGAGGGGCTCCAGCCGAAGAAGTTAACCCGCGCCACCACCGCCTGCGGGTTCGCCGCCAGCACATTCGCCTCACTCTGCAGCTTGGTCGCGGCATAGACACTCATTGGGTTGGGGTCATCCTCTTCACTGTAGAAACCGCCTTTTGTCCCGTCGAAGACCGCATCGGTGGAGATGTGCGCCATCTTCACGCCCCGACGGGCACAGGCAGCAGAGAATTCGCCGGGCAGATCGGCGTTCAGCCGGTGGGCCAGGTCGGGATCAGCCTCACACGCTTCCAGGTTCGCCAAGGCTGCACAGTGAATCAGCCAATCGGGCCGCTGTGCCTCGAGCAATCGATCCGCAGCTCCGGGGTCCAGCAGATCGACGCAGACCTGGTCGAAGGGAACGCCGGCGAGGCGGCAGCGGTCCACGCCGATGACGTGATGATCCGATCTGGCTTGCAGTGCCAGGTTCAGGCCGAGCAGTCCGCCCGCGCCGGTGATCAGAATGCGCATCAATTCCCGTTCGTGTAGGCCTGATCAAAGGGTGCCACAAAGCGTTTGATCCCTTCGATGTCCAGCCACTCGGAATTATTGTCCGATGCATACCGGAAGCCATCGGGGAGAGACTGCCCGCGTGAACGCCAATCGAAGACATACCACATCGCCTCTGCAGGCAGAACGATATACATCTCTTCCAGTTCGATCGTGGTCCGGGCCTCATCCTCAGAAATCAGGACCTCATGCAGTTTCTCGCCCGGCCGGATGCCAATGTTCTCGATCCTGGCTTGAGGGGCAATGGCCCTTGCCAGGTCAAGCACGGTCATGCTGGGAATCTTGGGGACGAAGACCTCCCCCCCCTGCATGACATCGATGCATCGGATGACAAACTGCACACCTTGTTCAAGGGATAGCCAGAAGCGGGTCATACGCTCGTCAGTGATTGTCAAGATCCCGTTCTGGCGTTGCTGCAGGAAGACCGGAACGACCGAACCACGCGAGCCAACAACATTCCCATAACGCACGCAGGAATAGCGGGTGGCCTTGCCGGCAGCATAGGCATTGGACTGCACCACCAGTTTCTCGGCTGCCAGTTTTGTAGCTCCGTAAAGGTTGACCGGATTGACCGCCTTGTCGGTGCTGAGGGCCATCACTTTCTTGACGCCCGCATCCAGGGCCGCTTCGATCACATTGCTGGTCCCCATGATATTGGTCTTGATGGCTTCCATGGGGTTGTACTCGCAGGCCGGGACCTGCTTCAGGGCCGCGGCATGGACGACGACATCCACCCCGTGCATGGCCCGCCGCAGGCGCTCCTGATCGCGGATGTCGCCAATGAAATAACGCAGCGAAGGGTCTTCGAAACCATTCACGCGCATCTCGTGCTGCTTGAGTTCGTCACGGCTAAAAACGATCAGCTTCTTGGGCTGATATTCCTTCAACATCACATCGATGAATTTTCTGCCGAAGGAGCCGGTCCCGCCAGTGACGAGCACAACTTGATCATGCCAATTCATGGAATTCTCTCCAATTCAAAATTCGTTGATCTGTTTCCAATCGATTGGAACACCTGTCATGTAACGGAGAGTCTCCCCGTATTCAGCCTGTCCTTCAGGACTCAAAACAGATTGCAGTGGGTGTTTCTCGACATCCCTGCGCAGGTGCAGAATATGCCAGGGGAAGGGACGAGGAAACTCGCGAAAGAAGCGGTAGGCATAATTCCAGGCCAACTCGATCTTCTCGGGTTTCAGGCGAAAAGCGGAAGGGCGAGAGAGGATCTGGTCCAGTTTGCCGAAATACTCTTCATACGTGTCCGCGTCAATCGTAAATCCGCGCCCGCGATAATGCGTTCGCCCAGCAGTCATCACAGGGATCCCACGCGCAGCCATCTCCAGGCCAGTTGTCGTCGTGTACACCAGACCCAGATCGGCAATCTCCATCAGGTCATAGGTGTTCACTTTTTCCCGGGGACCGATAAGATGAATATGCTCGGGTAGGTCTGGCAGAGCCTTCTGGATCACGCCGGTCAAAGAAGGTCCCGTGGTCAGGTTTTCTCCAGGATGAATTCGAATGACCAGCTGCACTTCGGGATGATCCGCAAAATAGAAGACCAGGCGTTCGATCCATTCACTCATCGTTGTGCTGAAGAGCTGGCGACCCAGAGTCAGGCTGTCACCGAGAACATTCGTCGCCAGTAAAACGACCGGGCGTTGATCCAATCCCAGTTCAGCGCGTAATCTCTGGCCCCCGCGCGTTTCGGTCGGTTGCCAAAGACGCGCAAACCCCTCTCCTCGTTGAGTCGTCTGGCGCCCGGCAAAAAAATCTTTCAGCCAATCGCGCTGTTCCGGTGTCAGGGGGATGTCTTTGCGTGCTTCCCAAAGATCATCCGTGATGTGTTTGATAATTTGCGAATCCAGGGCGAGCCATGCCCGGTTGGCCTGCTCCCCGAACTCGTACGTCACCGTGGGTATGTCGAGATAGCGCGCGACAGCATAGATGATCGCAAACTCCTCCACAACACCATTGGGAACAATGACACCTTCCGGGCGATTCTGCTGCAGATAAGCATATGCTGCGCCAGCCGCTGCACGGTTACGCTCCAGGCGCAGCTGATACAGATCGCTCTTGAGGTCAACCTCTTCCGCCTGCAGCGTGTACTGGCTGTCGAACAACGAAACTTCCCGGACAATATTTTCCAGGGCTTCAGGGATTTCTTCCGTCGGCAGATCCAACAGCGGGACGATTGTCATGGCTTTCTCCGCAGGACCCAGCGAATCCCGAATGAACAATTCTCTGCAGCGCCGCTCGAAACGCGACAAAGGAGTGAACCAGTTATTGTAGGGCACATAGGACAGGGTCACTTGATGACCCAGGCCAGCCAGGGTCAGTCCCAGGAAAGTAGTATGGGTAATCCAGTAAGGCAGAGAGGCGAAGAGGAAAATGGCCTTCCCCGGAGGTGCCTTGCAGGAACTGGCCAACGCAACCTCAGCGCTCTGCGCGATCACATCTGGCCAGATATAAAGCACGGCATAATCCTGATACTTCGGCTTCATAGATCGCCAGTACCATTGCATCAATCCTGGCACCCTGGCGATCATCTCCTTTGCGATTTCTGGGACTCTCATATCTGGTCGATGCTCCATTCCAATCGCGGGCGGATCACACCTGGATGAGGTTCATGCCATTGCATCCCGGGAGCACCAGAGGCGTCCACATTAAATTCGATCGCCTGTTCATCTTGAAAGTATCGCTTGACATGATACGTGCTGGCATTCACGCCGATCGAATATCTTCCCTGGTTGAGTATATCTGCAGGAATGGTGCAGCGGCTTGCATAGTGACCGGGTGCTCGGTTGGTGTATTGCTCGAACATTCCTGCTTCGTCTGTGTCAAAAGACGTAAGGACTGCCTCAGCCCGGGCTGTATTAAGATAAAAGCCCACCCGCAAGCCGGTGATCGGAGCACTCAGGCGATATTCCCATTCAAGGGTGATGGGTTCTGTGGAACGAACTGTGTCCACGACATTCCCCTTCTTGTCGAGCAAACGCACAGCAATTGGCCGAAAGGGTGCAGCTTGTGAAGGAACTTCCTCCTCTGTCCAGAAGCGCTCTCCCATCCTGGCATGCCCGGATGACAGGTAGAAATCGACCGCTTCAGGAGACAAAGCCCGCATGACCAGTTGGCCTTTCTCCAGAACGATCGCTTCCTGGGTCAACCGTAATACAGCTGACATATTGTGACTGACAAACAAAACGGTCCGCCCCTGTTGGGCCACATCGCCCATCTTTCCCAGGCACTTCTTTTGGAATTCAGCATCGCCGACTGCGAGCACCTCATCCACGACCAGGATCTCGGGTTCCAGGTGGGCTGCTACGGCAAAAGCCAGCCGCAGGTACATTCCCGACGAATAACGCTTGACCGGCGTGTCGATGAACTTCTCGACTTCCGAAAAATCGACGATCTCATCGAACTTACGGGCAATCTCGGTCCTTTTCATGCCCAGGATCGCGCCATTCAGAAAGATGTTCTCGCGCCCGGTCAGTTCAGGATGAAACCCGGTCCCGACCTCGAGCAGGGACCCCACCCGACCGCGGATCGTCACGGACCCCTCGGTCGGGTCGGTGATCCGAGAAAGGATTTTCAGCAACGTACTTTTTCCAGCCCCATTGCGCCCAATCACGCCCAGGACCTGGCCGCGTTCGACCTCAAAAGAGATGTCGCGCAATGCCCAGACGTAGTTGGCAGGATCCGGACCAGCAGTACGCCTTCGGCGCAGGCGGCCGACAAGGCGCGAACTAAAATCCACCAGTTGATCGCGCAGGGTATCGTGCCGCTGAGTCAGGGCACCGATGCGGTAGCATTTACCAAGTTGTTCCACTCGAACAGAAACTTTGCTCATAAGAAGCTCACACAATATCTGCGAAGGTACGTTCCATGCGCTTGAAGAAATACAATCCACTCACCAGCAGAAGCAGCACGACGATTGATGAGACAGCCAGCGAGGCATCCGGCGCCTGGGTGCCAAGCAATGCCCAGCGAAATCCCTGGATGACACCGGCCATCGGATTCAAGGCATAGACCAACTGCCAATTCTCACTGGGAATGATGGTGGAGGAATACACGACCGGTGAGGCGTAAAACCAGGCCTGGATGATGAAGGGGATCATCTGCTGAACGTCACGATACTGGACGTTGAGTGCCGCCAGCCACAGGCCGACAGCCACCGCCGTCAGCAGGGCCAGCAGGACCAGCAGCGGAAGCCACAGGACATTCCAGGTCAATTCGATCTTGTAGAAAAGCATCAGCCCGATCAGGACAACGAAGGAGATCAGGAAATCCACCAGCCCGGCGCCGACGGCCGAGACCGGGATGACCAGGCGGGGGAAATAGACCTTGGTCAGCAGATTGGCATTCCCAACCAGGCTGACCCCCGTCCGCTGCAGGGCGCTGGCGAAGAGCTGCCAGGGCAGGAGGGCTACGAAACTGAAGACCGGGTAGGGAATATCGTTGTCGGTCGGCACGCCAAGCAGATACCCCAGGATGACGCTGAAGATGATCATGGTCATGATGGGCTGCAGGATGGCCCAGGCCACACCCAGGGCGGCCTGTTTGTACCGCACCTTGATATCACGCCAGGTCAGGAAGTAAAGCAATTCCCGATATTTCCATAAGTCGAGGAGGTTCAACGCCATCCAGCCGCGCGCCGGTCGCAGGATGAGCGTACCGGCCTCGGTCTTGAGTGCCTGTTTCTCCATCGGCCTACTTCCTGTTCCCCTGATACCACTCAATGGTACGGCGCAAGCCTTCATCAAATGGCATCTGGGCCCGGAATCCGAAGTATTGCTCGGCACGTTTGACATCCAGGCCACGACGCGGCTGGCCATTGGGCTTGCTGGTATCCCACACCAGTTCACCACTGAAGCCGGTCAGGCGGGCAATGCTTTCGGCCAAATCCCGAATCGAGATCTCGTAACCGGCGCCCAGGTTTACCGGATCCGGGCCGTTGTACCTCTCGGTGGCGAGCAGGATCCCTTCCGCAGCATCCTCCACGTAAAGGAATTCGCGCGTCGGCGAGCCATCGCCCCAGACAACGATTTCCTTTGCGCCGGCCTCTTTCGCCTCCAAACATTTCCGGATCAGCGCCGGGATGACATGGGAGGTCTCCAGATCGAAATTGTCGCGCGGCCCATACAGATTGACCGGCAGGAGAAAGACCGCATTGAAGCCGTATTGTTGGCGGTATGCCTGGGACTGAACGAGCAGCATCTTCTTGGCCAGTCCGTAAGGCGCATTGGTCTCCTCGGGATAGCCATCCCAAAGATGATCTTCCTGAAAAGGCACCGGGGTGAACTTCGGGTAGGCGCACACCGTCCCAAGGGCCACGAACTTCCCCACACCCCGTTGCCAGGCCTGATGCATCAACTGGACACCCATCATCAGGTTGTCATAGAAGAACTCTGCCGGATGCTCGCGGTTGGCACCAATTCCACCGACGCGCGCTGCCAGGTGGAGGATCACCAGGTCAGCTGGCGTGAAAGCGGGCAACGACCGGGGCTGAAAATCGGGATCCGGGAGCAGGTGAGCCGGCCTGCGTTCCGGGGCAAGCGTGGCATCGTCCAGTAAGCGGGCGATCACATCCCGGTCGGTAAGATCGTAATGTTCGATACGCGGGACCAGAACATCCGCCACACCGCGCGCGATCAACTTCTCGATCAGGAAAGAGCCGAGGAACCCTGCTCCGCCAGTCACAATCACACGCTTGGTCTTCCAGTATGCATTCATTTGTATCAACTCTCCAACAAGATTATTGAACGATAAATTGGGCGTTCCGGTAGCGCTCGTCATGCGGATTGCGGAACATTCCCGTGCGCAGCGCGTGGACCACCTCTCGCACGCCATCGTCCACCATCCGGGTCGTCCCAAAGCCCAGTTCACGACGTATTTTTTCGAACGAGACCGTAATGTCGCGCATATCGCCGCCGAAGGTCAGGTCCCGATAGGTCACCACCGTCTCCGGCAAACGCTTGAGGACCAGGCCGACGATTTCGTCTTTGGTGTAATTGCCATCATCCGTACCCAGGTTGTAGACCTGTCCCCGCACCTTCGTTTCTTCCGCTTCCAACCCGCCGATGATGCCGCGCACAACGTCACAGACATGCAGGAACGAGCGCGAGTAACCACGCTGGTAGATGATCAACTCCCGCCGGCTGTAGGCGTCGAGGACGAACTGGTTGACAATGAGATCGAAGCGGGTTCGCGGCGAGATCCCGTACAGCGTAGCCAGGCGGAAAATCAGGGGCGCACAAGCCTCGTCCTGATGGGACAGCAAGAATTCCTCCGCCGCAATCTTCGTCTCAGCATACAGCGACTGGGGATTGAGCGGAGATTGTTCGGTGACCGGCCTGCCGTCCGGAGAAAGACCGTAATTGCTGTAGGTCGAGGCGAAGATGAATCTTCCAGACCCGAGGCTGGTGGCCTGCTCGAAGACCATCCTGGTGGCCTCGATATTGTACTTGCGGGCAGCCTGCGGTCCGATCGCCTGGCAGGCCGGGAACCCGACAATGGCCGCCAGGTGGACCACCGCCTCCGGCCGGGGCCAGTCGCGATGCAGGGCAGAACGGACCGCCCCCGGCTCGGTCACATCTTCCCTTGAAAAATGGAAGTTCGGATGGTGCATGAAGGACAGCAGGGATTCACCGCCGTAGAGCAGGCTGTCCAGCACCGTCACGCGGTAACCGGCACGCAACAGATCGGCGGTCAGCAAGGAGCCAATGTAACCCGCGCCACCCGTGACCAGGATATGTTTTGGATCATTCATCGGCGCCTCCCATGTACACGATCACCTTCAACCCAACAATTTCCAGCAACGGCACATTTCTATCAGCGACAATCGCAATGCCTTGTTCCATACAGGTCAACCGGCAGATATCCGCCACGTCCCCTTCACCGACCAGCCTGACCCGATCATGACCGGCACGCTGGATCCTGGCGATATGCTCCTTGACGCGCTGCCGTGTATTGCGATAGAGCAGAAACTGCTGCTCAATGTAATCCATCGTCAAGCGGGCCCGCAGAGCAATCCCTTCCGGAGTGATGATGTAGCGAAATTTTTTCCGCTCTGCGCGCTTAAGCTTGACGTATCCCTTGGCGACCAGCCGCTTCAGGTGCCAGTTGACCGTTCCAACAGCAACGCCCAACTGGGTGGCCAGATTGGCCTGGGTTACATCCGGATCGCGTTCGATCGTTTCCAGCAAGGCAAGTTGGCGTGCGGTATCCTGGTTTTCCATACCTTATTTCGAATCACTGAAGTCTGAAGAAGCTACCTTAGGTTTGTTTGCCATTGGCGCTCAAACGCTGCAGGTCGGCCTCGACCATCATCTCGACCAAGCCCTGGAAATTCACCTTGGGCGACCACTTCAACATCTGGCGGGCCTTCGACGGGTCGGAAACCAGCAAGTCCACTTCGGAAGGCCGCAGGAAACGCGAATCCTGGACCACATAATCCTGGTAATTCAGGCCGACGCAACCGAAGGCATATTCGGCGAACTCGCGCACCGAATGAGTCTCCCCGGTGCCGACGACGAAATCATGCGCCTCATCCTGCTGCAGCATCATCCACATGGCCTGAACATACTCGCCGGCGAAACCCCAATCCCGGCGAGCTTCCAGGGTCCCCAGATGAAGCTCCTTTGCCAGGCCGAGCTTGATGCGCGCCACTGCATCCGAGATCTTGCGAGTCACGAACTCCAGTCCGCGGCGCGGGCTCTCATGATTGAACAAGATCCCCGAGACCGCAAACATGTCGTAAGACTCACGATAGTTCACGGTAATCCAGTGACCATAGACCTTGGCCACGCCATACGGACTGCGCGGGTAGAAAGGTGTCGTTTCCTTCTGCGGCACTTCAACGGCCTTGCCAAACATCTCACTGCTTGAAGCCTGGTAGAAGCGGATCTTCGGGTTGACCGACCGGATCGCCTCCAGGAGGCGGGTGACCCCCAGGGCAGTCACCTCCCCGGTGAGAACAGCCTGACTCCAGGATGTCGCCACGAACGACTGCGCCGCCAGATTGTAAACCTCGTCAGGTTCATATTCCTCCAGGCTGGAAACCAGCGAGCTCTGGTCGTGCAGATCACCCTGCACAATCGTGATGTCATTCTGGATATGAAGGATGCGTTCGTAGGTCACAGTGCTGGAACGGCGCACCATGCCAACGACATCATATCCCTTGGAGAGTAAAAACTCCGCCAGATAGGAGCCATCCTGGCCAGTGATACCGGTGATTAGGGCTGTAGGCATTCTTCCTCCTAAACAAAATTCAGTTGCTGAATTATAACTGTCTTGTATGATTCGTCAAGGAAGCGCCAGCAACTCTGTTTTCAGGAGTTTGTGCTGAGCGCCTTTCTCGCCTGGTTGAATCTGCTCATGGGAGCTGAAAATAAACCAATATCTGGCTCTCCGCGTCACATGGGTTTGCCAGGGGAAGTTCAACCACCCGTAGCGCGCTCAGGTCGAGCTGCGTGTACAACTCGGGATAATAATCCTGTTCCCCGCCTTCTATGACCAGAACGTCCGCCTCGTCTATCCAAAGAGAAGCCAGTTCTGCGTTCCAATAACCTGCCGCCTCGATCTCGCCGGTGTCACCACCATGCACATAGGTCCAATAACTGAAAAGCTGGGTATGGTGCAGGTCAACATCCGAGGCATACAGGATTGAAACGGCCGAATCGACATTCCAATAGACCTGGCTTCCGGCAGGGATGACCTGTGCGATCGCCTCTCCCAAATTTTCCTCATAATGATCCACCACGTTGACAGTGCAATCACCGCCCTCACGGAAAGGCCCATTCAACAATGGCGAAACCACAAATCCCGCTCCCCAAAAAACACACAGGGCCAGCATTCCATAGGAGACTCTCCATTGCGAATACTTCAGTTTTATCAGCCGGTGAACAAGAGAAATCAAGACCAGGAGCAATCCACCCAGAATCAACCCGGCCCAAGGGGCGATCATCCTGGCACCTTCAAAATAAGGGATCTGAAAACGATTCTCCAGGATATCCCAGATATAGTATCCTGGTCCGATCCTGAATCCCGCATCGATCGAGGGTATCTTGATCCAGATCAATCGTTCGCCAAACGCTGTGGTGGCTGCATACCCCAGGCCAAGAGAAATCGCCAGAAGAAACAATACAGCAATGACCTGCCTTGGAAGAGAGAGCCCTTTCCCCCAGGCACTCGAGGCTACCGCGAGCAGTAACAAACCCACATTGCTGAAAAATGCAAGGTAGATCGAAAAACAGGACTGGCAACGCAAGCCCCCCAGCGACAGCCAGCTATGCTCCAATAAGAGGCCTGTGAAGAGAACCAACAAGAACACCCCTGTCCGCATGTCGGCTTTGCTCTTCCAGCCGCCCCGCCGAGGCCACAGCAGTAAAACCGCGATTGCTCCAAACAAGGACAAGTAATGAATACGAAAGCCGGTTGCCAGATCCATCAGCCAGGCGCTCAGCGGATATGCCCGGGTCATCCAGAGGGTTGTCGCGTTCTCGGGTAAGCCGTACTGGCTGATCGGTAAAGGCAGCCAATCGGGAACCGGCAGCACATAGGTCCACAAATGCAATATATTGGGCCAGTAGAGAACATGGACAACCACGATCGGCAAGAGACATCCAGCCAAAGAATACCAACCCAACTTGCGGCCATGCTGGAAGAATACGTACGCGACTAGAATCGGCAAGGCCAGGATCATGTTTTGGCGAGTCATGATCAGGATCCCCATCAGTAAGGATCCGACCACAATCTGCCACGCCGAACGCTTTTCGCCCAGGACGAATCCAAGCACCAGGATCAGCAGGCATGCAACCAATCCTTGCGACAGGGCAATACTGTATATTTTGATCTGGATCGGCATCAAGGCCACCGCCCATACCAGGGCCACAGCCCACCATTTCCCGGCCAGCCGTTTGGTGGTATGCCAAAGGGTCACAACCATGACCATGCTGATCAGCACAGCATAATAACGACCTGCCAGCAGGCCGGGAGAGAACCATTGCTGGAACAGGCCGGGAATCATGAATGCCAATGGTGGATAATAACTCCAGACACCGAAATTTCCGTATTCGATACCCCCTTCACCAACAAAGCGAGACCCGAAATAGAGGTACATCCCCTCGTCCACAAGAGTGGTCTGCGTATGCGCATAGTGCCACAGTTGCGCAAAAAAGAGGATGCCGCCAACCAGCGCAATTGCGTAGGCAACATACGAATTTCTTCTCATTGCAGTCAGAACCCTTTGAACCATTCGCGCGACTCCTCGGAAAGCTGAGAGCGGGGATGCACCTGTGAACCATCTTAATCCCTGTGGCGCTTTGTGTGCCGGCGACCTCTGCTCCAGTCCCGGATGATTCCAACGACCAACACGATCGTACCCATGATGATCACCACACCCAGGATTACCATCAAATGTAAATTGCCAGTTTCGATGGCGGTCTTGCGATCGAGATACCAGTAGGTGAAGACCAGGAGGAATAATCCTTCCACAACCAGGATCCTGTTCATCCAACGATTGCGCGTCTTCCTCCAGATGATCCACGTCCTGGCCACCAGAACAGCCTGGAAAAGGAGCATGATCGCCCGGTAGCGGGGATTGTCCCACTGATCACTTCCCGCCCGCAGAGCTGACAGGAGAATCCAGGCCCAGGTCACCAGCGCCAACCAGAGCCAGACCCGTCGCTCCTCCCTGGATGTAGTCTGCCAACCAGCAAACGGGGCAAAGACCAAAAATGGCAGGAGCATGCTCCAACCGCCGGCGCGCAGAACGCCGATGACGCGCCACAACCAGATGGCGGGATCGGTGATCGCTGCCGGGAGCAGGGGCTGCACAATCCCGTAACCGGCGATAAACGGCATGTGAAGGAATTGCGGCAAGCGTTCCAGCATCTCCCCGACCCACCCGGAGGATCGTATCAACAGATAGATATCCCACCGAGTGGCATCGCGCATCCAGGTCAGGATCGTCCCCAGTGGCCCACCCTGGACCTGGATGCTGCCCTCCAGGGCCAATGCCAGCAGGATGACCGCCAGCAGGATCACCCCGGCTGTGGCCCCCACCATCCACCAACGCAAGCCTCCCAGGCCTATCGACAACAGGGCCCAGACTCCCAATACCAGGATGACAGCAAGCGCCACGGCGGGAGAGAAAAGCAGCAGCCCCAGCATGCCTGCGACCAGCCAGGGCCACGATCTTCGCTGATGGGAATAAACATGGTCAACAAACCCCCAGAAGATCATCGCCAGGAAGGCCATCAGGAAGGGTTCGCGCATTTGCGAACTTCCCAGGAAAACACTCTCAGGATACAAAGCCAGGATCCAGCCCACAATCGAGGCAAACCGTTGCCCCCCGATACACTCAGCTCCCTTCCAGGCAAATACGATCCCGATAATATTCACTACCGCTCCAACCAGAACAATAAGCAGGGGACGCTGCATATCAGGAGAGAAATACCGATAGAGCAAAGCGCTCAGGGCCAGCAGGCCGCCATACTGGTCTGCAGAGTAAGATTTCTCCATGGCCCGCCACAGTGGTTCTTCCGTCTGGGCCAGCTCCCAGGCCTGGCCGTCACGGCGAAAAGCATCGAAAAAGACGTACCCAGCATTCTGGGTCTCCGTATCGTAGCCATAGTCCGGAAGGAGCACGAGCAGCGCCACTCCTGTACCCAGACGGAGAAGAAGGCCGATGGCGAGAATCAGACCCAGCGTTCGCGAAGCCCCCACAGACCGCCAGAGAGTGCCCAGTGCCCATAAACCCAGGAACAGAAACACCGTCATGGCCAGCCAGCCGATCCACCAGGTTCCACCGGGCATGGCCAGAGTCAACAGGCCGCTGCCGATCAGGCTGGCCGGCAGGAGCCAGCGCAGATCACGCACGAACGTCTTCATTTTTTTTCCTCAAGGATGGAATGAACTGGACGATCCACCAGATCACGAGCACAACCACCAGTGACTGGATGGACACCGAGAAGCGCGGGTTATCGCCGTGGTCGAGCATGCTCGATACGATGGAGGTAAACCAGACCGTTCCCAGCACAAACAGCAGGAAGGCGTCCAGCTTCAGAAACCGGCGGGCTTTCTTCCAAAGCAAGACCGCTGAAATCAGGATAAAGACCAGGTTGGCAAGAAAAAGGCCGCCGCGGGTGGCCAACACCACCCCCCCCAGGACCGACCGCAGCCCCAGAACGGCAACCGACTCCGGCGACCAGTATGCCGGCGCCTTCCAGAACCACCCCCAGCCCTGCAGAACGCTCTGCAGGTACAAGCCAGGATGGTCCAGAATGAGCCGGGTTGAAATCACGGCCAACAATTGAGAGAGCGGGACGAAGCCCTGCCCGGAGACCTCCATCAAGGCCGGGATGGCATCCCAGATGGCGTTGTTGGGCTGGCCGGTCTCAGCAACCCGCAAGGCACGGTACTCGAGATAGGTCTCGCGGATGGCTGCATACTCGTCCGGAACATATTCAAAGAACGCCCCGGTATGCTGGACCAGGTGATAGCCGGTCATGTTGGTCAGGCCCCAAATACCGAAGCGATCGTGCACCTTCAACACCCACCAGCCGATCAACACCACGGCACCCAGCCCGATTGTGACGGTCACTACCCAGCGCTTCCAGCGCCGGGCGGCTGGCCAGCCGATCAGGATGAAGAAAGCTGCCCAGAAGGGCAGGAAGATGAATTGTGGCCGGGTGAGCGTCAGACCTCCACCGACCAGGCCCACCCCCAACCCGACCAGGAGCGCCAGCCACCCCGGCTTCTTACTTCCCGAATAAAGCAGCCAGGCAACCCCGGCCAGGGTCAGCACGAGCAGGAAGGTGGCTGCGCTTTCAGAGAGGATATCGGCCTCAAAAAACAACTGCTGCAGGTTGAGGCTGTGTGCCAGGGCAGCCAGGGCCCCGAACCAGCCCTTGCCGCTGATCCGCCAGCCGAGGTAGAACAGGAGCAGTGACGTCAACAACCCGAGAGCCAACTGGACGAGGTAGATGGCCGTCTCGTCACGGCCCAGCCAGTACAGGAAGAGCGGATAGCCCGGCGTGCGAATGTAGCTGTACTCGCCCCAGCCGGCCTCCAGCATTTCAGCCAGCCCAAGGTAGGTAGACGAATCGGTATAATGGACCAGGGGATAGGTCAGGAAAAGCACCAGCCTCTCGACAAAAGCGATGCCGAGGCTGATCAACAACCAGGACCGTGTGGTGAACTTCTTCAATGGGGGGGAAATCCTTCCAGGGCGCGTTCGGCGCGCCGGATCCAGGTATATTGTTCAACCTGCGCCCGGGCGCGTCGACCAAGGGCCTGCCGGCGGGTTTGGTCGGCCAGCAGCGCATTGAGCGCTTCACGCCAGGCCTCGAACTCCTCAGGAGGGCAGAAGACCGCCGTGGTTTCGTCGAGCACTTCGCGGATGACCGGCAGGTCGCTGGTCAGGATCGCCCGTCCGGAGGCCATGTACTCGAACATCTTCATCGGGCTGGCCACCCGGGCTGAGTGGCCCATCCCGCTGCTGATGGCGATCACGCGCCCGTAGGGCATCAGCAGGATGTCGGCTGCCGCCTGGTAGAGCGGCAGGCAATTGTTGGAGACGAAGCCGGTGAAGGTGACGTTCTGCAGGCCGAGCGACCCGGAACGGGCCTGCCATGCGGTCACCTCCTGCGGGCGTCCGCCCACCCACAGGAAATTCGCCTGCGGGAAGGAACAGGCAAGTTCGAGGAACAGGTCAGCGCCGCGCCCGGCGTACAGGTGGCCGGTGCAGGCGACGGTTGGCTTTTCGGGCAGGCCGAGTTGACGGCGGGCGGAACGGGGGCCGGGCAGGGCGGAGAAGCGCTCGAGGTCGACACCATTGGGAGCGAGGATCATACCGGCAGGGGGCAGACGGCTCCCATACTTCTCCGCCAGGGCGTCCCGCAGGGCCGTGGTGATGGTCAGCACCCGCCGGGCTCCGCGGGCGCCCAGAAACAGACGATACCAGAGCGGACCGATCCGCCCGGAAGGCAGATCGTGCATCTCGAGAATCACCGGGATGTGCCGCAGGGCGCCCAGCGCCGCGGCCTGCAATGGCCAGACATAGAGCAGGTCCGGGTTCAGACTACGGAGGCGCATGATGGCGCGCGAGGGGAACAACCGACGCGGCCCGGGGAGCCAGCCGATAGGGAAGGTCAGTGCAAGGCCATAATGCTCACGCAACCGCTGGACGGTCACACCTGACGGTGCGCCGGGGACGAGCAGGGTCACATCGTGACCGGTCTGCACCAGGGCCTGGCAGGCCTTCATCGCCTGCAGGCTGTTGGCTGCCTCCGACGGCACCCTGGATGCCGAAATGCACACGATCCTCATGGTGTGGCCTCAATGGCCGCGCGTTGCCGGATGATGGCCAGACCGCGCCAGACAACGACCAGGGTCGTCAGAATGAAATATCCCGACAGGGTCCCAACCATCATCAGGTATCCGAAATAAGGGACCAGCCAGAAGATCAGGAAAAGTTCGATTCCACCAAGCACCGCCGCCACCAGCACCGGAAAGCCAGGCTTGCCGAGCGAAAGCAGCAAGGGGCGATTCCACTGCAGGATCCCACCAAGGCCATAGCCCGCCAGCAGGATCAGCATGGCAGGGTAAGCGGGGGTAGCCTCCTGTCCATAGAGAGCGGGGATCAACCACCAGCCAGCCAGGCCCAGAAGGCTTCCCAGCCCGGCCACCACGCCACTGGCGAACAGGCTGACCCGCCGCAGCAAATTACGCGTGGCGGTCCAATCCCTGGCAGCGATCGTCTGGGTGATCTCAGCATAGGTCGGCCAGATGAAAGGATCGAGGATCATCGTGATCGGCGCAATCAGGGTCAGGGCGATCTTGATGTAGCCGACCTCCGTCGTAGACAACAGAGCCGCCATGTAGAGTGGGATGTTATCGCGGGTGAAGAGGGTCACCGTGCCATGCAGGTTGGTGTTGAGCATAAAGCCGAACATGCCGCGCTTGTCCGGCAACGAACGCAGCGGGACCCGCCACCAGCCAGGGCCAAATTCAGCATCCACTTCGCGCCAGGCGATGATCGCCATCGAAGCACCCTGGTACACCTTGCCAAGCATGTAGGCCAGCAGGACGTTGCGGATGGCGATCTCGAAAGGCATTTCCCCACCCCGCAGGTTGAGGACGAAACTGCCCGCGATGATGGAAGCTGTGATCACGCTTTGCACCAGAGCGATGCGGGCCTGATAGTCGAAACGCCGCAGCGTTTGCAGGATCCCGGTCGAGGTTTCGTCGACCAGGTTGCTGAGCAGGATCAGGCCATAGAAGGTGAACCAGGGGGCAGCCAGGGCGTCCTTGGCAAACATGACCGCCGCCCAGGGGGAAAGGATCACGACGACCAGGAAGGTGATCAGGCCGACCAGGATCTCGACCAGTCCGGTTGCCTTGACCACCGCGGCCGCTTCCTGGCGGTTCTGCTCAACGAGGGCCTGGCCCATGCGTTTGACCACCACCTCGCGCATGCGGAACCCAAGCAGGCGGTTGACATTGGTCACAAAGACGGTAATGGTTGTCACCAGGCCCCAGCTGGAGATGCCAAGCAGACGAACAGCAAAGATCGTCTGCAGGAAGATCAGCACGGCCGAGATCGTGTTGCTCCCGAAGAGGAAACTGCTGTTCTTCAGCACCCTGCGGAAGAGGGGATCCTCAGGCAGGGCCAAGGCGAACCGTTTTATGACTTTCAATGCAGTGTGCCTTTTTCAACCCGGGTGCGTTCGCAGCGGCGACCACACCAAGCACCATCCGGCATACCTGCGTTGGAGGAATGACTCATGCGATCCTTTTATTGTTTCCTCAAACGGCGAGCGACTTCATCCGAATTCTTGATGGCGAACAAATTGATATGCGGTCTGTTGACCGCCTCGGTCCCCACCGGGAGCAGGCGCCGCAGGCGCTCGTCATAATCAAAGAGTCGATATCCCATCTCAACCAGCAACTGGTAAAGCTGGACAGAGGAAATTCCTGCGGATTGACTGGCCTCCGAGGTGAACTCGATCTGCAGGACCGGCGCGGTCGGGGAAGAAAAGGTCCGCCTTCCGCCTGCCAGAACATGCGCCTCCCAGCCCTCGACATCCAGCTTGATCATCGCCACGTGGCCGGTCAACTCCTTGACCGCCAGGAAATCATCCAGGCGAGACAGAACCACCGTCTCGGTGACAAATTCCTCGCCACTCGGTCTGGCCAGGGAGTTCAGGCCAGCATGGCCATCCAGCGAAACAAAAATCTCTGCCTGACCGGGGTTGTCTGAAAATGCAATTTGATGCAGCGAAACATTGGATACGTGATTCAGGGCGATATTCTCACCCAGTTGCCGGAATGTCCCGGCCACCGGCTCGATGGCATGAACATGACCCTGCGGACCAACGCACCGGGCTGCAATCAGGGTAAACAAGCCGATGTTGGCCCCAATATCGATATAGACATCGCCCGGTTTCAGAAAGGCATCGAGAAAACGCCTCTCTTTGAATTCGAAATCCTTGATGAAGATGCCCCGGGCAAACTCATCCCGGAAAAAGAGCCGCATTCGAACTCCGGGTTGAACTGTATAAACGAATGAAACTCGGCCACGTTTCTTCTGCCGGTCCCACCAGCCCTGCTTTTGGTCGCGGGCAAAGTAATGCCAACGCAAACGAGCGCGTTCAAAGAGTATCCCATCGTGGAGATAGGTCGCCATGCGCAGGAACCAGTTTTCAGGCCTCCCCTCCCGCTGCGCTCGTGCCCGAGATTTTTCAATCCTCATAACCGAACCACCTTAGCATTCTCTTTCCCAAGTTCGCCCAACGCATTGCGACTGTCGAAGATGAATCCGGCCGCCTCGAGGAGGGCGGGATAATCATACGCCTTGTGGTTGGTCACGATGACCACGCAGTCGGCGGTGCGCACGGCAGCCATCAAATCCAGGACAGAACTCATCGGCTCACCCTCGTGGGTCGTCATCCCGGGGATGTACGGGTCGTGGTATTCGACCACGGCCCCTCTCTTCTGTAGAAGGCCGATGACATCCAGGGCTGGCGATTCACGAATATCGTCGATGTCAGGCTTGTAAGCCACACCCAGCACCAGGCAGCGGCTGCCCTTCAAGGTCTTGCCGCGATCATTGAGGGCAGACAGGATCCGGTTGACCACGTAGCGCGGCATGTTGGTATTGATGTCAGACGCCAGTTCGATGAAACGGGCCGTATATTGATAGGCCTTCATTTTCCACGAGAGATACAACGGGTCGATCGGGATGCAGTGCCCGCCCAGGCCCGGACCGGGAGTGAATTTCATGAAGCCGAACGGCTTGGTCGCCGCAGCGTCAATCACTTCCCACACATCCACACCCATCCGGTCGCACATGATCGCCAACTCATTGACCATCCCGATGTTGACCATGCGAAAGGTGTTCTCGAGCAGCTTGGCCATCTCGGCCGCCTCGGCCGACGAGACCATGTGGATCTGTTCAAGGGCCTCACCGTACCAGGCGGCTGCAACTTCGGCACACGCAATCGTAATCCCGCCAACGACCTTGGGCGTATTCAGCGTGGTGAAATCCAGGCGGCCCGGGTCAACCCGCTCCGGGGAAAAGGCCAGGAACCAGTCCTGGCCGACCGTCAGTCCATCCTCGGCCGCGAGCATCGGCAGCAGGACTTCGCGGGTCGTGCCCGGGTAGGTGGTCGACTCAAGCACCACCACCATGCCCTTGTGCATGTACTTGGCCAGTTCTTCGGTGGCCGACATGATGAACGACATATCGGGATCGCCGGTTTTGCGCAGCGGGGTCGGGACGCAGATGCTGACGGCCTCGGCCTCCTTCAGGGTCGAGAAATCTGTGGTCGCCTTGAGCCTGCCGGCCTTCACCAGCCTGGTCACGGTATCAGTGGTCACATCAGGGATGTAAGAGACGCCTTGAGTGAGCGCTTCGACCTTGCGCTCGTCTGGATCGATCCCGGTGACGGTAAATCCCGCCTCGGCAAAGACGACCGCTAGCGGCAGGCCAACATAGCCCATGCCGAGCACGGCTACCCGGGCAGTTTTCTCATTCAATTGTGTGAGCAAACGATCTTTGATGGTCATTTTTCCTCATCAATGGACTTAACCCAAAAAACATATTAGAGTTAAATGCCGTTCTCAAGCTCAATGCTGACGCTGCTCCAATTCCCGACAGGATGTTGCATCTAGAACATGCTCAACTGTTTGGGGTCATCCTGTGCTTTCTCGTCCGCAAGGACAGGGGCCGAGTGCTTCAGGGCCGAGTTCGCCTGTTCCAGCAGCCCGGGAAGCTGGGCAAAGTCTTTCATAATCACCGGCTTGAGCGAGGCCTGGTGCAGGGCCGCCGCAGGATGGAACATGGCGATGACGAAACGATCGCCGATCCGGCGCATCTGTCCATGGACGGCGCTGATCTTGGCCCCGGGCATGTACTTGCTCATCGAAAAACGGCCCAGGGTAATGATGATCTTCGGGTCGATGGCCGCGATCTGCCGCTCAAGGTATTCATTACAGGCCGTCAGTTCTTCGGGCAGGGGGTCACGATTGCCAGGCGGACGGCATTTTACCACGTTGCCGATCCAAACCTCTTCGCGTTTCATCCCTGCCTGGGCCAGAAGTTCGGTGAGGAAATTCCCGGCCGCACCGACGAATGGACGCCCCTGTTCATTCTCGTGGAATCCGGGACCTTCACCGATGCACATGATCTCGGCATGAGCCGGTCCCTCTCCCGGCACCGACAGCTTGCGCGAGCGATGCAGGACGCACTTCTCGCAGACGGACACTTCCTTCGCAATCATGGCCAGGGTCTCTTCTGCATTCATGCTGCCTCCAATTCGATCTAGTTCATCCAGCGCCATCAGGATTGCATCCTCGGCATTATCGCGGTAGTACCGCGGCCGGCGCCCGGTGACGGCAAAGCCGTATTTGTGATACATCGCCTGGGCCGCCAGATTGCCGGCCCGGACCTCCAGGAAAGCCCGCCGGGCACCTTCCTGCCGCGCCACCCCCAGGGCCACCAGCAGGATCTTTTCGCCAAGGCCCTGCCGCCGGTAGTTCGGATGGGTTGCGATGGTGGCGATGTGGGCCTCATCGGCTGCCAGCCAGAGAATCAGCATGGCAATGATCTGGCCAGCCTGTTCGGCCACCCAGCCGCGCGAGACCGGGTTTTCGGTCATCTCAAAGCGGAACGAGCGCTCCGGCCAGGGCAGGCTGAAAGACAGAGTATCGATCTCGTGGACTGCGGGTATATCTTCCACTGTCATGCGGCGGATGACCAACGTCGAGGGGTCGAGCGAGTTCATGCCGGCGGGCCTCCGGCGACATGCAGATAGATTGGCGCCAGCCCGGCCGTTTCATCGGTTTGGCCAGCCTGCCAGCGCTGCCAGGCGATCTCGGCCAGGATCCCCGGCCGGCGCACGCTCTCCGCCGGGGAGGACAGGCTCACGTTCTTGAACCTGCGCCGCAGACGCTGCTGGTCAGCAGCCGTCAACTCGCCGCAGATGATGGTCGGCCGGCGGATCCTGGCCGCAAGCTCCTCGGCGGTGGTCACTCTGACCGGACCATCAGCCTGCCAGCCGTCTTCCCCGTCCCGGTACCAGCCAAGGGCCAACCGGCCGCGGCCGGCCTGCAGGACGGCCGCCAGCCTTTGGCCGGCGAGCGGAACCGCCCGCGCCACCACGTCCAGGGTTGGGACGCCGACCAGCGGCAGGTGCCGGGCCAGGGCCAGTCCCTTGGCCAGGGCCAACCCGACCCGCAGGCTGGTGAAGGACCCGGGGCCGATTGCCACGCCCAGAGCCTGGAGCGAGTCGATCGTCAGGCCGCAGCGGGCCAGGAGACCGGAAAGGGCCGGAGCAAGTTCCTGGGTGTGGTGAGCAGTTCCCAGCCAGACCTGTTCGGCGGTCACCTGGATGCCGTCGTAAAGCGCCAGCCCGATCCGGGCCGTGGAGGTGTCAATCGCCAGCAGCATCGCTCACTCCATAGATCGCCTGGCGCAGTTCATCCAGCATGGTTTCGAAACGCGGCCCATCGGCCGTGAAGCGTAGGGTGCGCTGCTCCTCACCCCAGGCATCCAGATAAATCCAGATACGCGCTGGTGCCAGGACCGGATCGACCCGTTCCGGCCACTCGACCACCAGCGGGCCCTCGGCGAGGAGCGTCTCCAGGTCGAGTTCCTCAGCCTCAGCCAGCGACTCGACCCGGTAGGCGTCGAAGTGGGCCAGCTGGCTGCCATCGGCTCGCCGGTAGATGTTGACCAGCACGAAAGTTGGACTGGCGACAGAATCACGCGCCCCCCAGCCCCGGGCGAGGCCCTGGACAAGGGTTGTCTTGCCGGCACCCAGGTCGCCCTGCAGGCAAACCAGGTCCCCGGTCCGGAGCAGCCCGCCCAGACGCATGCCCACCCGCCGGGTCTGTTCCGGCGAGTGGCTGAAGAATTCAAAGGCATGGGCGTCCAGGATGGGCATGGCGAGGCGATTATACTACAGGGCCTTTGTCGTTCTTTCGGGAGTAGGGGAAGCGTATCACGGTTGTAGGGAGGTGGACTTTCCTGGAAGTTTAGGCTATAGTGGTTTCATCAAAAAACTTCATCGCCGAAAGGAGAAATCCAATGGAAAACTGGTTTCGTGATCTGCTCGACAATGTCGCGGCATGGCTTCCCAACATCCTGATCGCCCTGCTGATCCTGGTGGGCAGCATCCTCCTGGCGAGACTCCTGAGCACGCTGCTCGACAGGACCCTCAAGCGGCACAAGGCCAGCCCTGAAGCGTCGCTCCTGCTGACAAGAACGACCCTCTGGGCGATCATCATCATCGGGATCATCACCGCCCTGCAGCGCTTCTTCGATATCACCGCCTTCCTGGCCGGCCTGGGTATCTTGGGCTTCACTATCGGCTTCGCCCTGCAGAACATCATGCAGAACTTCGCTTCCGGGATCATCCTGCTCATCCAGCAGCCGTTCAACATCGGGGACGCCGTCGAGGTCAGCGACTACGGTGGGACCGTGCTGGTAATCAACCTGCGCACGACCGAGCTGCGCACCTGGGATGGGCGGATCGTGATCATCCCCAACGCCGAGATCATCGGTAACGTGATCGTCAACCACACCCGGGCCGACCGGCGCCGGATCGAGGTCCCAGTCGGCGTCGGCTACGGGACCGACCTGAACCAGGCCCGGGAGGTGATCCTGAAGGCCATCCCGGCCTTGCCCGGCTTCATCACCGAACCCGCCCCAATGGTCGTCGCAGATACCTTCGCCGAATCGGCCGTCAACCTGACGGTCTACTTCTGGATCGATAATACCAGCCACATCGGCCTTTTCGAGGCCAAAGACGGCGCCATGCGTCTGATCAAGGCAGCCCTCGATGGGGCCCGGATCGACCTCCCCTTCCCGACCCGGACCATCTACATGCACGATCAGGCCTGACCCACAGCAGACCAAAACTCTCAAGCGCGGCACGGCCAGCGGCACGCGACTTCTTCCCAAGGCAGAAGTCTATGCCTGTCCGATGCCTTCCAGGACAGAATCGTGATCGATCAAGCCCAGCCGGGAAGCGATGAGACGGGCGATGATGCGCGACGACTGCGGGCGGGCAGCACTGCGGCAGTTCTCGACCACCTGTTCGCGTTCGTCCGCGCGGCAGATCCAGCGTGTCAGCGTGCGGACCACCTTGAGCGGATCCGGGGCCCAGACACCGACTCCGGCGCTTTCGACGAAGGTGACATTGCCATCTTCCTGCCCGGGCAGCTTGGCATATAGGATGACTGGCAGACCGGCGACAAGGGCCTCAGCGATCGTTCCCGGCCCGGCCTTGGTAACGATCGCGTTGGCGGCGCGCATGAACTCGGGCATGTCAGTTGTGAAACCGTACAGGAAGGTCGGGTTCTCCCACGAGAGCGTTTCGAGGTAGTCCTTGAGCCTGGCATTCCGCCCGGTGACGATCACCTGGTTGACGTCCAGGCCCGACTCGTCGATGGCCCGGGCCGTCTCGGCCAAGGGCCCCATCCCGTCTCCACCGCCGACCAGCAGGATAGTGAACTTGTCACTTGGCCAGCCAAATTTTTCGCGCAGGGCGACCTTGTCCAGCTCCGGCCGGCTGTGACGTTCCGAGATCGGCTGCCCGGCGATGAAGATCTTCTCGGGTGCCATGTGATACTCGACCGCCCGCTCGAAGGCTATCCGGGTGGGAACAATGATCAGGTCGGCACGCTGGTCGTACCACAGGGCATGGGTGGTAACCATATCCGTCACGACGGTGATGAACGGCGGGCGATTCTTGCCCAGGGCCTTCAGGAAAAAGGAATTGCCCACCGGGTGAACGCTGACCAGCAGATCGGCCGGATGCTCCCTCACCAGCCGGCGGGCAGCGTTGCGCACGTACGGCCAGAGGGTAGATGTGACGAGGCGGGCCTGCGGGCGGCCATCGCTGATCTTGTAGCCCACGCCCCATAGCTCGGGCAGCTTGACCATCTCGGGATAGAAGCGCGGCAGCTGGTTGTAGGGCGGCGGGGCATAATCCTTCAGGAAGTCGACCATCTCGGTCGTGAGCGCATCGTCGAACTCCAACGCGAGGGCTTCAGTAATGGCGTCGGCGGCAGCCCGGTGGCCGCCCCCGGTGTCTGAGAAGAGGAAGAGGATGTGGGGTTTTTTCTTAGTCACTGCTCTCCAGATCAGCGGCTGGCCGGGCGAGGATCGTTTTCAGCCGCCGGGCCAGTTCGCGACGGGTCAGGATCACCCGCCGTTTGCAGGTGTCACACTCCAGACCAATGTCCGCTCCAAGACGGACGACAGTCCACTCGTAGCCACCGCAGGGATGTGGCTTGCGCAGGCGCAGCCGGTCCTTGAGTTGCAGTTCGGGAAGCATCCTATGATTGTAACCCGATTGGCGCATATTGACGAATGCAGTAGGGCAATCGCATCTAAATTGAGGTACAAATGGCTATCTTGAAGGAGGTAGCCATGCCAAAGAAACCACTGAAAGCTCTTGAGGC